>NC_006348.1:2808118-3510148 GCF_000011705.1 Burkholderia mallei ATCC 23344 | reverse complement strand
GCACGCACGGCGCGCGGCCGCCCTTGTCGCGGATGCGCAACAAGGCCCGGTGCGGCCGTGCGGACGTGCCTCGGTCGCTTGCGCGACAAGGGTTTGAGCGCAGGCGCGGGCCGAGGCGGCGTGCGGGATTCTTGGAGATAAGGCGAGATTCTACCGCCAAACGCGGGCCGCGCGGGAGTTATCCACAGGGGCGGGCGGCCGGTGGCGTACGATCGTCACAGCGCGCGGAACCGCCGATCGACACAGCCGATGCGGCCCCGGTATGCCTCTAACGTATTGACTGCCAAGAGAAAAACGGTTTAAATAGCGGGTTCCGCGAAAACCAATCCTGTTATTTTCGGCGATTGCGTTCGCCCGGTTGCCTCGAAAGAGAGGGCACGCGGTCCCTGATTCCCGATATTCTCGAACAAGTGAGAGCAACATGAAACGTACCTACCAACCTTCCGTGACGCGCCGCAAGCGCACCCATGGCTTCCGCGTGCGCATGAAGACGGCGGGCGGCCGCAAGGTCATCAACGCCCGCCGCGCGAAGGGCCGCAAGCGTCTCGCCATCTAAGGGCGGGCCGCGCGCCGTGTCCGCCGTCCGCAGCGATGCGGGCGAGGCAGCCGCTGTCCGGGGTTCGATTCCGTTGCAAGCGTCCGCCGCCTTCCCCAAAGCTGCGCGACTTCTGAAAACGGATGAATTCTCATCCGTTTTTCGTTTGCGTCCCTGGCGGCGCACCGCGCACTTCGTGATCTACGGCAAGCCGACGGGGCGCGATGCGCGTCTTGGGCTCGTCATCGGCAAGAAGTACGCCGCGCGTGCGGTGACGCGCAATCTGGTCAAGCGGCTCGCCCGCGAGGCGTTTCGTACGCGTCGCGCCGAGTTCGCCGGCTGGGACATTCTGCTGCGCCTGCATACGCGCTTCGACAAGAAGGCGATGCCGAGCGCCGCATCCGCGCCGCTCGCGGCGCTGTGCGCAGGCGAGATCCGCGAGCTGCTCGACCGGGCAGCCCGGGAGGTCGCCCGGCGCAACGGGGCGAAGCCCGCGTCCGAGTGACGCGCCGGCGCCCGGCGCGGACGGCAGCCAGCCGTCCGCCCGATTGGCTCGAACGCGGCGCAACGGCGCCGCCACTGCTATGCAAACGGTTCTGATCGCGTTGCTGCGCTTCTACAAGCTTGCCGTGAGCCCGCTGCTCGGCAGCCGATGCCGTTTTTATCCTTCCTGTTCGGATTACGCGCGCGAGGCAATCCAGTATCATGGCGCCGCGCGCGGCACTTACCTTGCCGCCAGGCGCCTGTGCCGATGCCATCCGTTCTCCGCGGGCGGCGTCGACCTCGTCCCGCCGCCCAACTCCGACGCACGTAACGCTCCTCACGAAGCTGAGGCGTCGTCCCATCGACTCTGAGACAACGCATGGATATCAAACGCACCGTCCTATGGGTGATCTTCTTCATGTCAGCGGTCATGCTGTTCGACAACTGGCAACGGTCCCACGGACGCCCGTCGATGTTCTTCCCGAACGTCACGCAGACGAACACCGCGTCGAACGCGACTAACGGCAATGGCGCGTCGGGCGCGAGCGCGGCAGCGGCGGCGAATGCGCTGCCGGCGGCCGCGACGGGCGCGGCCCCCGCGACGACCGCGCCCGCGGCGCAGGCGCAGCTCGTGCGCTTCTCGACCGACGTCTACAACGGCGAGATCGACACGCGCGGCGGCACGCTCGCGAAGCTGACGCTGACGAAGGCGGGCGACGGCAAGCAGCCCGACCTGTCGGTGACGCTGTTCGATCACACGGCGAACCACACGTATCTCGCGCGCACGGGCCTGCTCGGCGGCGATTTCCCGAATCACAACGACGTCTATGCGCAAGTGGCCGGCCCGACGTCGCTCGCGGCCGACCAGAACACGCTGAAGCTGTCGTTCGAATCGCCGGTGAAGGGCGGCGTGAAGGTGGTGAAGACGTACACGTTCACGCGCGGCAGCTACGTGATCGGCGTCGACACGAAGATCGAGAACGTCGGCGCCGCGCCCGTGACGCCGAGCGTATACATGGAGCTCGTGCGCGACAACTCGTCGGTCGAGACGCCGATGTTCTCGCATACGTTCCTCGGGCCGGCGGTGTACACGGATCAGAAGCACTTCCAGAAGATCACGTTCGGCGACATCGACAAGAACAAGGCCGATTACGTCACGTCCGCCGACAACGGCTGGATCGCGATGGTTCAGCACTACTTCGCGTCCGCCTGGATTCCACAATCGGGCGCGAAGCGCGACATCTACGTCGAGAAGATCGACCCGACGCTGTACCGCGTCGGCGTGAAGCAGCCGGTCGAGGCGATCGCGCCGGGCCAGTCGGCCGACGTGTCCGCGCGCCTGTTCGCCGGCCCGGAGGAAGAGCGGATGCTCGAAGGCATCGCGCCGGGCCTGGAGCTCGTGAAGGATTACGGCTGGGTGACGATCATCGCGAAGCCGTTGTTCTGGCTGCTCGAGAAGATTCACGGCTTCGTCGGCAATTGGGGCTGGGCGATCGTGCTGCTCACGCTGCTGATCAAGGCGGTGTTCTTCCCGCTGTCGGCGGCGAGCTACAAGTCGATGGCGCGGATGAAGGAAATCACGCCGCGGATGCAGGCGCTGCGCGAACGCTTCAAGAGCGATCCGCAGAAGATGAACGCGGCGCTGATGGAACTGTACAAGACGGAGAAGGTGAACCCGTTCGGCGGCTGCCTGCCGGTGGTGATCCAGATTCCGGTGTTCATCTCGTTGTACTGGGTGCTGCTCGCGTCGGTCGAAATGCGCGGCGCGCCGTGGGTTCTGTGGATTCACGACCTGTCGCAGCGCGACCCATACTTCATCCTGCCGGTGCTGATGGCCGTCTCGATGTTCGTGCAGACGAAGCTGAACCCGACTCCCCCGGACCCGGTTCAGGCGAAGATGATGATGTTCATGCCGATCGCGTTCTCGGTGATGTTCTTCTTCTTCCCGGCCGGCCTCGTGCTGTACTACGTGGTGAACAACGTGCTGTCGATCGCGCAGCAGTACTACATCACGCGCACGCTCGGCGGCGCCGCGGCGAAGAAAAAGGCGAGCTGACGCCTTCGCCTGACGAAAAAGGGCGGCGCAAGCCGACCTTTTTTGAGCCGCTCCGGTGAACCGGGCATGATCGCCGGACATCATTTCGGCTGAAAGAATGAAAAAAAGCCGCCCGATTCTCGTCGGGCGGCTTTTTTGTCGAGACGGCGGCGCGGCTCAGCGCTTGGACGTATCGCCGTAGAACTGCTCGATCAGCTCCTGCACCAGATACCGATGATGCGGCGAGAGCGCCTCGATTTTCGACGCGAGCTCGATCGTCTCCGGTGTCGGCGGATACTTTTCGTCGCGCGGCAGCGGTTGCGGCGTGGTGCGCGCCGCGCTCGGCGGCGGGCCGTAGTGCAACCAATGCAGATCCACCCGAAGCCACTCGGCAAGCGTATGGAGCTTGTCCGGTGTCGGGATCGTGCGGCCCGTCAGCCATTTGTGCGCGGTTTGCGGAGAAACCGGATGCTCGCCGTGATGACGCAAATTGAAATGCAAAGCGAGTTCCGTCGCGCCGGTCACTTTTTCTGGACTGCGCAACAAGGCGAATTTGAGACGTTCGGTGAACGCCGCTTTTTCTTCGTGTGTCGGCATGGCTAGATTGTGCAGTTCGACCGCTGCCAGGAAGACAACCAATCGGGTTATGTTTAGCTCAACTGAGGGACGGTTTAACTGGTGGATGCCAGAGGTTGCGATCTGCGACGGGTGCGCTCATGCTTGCTGATCGGCGATCGGGGTCGTTTCGCCGGCGCGACGCCCCGAATTTGTCATATCAATTGATTAGCGCAACTAAGATAAACAGAAAATTGCGGAAAATGGCGGGCTGGAACGTGGTCTGCGCAATACTATTGCGTGGCCGGGCTACAATTTGACATTCAAGGATATCCGCGGTTTCTTTGATTTCCATTTCATTTATTTCAGATTTTTTGCCATGCTCGCCACTGATTCCGATCCGATCGTCGCCATTGCCACCGCGTCAGGCCGAGGCGGGATCGGCGTCGTGCGCCTTTCGCTCGGGCGAGCGGGGGAAGCGGCGGCGCGCGCGCTGAGCGATGCGCTGTGCGGTGCGCGACTCATGCCGAGGCATGCGAGCTACGTGCCGTTTCTCGACGGCGCGGGCGAGCCGCTCGATCGCGGCATCGCGCTCTATTTCCCCGCGCCGCATTCGTATACGGGCGAGCACGTGATCGAGCTGCAAGGCCACGGCGGGCCGATCGTGCTGCAGCTCTTGCTGCAGCGCTGCCTCGACGCCGGGCGTGCGCATGGGCTGCGGCTCGCTGAGCCGGGCGAATTCACGCGCCGGGCGTTCCTGAACGACAAGCTCGACCTCGCGCAGGCGGAGGCCGTCGCCGATCTGATCGAGGCGAGCACCGAGGCGGCTGCGCGTTCGGCGGGCCGCTCGCTCGACGGGGCGTTCTCGCGCGACATCCATGCGCTCGTCGACGACGTGATCGCGCTGCGGATGCTCGTCGAGGCGACGCTCGATTTTCCGGAGGAGGAGATCGACTTCCTGGAGGCGGCCGACGCGCGCGGCAAGCTCGCGCACATCCGCGAGCGGCTCGCGCACGTGCTCGGCGACGCGCGGCAGGGGGCGTTGTTGCGCGAGGGGCTATCGGTCGTGCTTGCCGGGCAGCCGAACGTCGGCAAGTCGTCGCTGTTGAATGCGCTTGCGGGCGCGGAACTGGCGATCGTCACGCCGATCGCCGGCACGACGCGCGACAAGGTTGCGCAGACGATTCAGATCGAGGGCATTCCGTTGCACATTATCGATACGGCGGGCTTGCGCGAAACGGAGGACGAGGTCGAGAAGATCGGCATCGCGCGCACGTGGGGCGAGATCGAGCGGGCGGACGTCGTGCTGCACCTGCTCGATGCGAGAAGCGGGCTTGGCCCGGGCGACGAGGCGATCGCCGCGCGCTTCCCGGACGGCGTGCCGGTGGTGCGCGTGCTGAACAAGACGGATCTGACGGGCGCGCCGGCATCGGTGACGCGGACAGGCGGCGGCGCGGCGCGCGCGGACGTATGTGAAGTGCGGCTGTCGGCGAAGCGCGGCGACGGGATCGATTTGCTGCGCGGCGAGCTGCTGCGGATCGCCGGTTGGCAGGCGGGTGCGGAAAGCGTGTATCTCGCCCGCGAGCGGCATCTGATCGCGCTGCGCGCGGCGCAGGCGCATCTCGCGCGGGCGGCGGAGCACGCGGAGCAGAATGCGCAGGCGCTGGATCTCTTCGCCGAGGAACTGCGGCTCGCGCAGGAGCGGCTTAATTCGATCACCGGGGAGTTTACGTCCGATGATTTGTTGGGGGTGATTTTTAGTCGGTTTTGTATCGGAAAATAAGATGTCGCCAAGCGACGGCAAAGGTTCACTGGAAATGACCTGCCCCCTTCGATAGGGCCAATGGGCTTCTAGCAAAGTCCCTTTAAACCAACTCCTGGAAAGCGGCAGGAGCGTCCGCGGTTGCCCGATGTTTCGCCGCAAACTCTGACGGCGCAAGGTAGTTCAGTGCGCTGTGCGGCCTTTGCTCGTTGTAGTCCTGACGCCATGCCGCGATGACTGCCCGAGCGTGCGCGAGCGTCGTGAACCAGTGCTCGTTAAGGCATTCGTCGCGGAACTTGCCGTTGAACGATTCGATGTACGCATTCTGCGTGGGCTTGCCCGCCTGAATCAACTTCAGCGTGACGCCGTTCGCATACGCCCACTGGTCAAGCGCGCGGCTCGTAAATTCGGGTCCCTGGTCTGTTCGCACCGCCTTGGGATAGCCACGGAAGCGAGCTGCACGGTCCAATGCCCGAGCGACATACAAACCTGAGATGCCATGGTCGACGACGATGTCGACAGCCTCTTTCGTGAAATCGTCGACGACGGTCAGGCACTTCACGCGCCGGCCGTTGGAAAGCGCATCCATCACGAAATCGATTGACCATACCTCGTTGGGTGCGCCCGGCAATGCCAGTTGCTCGCGCTCAATCATGACGCCGTGGCGCTTGCGACGGCGCCGCACAGCCAGCCCTGCCTCACGGTACAGGCGATAGATGCGCTTGTGATTGGCGTGCGTGCCTTCGCGTTCCACCAGGGCGTGCAGTCGGCGGTAGCCGAATCGACGACGTTCGTGCGCCAACTTCACCAGACGCGCCGCGAGCACCTCATTCTCGTGGTCCGGCTTCGCGTCGTAATGCAGCACGCTGCGAGAAAGCCCGACAAGCCGGCAGGCGCGGCGCTCGGAGATGTTGACCTTCTCCCGAATCGCCAACACTGCTTCGCGTTTGGCTTGCGGGCTCAGGGCTTTCCCTTGACGACAACCTTCAACGCTTCCATATCGAGCATTGCTTCGGCCAGCAGTTTCTTCAGTCGGGCATTCTCCACCTCGAGGCCCTTGAGCCGGCGGGCTTCCGAGACTTCCATGCCGCCGAACTTCGCGCGCCAGGTGTAGAACGACGCGTCACTGAACCCATGCTTCCTGCACAGTTCCTTGACCGGCATACCGGCCTCGGCTTCCTTCAGAAACCCGATGATTTGCTGTTCCGTAAAGCGCTTCTTCATGTTCGTCTTCTTCTCCGAAAACGAACTTTACTAGACTCCGGCTGGCCCTGTTTGTAGGGGGCAGGTCACCGGCGCGCACCGTGCCGTAAGGCGTCGCGAGTCCGACATACGCATTGCGGCCGAAGAACGTGTCGCCGTCGAAGCTGCTGTAATGGCCGTTCTGCGCGCGGAAGAAATCCTCGAGCGTGAAGATCGCCTGATAACCGCCGCCGAGATCCTCGGTGCCGCGCAGCCCCCAGTACGACGTCGACATTCCGCCGCCCTGCACGCCCCACGCGCGCTGCCCGCCGGGGAATTTCTGCGCGCCGATCCATTCGTCGACCTGCCCGTAGAGCTGAACGCTCGATTGCGCGCGCGCGCCCGAAGCGCCGGCGGCCAGCGCCGCCACGGCGGCGCACGCGAAAGTGGTTTGCAGCGCGCGGCTGAAGGATGACTTCATGTGATCTCCAGATTGTCGTCTAACGGATGCGAGGCGAACGGGCGGGCGACGTCCGGAAGACGCGATGCCGTTCGGGGGCGTCGCCATCTTCCCGAGCCATTTTTCCGGTCAAAAAAGGAGGGGCTTATTGCGGATATAGCGCCGGCGTTAACTTCCCGGCGATTTGTCGGGCGTCGGTGCTCGGCTCGCCGGCGTCAAACCGGCGAACGGCTTTCCCGCGCATGCCCGAACGCGCGCGGGCAAGGACGCGCGGAAAACGCCGGCGTGCGCGCGTCGTCCTCGCAACGAGGCGCGAAAGATAGCGTAATCAAGGAAATGCGAGGCAGGATTTCGCGCGAGTGTCGCGAATTTGCATCAGCCGGCGGCGTGCGCGCCGCCCGGCCCGGCATTCAGTTGCGCGAGAACGGCGCGAAAAACGGCAGGCGCTGAGAGTCGTCCTGCCGCGGCGCCGGCGCGGGGCGGCCGCCGCGCTCCTCGTTGTAGCGCGCGACGTCGGCGCGGATCGAGCCGGCGCGCATCGGCACGTTGCCCGGGCCGGACGCATGCGGCGCCGGACGCGCTTCGGCGCTGATCGGCCGGTACGGGCTTTGCGCCGCGTAGCGGCCGTACGACGGCGTCGGGCGCAGCCCCCAGCGCTGACGGTAGCCGTTCACGCCGATCCGCGCCTCGCCGCCGTGCGGCGCCGCCTGCAGATAGCCGGGCGCGCCGCGCCAGCCGCCCGCCATGGCGGGCACGCCGCCGCGGCCGCCGCCGAAACCGGGCCCGCCGCCGTGCGGCGGCTGCGCGAAGACGAGCACCGCCGCGAGCGCGCACGTCACGCCCGCCGCCCACTGCCCGATCTTCCGTATTGCCCGTTCCGTCATCATGATGGGTCTGCCGCTTGCTTTTCTGCTCGCGCGCGCACCTGAATCGCGCGCACGCCTTTCAGCGGTAATTTATGGGCGAGGCGAAAACGTGTCGAGCGCAAAAGTGTTAGACCAAAGGCATCGGTGTAACACCGTGTTACTGCACGGCTTTCCGATTCCGCATACGGTTTCGGAGCATCCGCGACACCTGTTTTCGAGCGTTTGCGCCGTAAGGTTGCGATGCGCCGGCAACGTGCATCGGCATGCATTCGAATCATTAATCGATTCTTCGAATGAATTTGCCTATTCAATCGCCGGCCACGACAATATCAGGCCGACATTCGCCGCGCCGCCCGCCATCGAGCGGCCGGCGCCTCCACCGCACTCGATCGAGACCCGAAATGGCGCGTTCCCGCTTCGTTCCCGACAACTTCACGCTCGCGCTCGTCGGCACCGTCGTGCTCGCGAGCTTCCTGCCGTGCCGCGGCGAGGCCGCGCACGCGTTCAACTGGGCGACCGACATCGCGGTCGGCCTGCTGTTCTTCCTGCACGGCGCGAAGCTCTCGCGCGAAGCGATCGTCGCGGGCGCGACGCACTGGCGGCTGCATGCGCTCGTGCTGCTCAGCACGTTCGCGCTGTTCCCGCTGCTCGGCTTGGCGCTCAAGCCCGTGCTCACGCCGCTCGTCACGCCCGCGCTGTACGCCGGCGTGCTGTTTCTCTGCACGCTGCCGTCGACGGTGCAGTCGTCGATCGCGTTCACGTCGATCGCCAAGGGCAACGTGCCGGCGGCCGTCTGCTCGGCGTCCGCGTCGAGCCTGCTCGGCATCTTCGTCACGCCGGCGCTCGTCGGCGTGATGGTGTCGACGCAGGGCACGGGCGCGACGGCGTCGCCGTGGAGCACGATCGGCGCGATCGTGATGCAACTGCTCGTGCCGTTCGTCGCCGGCCAGTTGCTGCGGCCGGTGATCGGCCGCTGGATCGAGCGCAATCGCGGCGTGCTGCGCTTCGTCGATCAGGGCTCGATCCTGCTCGTCGTCTACGTCGCGTTCAGCGAAGCGGTGAACGAGGGGCTCTGGCACCAGATCCCGCCGACGGCGCTCGCGGGCCTCGCCGTCGTCAACGTCGTGTTGCTCGCGATCGCGCTCGCGGTCACGACGGTCGTCAGCAAGCGGCTCGGTTTCAACCGCGCGGACCAGATCACGATCATCTTCTGCGGCTCGAAGAAGAGCCTCGCGGCCGGCGTGCCGATGGCGAAGGTGATCTTCGCCGCGCACGCGGTGGGCGCGGTCGTGCTGCCGCTGATGCTGTTCCATCAGATTCAGCTGATGACCTGCGCGGCGCTCGCGCAGCGCTGGGGCGCGCGCGACACGAGCCGCGAACGGCTGGCGGACGCGCCCGGCGCCGGGGCGCTCGGTTCGGGCGCGAGCGCGGCGAAGCGCTGAGCGGCGGGCGACGCGGGCCGGCCTCGGCACGGCCGCCGCGCCTGCGCCGGCGAAGCTTGCAGGGGGAAGCGCTTCTCCGCTTCTCCGCTTCTCCGCACCCGACGTTCCCGCAGCCCCATGCCCCCCGCAGCAGCCGCACGGCTTCGCGATTTCCCGACTGCGTCGATGCATCGAATTTCCCCGCCATCTCCGCTGAAACCGCATCGGCATCCCGTCACGCCGCCACATCGCGCCACGCTGCCACGCGCAGCGAACGTGCCGCTCTCCCGCTGATCCGCACAGCGCGCCGCTCCCCGCTCGGGCGCCCTCCCGCCTCGCGGCGCCGCGCCGCCGCCGTCCCGCCCGCCCGGCGCGCCCGCCGGCGGCCGCCGCCCCAAACCGGGGCATCGCTTCACGAAAAATTCATTCAACCACGGTTCCGCAGCGCCGTTAAGCCGGCTTCTCGTCACGGCCCAACGCGTCACGAGCGCGGCGCGCCGCCTCCGGAATCCCTCGATGAACACCACCCGCCTCACCGTCAAGACCCGTCTGCGCATCCTCGTCGCGATCGTCGTCCTCGTGCTCGCCGCCGCGGGCGGCATCGGCCTCGCGGGGGTCGCGCGCGTCGGCGACGCGCTCACGCACGTCTTCGAAGACCGCGCGAAAACGCTGCAGCGAATCTCGTCGGTCGACGAACTCGTCACGCAGGCGCGCTACGCGGTCGGCGACGCCGTGCTCGATCCGTCCGCCGCGAAAACCGAAGCGGTCGCCGCGGCGGCGGCGCGCGACGTCGCCGCGATCGATCGCCTGCTCGCCGACTTTCGCGCGACGCCGCGCGCGGGCGCCGAGCGCGAGCAGGCGGAGCGCCTCGCCGCCGACTGGGCGACGTTGCGCGACAAGGGCATCCGGCCCGCCGTCGATCTGCTGAAGGCAAACAACCTGTCCGAAGCGCAATGGGTCGTCACGCAAACGCTCGATCCCGTTGCGCAACGCGTGAAGGGCGAAGCCGCGCAGTTGCGCCAGAACCAGCTCGAGGCCGCGCAACGCGCGTACGACCGCGCGCGCGGCGTCGCGCGGCTCGTCCAGTGGGCGGTCGCGGGCTGCGTGCTCGCGGGCGTCGCCGCCGTCGCGATCCTGTGCGCGGCGATGGCGCGCGCGCTCGCGCGGCAGTTGGGCGGCGAGCCGGACTACGCGGCGAGCGTCGCGAACGAGATCGCGTCCGGCAATCTCGCGCTCGACCTGCACGCGGCCGACGCCGCAGCCGGCAGCGTGCTGCACGCGATGCACGCGATGCGCGCGCGCCTCGCGGCGACGATCGGCACGCTGCAGCGCGCGGCCGACGCGATCGCGCACGCGACGTCCGACATCGCGCACGGCAATCACGACTTGTCGCGCCGCACCGACGAACACGCGGCCGGCCTGCAGCAGACGGCGAGCAGCATGGAGCAGCTCGCGGCGACGGTGCGCACGAACGCCGACCACGCGCGGCAGGCGAGCGCGCTCGCGCTCGCCGCATCGACGCAGGCCGAACAGGGCGACGCCGCCGCGCGCGACGCGATCGCGCGGATGGAGGCGCTCTCGGTACGCTCGCAGCAGATCCGCAGCATCTCGTCGACGATCGAGGGCATCGCCTTCCAGACCAATCTGCTCGCGCTGAACGCCGCCGTCGAGGCGGCGCGCGCCGGGCAGGCGGGACGCGGTTTCGCGGTCGTCGCGCAGGAGGTGCGCGGCCTCGCGCACAGCAGCGCGCAGGCCGCGAAGGAGATCTCGGCGCTGATCGCCGACGTGACGGGCGAAGTCGAGCTCGGCGCGGACACGGTGAAGGCCGCCGGCAGCACGATCGTCGGCATGCTCGCGTCGGTGCGGCAGGTCGCGACGCTCGTCGACGAAATCTCGCACGCGTCCGACGAGCAGCGTTCCGGCATCGACCAGGTAAGCCGCGCGGTCGCGCAGATGGACGAGATGACGCAGCACAACGCGCTGCTCGTGCAAAAGGCGGCGGGCGCCGCGGGCGCGCTCGCCGACGAGGCGGCCGCGCTGCGCGAGGCCGCCGCGATCTTCCGAGTCGTCGCGTGAACGCCGTTCGCGTCGGCACGCCGTCTTGTTTAGTATTTTTAGTAAACGATTATGATCTCATTTACCGTTTATAAATAAGCGCTTATAAGCAGCACCCGCCCTATCCCGGAACGTTTCGCGGCGATTTTTACTATACAATCGCCAACACCCTAAACATCCCGGGTCAAACGATGGGCACCACCATTCGCGACGTTGCGCAGGCAGCCAACGTGTCGATCGGCACCGTGTCGCGCGCGCTCAAGAACCAGCCCGGTCTGTCCGAGGCGACGCGCGCGCGCATCGTCGAGATCGCGCACCGCATGAACTACGATCCGACGCAACTGCGTCCGCGGATCAAGCGGCTCACGTTCCTGCTGCATCGCCAGCACAACAACTTCGCGACGACGCCGTTCTTCTCGCATGTGCTGCACGGCGTCGAGGACGCGTGCCGCGAGCGCGGCATCGTGCCGTCGCTGCTGACGACGGGCCCGACCGACGACGTGATCCGCCAGATGCGCCCGCACGCGCCCGACGCGATCGCGGTCGCGGGCTTCATGGAGCCGGAGACGCTCGAGGCGCTCGCGGCGACCGGCCGGCCGCTCGTCCTCATCGACATCCGCGCGCCCGGCCTGCGCTCGATCAACGTCGACAACGCGGGCGGCGCGGCGCTCGCGATGCATCACCTGTTCGCGTCGGGCCGCCGGCGCGTCGCGTTCATCGGCGGCTCGCTCGCGCACTACAGCATTGCGCAGCGCGCGCTCGGCTATCGCCGCGCGTTCTTCGACGCGGGCATGCTGTTCGATCCTTCGCTCGAGCTGTCGATCGACACGAGCCTCGGCCCCGATGCCGGCGCGGCGAACGCGATGCGGCAGTTGCTCGATGCGGGCGGCGCGCTGCCCGACGCGGTGTTCGCGTACAACGACGCGGCCGCGCTCGCCGCGATGCGCGTGTGCGTCGAGCGCGGCGTGCGCGTGCCCGAGGACATCGCGTTCGTCGGCTTCGACGACATCCCGGCCGCCGCGCACGCGGCCCCGCCCCTCACGACGCTCGCGATCGACAAGGAAGCGCTCGGCCGGCAAGGCGTCGAGCTGCTGCTCGCCGATTCGCCCGCGCAAGCCGAACTCAGCCTCCCCGTGCAGCTCGTCGCGCGGGCCAGCAGCGCAGGCGCCGCACGCGCGCCGCGCACCCTCACCTCGGTACTCGGATCATGACGACCTCAGCCACGCCCGCCCCCCGTCCGGCGCCCGCCGCGCCGCCCGCCGCCGCGCCGTACGTCGCGAGCTTTCGCGACCCGCAGTTCCTGCTCGCGCACGTCGAGGACACGCTGCGCTTTTACGCGCCGCACGCGTTCGACCCGACGGGCGGCTTCTACCACTTCTTCCGCGACGACGGCAGCGTCTACGACCGCACGACGCGCCACCTCGTCAGCAGTTGCCGCTTCGTCTTCAACCATGCGATGGCGTACCGCCATTTCGGCGACGCGCGCGATCTCGATTACGCGCGCCACGGGCTGCGCTTTCTGCGCGACGCGCACTGGGACGCCGAGCACGAAGGCTACGACTGGGAAATCGAATGGCGCGACGGCGCGAAGCGCGCGACGCGCGACGGCACGCGCCACTGCTACGGGCTCGCGTTCGTGCTGCTCGCGGCCGCGCACGCGGCGATGGCGGGCGTCGAAGAGGCGAAGCCGCTCATCGCGCATACGTTCGATCTGATGGAGCACCGCTTCTGGGATCGCGCGGCGGGCCTCTACGCGGACGACGCGACACCGAACTGGACCGTGTCGAGCTACCGCGGCCAGAACGCGAACATGCACGCGACGGAGGCGCTCCTCGCTGCGTACGAGGCGACGGGCCACCTCACGTATCTCGATCGCGCGGAGAAGATCGCGACGAACATCGTGCAGCGGCAGGCCGCGCTGTCGCAAGGGCTCGTGTGGGAACACTTCCATGCCGACTGGTCGGTCGATTGGGAATACAACAAGGAAGACAGCTCGAACATCTTCCGGCCGTGGGGCTTCCAGCCCGGCCACCAGACCGAATGGGCGAAGCTGCTGCTGATCCTCGAGCGCCACCGCCCGCTCGACTGGCTCGTGCCGCGCGCGATCGAGCTGTTCGACGCCGCGTTCGCGCACGCGTGGGACAGCGATCACGGCGGCCTCTGCTACGGCTTCGGGCCGGACTACACGGTGTGCGACCACGACAAGTACTTCTGGGTGCAGGCGGAAAGCTTCGCGGCGGCCGCGCTGCTCGCGCAGCGCACCGGCAGCGAGCGCTTCTGGGACTGGTACGACGAGATCTGGCGCTATAGCTGGGCGCACTTCGTCGATCACCGCCACGGCGCGTGGTACCGGATCCTCACCTGCGACAACCGCAAGTACAGCGACGAGAAGAGCCCGGCCGGCAAGACCGACTATCACACGATGGGCGCGTGCTACGAGGTGCTGCACGCGCTCGCGTCGACGCGCGACGACAGCGGGCGCGGCGCGAACGCGGGCGGCGGCGCGGGCGACGACGACCGCGCCCCGCCCCCGCGCGCGGCGCACGACAGCGGGCGCGGCGGCGACGTCAAGGGCGGCGGCACGGACGACCACGGCCACCGGGGCGAGGGCGACGCGGCCGACGGCGCCGGGCGCCGCCGCAATGGAGGCGCGCGATGAGCGCAGGATTTCCGCAATTCGTATCGGCGGGCGACATTCTCACCGACATGGTGCGCACCGGCGGCGCGCACTGGACCTCGCGCCCGGGCGGCGCGGGCTGGAACGTCGCGCGCGCGGTCGCGCGGCTCGGCGCGCCGAGCGCGTGCGCGGGCGCGGTGGGCCGCGACTGCTTCTCCGACGAGCTGTGGCGCGAAAGCGAGGCGGCCGGCCTCGATCTGCGCTTCCTGCAGCGCGTCGAGCGTGCGCCGCTCCTCGCGATCGTCCACGAGACGCAGCCCCCCGCGTATTTCTTCATCGGCGAGAACAGCGCCGATCTCGCCTTCGATCCGCAGCGGCTGCCCGACGGCTGGCGCGAGCACGTGAAGTGGGCGCATTTCGGCTGCATCAGCCTCGTGCGCGAGCCGCTCGCGTCGACGCTCGTCGCGCTCGCCGCCGAGCTGCGCGAAGCGGGCGTGAAGATCAGCTTCGATCCGAACTACCGGAATCTGATGACGGACAGCTACCGGCCGACGCTCGCGAGGATGGCCGAACTCGCCGATCTGATCAAGGTGTCCGACGAAGATCTGCGCCACCTGTTCGCGGGCGACGACGAAGCGAGCGCGATCGCGCGGCTGCGCGCGCTCAACCCGCGCGCGGCGCTGCTCGTCACGCGCGGGCCGGACACGGCGACGCTCTACGCGGGCGGCGAGACGATCGACGCACGGCCGCCGCGCATCGAGGTGGCCGATACGGTCGGCGCGGGCGACGCGACGATCGGCGGCCTGCTGTTCAGCCTGATGACGGTGCCGGCGCGCGGCTGGCGCGCGCATCTGTCGTTCGCGCTCGCGGCGGGCGCGGCGGCGTGCCGGCACACGGGCGCGCACGCGCCGACGCTCGACGAAGTCGTCGCGCTCGTCGCGGCGTGACGTACGCGCCGGCGGGCGCCGGCGCGGAAACGTTCCGCGCATGAAATGCCCGTCGGGGCGATTCTCGGCGGGTTGGCGGTTGCCTGCAACGTGTTCCTGAAGAGGTTTCTCCAACCGGTCGCGCCCCTGCCGACGAACGCACGCCGCCTGCCTCGCACCGTGCCGCCCGATGCATGCCCGAGGCGCCCGCTCCGATCCCCGGCGCCGCCATGCGCGGCCCGCTCGAGCTCGCCCACCGCGCGTTTTTGCCGCCGCTGAAAGCCGGGCGTCGGAATGCTACGATGGGAGCGTCCTTTCTCGGGAGAGGCATCATGGACGGCGGCAACACCTACACGAAGGGCCTTTACACGGCCAAGGCGCACACCCGCAAGACGGATAACGGACGCTTCCAGGGGTACGTGATCCTGTCCCGGGACGAAGGCGGCGCCCCCGAAAACACGCTCTACGAAGTCGAGGCGACGAGCGCGAACGAGGCAGAGGCGTTCGACGAGGCGAAGGCGCTCGCGCATCGGATTCTCGGCGATCTCGAACCGTAGCTGTAGCGCGCGTGCGAACGCGGGCGGCGCGGCGCGCGACAGGCGGCCGGTTGCATGCGCCCGCGTCGGGGCCGCCTGAGCACATCGCCTGCCGCCCGCCTGCCCGCTGCCCGTCGGCGCGCCCACCGGCCGTTCATGCAAGCGGTTCACGCCCGAAGCGGGTGACGCTCGGCGGCATGCGGCCCCATCGCCGCGTCCGCGCCGCCGGCACGCATTTCGCGCGCCGGCCAGCCTCGCACGCCAACGCGCGCCGCGCATCGCGCAGCGCGGTTCGCCGCAGGCTCGGCGTCACCAGAGCCGCGCGATCACCGATACGATGCCCATGATCACGAGCGTCGACATGAACGGAAACGGATAGACGCGCGAGCCGAGCCTGAGCGTCACGTCGCCCGGCAGCCGTCCGACGCCGAGCTTCGCGAGCCAAGGCCACGCGCGCGTGAGCACCATCACGGCAATGAACGTGGTGAGCAGCCAGCGCAGCATCGCATCGCCTCCGGCGGCTACAGCGTGTGCGAACGATCGCCGCGCGCGAACGCGTCGAGCGTGCCGTCGATGCCGCGCGAGAACGCGATCACCTTGAAGAGCTCGCCCATCTCCGCCTCGGAAATCAGCTTCTGCACCGCGTTCGCGGCGGGCAGGAAGCGTTGCGCGTCGGACGGGTCGATCTCGGCGAGCACGTCGGTGATGCCCGCGTTCAGCAGAAAGCGCGCCTGCGACGTGTAGCCGAGCAGCTCAGCGCCCGCGCCGACGCCCGCCTCGTAGACGGCGCTGAATTCGACGTGCGCGGTGATGTCCTGCAGCCCCGGATAGACGAACGGATCGCCGTGCGCGCGGTGCCGGTAATGGCACATCAGCGTGCCCTGCGCGCGCTGCCGGTGATAGTACTCGTGGCGCGGAAAACCGTAGTCGATGAACAACGCGGCGCCGCGCGCGAGCATCGCGCAGACCGTGCCGACGAACGCCGCCGCCGCGTCGTGCGTCTCGGTCACGTAACCTTCGTCGGCGTCGAGCGCCGCGAGCCGCGCCGCGTCCTCGGCGCGCGCGAGCGGCCGATCGGCGAACGCGAACGCGCCCGCATCGCCGAGCGACACGCCGCGCTCGCACCAGCCGTGCGCATGCTTCGCGACGAGTTGCACCGGCATCGCGTCGAGCACTTCGTTGCCGACGATCACGCCCTCGAAGCGCTCGGGCAGCGCGTCGAGCCAGCGCACGCGCGCGGCGGCGCCGGACGCCTGTTCGTCGAGCGTCTCGCGCTGGCGCGCGCGCAGCTCGCCGGACAAATCGACGATCGCATATTCGTCGAGCTCGACGCCGAGCGCGGCGAGCGCGTTCAGCAGCCCCGCCGCGAGCTGGCCCGTGCCCGCGCCGAATTCCATCACCCGCCGCGTGCCGCTCGCGGCGAGCGCCTGCGCGACGGGGCGCGCGAGCGTCTGCGCGAAGAGCGGCGACAGCTCGGGCGCGGTCACGAAATCGCTGCCGTCGTCGCCGCGCCGGCCGAATTTCTGCGCGCCGCCGCTGTAGTAACCCAGGCCCGGCGCATACAGCACGCGCTCCATGTAGCGGGAAAACGGGATCCATCCGCCCGCCGCGGCGATTTCGGCGCGCAGCGACGCGGCGAGCGCGTCGGACTGCGCGAGCGCGTCGGGGCCGGGAACGGGTAAACTAGCGGGTTCGTGAGCTTTCGGATTCATCCCGGCATTGTAAATGACCGTCCCAGCCGACACCTGCGACACATCCGCGGCCCGCACCGCGCGGGTCGTGCTGATTACGGGCGCCGTGCAGACGGGCGCCGCGCCAGCGGGCGCCGCGCCAGCGCGCGCCGCCGAGGCGGCGCGGGCGGGCGCGCGGCAAGCCATCGGCGCCGGCCGGCCGGGCGATGCGCAGCCCGGCGCATCGGCGCCAGCCGGTGCGCCGGCACATCCCCCGCGCGCCGGCGAGCAGCAGGCGCAAGCGCCGAGCGCGCCGCCGGCCGCGCGGCCCGCGCCTGACGCCGCGGCCGTCGGCCGCGCGCTCGCCGTCGGCTTCGCGCGGCGCGGCTGGAACGTCGCGCTCGCGGCCGCGGCGGGCGACGAAGCCCGCGCGGCCGCCGCGCTCGCCGCCGAAGTCGAGGCGCTCGGCCGCCGCGCGGCGGTGCTCGCCGCCGATCTGGCGGTCGAAGCGGACGTCGCGCGGCTCGTCGCCGATTGCGGCGCGGCGCTCGGCCGGCCGGCCTGCGTGATCGCGCAGGCCGCGCCCGTCGCGGACACCGCGCGCGACGTCGGCTACGCGTCGCTCGCGGGCGCGATGGCGCGCAGCGTCGCCGCGCCGCTCGTGCTCGCGCGCACGCTCGCCGACGCGACGCCCGACGCCGCGCGCGACGACGAACGCGAGCGCGCGGTCGTGATTCATCTGCTCGACGAAACGCTGTTTCATCCGGCGCCCGAGCGGCTGTCGCATTCGCTCGCGCAGGCCGCGCTGCATCGCGCGACGGCGGCGCAGGCGCTCGCGCTCGCGCCGAAGGTGCGCGTCGTCGGGCTCGTCGGCGGGCGCGCGCCGCGCGCGGACGACATCGCCGACGCCGCGTGCTATCTCGCGGATGCGCCCGGCGTGACGGGCGCGACGCTGACCGTCGACGGCGGCGAGCATCTCGCGCCGCCCGCGGACGAACGGAATTGACGGGCGCGGCCGGGCGCGGGCATCTCGGTGCCGCGCCCGGCCGCGCCCCTTTGCATGCCTCACCCTTTGACTGGAACGACCATGTTTGCCGCCCTCCTGCATCCCAGGCTCGCCGATTGCCGCAGGCTCTACCTGCGCAACCACGAGGTGTACATGAACATCGGCGCCTTCGAGCACGAGAAGCGCGGCGAGCAGCGCGTCGTCATCAATGTCGATCTGTTCGTGCCGCTCGCGCTGACGACGCCCGTCGAGGACAGGCTGCGCGAAGTCGTCGACTATGATCTGATGAAGCAAAGCGTCGCGCAGTGCGTCGCGCGCGGCCACATCCATCTGCAGGAAACGCTCTGCGACGCGATCGCGGCGAGCCTGCTCGCGCACGACGCGGTGCGCGCGGTGCGCGTGTCCACCGAGAAGCCGGACGCCTACCCCGATTGCGACGCCGTCGGCGTCGAAGTATTTCGCATCAAGGACGAGGAGCGAGCATGAATGCGCCCCATACCCCGCATCTGAACGAAGCCGAAGCGGCCGCCGCCGTCGAGGCGAACGCGGCCGAGCTCGGCCGCCGCGCGCTCACGCGCCGCGAGCAGAAGGAAGCGTACGAGAACAACAAGCTGTTCAAGCGGCTCGTGCGCCAGGTCGGCCAGGCGATCGGCGATTACAACATGATCGAGCACGGCGACAAGGTGATGGTCTGCCTGTCGGGCGGCAAGGACAGCTACGCGCTGCTCGACATCCTGCTGCGGCTGCGCGAGCGCGCGCCGATCGATTTCGACATCGTCGCCGTGAACCTCGACCAGAAGCAGCCGGGCTTCCCGGAGCACGTGCTGCCCGAGTACCTGACGAAGATCGGCGTGCCGTTCCACATCGAGAATCAGGATACGTACAGCATCGTCAAGCGCCTCGTGCCCGAAGGCAAGACCACCTGCTCGCTGTGCTCGCGGCTGCGCCGCGGGATCCTGTACCGCGTCGCGGGCGAGCTCGGCGCGACGAAGATCGCGCTCGGCCACCACCGCGACGACATCGTGCAGACGCTGCTGCTGAACATGTTCTACGGCGGCAAGCTGAAGGGGATGCCGCCGAAGCTGCAATCGGACGACGGCAAGAACATCGTGATCCGTCCGCTCGCGTACGCGAAGGAAACCGATCTCGAGAAATACGCGGAACTGCGCGAATTCCCGATCATTCCGTGCAACCTGTGCGGCAGCCAGCCGAACCTGAAGCGCGCGGAAATGAAGGCGCTGATCCGCGACTGGGACAAGCGCTTCCCGGGCCGCGTCGACAACATGTTCAACGCGCTCGCGAACGTCGTGCCCTCGCACCTGATGGACGCGCGGCTCTTCCCGTTCGCCGGCCTGCGCGCGACGGGCGAAGCCGATCCGAACGGCGACATCGCGTTCGACGAGGACCCGTGCGGCACCGACGCGAGCGCGCCGGGCGGCGCGAAATCCGTGTCGATCGTGCAGTTCGACGATCTGTAATCCGTCAATCGCAGCGCGCGCCGCAAGCCGGAACGAATCCGCGGCGAACGGCGCGCGCGGCACGCCGCCCGCGCGCCACGCCCGACGCACGCCGACGCCCGGGCGCGAGTCGACCGGCGGCCGCTGACGGCTCGCACGCGACGCGAACCTCGCGCGGCCCGAGCGGCCCGAGCGCGCCGCGAGCCGCTGCCGCCACCGATCCGCGCGGCGCATACGTCATCCGCGTGCGTCGGGCGTGGCGCGCATCGCACGGCGGCCCGCACCGCCGGGGCACGCGTGTTCGCCCGCGCGCCGCACGCTATCGCGCCCCGCCCGCTACATCCGTCTCGCCTCCTCCCCCGCGCCGCCCGACCTCGCCCGTCTTCCCGACCGCTTCGGGGCCACCCGTCGACGGCCTCGCGGCCGACTCGCACTCCGGGCGTTCGTGCGGCTCGAACGAACCTCGCGCCCCCGCCCGCCGGCCGCCGCCGCGCCCGGCTCGCCCGGCTGCCCAGCCGCGCCGGACGGGGCCCGCATGCTAGAATGGCCAGCTTCGAACTCTCCCTACGAAACTGGCGCCATGAATATCGTGATTTTGGCGGCAGGCACCGGCAAGCGCATGCGTTCGGCGCTGCCGAAAGTGCTTCATCCTCTGGCCGGCAGGCCCCTTCTCTCCCACGTGATCGATACCGCCCGCGCACTCGCGCCGTCCCGGCTCGTCGTCGTGATCGGCCATGGCGCCGAGCAGGTGCGCGCGGCCGTCGCCGCGCCCGACGTGCAGTTCGCGGTGCAGGAGCAGCAGCTCGGCACCGGGCACGCGGTGCGCCAGGCGCTGCCGCTGCTCGACCCGTCGCAGCCGACGCTCGTGCTGTACGGCGACGTGCCGCTCACGCGCACGGCGACACTCAAGCGCCTCGCCGACGCCGCGACCGACGCCCGCTACGGCGTGCTGACCGTCACGCTCGACGATCCGACGGGCTACGGGCGCATCGTGCGCGATCAGGCCGGGTGCGTGACGCGCATCGTCGAGCAGAAGGACGCGTCGCCCGACGAGTTGCGCATCGACGAGATCAACACGGGCATCGTCGTCGCGCCGACCGCGCAGCTTTCGATGTGGCTCGGCGCGCTCGGCAACGACAACGCGCAGGGCGAGTACTATCTGACCGACGTCGTCGAGCAGGCGATCGAAGCGGGCTTCGAGATCGTCACGACGCAGCCGGACGACGAGTGGGAGACGCTCGGCGTGAACAGCAAGGCGCAGCTCGCCGAGCTCGAGCGCATTCATCAGCGCAACCTCGCCGACGCGCTGCTCGCCGCGGGCGTGACGCTCGCCGATCCGGCGCGCATCGACGTGCGCGGCACGCTCGCGTGCGGGCGCGACGTGTCGATCGACGTGAATTGCGTGTTCGAAGGCGACGTGACGCTCGCCGACGGCGTGACGATCGGCGCGAACTGCGTGATCCGCCACGCGGCGATCGCCGCGGGCGCGCGCGTGGACGCGTTCTCGCATCTCGACGGCGCGACGGTCGGCGCGAACGCGGTCGTCGGCCCGTACGCGCGGCTGCGCCCGGGCGCGGTGCTCGCCGCCGACGCGCACGTCGGCAACTTCGTCGAGGTGAAGAACGCGACGCTCGGCCAAGGCTCGAAGGCGAACCATCTGACCTATCTCGGCGACGCGGACATCGGCGCGCGCGTGAACGTCGGCGCGGGCACGATCACGTGCAACTACGACGGCGCGAACAAGTTCCGCACGGTCATCGAGGACGACGTGTTCGTCGGCTCGGACACGCAGTTCGTCGCGCCGGTGCGCGTCGGCCGCGGCGTGACGGTGGCGGCGGGCACGACCGTATGGAAGGACGTCGCCGCGGACATGCTCGTGCTCAACGACAAGACGCAGACCGCGAAGAGCGGCTACGTGCGCCCCGTCAAGAAGAAGAGCTGAACCGTTTTTCGGGCGCGCAGCGGCGCGCCTGCATCATTGTCGAGTTTCGAAGGATAGATTTTCATGTGCGGGATTGTCGGCGCAGTTGCGCAACGTAACATCGTTCCGGTGCTGATCGAAGGGCTGCGCCGTCTCGAGTATCGCGGCTACGACTCATGCGGCGTCGCGGTGCTCGACGCCGGCGCCCCCGCGCCGGGCACGCCCAAGCGCGCGCGCAGCGTCGCGCGGGTGGCCGATCTCGACGCGCAGGTGCGCGAATCGCATCTCGAAGGCGAGACGGGCATCGCGCACACGCGCTGGGCGACGCACGGCGCGCCCGTCACGCACAACGCGCATCCGATCTTCTCGTCGGACGCGCTCGCGCTCGTGCACAACGGCATCATCGAGAACTTCGAGCCGCTGCGCGAAGCGCTGCGCGCGAAGGGTTACGCATTCGTGTCGCAGACCGACACCGAGGTCATCGCTCACCTGATCCACAGCCTCTATCGCGGCAACCTGTTCGCGGCCGTTCAGCAAGCCGTCAAGCAACTGCACGGCGCCTACGCGATCGCGGTGACCCACAAGGACGAGCCGCATACCGTCGTCGGGGCGCGCCAGGGCTCGCCGCTCGTCGTCGGTTTCGGCGAGCGCGAGAATTTCCTCGCGTCCGACGCGCTCGCGCTCGCCGGCAGCACCGATCGCTTCACGTTCCTCGAGGAAGGCGACGTCTGCGAGCTCACGCTCGAGGGCGTGACTGTCGTCGATCGCGACGGCGCGCGCGCCGCGCGCGACGTGCGCGTCGTCGCCGCATACGGCGGCGCGGTCGAGCTCGGCCCGTACCGGCATTTCATGCAGAAGGAGATCTTCGAGCAGCCGCGCGCGATCGCCGACACGATTGCGCAAACGGACGCGTTCGATCCGCCGCTGTTCGGCGAGCGTGCGAGCAGCGTGTTCGCGGGCATCGACAGCCTGCTGATCCTCGCATGCGGCACGAGCTACTACTCAGGCCTCACCGCGAAATACTGGCTCGAATCGATCGCGAAGATCCCGACGCAGGTCGAGATCGCGAGCGAATACCGCTACCGCGAATCGGTGCCGAACCCGCGCGCGCTCGTCGTCGTGATCTCGCAATCGGGCGAGACGGCCGATACGCTCGCCGCGCTCAAGCACGCGCAGGCGCTCGGCCATGCGCACACGCTCGCGATCTGCAACGTCGCGACGAGCGCGATGGTGCGCCAGACCGAGCTGCAATTCCTCACGCACGCGGGCACCGAGATCGGCGTCGCGTCGACGAAGGCGTTCACGACGCAGCTCGTCGCGCTGTTCGTGCTCGCGGCGACGCTCGGCAAGCTGCGCGGCCACGTCGATGCGGCTCGCGAAGCCGATTACCTGAAGCAACTGCGCCACCTGCCCGCCGCGCTCAACAGCGTGCTCGCGCTCGAGCCGCAGATCATCGCGTGGTCCGACGAGTTCGCGCGCAAGGAAAACGCGCTGTTCCTCGGCCGCGGGCTGCACTATCCGATCTCGCTCGAAGGCGCGCTGAAGCTCAAGGAGATCTCGTACATCCACGCGGAAGCGTACCCGGCGGGCGAACTGAAGCACGGGCCGCTCGCGCTCGTGACGGAGGCGATGCCGGTCGTGACGGTCGCGCCGAACGACACGCTGCTCGAGAAGCTGAAGTCGAACATGCAGGAGGTGCGCGCGCGCGGCGGCGAACTGTACGTGTTCGCCGACGCGGACACGCACATCGTCAACGACGAAGGGCTGCACGTGATCCGCATGCCCGAGCATTACGGGCCGCTGTCGCCGATCCTGCACGTCGTGCCGCTGCAACTGCTCGCGTATCACACCGCCTGCGCACGCGGCACCGATGTCGACAAGCCGCGCAATCTCGCGAAATCGGTGACGGTGGAATAAACGCGCACGACCGAACGGGCGATTCGCGGCGCGACGTCGCGGATCGCCCGCCTGCCGCGCCGGCCGTTTTCCCCTCAAGTCTTCACGAATATATCGGCGCCCGCGTTGATCGACGCCCACTCCTCGCCCGCCTCCACCTGCTGCGTCATCTGCCACAAGGTGTTGATCCTGTCGCTCGATGCGCCGGGCCCGCCCTGGCCCACCCAGGCGGTAATCGCCTGGAACTGATCCCAGTGGACGACGAACGCAATCAGGTCGCCGTCGACATAGCCGCTCAACTGCCCGCTCGTCGCGCCGCCGTTCTCGCTGACCGCACTCTCGTACGTACCCGAAACGCTGTCGCCCGATTGCTCGATCCGCATCGTCGAGCCGAGCTCGTTCTTCCACGTGCCGGAGAAATCGATCGGCGCGCCGGTGCCGGCCTTGACGCGCCTGAGCACATGTTCCAATCGCTGCATGTTTCGTCTCCCTGATCGATGAATCGACGGCAGCCGGCCGGGACGGGGCGCGGGGCGCGCCAACGCTTCTTTTATCGGCGATGCGGCACGGATACCTAGAACAATAGTGCATCGCATGCGCCGTCGAGCGACTTTTCGCCGCGAATCGCGCCGCCGCCCGCGCGGCACCCGTTGCGCGACGCCCGCGTCACACGCCGAGGCGCGCGCGGCGCGGGCATCGCGCGGCAAACCCGCCGGCGGCGCCGGGCCGGCACGTGCAACGCCTATTTCTCGAGCTTCACAACGGTCATCACGCCGTCGACGTTCTCGACGCGCACCCTCACGCTGTCGCCCGCGCGAACGCGCTTCGCCATCGCGATGTCCTTCGCCTTGAACGTCATCGTCATCGGCGGCATCCCGACGTTGTCGAGCGCGCCGTGCTTGAGCGTGATCATGCCGGTCGCGAGATCCACCTGCCGGACCACCGCCTCGGTCAACGCGTCACCGGCCGGCGGCCGCGCATCACGAGGCGGCGCCGGCGTGTTCGGCCCCGCCGCCGCTTCGGCGGCGAATGCGGGTGCGGCGGCAGCCGCGAGCGTCATCAGCGCTGCAATCCATTGCTTCATCGAGATTCTCCGGTATGGATGGACGAAAAATCCGCGCCGGCAGCGCCGGCAACGGGGGCCTGCGACGCCGCACGGACCGCGCCGCGCATGCGGCGGCGCTGCAACAGGAGCCACGCGGCGGGAATGACGAACATCGACAGCAGCGGCGCCGTGACCATGCCGCCCACCATCGGCGCGGCGATGCGCTGCATCACTTCGGAACCCGAACCGTGCCCGATCATGATCGGCACGAGGCCCGCGAGCACGACGGCGACCGTCATCGCCTTCGGCCGCACGCGCAGCACCGCGCCTTCGCGAATCGCGTCGGCGAGCGTCGCTTCGTTCGGCGGCTCGCCGGCGGCGATGCGCCGCTCGTATGCGCGCTTCAGATACAGCAGCATCACGACGCCGAACTCGGCCGCCACACCCGCGAGCGCGATGAAGCCGACCGCGGTCGCGACGGACACCGCATGGCCCAGCGCCCACACGAACCAGAGACCGCCGACGAGCGCGAACGGCACGGTCGTCATCAGCAGCAGCGCGTCGGCCGCCGAATCGAATGTCAGGAACAGCAACACGAAGATCACGGCAAGCGTCACCGGAATCACCGTGCGCAGCGTCGCGGCCGCACGCTCCAGATATTCGAACTGCCCGGACCACGCGATCGAATAGCCGGGCGGCAGCGCGACCTGTTGCGCGACCGCGCGCTGCATCGCGCCGACGGCCGTCTTCAGGTCGACACCGCGAATATCGACGTACACGTAGCCCGACAGCCGCGCATTCTCGCTGCGGATCATCGGCGGCCCGTCGGCGATCGTCACGGCGGCGACGTCGCGCAGCAGGATCTGCGCGCCGCGCTCGGTGACGATCGGCAACGCCCGCAGTTTCTCGAGCGAGTCGCGTACTTCGCGCGGATAGCGGATGTTGATCGGAAAGCGCTCGCGCCCCGCGATCACCTCGCCGACGTTCTCGCCGCCGATCGCCGACGCGACGACCGCCTGCACGTCGCCGACCGACAGCCCGTAGCGCGCCGCCGCGCGCCGGTCGATGTCGACGTCCACGTAGCGCCCGCCGTTCAGCCGCTCGGCGAGCGCCGACGTGACGCCCGGCACGCGCTTCACCGCCGCCTCGACCTGCGCCGCGATCCGGTCGATCTGCGCGAGCTCCGGGCCGGCGATCTTCACGCCGACGGGCGTCTTGATGCCGGTCGACAGCATGTCGAGCCGGTTGCGGATCGGCGGCACCCACACGTTCGACAGGCCCGGCACCTTCACGACGCGATCGAGCTCGTCGACGAGCCTGCCGGGCGTCATCCCCGGCCGCCACTCGCCGCGCGGCCTGAAGCGGATCGTCGTCTCGAACATCTCGAGCGGCGCCGGATCGGTCGCGGTGTCCGCGCGGCCCGACTTGCCGAACACGGTCGCCACCTCGGGCACCGTCTTGATCAGGCGGTCGGTCTGCTGCAGCAGCTCGGCCGCCTTCTGCGCGGAAATGCCCGGCAGCGCGGTGGGCATGTACAGCAGATCGCCTTCGTCGAGCGGCGGCATGAACTCGCCGCCGAGCCGCGACATCGGAATCGCGGTGAGCACGAGTGCCGCGGCCGCGATGGCGATCGCGCGCCACGGCCGCGCGAGCGTTGCCTCGAGAAGCGGCCGGTAGAGCCGCACGAGCAGCCGGTTCAGCGGATTCGATGCCTCGCGCGGAATGCGCCCGCGAATCAGGTAACCCATCAGCACCGGCACGAGCGTGACCGACAGGCCCGCCGCCGCCGCGATCGTATACGTCTTCGTGAACGCGAGCGGCGCGAACAGTTTGCCTTCCTGACCTTCGAGCGCGAACACCGGAACGAACGACAGCGTGACGATCAGCAGCGAGAAAAAGAGCGCGGGCCCGACTTCGGCCGCCGACGCCGCGATCAGCTCCCAGCGCGCCGCACTCGACAGCGGCGCGCCCGGATGCGCGTGCTCGTGCGATTCGAGGTGCTTGTGCGCGTTTTCGATCATCACGACGGCCGCGTCGATCATCGCGCCGATCGCGATCGCGATGCCGCCGAGCGACATCAGGTTCGCGTTGACGCCCTGATGGCGCATCACGATAAACGCGGCGAGAACGCCGAGCGGCAGCGAGAGGATCGCGACGAACGCGCTGCGCAGATGAAACAGGAACAATGCGCACACGAGCCCGACGACCACGAACTCCTCGATGAGCTTGTCCTTCAGATTGTCGACCGCGCGCCCGATCAGTTGCGAGCGGTCGTACGTCGTCACGAGCTCGACGCCCGCGGGCAGCGAACGCCTGAGCTCGGCGAGCTTCGCCTTCACGGCCTCGATCGTCGACAGCGCGTTCTTGCCGGAACGCATCACGATCACGCCGCCCGCGACCTCGCCCTCGCCGTTGAGCTCGGCGATGCCGCGTCGCATCTCCGGGCCGATCTGCACGCGCGCGACGTCGCCGAGCAGCACCGGCGTGCCGGATTCGCTCGTGCGCAGCACGACGTTGCGGAAGTCGTCGAGCGAGCGCAGGTAGCCGCTCGCGCGCACCATGTACTCGGATTCCGCCATCTCGACGACGGAGCCGCCCGATTCGCTGTTCGCCTTGCCGAGCGCGTCGACGACGGCCGCCTGCGTGATGCCGAACGCGCGCAGCCTGTCGGGATCGAGCACGACCTGATACTGGCGCACCATCCCGCCGACGCTCGCGACCTCCGCGACATCGGGCACGGCCTTCAGCTCGAACTTCAGGAACCAGTCGTTCAACGCGCGCAGCTCGCCCAGATCGCGCCGCCCGCTCCTGTCGACGAGCGCGTATTCGTAGACCCAGCCGACGCCCGTCGCGTCCGGCCCGAGCGCGACGCTCGCGCCTTGCGGCAGCCGGCCTTGAACCTGGTTCAGATACTCGAGCACACGCGAGCGTGCCCAGTACTGATCGGTCCTGTCGTCGAACAGCACGTAGACGAACGCGTCGCCGAACGACGAATACGCGCGGATCGTCTTCGCGCCGGGCACGCCGAGCAGCGTGGTCGTCAGCGGATAGGTCACCTGATCTTCGACGACCCGCGGCGCCTTGCCCGGATACGACGCCTTGACGATCACCTGCGTGTCGGACAGGTCCGGCAGCGCGTCGAGCGGCGTGCGGTTCAGCGACACCACGCCCCATGCGGCGACGAGCGCGGTCGCGAGCAGCACGAGCAGGCGATTGCGAATCGACCATCGAATGACGTGCGCGATCATCGGGCGCCTCCGACCGGTTCGACCTTCGTCAGCCGATAGCCGTCGCCGCTCGCCTCGAACGCGAAGCGCACCGTGTCACCCGCCTTCACGTTCGCGAACGCGGCGGGCGCGGGCTTGTCGAACGACATCGTCATCGCGCCCCAGCCGAGCGCCGGCACCGGCTGATGCGAGAACGTGATGTCGGCCGCGGTGATCTTCTCCACCTTGCCGGTGGTTTCGTAGACCGGCGCGGCACCGCCCGCCTGCGCAGCCGGCGGCGATGATCGCGCCGGCGGCCGCGTCGCACGCGCGGCGAGCGCGCCGGATGCGTCGGCTTCGAGGCGCGGCAGCACCGATTTCAGGCTCGCCTCGGAATCGATCAGGAACTGGCCGGACGCGACGACCGTTTCGCCTTCTTCGAGCCCGGCCAGCACCTCGGTTTCGTCTCCGGCATCGCGGCCGACCGTCACGTCCGCCGGCCGCAACCGATCGTCCGCCGTCCTGACGATCACGACCGAGCGCTTGCCCGTCGCGATCACCGCATCGGACGGCACGACGAGCCGCGACGCCGCATGCGATGCGCCGACGCGCGCGCGCATCAGCATGCCCGGCGTGAGCGCGCGATTGTCGAGCTCGAGCCGCGCCTGCAGCGTGCGCGTCGTCGCGTTCACGCCCGGCAGGATCTCGCGAATCGCGCCGCTCACGCGCCGCTGCGGGTCGCCCTCGAATGTCGCGTCGACGCGCATGCCGGGACGCACGCCGGACGCGAGCGCCTCCGGCACGTCGATGACGGCCCACAGCGTCGACAGCCCCGCGATCTTCGCGAGCGTCTGCCCGGGCGTCACCATCGCGCCGTCGCGCACGTTCAGCTCGCTGACGACGCCCGTCTCCGGCGAGGCGAGCACGATATGCGTCTGCGCGCGGCCTGTCCGGTCGAGATTCGCGATCACGCTATCGGGAATCGATAGCGCGCGCATCCGCGCACGCGAAGCGGCAAGCAGCGCCTCGTCCATCGCGCCGCGCTTGAGCGCGAGATATTCCTCCTGCGGCGCGAGCCAGTCGGGCACGAACAGCGAGGCGATCGGCGCGCCCTTCGCGATGCGCTGCAACGGCGCGCTCGCGTACAACCGGTCGACATAACCGGTCACGCGCGATTGCACGACGGCCGTGCGCGACTCGTCGAATTGCGTCGTGCCGACCGCGTCGAAGCCTTCGTCGACGTCACGCCGCCGCACCTTCGCATAGCGGATGCCGAGGTTCTGTTGCAGGCCGGGATCGATGCGCACGCCCGGCGCGCCGCCGCCGTCGTCCGCATAGACGGGTTCGAGGGGCATGTTCATGAACGGCGACGGGCCGGGCTTGTCGAAATGCTGGTTCGGCACCATCGGATCGCGCCAGTACAGCACTTTTCTGCCCGGCTTCGCATCGGCTCCGTCGACGGCGTTCGTGGTGTTCGTGGCGTGCGCGCGATGCGCGACGTCGACATGCGCGCCGAAGCGAGCGCCGGCGAAGTAGCCGGCCGCGGACAGCGCGACGGCGGCAAGCACGGCCAGCGCCGCGCGGGTCAAGCGAATATGGTTCATGTCCGCTCCTTCACTGTGCGGCGGCGAGCATCGCCGACGGGACGATCTGATAGTCGAGCTGCGCCCACGCTCGCGCGACGTCGCGTTCGAGATCGAGCACCTGGAGCCGCGCATCGAGCCGCGCGCGACGCGCGGCGAACGCGTCGGCGAGCGAGCCCGCGCCCGCGCGGTACGCGGCGTCGGCAAGGCGCACGCGCTCGTCGGCCGCGGGCAGCAGCGCTCGCCCGAGCTCCGCGAGCCGCGCGCGGCCGCTCTCGAGCGTCGCCGATTGCGTGCGGATATCCGCGTCGACCTGACGCCGCGCATCCTCGTACATCAGCCGCGCCTTCGTGGCGAGCGCGCGCTTTTGCGCGACGTCGCGGTCCTGCCGATCGCGCCGATCGAGCGGCAGCGGAATCGTGACGCCGATCGACACCATGTTCGCGTACGGCGCGCCGCGCTGCTGATACGCGATCTCCCACGTCCAGTTCGGACGCCGCTCGCTCGCGGCGAGCGCGACGTCGGCGTCGGCCACCTCCACGTCCTCGTCGGCCGCGATCAGCGTCGGCTGCACACGGCGCAGCTCGTCGGGCGGCAGCGACGGCACGAACGACACCGGCGCGGGCGGCTCGCCCGCCACGTCGAGCGCCGGCGCGGCAATCCAGCGAGACAGGCCGATCAGCGCGGTGTCGAACGCCTGGCGGGCGTTCGCTTGCCGGTCGCGCGCCTGCGCGAGCAGCGCGCGCGCCTGCAGGGCGTCGGCGGCCGTCGCCTTCGCGCCGCGATACGCGGCCTGCGTCGCGGCGAGCTCGCGGTTCATCTCGTCGGCGAGTTCGCGCTGCAGCGCGAGCGCCTTCTTCGCGTATGCGGCGTCGAGCCACGCGATGGCCGTCTGCCGGCGAACGTCCGCGAGTTGCGCGAGATAGCCGGCGCGTTCGCGGCCGACGACTTCGTTCGCGAGCGCGGTGCGCAGCCGGCGCTTGTCGCCCGACACCCACTCCTGCGCGATGCCGATGCGGCGCATCGTCATCGATTCCTGGCCGATCGTGAAGCGTTGCGGGCCGTCGACGGGCAGATTGTCGATGCCGGCCTTCAGCATCGGATCGGGCAATTGCCCGGCCTTGACGGCGAGCTCGGCGCTCGCCTGGACGGACGCCTGCGCCGCCTGCATCGCCGCCGATCGGTCGGCGGCCGATTGCAGCGCGGCGTCGAGCGTGAGCGGCGCCGATTGGGCGAACGCGGCGGCGGCGTTCGCGAAAGTGAGCGCCGCGACGAGCGTGCGCGCGTGCAGGCGCGCACGCCGGCCGTGCGGCGCGCGAAGCATCGAATACATGTGTTGAACCCCAGCGATGGAATCCCGAACGGATTCCGCGCCCCGAATGCGGGACGATCCCGCCGCGCGTGCGGCGAACCTGTAGGAAGGAAGCGGGGTTAGGCGGTGCGTGGCGGTCGCCACAACCCGCCCGGTTCGCGGACGGTGAGCGACTTCGCGTAATGGAAGACGAGCGGGCGGCCCGGGCTCGCGGGGCGGGCCACGTCAGCCGCCGGCATCGGATGGTAGAGACTGCCGAACTGGCATTGCACCATCACCTTGCAGAAGACGTTCGCTGCTTTGCCGGCTTTGCCGGACTTGCCGGCGACCGAAGAGCGCATCGATTCGCAGTCCTGCATCGACGGCATCGCGCCGTCCTCGCTCATCGACATCGCCTGCTGCATCGGGCAATCGCCGGCGAGGCCGCTCGCCGCCAGCCCGGTCAAGGGCAGCGTCGCGCACCACAGCAGCACGAGGAGCAGGCGAACGATCTTCATCGCGCAAGAGTATAGCGCAGCGAAGTATCCGTGGTTCGCCGTGCGGCGCGCGCAATGTTGCTCGCGATCGGGTTGCACGTCGCCGCGCGCAACGGCGCGCGTGCAGGCGCCGCGCCGCACGCGGCTCACAGCACGACGGGCGTGCTCGGCCACGCGTCGCCCGGCGCGCGGCGCGACGGATAATGCCGCGCGAGCAACGCGGTGACGGCCTCGATCCCGTGAATCGAGCCCGCCTCGAAGCGGCCCCGGCGGAACTGCGCTTCCATCGCGCGGCACACGCGCTCCCACTCGTCGCCGTCGACTCGCGCGTGAATCCCGCGATCGGCGACGATCTCGACATCGTGATCGGCGAGCAGCAGATAGATCAGCACGCCGTTGTTGTGCTCGGTGTCCCACACGCGCAGTTCGGAGAACACGTCGATCGTGCGTTCGCGCGCGGTGATTCCGCGCAGGAGCATCGACGCATGCAACGCGCCTTCGACCGCGAATCGCAACTGACCGACGTGCTTCTCGTGGCTCGCCTCGATCGCGCGCTCGATCTTGCCGAGCGTGCGCCTCGGAAACGCCGCGGCGACGCGCCAGCGCGTCATCGACAGGTGCCTCGCGATTCGCGCGATATCCATCACCACCTCCCGGACGCGCCGCCGCCGCCGAAACCGCCGCCGCCGCCGCGAAAGCCGTCGTTCCCGCCGCCCCGGCCGCCGCGCCCGCCGATGAACGGCCCGCCGACGCGCGCGCCCATTCCGCCGCCGAGCAGCGTGAAGAAGAGCGCGATCGCGGCGGCCGCGATCGCGACGAGGAGCGCGCCGGACCACAGCCACGCGACGAAGCCGACCACGCCGCCCGTGACGACCGAGCCCGCGAGCCTGCCGAATATCGCGCGCGACACGCCGCCCGCGACGATCGTCATCACGAACAGCAGCGGCAGCACGCGGCCGAGCCCGCCTTCTTCGCCGCCGCGCGCGCGCGGCGGCGGCAGCGGCTCGCCCTCGATCACGCGCATCATGCCGCCGACGCCCGCCGAGACGCCGCCGTAGAAATCGCCGCGCCGAAAGCTCGGCACGATGAGCTCGTCGATGATTCGGCGACTCGTCGCATCGGTGAGCACGCCTTCGAGCCCGTAGCCGACCTCGATGCGCAACGCGCGATCGTTCTTCGCGATGATGAGGAGCGCGCCGTCGTCGACGTTCGCGCGGCCGAGCTTCCATTGCTCGACGACGCGAATCGAATACTGCTCGATCGTCTCGGGCTGCGTCGTCGGCACGATCAGCACCGCGATCTGGCTGCCCTTGCGCGTCTCGAAATCCTTCAGCGACTGTTCGAGCGTCGCGCGTTCGGCGGCCGTGAGCGTACCCGTCTCGTCCGTCACGCGCGCGGCGAGCGGCGGCACCGGCTGCTCGGCGCGGCACGCGCCGCCGATCGACAGGAACGTGAGGATCGCGAAACACGCCGCGCGAAGGAAGCCTTTCAATTCGACGCTCCGGCCGCGGGCGCCGGCGCGGGCGCGGACGACGTTCCGAAATCGACGCGCGGCGGCTTCGCGATCTGCGCTTCGTTCTCGACCGAGAAGTTCGGTTTTTCCTTGTAGCCGAACGCCATCGCGGTCAGGTTGCTCGGGAACGAGCGGATCGTCGTGTTGTACGCCTGCACCGAGCGGATGTAGCGATTGCGCGCGACCGTGATGCGATTCTCGGTGCCTTCGAGTTGCGCCTGCAGATCGCGGAAGTTCGCGTCGGATTTCAGTTGCGGGTAGTTCTCGGACACGACGAGCAGCCGCGACAGCGACGATGTCAACTGCCCTTGCGCGGCGTCGAATTTCGCGAACGCCTGCGGATCGGACAGCAGCTCGGGCGTCGCGCGAATCGAGCCGACCTGCGCGCGCGCCTCGGTCACGCGCGTGAGCACGTCGCGCTCCTGGTTCGCATAGCCCTTCACGGTGTTGACGAGATTCGGCACGAGATCCGCGCGGCGCTGATACTGATTCAGCACCTCAGACCAACTCGCCTTCACCTGCTCGTCCTGCACCTGGATCGCGTTGTAGCCGCAGCCGGACAGCGTGAGCGCGAACGCCGCCAGCAGCGCGGCGCGGATCAGACGAATCCACGTCGCGGCGGCACGCGGGGCCGAAGAGTGAAATCGCATCTGCTACCTCCGTTGGGTTCGCCGGGGCAGGCTGGCGCCGGTCGTCGGCCGCTCGTCTCGGGCCCTTGCCCGCGAATCGCCGTACCGGCTTCGAACCGATGCTACGGATACGGTTCCGGCACCGCTTGATTTACGTCAACGGTCGAGATGCGCGGCCCGCAAGAACCGTGCGCGGCGCGCCCTCCGCCGTTTCCCCCGTTCCCGCCCTTTCGCCGCAACCGCCCGCCAGCGCGGGCCCACGTGCGACGCGGCGCACTTGAGGCAGGTCAATTCGCGCCGCCGAGCCGACATTACAGTGAAACGGCCATCCGCATTCGAGCCGCTTGCTCAGGCCCCGAAACGAAAGCCTCCGCGCGGTTCGCGATTGCAGTAGCCGGCGCTTCCGCTCGTGCCGGGACCCGGTATTGCTCGCCGCGGGCAAGCGCCGGCGGCGACGCCGGCCTTGCCGGCAAGGCGCCCGGCAACGGTGTCGCGGAGCGCGCACGCGCATCGCGCGCCGGCGGCGCGCGTAGCCGGCCGCAAGCGCGCAACATCGAATCATGACCGCCGCGATGCCGCGGCGCGGCGATCCGACAGGCGGCGCGTTCCGGCCGGGCTCGCCGCCGAAGACATCGACATCCACCGACGCGACAGGAGCGCTTGCCATGCACGACGCACATGTCCATCACGATCACAGCGGCGACACGAACGAACGGCGCGATCCGCACCGCCCGCACGAAACGAAGACGCCGGGCGAAACGGCGGTCGATCCGGTCTGCGGAATGAAGGTGCCGATCGACACACCCCGTCGATACGACTATCAAGGCCGCACGTATCGCTTCTGCAGCGACAAGTGCGCGACGGCGTTCCGCGCGTCGCCGCAGCGGTTCGTCGGCACGCCGAAGCAGCGGGCCGGCGCATCCGCGGCGAAGCCGGGCACGGTCTACACGTGCCCGATGCACCCGCAGATACGCGCGAACGCGCCGGGTGCCTGCCCGATCTGTGGAATGGCGCTCGAGCCGCTCACGCCGGACGCCACCGAAGACGGCAATCCCGAGCTCCGATCGATGACGCGGCGCTTCCAGCTCGGGCTCGTGCTGGCCGTGCCGCTCGTGCTGATGACGATGGGTGCGATGGTGCTGCCGTTCGACATCGGCGCCGGCATCGACGCGCTGCTCGCGCGCTGGCCGCGGCCGTTCGGAATGCCGGCATCGTGGTCGCAATGGGTGCAGGCCGCGCTCGCGACGCCCGTCGTGCTGTGGGGCGGCTGGCCGTTTCTCGTGCGCGGCTGGAAGTCGTTCGTCACGCGGCGGTTGAACATGTTCAGCCTGATCGGGCTTGGCGTCTGCGTGGCGTATCTGTTCAGCGTGTTCGCGCTGCTGTTCCCCGACACGCTGCCGCAGGCGTTTCGCAGCGGCCACGAAATCCCGCTCTACTTCGAGGCGTCCGCGGTGATCGTGACGCTCGTGCTGCTCGGCCAGGTGCTCGAGTTGCGCGCGCGCTCGCGCACGTCGAGCGCGATCCGCGACCTGCTGCAGCTCGCGCCGCACACGGCGGTGCGCGTGAATCCCGACGGCTCGGAGCAAACCGTGCCGCTCGACGCGGTCGTCGTCGGCGACACGCTGCGCGTGAAGCCCGGCTCGAAGGTGCCGGTCGACGGCATCGTCGTCGCCGGGCATTCGAGCGTCGACGAATCGATGATCACCGGCGAGCCGGTGCCCGCCGAGAAGACCGAGGGCAGCCCGGTGACGGGCGCGACCGTCAACCAGACGGGCACCTTCGTGATGCGCGCGCAGAAGATCGGCACCGACACGCTGCTCGCGCGGATCGTGCAGATGGTCGCCGAGGCCGGGCGCTCGCGCGCGCCGATCCAGAAACTCGCCGATCAGGTGTCCGGCGGGTTCGTGCTCGCCGTCATCGTGCTCGCCGCGCTCGCGTTCGCCGCCTGGGCGGCGTTCGGTCCGGCTCCCGCGCTCGCGAACGCGCTCGTGGTGGCGATCAGCGTGCTCATCATCGCCTGCCCGTGCGCGCTCGGCTTCGCGACACCCGTGTCGATCATCGTCGGTGTCGGCCGCGGCGCGCGCGAGGGCGTGCTCATCAAGGATGCCGAAGCATTGGAGCTGATGGAGAAAGTCGATACCGTCGTCGTCGACAAGACCGGCACGCTGACCGAGGGGCGCCCGCGCGTGCAGACGATCGTCGCGCTCGGCGGGCAGTCCGAGCGCGCGCTGCTGGGCGATGCGGCGAGCCTCGAGGGCGCGAGCGAGCATCCGCTCGCGCAGGCGATCGTCGAGCACGCCGCGCGGATGGGCGCCGAGCGCAAGCCCGTCGCGTCGTTCGATTCGGTGCCCGGAAAAGGCGTGAAAGGCACCCTCGACGCCCGCACGGTTGCGCTCGGCAACGCGCACCTGATGGCGGATCTCGCGATCGACTGCACGGCGGCCGACGCCGATTCGAACCGCCTGCGCGAAGCCGGCCAGACGGTGATGTACGTCGCGATCGACGGGCGGCTCGCCGGTTATATCGGCGTTGCCGACCCGATCAAGGAGACGACGCCGGACGCGGTGCAACTGCTCAAGGCGTCGGGCACGCGCATCGTGATGCTGACGGGCGACAACCCCGTCACCGCGAACGCGGTCGCCCGGACGCTGTCGCTCGACGGCGTGAAGGCGGGCGTGCTGCCCGAGGACAAGTACAGGCACGTGCAAGCGCTGCAGCAACAAGGGCACGTCGTCGCGATGGCGGGCGACGGCGTCAACGATGCGCCGGCGCTCGCGCAAGCGAACGTCGGCATCGCGATGGGCACGGGCACCGACGTCGCGATGAACAGCGCGCGGATCGTGCTCGTGAAGGGCGACCTGCGCGGCATCGCGCGGGCGCGCGCGCTCAGCGTCGCGACGATGAAGAACATCCGGCAGAACCTGTTCTTCGCGTTCGTCTACAACGCGGTCGGCATTCCGGTCGCGGCGGGCGTGCTGTATCCGTGGTTCGGCATCACGCTGAGCCCGATCTTCGCGAGCGCCGCGATGGCGGCGAGCTCGGTTTCCGTCATCGGCAACGCGCTGCGGCTGCGCGGCGCGAAGACGTGACCGAGATCTGAGCGAGCGGCGCGCCGCGGCGGCGGGCCGCTTCGATCAGCCGCTTCGATCAGTCGCTTCGATCAGTCGCTTCGATCAGCCACTTCGATCAGCCGCTTCGATTGATCGCATCGATGAGCCGCCTCGATCCGCCGCCGTGCCGCCGCGCCGCGCGGCCCAGGGCGGCACGGCAACGAACACCGCGCGCCCTCGCGCAAGGCCCGTCGGCTCGCCGAAATCTCCCACGCTCCCCTCGATTCACGTCGGCGCGTTGATCCCAGTGGCCGCCCGCGCTTCGGCGGCGCTCGCCGCACGTCCGTCGGCCGGCGTTCGCATCGGCAAGCAACGCTCGCGCGCGCCATCCCGGTTCGCGAGCGCGAGCGCATCGACGTTCCGAATACGCCGAAGCGTCCGGTTCGCGCACGCAACGGTCGACTCGCGCGCGGCAATCGACGTCGTCGAAGTGCTGCGGTTTCGCCGCGCGGCGCGCGTGCACCGCCGCGCGCGCCGCGCTCGCGGCGACGGCGCCGCACCCGGGCTGCTTGCGAACCGACGCGCGCCGCCGACGGCCTGCGCGAACGATTACGCGGCCAGGACGGCCGGATGAAATCCCGCCGCTTCGATAATCGCGACCACCCGCTCGATGCCGAGCGCCGAGCCGACGTCGACCACCTTCGACGCGACGTCGACCGAAACGCGCGCCGACGAATCGGCGGTCTGGATCGCCTGTGTGATCGCGTTCGCGCAGCCGCCACACGACATGTCTTTCACTTCGAGCTTCATGTTGCCTCTCCAATCGATATGAATCGATTGAAGGATCGATCTTCCCACTGTGGGAAGGTCAAGCGCGGGCGGCTGGATCGGTTGCGCGGCCGTGAGGGCGGCGCGGCACGACGCATCGAACGCAAGCGTGCCCAAGACATGCGCGCGGAACGGAGCGCCCGGTCGAGCGCCTCCGCCGTCGCGCCACCGCGCCGCTTACGTACCGATCACGCGGCGCGGCCGTCGCGTGCGCAGCGATCGCGATGAACGACGAACAACGCACGACACGCGCCGCCTCGCGTGGGCCTCACGCCCGCCCGAGCGCAACGAGCGGCCCGCGCTCGCCGCGGCCGGCGCTTCGCCCAGCCGGCCCCGCACGCCGGCGGCGCGTCAGCGCTTCGCCGGCGCCTGGCAGAGCGCGAGATTGTGCAGGATCGCGTCGCCCGTCGACTTGTAGTTGTCGGCATCGCACGGCGGCAGGCCGAACGCGTCGCTGTGATCCTGCTGCGCGCGATAGGCGATCGTATCGGACAGCACGGCCACGCATTGGGCTCGATCGCCGCGGTGGTACTCCGTCAGCGCCAGGTCGCTCTTCGCGCGGTCCAACTCGATCCAGCCCATGAAGCCGCCGCATTCGGCCAACAGCGCCTTCAGCGTCGTGCGCGCCGCATCGTAGTCGTGCGCCGCGTATTGCCGGTGCGAGCGCTCGGTGCGTACGTCCCGGGCGCGATCGGTGCACGCGGCGCCCGGGCGCCGATATTCGCCGTCGAACGATGCGCGCATCCCGCAGAAATCCCGGCACGCGTCCGAGCCGGACGTATCCAGCCTGAGGTCGCCGTGCCCGCCGGACACCGCGATCCGGCATACGTTCTCGCCGTCGCGCGCGATGCCCACGCGCCCGTCGAACGTGCCGCTCAGCGCGCAGGTATGGCAGTTGCCGCCGATCGTCTCGATCTCGAAGGCATTGCCCTTGACGGTCAGCACACCGTGCGCGCTGCCGCCTTCGACGTACAGATACCGGCCCGGATCGATCGCGGGGCCGGCGGCGCCCGCCGAGAGGCTTGCTGAAAACGCGGCCGCCGCAACCGCCGCCCGCATACGGATTGCCCGGTTCATTCGCTCCCCCCTTCGTCGATGCATCGATGCGCCGTGCGGCCCGCGCATGCACGGCAACGAGCCGCGCGCGCGCCGCGGCGCACGCGGCGTCACGCGGCTTCGCCCGCGAGCAACCGCAGCCGCCGCGCCTGCCGCGGCAGTACGATGTACAGGCCGGCCGCGACGTTCAGCACCCAGCCGATCGCCTGGCCGGCAAGCGGATAGCCGGCATGGCGCAGCGGCATCGTCGCCACGCTGATCGGCAGCGCGGCCAGCACGGCCCAGCCGAATGTTGTCAGCCCCACCATCAGCGCCTGCCGAAACGCCAGCCGCTCGGGCGCCGTCAACGCGTGCGCGGCGAAGCCGCCGCGCACCATGTAGCCGGCGATCGGCAGGCAAACGACGAGGCAGACGAAGAAGGTCGCGACGGCGAGCGCCGCCGCGCCGCCGCTCGGCGGCCGGCCGGCGGCCGAGTGGGTTCGCGATATCGACAATCCGACGATCGCGACGCCGAGTATCCACACCGGCGCGCTGGCGAGCGTCTGGCGCCACATGCAGGACCACCACACCGACAGGCGGCGGCCGAACGTCATCGACGGCAGCATCTGGAACATATCGACCTCCGTTTCCGTTCTTGTCTTGTTATCGGTGGCGCGAACGCCCGAACGCGGCGCGGTTCGACGGTTGATGCGTACGGCCGGCGCGCTCGCCCCGGCGCCGGCTGCGCGGGCGGCGCGGACGGCCAAGCGCGGCGCGCCCGCGATCTTGCGCGATATTTGCACGCTTTTGCGGCGCGCCGCCCGCGCGCTTGCAGCGCGGGCGTCCTCCTCCTTCGTGTCGGCCGTCCGGCTCGCGCCGGCGTGGACCGGGCACCGCGCGCACGCCTGGGCATCCGCGCGCCGGCGCGTCAGTTGCCGCTCTCGTCTTCCTTCAGCTTCGGCAGCGCCGACGATTCGCCCGCCGCCAGCAGGCCGACTTGCGAATAGATGCGCAGCTTGTCGCGCGTATCGGTGATGTCGAGGTTGCGCATCGTCAGTTGGCCGATCCGGTCGCGCGGCGAGAACATCGATTGCACCTTCTCCATCGACAGGCGCTCCGGCTGGTACGTGAGGTTCGGCGAGCGCGTGCCGATGATCGAATAATCGTTGCCGCGGCGCAGCTCGACCGTCACCTCGCCCGTGACCGCGCGCGCGACCCAGCGCTGCGCCGTCTCGCGCAGCATGATCGCCTGCGGGTCGAACCAGCGGCCCTGGTACAGCAGGCGGCCGAGACGACGGCCGTTCTCGCGGTACTGCTCGATCGTGTCCTCGTTGTGGATGCCGGTGACGAGGCGCTCGTATGCGATGTACAGCAGCGCGAGCCCCGGGGCCTCATAGATGCCGCGGCTCTTCGCCTCGATGATCCGGTTCTCGATCTGGTCGCTCATTCCGAGGCCGTGGCGCCCGCCGATCCGGTTCGCCTCGAGCAGCAGCGCGACCGCATCCTTGTACTCGACGCCGTTCAGCGCGACCGGGCGCCCCTCTTCGAAGCGGATCGTCACTTCTTCCTTGTCGATCTTCACGTCGTCGCGCCAGAACGCGACGCCCATGATCGGATTGACGATCTTGATGCCGCTCTCGAGGCTCTCGAGATCCTTCGCCTCGTGCGTCGCGCCGAGCAGGTTCGAATCGGTCGAGTACGCCTTCTCGGCCGACATCTTGTACTCGAAACCGGCCTGGCGCATGAATTCGGACATTTCCGCGCGGCCGCCGAGCTCGTCGATGAACTGCTGGTCGAGCCACGGCTTGTAGATCTTCAGATCCGGATTGACGAGCAGGCCATAGCGGTAGAAGCGCTCGATGTCGTTGCCCTTGTACGTGCTGCCGTCGCCCCAGATGTTGACGCCGTCTTCCTTCATCGCGGCAACGAGCATCGTGCCCGTCACGGCGCGGCCAATCGGGGTCGTATTGAAATACGTGACGCCGGCCGTCGAAATGTGGAACGCGCCGCACTGGAGCGCCGCGATCCCTTCGGCGACGAGCTGCGCGCGGCAGTCGATCAGGCGCGCGCCTTCGGCGCCGTACTGGATCGCGCGCTTCGGTATCGCGTCGTAGTCGTCTTCGTCGGGCTGGCCGAGATTGGCCGTGTATGCGTAAGGAACGGCTCCCTTGATGCGCATCCAGTGCAGCGCGGCGCTCGTGTCGAGGCCGCCGGAGAACGCAATGCCGACCTTCTGGCCGGCCGGGAGATTTTCAAGAATCGTGGTCATGACGAAAACCGTTCAATCAGTTGGAAGGGGGAATTTCGCGGAATCCAAGAGTATCGGCTGTGCCCGATTATGAGGCAAGTCTCGCGCGCGGCCCCGGCCGGCCCCAAATGGGGCCGCGAAGGGGGCGGACGGGGGGGCGGTGTGGACGGGGGCGGTGTTTGGGGCAGTCGGGGCGGTCAAGGCGGTCGGCAGAGTCGCGCGAGGCAAGCCAGACGGACGAGTCGGGGGGATTGGATCAAAGAATCAGGCGCTCGGATCGTTGGCCCGCTAGGCCATTGAACCATGAACCGTCCGCCGTGAGCCGCCAGTTGCCGGGTAATCGGGCGATCAGGCAGTGGGATGATTCAATGGCTCCGCGACGCTACCGCCCGATCCATCGGGAACGGAACGGGCCATATCGGCCAAGCCGCCTTCACCGACGGCACACGGCCCAACCCGGCGAATGATCCGAGCCGATTTTCATGCACGAACGGGCGAATCACGCCGCCCCGGCGGCCTCTCGCGCCGCCTGCCCGCCTATCGCGCCCGCCGCAACCGCCCGTTCGTCGCGCCCGTCATCACACCAGCCGTCGCGCACCGCGCCAATCGGGCGTCATGCGTCGTCCGGCTCCTTCTGCCGCAACGTGACGAACTCCTCGGCCGCGGTTGGATGGATGCCGACCGTCTCGTCGAACTGCGCCTTCGTCGCGCCCGCCCGGATCGCGATCGCGATGCCCTGGATGATCTCCGCCGCGTCGCGCCCGACCATGTGCGCGCCGACGACGCGCTGGCTGTCGCGCGCGACGACGAGCTTCATGAACGTCTTTTCGTCGCGGCCGGACAACGTGTGCCGCAGCGCGCGGAACGACGTCTTGTAGATGTCGAGCGCGCCGAGCTCGGCGCGCGCTTGCGCCTCGGTGAGCCCGACCGTCGCGATCTCCGGCTGGCTGAACACCGCGGAAGGAACGTAGCGATGATCGGCGGCGATCCGCTTGCCGCCGAACAGGTTCGCCGCGAGCAGCATGCCGTCGCGCGTCGCGACGGGCGTCAGTTGCGGGCGCGCGGTGACGTCGCCGATCGCGTGGATCGACGGCACCGTCGTCGCCGAATAGGCGTCGACCTCGATCGCGCCGTTCGCGTCGCGCGCGACCCCGACCGCCTCGAGCCCGAGCCCGTCGCCATTCGCGACGCGCCCCGTCGCATACAGCACCGCGTCGTACGGCCCGTACGCGCCCTCGGCGAGCCTGAGCGTCAACCCGCCGTCGGCGCCGCGCTCGATCGCCTCGATCGTCGCGCGCGTATGGATGGCGACACCCTGCTTCGTCATCTCGCCATGCAACGCGTGCCGCACGTCGTCGTCGAAGCCGCGCAGGATCTGCTCGCCGCGATAGAACAGGTCGACATCGACGCCGAGCCCGTTGAAGATGCCCGCGAACTCGACCGCGATGTAGCCGCCGCCGACGATCGCGATCCGCTGCGGCAGCTCGGGCAACTCGAGCGCCTCGCGCGACGTGATCGCGTGCTCGATGCCGGGAATCGGCGGCAGCACCGGCCGCGAGCCTGTCGCGACGGCGATGTGCCGGGCGGTGACACGCCGGCCCGCGACGTCGACCGTATGCGCGCCGACGAGCGTCGCGCGCCCCGTATGGATCTCGACGCCCGACTTGTTCAGCAGATCGACGTAGATGCCGCTCAGGCGCGCGATCTCGCGGTCCTTCGCCTCGATGAGCGTCGGCCACGAAAACAGGCCGATGTCGAAGGTCCAGCCATAGCCCGCGGCGTCCTCGACGTCGTGGCTGTAATGCGACGCGTAGACGAGCAGCTTTTTCGGGATGCAGCCGCGCAGCACGCAGGTGCCGCCGATGCGCTCTTCCTCGGCGATGCCGACGCGCGCGCCGTAGGACGCCGCGACGCGGCTCAGGCGCACGCCGCCCGAGCCCGCGCCGATGACAAAGAGATCGTAGTCGAATTCCATAGCGTCGTCTGATCGAAACCCCGATGACCGGACGATAGCAAGTTTTCGAATTTCTTGCGGCGCGGCGCGCGCGTACTGTCATGCAGCGCAATCATCAGCCGATTGCCTCGAGCCGCCCGTCAAAAAAAAGCGGAGGGCGACGCCCTCCGCTCAGACTGCTGACGAACCCCACGTTTTTGTGAGCGTGGGGTTTTGTCTTTCTGGGATCAGGATTGCGGGTTCGCCGCGAGCGGGTAGTCGAAGCTGCAGCGCAAACCGCTCACCAGACGCAGCAGCATGCGCACGAAGCGCCAATCGGGACCCGCTGGCCCCTTTTTCCGCTTCCGCGCCAGCAGCATCGCAATCTTCTTGATGTTCTGTGCCGCCGCGGCCAGCAAGCACTGCTCGGCCACCTTGCGTAGCCCACGCATACGGGCATAACGGTGCCCATGCAGCTGCTTGGCATCGGCGAAGCTGCGCTCCACCGTCTGCTTGCGCCGCGCGTAAATGCGTTGGCCCCATTCGGTCAAGCGCCGCGCGTCCACCCGCTCCTTGGCGCGCTCCCACACGTGGCGCGTTACCACCTTCACCGCGATCGCACTGTTCGTGCACTGCGATCGTACCGGGCAGCGCCCGCAGATCTGCGCATTGGATTTGTATTCCCGATAGCCGAGCCGATTGGTCGTGCTGTACGGCAGGGCCTGCCCCTGCGGGCACACGTATTCGTTGCGATACGCGTCGTACTTGAACTGCCGTTTGTAGAACATGCCCGGCTTGTGGTTCGGCGTGCGATAGCCCATCACCCCGGCAATCCCTCGCTCCTCCAGCCCCTGGCACACCGCCGGCGTGAAGTAGCCCGCATCCAGCCCCACCGCCTCGACCTTGAACTCAAAGCGCTCGCGCTGGCGATCCAGCCGATCCAGATACGGCTGGCTGTCATGCACCGAGGCCGGCGTCACATGCGTATCGGTGATGATCGCGTGCTTGGCATCCACCGTGCGGTGGTCCAGATAGAAGAACCCCTTCGGCTTGTCGTCCCGCACCATGTAGCCGCTGTCCGGATCGGTCCGGCTGAGCTTGGTGTCCTTGCTAGACGGCGGCTCATCGTCGTCGCGATCCAGCGGCTTCCTGCCATGCGCGGCCCGGTCCGCATCCACTGCCGCGTTCAATGCCTCCGTGTAGGCGGCCGGCGTCTGCTCCAGCTTCACCACATCGAACTTGCCTTTGTTCGCGTTCGCCTTCAGGTGCGTGCTGTCCGTGTACAGCACCCGACCGTCGACCAGCCCGCGCTTGATCGCCTGCCGCACGATCTCGTCGAAGATCTCCTGATACACCGTCGTGTCCGTGAAGCGTCGGCGGCGATTCTGCGAGAACGTTGACGCATCCGGCACCTTGTCGGTCAGCCGGAACCGGGCGAACCAGCGATAGGCGACGTTGACCTGGACCTCACGCATCAGTTGCCGCTCGCTGCGCACCCCGAACAGGTAGCCGATGAACAACAGCTTGAACATCACCACGGGATCGAGCGCCGGCCGCCCGTTGTCCGCGCAATACAGATGCGCCACCTTCGCGCGGATGAACTCGAAATCCACCGCCGCATCGATCTGGCGCAGCAGGTGGTCCTTCGGCACGAGTTCCTCGAGCGTCACCATCTCGAGTTCGTGCTGCGTGGGCATGGGCGTCTTCAGCATCACGCCATTAAAAAACAAAAATCCCCCACTTGGCGAGGGTTTGTCAGCAATCTGAAGCGGAGGGCGACGCCCTCCGCTTCATCGGGTGCCGTGCGCGACGCGAAGCCGTCGCGCCGGCGCGCGTCACGCCTGCGACGCGTCGCTGTCCGGCGCGGCCGTGTTATCGCCGTCGGCCGCTTCGTCGTCCTTCTTTTTCTCGACGAGATTCTCGAGCGCCTCCGCCCCCTTGAAGCCCGCGACCGCGGCGGCCGCCTTCGTCAGCAGGCCGGCATCCGGATCGACCTTCTCTGCCGCCTCGACGGCCGCCACCGCGCCCGCAATTTCACCTACCGTATTCAGGATTCCCATCGCAATCACCGTTAGGGTTGAACGTGAGCGAGCATGATTGCATGGACGTTCATGCCGCGCCGCGTTTGTCACATTCGGTAGCACCGGTTACTTCGGCGCGACCGCTCACGAGCCGGCGCGCACGACGCCGACGAATGCGCGCCGACGCACGACGGCGAACCGGAACGCATGCGCGGCGCCCGATCGACGACGATCGCGCTTCGACGCCGCACGCGAAGCAGCTTAGCTCACCGCCGCCCGCGCAACTGTCAAACTATGTCGAATTATTTTCGGGCGGCTTTCATTCGAAGGATTCCTTTATTTTGACGCGCGCCGGGGCGCACATCGCGCACTCGTCCGCCCGCGCCCGATGCAGACGCATCCGGCGCGGACGGGCGCATCGTCGGCCTGGCGGCGCGCTTCGTCGTCGCCCGTCCTCGCGCAGGCGGCAAGCGCCGACATCGCCGCCGTCGACGCAGCCCGTGCGTCATGCCCGGCCGCGTGTCGCCCGGAAAAGGAATCGAATCCGTCGAATCGCCGGAACGCCGCCGCCGCGCGCAGAGCGGCCGCGCGCATCGGCTACCTGAAAAACGCCATCTGCACGACCTTCACGATCACGAGCCCCACCGCGAGCACCAGATAGCCGCGCAGCACGCCCATCCAGATGCGCGTCGACAGCGTGACGCGCGGCGCCGGCAACGCATCGAGCGGCGGCATCCGCCACGTGTCGCGCGCGGCGCGATCGACGTGCGCGTCGCGCGCGTCGTGCGCGACATTCGCACGGTCGGCGCAGCCCGCACGCCTGCGCAGCACGAACGTCGCCGCGAGCCCGAGCGCCGCGAAGAGCGTGCCGCCCGCGAGCACTTCGAGCATCGCTTCGCCGCTCATGTCCGGGTACATCACGGAGGCCGTCAGGATGATCGACAGCATCACGAGCACCCAGACCACCGCGCCCGTAAACAGATTCAATCTTGCCGAATTGACCCACGGGCCGAGCACGGCGCGGTCGTTGCACAACAGCAGCAGGAACACCGTCGCGCTCGGCAGCAGCACGCCCGCGAGCGTCTGCACCGCTTCCGTGAGCAGGCCGAGCGGGCTGCCCGGCATCAGCACGAGCGCGGCCGCCGCGGCGACGATGCCGAAGTAGACCAGATAGAAACCCTTCGCGTCCGACACGCCGCGATGCAGCGAGTGGCGGATCCTGAACACGTCGCCGATCGCATACGCGGTCGCGAGCGACACGGCCGCCGCGCCGATGATGCACGCGTCGAGCAGCGCGATCGCGAACAGCGTCGCGCTCGTCGGGCCCGCGTACTTCGCCAGGCCCGCGATCACGCCGCCTGCATCGGTGAAGCCGCCCGCCTCCGAGCGGCCCGCGTAGAGCGCCGCGCTGAACGAGATCATCGCGATCGCGCCGATCATCACGAGCACGATGCCGATCCACAGATCCGCCTTCTCGTACTTGATGAAGCGCGGCGTGATCCGCTTGTCGATCACGTAGCTCTGCTGGAAGAACAACTGCCACGGCGCGACCGTCGTGCCGACGATGCCGATCACGAGCAGCATCACGTCGGAGCGCTTCGCGTGCGCGGGCCAGGTCGGCACGAACAGATCGCGCGCCATCTGGTGCACGGGCGGATGAATCGATACGAGCACCGGCACGAGCAGGAGGCTCAGCACGCAGAGCGCGACCGCGAAACGCTCGAAGCGGCGGAAGTCGCCCGTGCTGACGGCCGCCATCGTGAGCGCCGCCGCGATGCACACGCCCGCGACCTTCGACACGCCGAAGAAATCCAGCACGAACGTGATGCCGATGAACTCGGTAACGATCGTGAGCGCGTTCAGGATGAACAGATCGATCACGCTGAATGCACCCCAGAACTTGCCGAAGCACTCGAAGATGAGGCGCGCGTGGCCGACGCCCGTGACGGCGCCCAGACGCAACACCATCTCCTGGTTCACGAACAGCACGGGCACGAGCAGCAGCGTCCACAGCAGCGACGTGCCGTAGTTCTGCCCCGCCTGCGTATAGGTGCCGAACGCGCCGGCGTCGTTATCGCCGACCATCACGATGAGGCCCGGGCCGAGGATCGCGAGCAGCGTGCGCACGCGCGCCCACCAGCCGCTGCGCGGCGCGGTGTCGTGGTGCGCGATCGTGCCGAACGCGCCCTTGATGTCGCCCACGTGCGCTTGATCGAGCACCGCATCGCGCTCGAGCGCGATGGGCGGCGAGATGTCGGTTGGCGTTGACATGTGTTTTCTCCCTGGGCGTATGGTTATCGTCGAAGCATGCTCGCCGAAGCACCGCCCCGGCATGCGCGCGCCGCCGCGCGGCGGCGATGCTTCGCGCATGCCGAAGCGCGTCGCGGTGTCAGGAAATCAGGGCTTTCAGGCGCTGCCAGAACGAGGCGGATGCTGGCTCGCCAGCTGCTTTGAGCGACAGCATCGCGTCGTAGTGAACGCGCGATTCGTCGACGTGCGGCAGTTGTGACAGAAGCAGACCGAATTGCATGATGATTCTCCGGGCGCGGGTTCCCGCGCATGGCGGGAAGCTGCGTGCCCGAATGTCATGCGCGCGATGCGCCTATCGATCGAGCCCGGCGCGCTTCCCTCGATGATCGAAATCGAAAAGATCCAGGGTGCGGCGTATGGGATAACTGTCACTGTCCGGCATGTCGGCTCCTTGTCTAAAGGTTCGCGCATCGAATGCACGCGCGCACTCGCTCGCCGCCGCCGTCATGCGGGACAGGCGCCGAGCGAACGCGCGCCGCGCACCAAGGCGCGCGGCGAATGCCGGACGAGCGCGCGAAAACGCAGCGCTCATGCGGCGCGAATCAAGGGTGCACGGGAAGGGGTGTTGCGAACTGCGGCGCGCACCGTCTGCCTGATCGGCTGGACGGCGGCGAATGAACGGGCGCGGACGTCTTGTCGGTCAGGCGAAGAAACTGCTCGAAAGTCGACTACTGCAAGTGTCCAAGGCGTATGCCCCATTTGTGGAGATGGCCGGATTCTATGAATTCGGCGAGCCGAAAGTCAATGACCGGCGCCAAGCATCGCGAAAATAATTTTCGGCCGGCGCACGCCGAAAGCTTCGGCGCGATGCAAGCGGCGCGCAAGCTTACAGGCGAACTCGCGCGGAAACCAAATCGAAAGGAATCCCCGTATTTCATGGGCTTTTCGGGCCTGATCGGACGCGCGCGCTCGTGCGCGTCAGCGCAACGTTTATGTCATTTTTACTTGCCCATTTTCATGCGTCCCGCATACAATCTGCCGCAATTCATCAAGGAGTCCCACGTGGACACGTCCCCTGGTAGTAGTCGCCCGATGCCTGTCGGCATCGGCGCCGCATTCGCGAACTAGCCGCCAAGATTTTCTTCGCCGCTAGCTCGCATTGGCCGAGTTAGCGCGCTTCATCGCCCGCGGCGCATGCCGCACGCAGCACGCTTCCTCTGATTCGTTAGCCTGTCGCAACCGCCCGTGGGCGCGCGCGACGTTCTACGTCGTCCGGCGCGTGCCGGAGCGGACGGGAGCGCAGTCATGCTGTTTCAATTTCTCGCCGTCAGATTCGTACACGGCCCGCTTTTCGCACGCCGGCGGCGCGCCGCCGCAGCCCGCGCGCCGCCGGCGCTCGCCATGCGCCCCACCGTGCGCGCGCGGCTCCCGTTCATCCCGCGCCCGGCCGGCTGCGCAATCGTCGCCGCGACGGCGGGCGCCGTCGCGCTCGGCGCGCTGCTGTCGGCGTCGGGCCAGCAGGTCGGCCTGAACCAGGCCATCCGCGTGAGCTGGTGGTTCTCGTAAGCGCTCGCCGGGCCCGCCGGTTTGCCGCACCCGGCGGGCAGCAACAGAACGCGGCAAGCGGGCGATCACATCGGCCGTCAACCTCCATGCAACGATTCGTCATGAAGAAGAAGACCCTCCATCAAATGCTCGTCAAATCCGGCGTCGCCTCCGGCCTGCCGTTGTTGCTGTCGCTCGGCATCGTGCAGCCCGCGCTCGCGCAGGCGTCGAGCCCCGCGGCAGCCCCCGCCGAGAACGCCGCGCCGCCGGCACCCGCCACGCGGGCCCCGGATGGCGTGCCCGGCGGAAACGGCGCGACAGCCGCGCAGACGGATGCCGCCCCCACCGGCTTCTGGGATCGCTCGAACCTGTTCGGCGACATGGGCGGCCTGCGCACCAAGCTCGGCGATCACGGGATCACGCTGAATCTGCAGGAAACGAGCGAGTACCTGCGCAATCTGTCGGGCGGCACAAGCCGCGGCGGCGCCTATGACGGCCTCACGCAATTCGGCTTCAGCGTCGACACCGAAAAGGCGATCGGGCTGCCGGGCGGCACGTTCAACGTGTCGGGCCTGCAGATTCACGGCACGAGCCTCACGGCGCGCAACCTGCAGTTGCTGCAGACGGCAAGCGGCATCGAGGCCGAGGCCACGACGCGCCTCTGGGAGCTGTGGTACCAGCAGTCGTTCGCGAACGGCCGCGCCGACGTGAAGGTCGGCCAGCAAAGCCTCGACCAGGAATTCATGGTGAGCCAGTACGCGAGCACGTTCATCAACGCGACGTTCGGCTGGCCCGTGCTGCCCGCCGTCGACATGCCGGCGGGCGGCCCCGCCTATCCGCTGTCGTCGCTCGGCGTGCGGCTGCGCGCGAAGCCATCCGATGCATGGACCGTGATGGCGGGCGTGTTCGACGGCAATCCGGCGGGCGGCGTGGGCGACGCGCAACAGCTCAATCGGCACGGCACGAATTTCAACCTGCGCAACGGCGCGCTCTTCATCGGCGAGCTCCAGTACGCGCTCAACGCGCCGCCCGCCGATCCGAAGGCGCCGCAGGCGGGGCTGCCCGGCATGTACAAGCTCGGCGTCTGGTACAACTCCGAGCGCTTCGCCGATCCGCGCTACGACACGAACGGCGTGCCGCTCGCCGATCCGGCGAGCAACGGCGTCGCGGCGACGCATCGCGGCAACTACGGCTTCTATGCGGTCGCGGATCAGATGGTATGGCGGCCGGGCGCGGACAGCCCGCGCTCGCTGAACGTGTTCGCGCGCGTGATGGGCGCGCCCGGCGATCGCAACGCCGTCGACTTCACGCTGAACGCGGGCGTCACGCTCAAGGCGCCGTTCGCAGGACGCGACAACGACACGGCGGGGCTTGCCGTCAGCTACGCGAAGATCGGTTCGCGCGCGCGCGGCGCCGACGGCGACACCGGCGTGTTCCAGACGCCCGGCTATCCGGTGCGCCGCGCGGAAACGCTGATCGAGGCGACCTACCAGTATCAGGTGACGCCGTGGTGGCAACTGCAGGGGGATTTCCAGTACGCATTCCGGCCGGGCGGCGGCATTCCGAACCCGAACGAGCCGGGCTCGCGTATCGGCAACGAAGCGATCGTCGGCGTACGCACGACGATCACGTTCTGAACCGTTTCGCTTTCCTCACCTTTCACGCCTTTCATTGCCCGCGCCGCGCGCATGCCGTCGACGACGGCACCGCGCGCGCCGGCCGCGCGGTCAAATCGCTTAAACCGATTTGTCACCATAACGCCATCAGAAAGTCGGCTCCACGCATTACCGTGACGCATTCGGCCGCACACCCACGCCGCTTCGCGTAGTAACTTACGCATAGCGGCGTGCGGCCGGGCACGACATGCCGAACCGGACGCGCGACGCACGCGAACGCCGGCCCGGCGTCTCTCGACGAGCGTCGCACTCACGCGGAGCCATCAGCTTGTTCTGTCTCGATTTCGCAGCACCACGCCGCGATCGCCGGATCGATCGCGCGGCGGCCGTCCGTGCGCGGTTGTATCCGTCGAAGGCCGCGCGATGAAAGCGCTCGCGTGGCTCACCTGACCTGCCCCCTACAAACAGGGCCAGCCGGAGTCTAGTAAAGTTCGTTTTCGGAGAAGAAGACGAACATGAAGAAGCGCTTTACGGAACAGCAAATCATCGGGTTTCTGAAGGAAGCCGAGGCCGGTATGCCGGTCAAGGAACTGTGCAGGAAGCATGGGTTCAGTGACGCGTCGTTCTACACCTGGCGCGCGAAGTTCGGCGGCATGGAAGTCTCGGAAGCCCGCCGGCTCAAGGACCTCGAGGTGGAGAATGCCCGACTGAAGAAACTGCTGGCCGAAGCAATGCTCGATATGGAAGCGTTGAAGGTTGTCGTCAAGGGAAAGCCCTGAGCCCGCAAGCCAAACGCGAAGCAGTGTTGGCGATTCGGGAGAAGGTCAACATCTCCGAGCGCCGCGCCTGCCGGCTTGTCGGGCTTTCTCGCAGCGTGCTGCATTACGACGCGAAGCCGGACCACGAGAATGAGGTGCTCGCGGCGCGTCTGGTGAAGTTGGCGCACGAACGTCGTCGATTCGGCTACCGCCGACTGCACGCCCTGGTGGAACGCGAAGGCACGCACGCCAATCACAAGCGCATCTATCGCCTGTACCGTGAGGCAGGACTGGCTGTGCGGCGCCGTCGCAAGCGCCACGGCGTCATGATTGAGCGCGAGCAACTGGCATTGCCGGGCGCACCCAACGAGGTATGGTCAATCGATTTCGTGATGGATGCGCTTTCCAACGGCCGGCGCGTGAAGTGCCTGACCGTCGTCGACGATTTCACGAAAGAGGCTGTCGACATCGTCGTCGACCATGGCATCTCAGGTTTGTATGTCGCTCGGGCATTGGACCGTGCAGCTCGCTTCCGTGGCTATCCCAAGGCGGTGCGAACAGACCAGGGACCCGAATTTACGAGCCGCGCGCTTGACCAGTGGGCGTATGCGAACGGCGTCACGCTGAAGTTGATTCAGGCGGGCAAGCCCACGCAGAATGCGTACATCGAATCGTTCAACGGCAAGTTCCGCGACGAATGCCTTAACGAGCACTGGTTCACGACGCTCGCGCACGCTCGGGCAGTCATCGCGGCATGGCGTCAGGACTACAACGAGCAAAGGCCGCACAGCGCACTGAACTACCTTGCGCCGTCAGAGTTTGCGGCGAAACATCGGGCAACCGCGGACGCTCCTGCCGCTTTCCAGGAGTTGGTTTAAAGGGACTTTGCTAGAAGCCCATTGGCCCTATCGAAGGGGGCAGGTCACACCGGCGCGGTCCTTGCGCTGCTCGCGGCCGAGCTGATCTCGTTCGGCGACATCGGCCGCTTCGTCACGCTGCTCGCCGCGTTGCTCGCCGCGCCATGCGCGCTCGCGGCCGCGTTCGGCTGCGTGTACACGCTCGTCGCCGCCGCGCTCACGCACCGTTTTTTCGCGCGTGCGCCACGCGAGCCGCACGCGTGCCCGCCCGTCACGATCGTCAAGCCGTTGCACGGCGTCGAGCGGACGCTGTTCGCGAACCTCGCGAGCTTTTGCGAGCAGCGCTACGACGGGCCGATCCAGTTCCTGTTCGGCGTGCACGATCGCGACGATCCCGCGCTGCGCGCCGTCGACGCGCTGCGCACCGCGTTTCCCCGCGCGCACGTGACGATCGTCGCCGACGCCCGGCTGTACGGGCCGAACCGCAAGATCGCGAACCTCGTCAACATGCTGCCCGCCGCCGCGCATGACGTGCTGATCTTCGCGGACAGCGACGTGAGCGTCGGCCCCGACTACGTGCGGCATATCGTCGGCGAGCTCGGCGAGCCGGGCGTCGGGCTCGTGACCTGCGTCTATCGCGGCCGCCCGGACCCGGGCTTCTGGCCGCGCGTCGAGGCGCTCGTCACCAGCCATCAGTTCCTGCCGGGCGTGGTGACGGGCCTCGCGCTGAAGCTCGCGCGGCCGTGTTTCGGCCAGACGATCGCGATGCGCCGCGCCATGCTCGACGCGATCGGCGGCCTCGCGCAGTTCGCCCATCACCTCGCCGAGGATCACGCGATCGGCGAAGCCGTGCGCGCGCGCGGCGCGCGCGTCGTCGTGCCGCCGTTCGCGGTCGAGCACGGCTGCGTCGAGACGCGCGTCGCGCAGCTCGTCGAACACGAATTGCGCTGGAGCCGCACGATCCGCGCGGTCGACCCGCGCGGCCATCTGGGCTCGCTGCTCACGCATCCGCTCGCGCTCGCGCTGCTCGCCGGCGTGCTGTCGAGCGGCGCCGCGTGGGCGTGGCCGCTCGTGCCTGCCGCGCTCGTCGCGCGCGTCGCCGCGAAACGCATCGTCGATCGCGCGACGAAGCGGCCGGTGCGCGACCTGTGGCTGCTGCCGCTCGCGGATCTGATCGCCTTCGGCATCTTCGTCGCGAGCTTCTCGTCGTCGCGCGTGATCTGGCGCGGCTTCAGCTTCGACGTCGATCGCGACGGCCGCCTATGCCCCGCGCCGGAAAAACGCCCGAATGCCTGACCGGCATCGCGCATCGAACACGCCTTTCTTCGTCATGCAAAACGAACCCCAGCGAACGCGAAGCGACGCGCACACGCCACGATTGATCAAGCATGCGGGACGCATCGCCGCGCTCGCGGGGCTCGCGATCTCGCTCTGGCTCGTCGCGCGCGACGATCCGCACGCGGTGCTGGCGCTGCTGCGCGCGGCGGGGATCGGCCTCGTCGTCGCGGCCGCGTCGCACCTGCTGCCGATGCTCGCGAACGCGAAGGACTGGCAAACGCTGATCGCGCCGCGCTGCCGGCCGAGCCTGCCGGCGATGCTGCGGCTCGTGTGGATTCGCGAATCGGTCAACGGACTGCTGCCCGTCGCACGCATCGGCGGCGAGTTCGCGTCGTTTCGCCTGCTGCGCGCACACGGCCTGACAGCACCCGCGGCGGTAGCCAGCCTCGTGTCGGACATGCAGCTCACGCTGATCAGCCAGGCGCTTTTCGCGCTCGCGGGCGTCGGCTATCTGCTCGTGCACGCGACGTCGGACACCGCGCGCGTGGCCGGCATGTTCGCGTGGGGGCTCGCCGTGCTCACGCCGCTGCTGCTCCTGTTCGCGCTCGTCCAGCATGCGAAGCCGTTCGAACGCGCGATGCACGCGCTCAATCGCGTCGCGGGCGGCCAGCTCGCGTCGCTCGTCGAGCGCTCCGCGCAGATCGACGACGCGCTGAAAGCCGTCTGGCGACAGCGCGGCACCGTCGTGCGCTATCTGTTCTTCTGGCAGCCGCTGCAACATCTCGCGACGTCGCTCGAAATCTGGCTCGCGCTGCATTTCCTCGGCGCGTCCGTTTCGCTCGTCGACGCGCTCGTGATCGAAGCGCTGATCCAGGCGCTCAGCAGCGCCGCGTTCTTCGTGCCGGGCGGGCTCGGCGTGCAGGAAGGCGGCTTCGTGCTGATCGGCGGCGCGCTCGGGCTCGATCCGGCGACGTCGCTCGGGCTCGCGGGTGCGCGACGCATCCGCGATCTGCTGATCTTCGTGCCCGGCCTGTTCGCATGGCAGCACGCGGAAGCATCGGTTGCGGCCAGCACGCCGTGAGCGCGCGCCGCGCAATGCGCCGCGATTCGCACGAGCGCCGTCACGCCATTTTCAACTTCCGCATGCATGATCGGCTCGGGCCCAACGGCTCGCCGCGCGAGCGCGGCCCGGCCTGAGCGCGCGTCGCCCGATGCACGCTCGCGCATCGATACTTCACGTCAAGCAGCGAAACAATCCTCGCAATTGAGCGCGCATCCTCACCATGGGTGCGCGAAGCGCCCGCTCGCGATACGGTGATGCTTCCCCGTTGAAGCGATTTCTTGTAAGGTTTGCAAGCCGCTGGTGGAGACGAAGACTGCGGGAACGCGACGGGCAACCGGCCGCGTTCCGCAACGCATACAAGACATCACAACAAAATGGAGAGGGCATGCGATGGCAATACCCTGTTGCGGCCGCGCTCGCGATCGCCGCATTCGTATGGGCGTGCGCGCGGATCGTATCGACCGATGCCGCCCCCGCCGCCGCGCCGGCCGGGCAAACGGCATCGGCCGCGCCCGCCGCGCTCGCGAGCGCATTCACCGCCGCTTCCTCGGCGGCGCCACGCTCCGCGCCGCCGCCGCTTCCCCCTCGCGTCACCGAACACATCGCGCGTGAATACGCGGATTCGGCCGTCACGCGCGAAGCGCTCACGCAGATCGCATACGGCTGGAACCAGGCGGTCAACGACGTCCACGATCCGGGCGACGCCAAGACCGCCGGCGACGCGATCGCGAAGGGCATCGCATGCGCGCTGAGCGCGCGCGTGCTCGCGAAGGCGGGCATCGATCAGCAGACGATGCTCGATCGGATCAAGGGCACGCGCGCGGTCATGCTCGACACCGAAACGGACACGCTCGCCTACATCCGCTTCCAGTCGCTTGCCGGCGGCCAGTTCTTCGACGATCCCGGCCCCGCATCGTGCGGCTTCAACCCGACAGCCATGCCGAATTGAGTTCACCGACGCCGTAGCGCATCAACCACCATCCGAGGGGACTTTCGATGAAAAAGTTAGTGACGCTGATGATTGCCGGCGCGCTCGTCGCGCTGCCCTGCACGACGAACCTGAACGCCGCGCAGGCGGCGACGCGCGCGCCGGCCGTGGCGGGCTCGCCCGGCTCCGCGATCGTGTTCGTCAACGGCATCAACAACACGTTCGACGATGCGATCGCCAGCCTGCAAGTGCTGAAGACCCAGCTGAACGCGCGCGACGCGAACAACGCATACGTGTACGGCAACGCGTACAACGCGACGCAAGGCACGTTCAGCGATCTGTGGCAGGTGTTCAAGCAGAAGTCGGTCGAAGGCACGAGCCCGGCGGATTTCTGGCGCGCGATCGACGGCGGCACGGTTCCCGCGGGCGGCATGGACGCGGCGCTGCAACAGAAATACATCGATATCCTGACGAAAAGCGAGACGCCCGAGCTGCCCGATCATCTGAACCAATACCGCGCGTATCTGCAGCAGAACCGCAAGGTGGTGCTCGTCGGCCACTCGCAGGGCACGCTGTACGCGAACTTCGAGATGAACCTGCTGATCACGGGGCCGGAGCGCGCGCAAGGCCGGATCAGCTCGGTGAACGTCGGCAACGCGGCGCGCTATCTGCTGCCGGGCTCGAGCTACCTGACGTCGTCGTCGGATACGGTGATCGGCAGCCTCGGGCTCGTCCAGACGGTGATGCCGTCGAACTTCTCGCTCGGCCTGCACCTGTTCACCGATCCGCTCGGCCACTCGTTCACGAAGATCTACCTGAACCCGTCGTTCTCGGCGGCCAGGCAGATCCTCACGCAAGTGTCGCAGCAGGCGAACAGCGCGGCGAAGGCGGCCGTGCGCTGAAGCCGCGACGCGTGCGCAGCGCACGTTTCGCGCACCGCGTGCGATGCCGGCACCCGCGATGCGCACCGGCACCGGCGCACGCGCCGGCGGCGCGCCGCCATGAACAAGGCCCGCGCGAAGCGGGCCTTGCCATCTGAATCGCGCGATGCCGCGACGCTCAGAAGATGTTGCGCAGACCGATCGCGACGCCCGTCTGGTTGCTGCGGCCCGGCATCTCGACCATCGCCGCACCGTTCACCTTGTTGAAGTCGACGGTGCCGTAGATCTCGGTGCGTTTCGACAACGCGTACTCGACGAGGCCGACGACCGTATAGCGATTGCCGCTGTCGAGCTGGCCATTCGCGATCGTCGCGTTGCGCATCCGGTCATAGTAGAACGCGCCCGTCAGCGTGAGCGCGGGCGTCGCCTGCCAGCTCACGCCGGCGAACGGGCCGTCGTCGATCCGACCGGTGCGCTTGGGCGCGCCGCTCGTGAAGAGCCCCGGCTGCTGCGCGAGCACCGTATCGACGAAGCCCGTATCGTCCTTCGAATGCAGATAGCCCGCGTAGATCTTCGCCTTGCTGAACGCGTAGACGACGTTCGCGTGATAGATCGTCTGCTTGCGGTTCGAATTGTCGCTGCTCTGCTGCACGCCCGCCGCCACGCTCACGGGCCCCGCCACGTACGACAGCGAGAAGCCGTACATGTTGCCCGCGCCCATGTGGCCGGGAAGCTGGCCGGAGAAGCCGCCCGCGCCCGTGGCGGTCGAATCCGTGCCGAACGAGTACATCGCGCCGATCGTCAGGCCACCGAACGTGCCGCGATACTTGACCGAGTTGTCCGCGTACAGGCCCGCGCCGAGCGCGACGGGCAGCCACGCGTTTTCCAGATAGTTGCCGACCGTCAGCGGATCGTACGTGTCGCTCAGCAGATCGAACAGCACCGTCTTCTGCCGGCCGAGCGTCACGGTGCCGTACTGGCTCGTCAGGCCGACATAGGCGGCGCGATTGAAGATGCGCTTGCTGTCCGAGAACGCGCCGTCCTGCAGATTGACGCCGCTTTCGAGATTGAAGATCGCCTTCAGGCCGCCGCCCAGGTCTTCGCTGCCGTGCAGGCCGATGCGGCTGTTGGTGATCGCGCCGTTCGTCATGAAAAAGCGGCCGTCGTTCTGCGCGTTCGAGTTGCTCAGGTAACGCAGGCTCACGTCCGCGACGCCCCAGAGGGTCACCGAGCTTTGCGCCATCGCCTGCTGGCCTGCGATCGCCAGCACGGCCCCTCCTATCAGTCCCGTGATTTTGGTGGTTTGCTTCATGAGCTTTCCTTTGTGAATTGTCTCCGTCTCTTCTCCGGCCACGGCCGCGGCCGATGCCGCCGCGCGCGGCGAGCCCACGAATCATATGACGATGAAAGCTTTGTAAAAAAATAAACGCGGCGAGAATCGCGGCGTTGTCGTCATCACGCAACGGTGCGCGGCGCGCAGGACGACTGAGCGTCGCGCTCGCAAAAGCGCAGGCGCTTGCCGAACGGATCGGCGATCGCCATCGCTCGCCTCCGGCCGTGGCGTTGAACGTTGGCGCGCGCATGCGGACCGCTTGCCGCCGAACTCGGCGGCAAGCGCATCGATGCCCTCGAGCGGCACGGAAACGGCGAAACCCGGCACCGCGATGCTCGCTCAGATGCAGAACCGGCGCGCCGGGCCACACCTTCGCGTCAGGCGGCATACCGGGCGCGAAACGATGCGCCCGCTCGATCGTGAAGCCGAGGAAATCGGCGTAGAACGCCTACGCCTGCCGCCCGGAGAAAATGCGCGGCACCGGAATCGCGCAAACCAAGCGGCAGGGGTGCGCCCTCGCTACCGCTCATGCGCGGCGCGTTCGGCCCGCGCGGCGCCGGCGCCCGAATCGTGACGCGCGCGCCGTACGATCTCCGCGAACGCCGCCGCGAGCAGCAGCACCGCGCCCCACAACGCGCCGTCGCCGACGAGCCGCGTGACGAAGCCGCCCGCCACCGCGCCCATGAGAAAGCACAGGCTGATCACGGCGAGCAGACCGGAATCGTGCAGCGCGAGCGCGTCGTAACGCGGAATCAGCCCGGCGAACAGCAATTGCGCGACACGCCGCAGATTGCCCGTCGTCATCACCGAGGTGTACGACAGGTTCTCGAGATGCGTAAACGACAGCGTCTGCAGCGTCGCGACGAACGAGATGCCCGGGATCAGCCATGCGCTCGACATCGCGGGCCAACCGGCCGATGCGAACGCGAGAAAACCGATCTCGACGATCAGGCTGATGAACGCGGTATGCCGGACCCAGCCCTTCTGCGCGGCGAGCCCTAGCGTGTGCGCGACGAACACCGCGATCACGAAGCCCGCGAGCGGCGGCACGTGATGCAGCGCCTGCGCCCAGTCGCCCGCCGAAACGTTGATGCCGAGCAGCGCGACGTTACCCGTCATCGTGTTCGCGAACACGTGACCGTGGCCGACGTATGTGTATGCGTCGAGATAGCCGCCCGACAGCGTAAGCAGCGATGCGACCGTCAGGTTGCGGCTCGCGGCGTCGAGATTCATCGCCCGTCGCGCGCCGCTCAAACCTTCTTCAGATAGCACGCCTTCAGCATGAAATTGCCGGCGTCCATCTTGCAGTCGACTTCGTGATCGCCGCCGACGAGACGGATGCTCTTCACCTTCGTGCCCATCTTCAGCGTGATCGACGAGCCCTTCACCTTCAGGTCCTTGATCAGCACGACCGCGTCGCCGTCGGCGAGCACGTTGCCGTTCGCGTCCTTCACGACAGCGGCCGCGTCGTCATCGGCGGCGTTCGCGTCGCCCGCGATCGGCCATTCGTGTCCGCAGTCCGCGCAAATATAATGTTCGCCGTCCGGGTACGTGTTTTCCATTGCGCATTGCGGGCAGGCGGGAAGCGTCGACATGGTGTTGCAGCCTTGTTTGCAGTTGATCGAATACGTGAAAGTATACTCGCCCGCACGCACGCGCCGACCGCGCCCGGCGCTCCGTCTCACGATTCACCGCATCCGCCTCTGCCATGACCGCCGCCAAGTTCTTCCTGCGCTATACCCTCGTGCCGTTCGTCGCGATCGTGCTCGTCGTCGTGTGGGCATTCAATCGCGAATCGGACGAGATCGACGCGCGGCAGTACGCGGCGCTCGTCGCCGCCTATCCCGGCTTCACGCCGGACCTGCGCGACGAAGTGAATCGCGCGATGCGCGACGGCAAGCTCGCGAAGTCCGATTACGCGTCGATCGTCCGCGATTCGCTCAATCACGGCTACGTGCTCGACTGGTCGTCGACGAACGTCGATCTGAATGCCGAGCGCGGCAAATTGCTCGGCCTCGTCAAGAGCGACGCGCACGCGCCGGACTGACGGCGGGCTTCGCGCCGCGCCCCGAGCGCGAAGCCGGAACCCGGCCCGCGGCGCGGCCGCGCGCGGGCGCCGATGCGCGAGCGGGCTTCATGCCGCCGCGCATCGCATGGGGAATCGCAAATGGAACCGCATGTGGATTGGCGTGGGGCATCGCATGCGCCACGTCGCCGCATCGATCGGCCGTTCACCGCACGTGCGCATCGATCACGCACGCATGCGCGGCGTATCCCGCTGCGTGTGCGCGGCGCTGGCGCGTGTGCGCGGCGCTGGTGCGTGCGCGCCGCGCCCACCGCCTGTGCCCGCCCGCCGCAGCCCGCCGCGGCCCGTTGCGCGCCGCTTCGGCATGCGCCTATGCGAACCACCCGCCGACGAGCCCGGCGAGCGCGCCGCCCGCGAGCAGCCACAACGGATGCACGCGCGTGCGGTACGCGAGCGCCGCGACCGCCGCGGTGATTCCCCATTGCAACGCCGAGCGGTTCGACGCCTCGGAGATCAACACCGCGCTCGCGACGACGAGGCCCGCGGTGACGGGCATCATTCCCTGCTGCACGTAGCGCCGCCACGGCTTGTCCTTGAAACGCTCCCACGCATGCAGCGCGGCCATCGTCACGATCGACGACGGCCCGAACTTCGCGATCGACGATACGAGCAGGCCCGGCCAGCTCGCGACGTGCCAGCCGACGAGCGGCACGATCATCATGTTCGGCCCGGGCGCCGCCTGCGCGAGCGCGAAGAGCGCGGTGAACGCCTGCGCGCTCATCCAGTGATGAACGTCGACGACCTGCCGCTGCATCTCGGGCAGGATCGTGTTGCCGCCGCCGAACGCGAGCAGCGAAAGCTGGCCGAAGATCACCGCGAGCGCGGCAAGCGTGTCGCTCATCGCCGCACGCCTTGCGCGCCCGCATTCGCGCCGCGCGGCGCGCGCGACGCGAGCCAGATGCTCACGGGCGTCACCACGAGCATCGTCGGCAACAGCGGCATGCGCAGCACCGCGATCGCGACGAACGCGAGCACCGCGACGCACGCGCCCGCCCGCATGCGGCGCAGCGGCTTGGCCACCTTCACCGCCATCGCGATCAGCAGCCCGGCCGCCGCCGCCGCGAGGCCGCCGAACAGATGATGGACGGCCGGATTCTGCTGCGTCTTCGCATACAGCACGCCGAGCGCGATGACGACGAGCGTCGGCCCCGCGACGAGGCCGAGCAGGCCCGCGATCGCGCCCGGCACGCCGCGAAACCGCATGCCGACCGCCACGGACAGATTGATCACGTTGCCGCCCGGCAGGAACTGGCAAAGGCCGAGCAGATCGGTGAATTCGTCGGCGCTCAGCCAGCGGCGCTCCTCGACGAGCGCGCGGCGCGCGAACGGCAGCGCGCCGCCGAACGAGATCAGCCCGAGGCCCAGAAAGCCTGCGAACAGATCGGCGACGCTCACGCCGCGCGCGTCGCCGCCGCCGGGTTCGAATCGAGATTGCATGGCAGTCCTCGTGATTTCCACGAGCCGAGATTACGCCCGTTCGCCGCGGACTCCAAACGATTTTATCGGCGCGCCCTTGTGAGCTAGAATCACAAGCATGGCACGCGATCTTCCACCGTTTCCGGCCTTAAGGGCCTTCGAAGCAGCAGCGAGGCACGAAAGCTTCAGCGCCGCGGGCGAGGAGCTGCATGTGACTCACGGTGCCATCAGCCGGCAGATCGCCGCATTCGAGGCGTGGCTCGGCAAGCCGGTGTTCCACCGGCACGGCAAGCGGGTGAAGCTCACCGACGAAGGCCGCCGCTATCTCGCCACCGTCGAGGCGGCGTTCGACAGCATCGCGGGCGCGACCGTCCAGCTGCGCGAGACGGGCGCGGCGCGCGTGCTGCGGATCAACGCGCTGCCGACGTTCGCGATGAAGTGGCTGCTGCCGCGGCTGTCGCGGTTTCAGCGCGAGGCGCCGAACGTCGAGCTGAAGCTGTCGACGTCGAATGCGCCGCTCGGCTCGCTCGACGGGTTCGATGTCGCGATCCGGCGCGGCCCCGGCCGCTGGCCGAACTGCACGAGCGGGTGCTTTCTCGACGAGAGCGTGATTCCCGTGTGCAGCGCGGCGCTCCTGAAGCGCGCACCGATCGCGAGCGCGGACGATCTCGCGCGCCATGTGCTGCTGCATTCGGATACGCGCCCGGATGCGTGGCGCGAGTGGTTCGCCGCGGCGGGCGCGCCGCTCAAGGGGCGCAAGAAGCAATCGTTCGACCACTTCTATCTGGCGTTGCAGGCGGCCGGACGGCCTCGGCGTCGCGCTCGGGCCGCTGCCGCTCATCGCCGACGAACTCGCGAGCGGCCGGCTCGTGACGCCGCTGCCGGGCCCGCGTATCGCAACGCGCAGCTACTGGTGGATCGCGCCGCGCGAGACGGCGAACGACGTGCTCGTCGGCCGGTTCTGTGCATGGCTCGACGCGCAGGCCCAGGCGAGCTGAGCGCTCGCGCGGATTTCAGCGAGTCATCGGGGATCGCGGACGAGCGAGCGGGCGGCGCGCGCCAATGGCGATGGCGATGGCACAACCATGTTGCCAGCCTCGCGCGCATCGGGCGCCGATGATGGCGGAAAGCGGCCGTCGCGCGATCGCGCCGCGCGCACCTCGATCGACGCGCACCGCCGCCCATCCGCTCACACCATCGGCCCCGGCTCCTTCTCCTTGCGCAGCAGCGCGTAGAGGAGGATCGCGCCGAACGTCGCGGTGCCGATCCCGCCGAGCGCGAAGCCGCCCAGTTTCAGCGAGAAGTCGCCCGCGCCGAGCACGAGCGTGACGGCGGCGACGATCAGGTTCCGGTTGTCCGAGAAATCGACGCGGTTCACGACCCAGATCCGCGCGCCCGTCACCGCGATCAGGCCGAACACGACGATCGACACGCCGCCCAGCACCGGCCCCGGAATCGTCTGGATCACCGCGCCGAACTTCGGCGAGAAGCCGAGCGCGATCGCGATCAGCGCGGCCGCGACGAACACGAGCGTCGAGTAGATCCTCGTCACCGCCATCACGCCGATGTTCTCCGCATACGTCGTCACGCCCGTGCCGCCCATGCTGGCCGAGACGACCGTCGCCAGGCCGTCGCCGATGAACGCGCGGCCGACGTAGCGGTCGAGATTGCGGCCCGTCATCGCGCTCACCGCCTTGATGTGACCCAGATTTTCCGCGACGAGGATCACCGCGACGGGCGCGATCAGCAGCATCGCGTGCGGATCGAACACGGGCCGGTGCAACGTCGGCACGCCGAACCATGCAGCCTGCGCGACGATCGCGAAATCGATCGGCTTGCCGAGCCCCATGCCGTTCGTGAGCACCGCGTAGATCACGTACGCGATCAGCACGCCGACGAGGATCAGCAGGCGCTGCAGCATGCCGCGCGCGAACACCGCGACACCGCCGACGCACAGCACGGTCACGAGCGCGAGCGTGGCGTCGAAAGTCGATGCGGACACGCCCTTCACCGCGATCGGCGCGAGGTTCAGCCCGATCACGGCGACGATCGCGCCGGTGACGACGGGCGGCATCAGCGTCTCGATCCAGCGCGTGCCGACGGCCGCCACGACGAGCCCGATCAGCGCATAGACGACGCCGCACGCGACGATCCCGCCGAGCGCGACCGGCACATTCGGATTCGCGCCGCCGCCCGCATAGCCCGTCACCGCGATCACGAGGCCGATGAACGCGAAGCTCGAACCGAGGTAGCTCGGCACGCGCCCGCCGACGAGCACGAAGAACAGCAGCGTGCCGATCCCGGACATCAGGATGCAGAGATTCGGATCGAAGCCCATCAGCAGCGGCGCGAGCACCGTCGAGCCGAACATCGCGACGACGTGCTGCACGCCCATCGCGAACGTCTGCGGCCACGGCAGGCGCTCGTCGGGGGCGATGACGCGGGCCGCGTCGTCGCGCGGCTGCGCGCGCCACCGCGGGAAATAGGAATCGGCCATCGCGGGGTTCTCCTGTCGGTCTGGATTGAGGCGCGCGCGACGGCGCGTCCGGGCAAAATCACGCGCGAGTGTACGAAGCGGGAATCGCGCTGACAAGCGGCGCGCAAAAACGCCCGGCGCTCGGGATGCGCGCCGGCGGCAAACGCAAGGCGGGGGTAAGGAAGCGCTCGCCGGGCCGCGCGAAAGCGGCGGCGAGCCCAAGGCCGCGGCAAGCGGTCACATGCGGCCCGCGGCGCCTGCGCGCGGCCACGGCGCGCCTGCGCCGCCCCAAAGCGAAGCGGGCGGCACACGCCGCCCGCTTCGTCGCAACCGATGGCGCCCAGCCGGAAGCCGCGCCGCGGCGAAACCGCCCGCCGGCCGGCGCCGCTTACGGGTTCAGATACTGGAACAGCGACAGGTTCTGCATCTGCACGAACGCCTTCTGCGCGGCGCTCAGCGAATTCTGCAACTGCAGGAACTGGCTGATCGCGGCGGGCAGGTTCGTGTCGGTCAGGTTCGACAGGCTGTTCGTCGTCTGCAGCGTGTTCGTCGTCGTCACCGCCTGCATCGCCTTCACTTCCTGCAGGCGGCCGCCGACCGACGCCTGCACGGTCAGCACGTTCGTCATCGTGTTCATCAGCTTCGTCGACGCGGTGGCCATCGTGTTCGTCAGCGCGGTCGACGCGGTCTGGCTATTGCCGACGGGCGACTTCAGCGCGGCGATCACCGTGTCGAGCGTCGCGAACACGTCGGTGCCCGCCTGCGGCGCGGGCGTCACCGTGAACGTGTCGCCCACGGCCGGCTTGCCCGACACCGCGACCGTCTGGCCGCCGAGATTGATGCCCTGGCCGGACGAGTACGCCTGCGCCGCGGTCGTCGTCGGCGGCGTGACCGAGTTGTCGGTCACCGTGTAAGTCGGCGCCGCGGCCGTGCCGCCGAACGTGATCGTGAACTGGTGCGTGTTGGTCGGATCGGACGGATTCGTGATGCTGACCGCGCCGATCGTGCCCGTGCCCGTGTTGCTCGCGCCCGCGGCGGGCACGGGCAGACTGCCGAGGAACGGCACCGACATGAACACGTTCGCGCCGTTGTCGCCCTGCGAAACCGTGCGCGTATCGGCGATCTGCACGGCGCGCGCGCCGTAATCGCCCGCATACGTGACGCCGCCGCCCGGCTTGTTCGAGAACGGCTGCGTCGTCGGCTGGAAGCCCGCGAACAGATAGTTGCCCGCGCCGTCCGCCGTGTTCGCGAGCGTGAGCAGATGGTCGCGCGAGCCCTGGATCTGCGCGGCAAGCGCCGCGCGGTCGCTGTCCGACAGCCCGCCGTCGCCCGCGTGCATCAGCGCCTGATACGCGGCGTTGAGCACGTCGTTGACGCTCGTGAGCGTCGTGTCCTCGGTCTGCAGCGCGGTCTGCACGATCGTCTGGTTCTGCGTGTACTGCGCGAGCGTCGCCGAGGTCGCCGACAGCTGCACCGCCTGCGCGGCCGCGAGCGGATTGTCGGCGGGCGTCGTCAGGCTGATGCCGCTCGATACCTGCTGGTAGAGCTGCGCGATCTGCGCCTGCTGGTCGTTCATCATGTCGACGTTCAGGCTGTAGAGCTGAGTGCTGGAAATGCGCATCGCCGCCTACCTCGTTCAGTTGAAGAGACCGAGCACGGTCTGGAATACCGAGTTCGCCGTCTGGATCACCTTCGCGTTCGCCTGATACAGCTGCTGGTACTGCATCAGGTTCGCCGCTTCCTCGTTCTGGTTCACGCCCGACACCGATTGCTGCGCCTGCGTGATCTGGCCGACGAGCGCCGTCTGCGCGGCGCTCGACGCCTTCAGCTGGCTCGCCGCGTTGCCGATCGCGTTCACGTAGCCCGCGTAGGCGCCCGTGAGCGTCGTCGTGCCGTTGTTCATCGTCTTCGAGTTCACGAGCTGCGACAGCGCGAGCGCGTTGCGCCCGTCGTTGGTGCCCTTGTTCGCGCCGATCGTGAACTGGTCGCCGTCCGCGGGCGTGCCCGACAGCGACACGCTCACGCCGTTCATCACGCCCGACGGCGCCGGCTGCGTCGTGCTCGAGATCGTCATCGACGCACCCTTCGACGGATCGTACGGCACGGGCGTCGTCGCGCTCGTGATGTTGATCGACGTCGGCGGCGTGCCCGCGATCGTCACCGTCGTGCCGACCGGAAAGCCCGACAGCGTCTTCGACGCCGCGTTGTACGCGAGCGTCGTCGTGCCCGACGGCAACTGGTAGCCCGCGCTCACCGAGCCCTGCGAGATCACGCCCGTGCCGCTGTTCGTCGCGACGCCCGCGGCGAGCACGGGCGAGGCGGCCGCGATCGCCGAGCCGTTCGCGGTGGCGAGCGAGAAGCCGTCGAGCGCGCCGCGCGTGGGCAGCACGGTAAACGAATCGCCCGCGTTGGGCGTGCTCGACAGCGACAGCTTCAGGCCGCCGATCGTCATCGTCGGCGGCGTGGAGCTCGGCGTCGCCGTGCCGACGACGCTGCCCGTCGCGCGGTCCGTCAGCGTGTACTTCGCGCCGTCGTACGACAGCGCGTAGTCGCTCGTCGTCGGCTGCGTGCCGTCGACGAACGACACGGACAGCGTCGCGCTGCCGGTGTTGTTCTGGTTCGCGTAGACGGCCGGCGCGCCGACCGCAAACAGGCTGCCGCCCGGATTGCCGGACATGTCGACGCCGAGCGCGTTCTGCGCGTTGACCTGCGACGCGAAGCTGACCGCGAGCGCGCCCAACTGCGCCTGCGCGGGATCGAGCGTCTGGCTGCGGAACGCGAGCAGGCCGCCGAGCGCGCCGCCCGTGAGCGACACGTCGGGCAAATATTGCGTGGGCCCCGGCTGGGCCGAGCCGGCGACGCCCTTCGATACGATCGTGAGCTCGCTCGGATCGGACGGCGAAGCGACGGTCGCGAGCTGATAGCTCGCATTGCCGACGACGAGCGGCTGGCCGCCCGACAGGAACACGCTGTAGTTGCCGTTGCTCTGCACGACCTGCACGCCCGCGAGCTGCGAGAGCTTCGACACCGCGAGATCGCGCTGGTCGAGGAGCTGGTTCGGCGGCTGGCCTTGCGAGCTCGCCGACGCGATCTGCTCGTTCAACTGCGCGATCTGCGAGGTGTAGCTGTTGATCTGCGTGACGGTGTCGGTGAGCTGCGAATTCACGCTCTGGCGCAGTTGCGAGTATTGCTGGCCGGCGGCGACGAGCTGGCTCGCGAGTGTCTGCGCGTTGCTCATCGCGGTCTGGCGCGCGGACGGGTCCGCCGCGTTGTTCGCGACCGTCTGCAGACCGGTGAAGTAGTTCGTGATCGCGGTCGCGATGCCGGCCGTCGGGCTGCCGACGTAGTTGTTCAGCTGCGCGACGAGCGTGTAGTAGGTCGACAGCGAGCTGCCCTGCGTCTGCGCGGCGTTCAGCTGGTTCGACAGGTACTGGTTGTACTGGCGCTCGACGGTGACGGTCGACACGCCCTGCGGCAGATAGCCGCTGCTCGTGTACTGGCCGCTCGCTTCCGCATAGACGGGGCGCTCGACGGAATAGCCGGGCGTCGCCGCATTGCTGATGTTCTGGCCGGTCGTGGTGAGACCCCAGAGCGCGGCGTTCAAGCCGCTGACCCCGAGGTTCATGAGGGTATTGGACATGCGCGATCCTAAGAGCCGGCCGCGCCGCGGCCGCCGGGTTGCGTGGACTCCCGGTATAACGGCCGCGCGTCGAAAAAATTGAGGGACCGCACGCGCAAAAAATGCGAATGCGGCGCGCGGCCGGCGCGCGAGCGCCGCCATGGACGTTTGCGCGCGCGTTCACCGCCCCGGGGCGGCGGCGTCGATCGCGCGCGGGCAGCTTTCGTCAGGCGCGCGCGAGCTGCCGGCGCTTCATCTCGAGCTGCGTGATGATGCGCTGCAGCGTGTTCTCGGCGCTGCCCGGCAGCGACACGAAGCGAAAGCCGAGCTGGTAGCGGCGCGCGCCGCTCGGCGTCTCGCTCGCGCGGTGCGACACGAGTTGCAGGTCGAGCGACAGCATCCCGTGGCCGTTCAGGTTCAGCTCGACGTCGGGCAGCGTCATGCCGGGCTCGAGCGACGCCACGCGGTCGTCGCTCGTGCGCAGCCCGAGGCCGCCGAGCGACAGGTTGTGCACTTCGAACAGGAAGGTCTCGCCGTCGGGCAGCCTGCCGCGGCATACGTACGGATCGAGGATCGGCGCGTCGACCCGGAAATATTCGCGGCGCTGCATGCAGTACAGCACGTCGGGGAAATCGGCTTCGAACGCGGGCAGGTTCTCGTAACGGGTTTCGCGCGGGGTGGCGGTCGAGAATTCGACGCGCACGCCGTCCGGCGACGCGTCGAACACGCAGCGCGGCGCGGCGAGAATGCCGGCGTTCTGATCGGCAAGCGCACCCCAGTCGAATACGAAGGTCCGCGCGCCGACGTCGACATCGAGAATGCGGGTGACGAGCTGGCCGCCCTGGTACTGGACGGTCAGGAAATCGCCGCGATTGACGAGGTTGCGCAACTGCACGCCGATCTCGAGCGGATTGCGGCGGCCGTAATCGTGGCCGGAATGCGCGGCGGCACTCGCGGCCGGACTCGTCGACTGTTCGGTATTCATGGCTTGCCGGTATTTTATCTCTATGCGCCCGGCGGATTTCGGGGGCGCGTTATGGACGGGCGTGATCCGCCCGATCGCTGGTCTCTCACGTTTAGCGGCAACGGCAACGCAAAGTTTAGATCGAAACCGGAGTTTATTTTTTCAGCAAACGTTAAAACCGCGCGAGGCCAGGCCCGGCGCGGTCCAAAATGTACCGAACGGTTGCTCGGCTCGCGTCAGCCGATCTGCTGCATGATCGAAATCAGCTTCTTCGCGTAGTGCGGATCGGTTGCGTAGCCGGCCTTCTGCATTCCATGCGCGAAGCCTTCCGCGTTGTGGCCCGCGTTCAGCACGCTCGCGTAGCGCGGATTGTTTTTCAGCAGGTTCGCGTAATCGGTCATCGCATGCTCGTACGAGTCGTATGCGCGGAACTGCGCGACCACGCGGTGCGGCTTGCCGTTCACGTATTCGGTGGTGACGGCCGATACCGTGCGGCCGGTCCAGCCCTTCGTCGCCTTGATGCCGAACACGTTGTAGCTCGATTCGCCGTTCGCGCCGCGGATCTCGCGCTTGCCCCAGCCGGATTCGAGCGCCGCCTGGCCGACGATGAAGCGCGCCGGAATGCCGGTGGTCGCGCTCGCCGCCTGCGCGGCGAGCGCCATCTTCTCGACGAACGCATCCGCCTGCGCGGAGTTGCCGTTGCCCTTCAGCGGCGGCGTGAGCGCGCTCGCCGCCGAATAGCCGCGCGTGCCCGCGAGCGCGCCGTTGCCTGGCGCCCCATTCGAGTTCGCATACGCCTTCGCGAGCGCGTTCATCGCCGCGAGGCCGCCTTCGCCCTGCGCGTCAGGCGCGACGTTCGCGTTGCGCAGCAACTGCTTGGTGAGCGCGTCGGCCACGCCGATGCCCTTCGACGACATCTGCTGCGCGAGCTGCTGATCGAGCATCGACGTGTACATCTTCGACGAGCTCGAATCGAGCAGGCCGTCCGAAGGCGTCGCGTCGCGCATGCTCTTCAGCATCATCTGCGTGAACATCGCGTCGAACTGGCCCGCGACCATCTTCACGCCCTCGCGCGGCGCAGCCGCCGTGGCCTTCGAGCGCAGCGCGTCGAACCCCTGAACGTCGAGCGCGAAGCGCTGCGACAGATCGTTCGGTTTCGTGAAAGTCGTCACTTAGATGATCTCCAGGTCCGCGCGAAGCGCGCCCGCCGCCTTCATCGCCTGCAGGATCGACATCAGATCCGCGGGCGTCGCGCCGAGCGAGTTGAGCGCCTTCACCACTTCGGCGAGGTTCGCGCCCGCCGTCACCATCCGCAGCGAGCCATTGTCCTGCTTGAGCTGGATCTGCGACTGCTGCGCCACCACCGTCTGCCCGTTCGAGAACGGCCCCGGCTGCGACACCACGGGCTGCGTGTTGACGACGACCGACAGATTGCCGTGCGCGACCGCGCAGTTCTGCAGCGTCACCATCTGGTTCATCACGATCGAGCCCGTGCGCGCGTTCAGGATCACCTTCGCCGCGGCCCGCTCCGGGCTCACCTCGAGATTCTGCAGCCGCGCCATGAACGCGACCTGCTGCGCCGAATCGGCGGGCGCGGTGAGCTGGATCGTGCGGCCGTCGAGCGCCGTCGCCGTGCCCGCGCCGAAGCTCGAGTTCACCGCGGACACGATGCGCTGCGCGGTGCCGTAATCCATGTCGTTCAGTTGCAGCTGCAGCACGCCGTTCATCTGCGCGACCGCGTTCGGCACCGAGCGCTCGACGATCGCGCCGCCGGCGATGCGGCCGGCCGCGAGCTGGTTCACCTGCACGCGGCTGCCGTTCGCGCTCGCGCCCGCGCCGCCCACCGCCATGTTGCCCTGCGCGAGCGCGTACACCTGGCCGTCGGCGCCCTTCAGCGGCGTGAGCAGCAGCGTGCCGCCGCGCAGGCTCTTCGCATTGCCGAGCGACGACACCGTCACGTCGATCGCCTCGCCCGGCCGCGCGAACGGCGGCAGCGTCGCCGTCACCATCACCGCGGCGACGTTCTTCAGCTGCATGTTCGTCATCGCCGACGAGCCGCCGCCGTTGGCCGAGCCGTTGTTGATCGAGATGCCGAGGTTCGCGAGCATGTTCGCGAGCGTCTGCGTCGTGAACGGCGTCTGCATCGTCTGGTCGCCCGTGCCGTCGAGGCCGACGACGAGGCCGTAGCCGATCAGCGGGTTGTCGCGCACGCCCTGGATCTGCGCGAGGTCCTTCAGGCGCTCCGCGCGCGCCGCGGCGGGCGCGAACGCGAGCGCGAGCATGCACGCGGCGAGCGCGCAGCACGCCGCCGCCCGGCGACGCGCAGCAACGAGGGGGCGCACGACGCGCGCGAACAAGGTACGCATCGTCTTCACCACGGCGCGATGTTGAGGAAGAAACGCTGCAGCCAGCCCATCGTCTCGGCCTCGTTGATGTAGCCCTTCGCCGAATACTCGATGCGCGCGTCCGCGACCTGCGTCGAGTACACCGAGTTCTGGCCCGAGATCGTGTTCGGATTGACGATGCCCGAGAAGCGCACGAATTCGTTGCCCTGGTTGATCAGCATCTGCTTCTCGCCGCTCACGACGAGGTTGCCGTTCGGCAGCACGTTCGTCACCGTCACGGTGATCGTGCCGTTGAACGTGTTCGCCGCGCTCGCGCCGCCCGTCGCCGCGAACTTGTTCGCGCCCTGCGCGGACAGGTTCGCCTTGTTGAAGAGGCCGCCCAGGAAGCCCGCGGTCGGCACGTCGAAGCTCGTGTTGCCCTGCCGGTTCGTGTTCGCGCCCGATGACTTCGTCGCGTTGATGTTCTCCGCGATCACGATCGTCAGGATGTCGCCGACGTTGCGCGGGCGCTGATCCTCGAAGAGCGGCCGGCCCGCGTAGCCCGGGTTGTAGATCGAGCCCGGCGCCTGCATCGCGGGCGGCATCGGCGGCATCGCCGACATCGGCTGCTGCGTGATCGGCTCGCGCGGAATCTGCGCGCAGCCCGCGAGCGCGAGCGCGGCGGCCGCGAGCGCGGCGGCGCCCGGGCGGCGCACGGCCGCCGCGCGCGCGGCGCGCCGGCTGCGGGAGGAAACGAACCTGCTTCATGGCTTCTGACCCGGGGCCGGTTAGCGCGACATCTGCGTGACGGTCTGCAGCATCTGGTCGGACGTCGTCACGGCCTTGCTGTTGATTTCGTACGCGCGCTGCGTCTGGATCATGTTGACGAGCTCCTGCACGACGTTCACGTTCGACGATTCGACGTAGCCCTGCTTGAGCGTGCCCGCGCCGTTCAGGCCCGGCTGCGATACGTTCGGCGCGCCCGACGAGGTCGTCTCGGCGAACAAGTTCTCGCCCTTCGCGTCGAGGCCGGCCGGATTGATGAACGTCGCGATCTGCAGCGCGCCGATCTGCACCGCGTTGTTCGAGCCAGGCTGCGTGACGGACACGACGCCGTCGCTGCCGATCGTGAGCGAGTTCGCGTTCTGCGGGATCGTGATCGCCGGAATCACCTGATAGCCGCTCGAGGTGACGAGCTGGCCCTGCGCGTTGGTCTGGAACGAGCCGTCGCGCGTGTACGCGTTCGTGCCGTCCGGCATCAGCACCTGGAAGAAGCCCTGGCCGTTGATCGCGACGTCCTTCGAGTTGCCGGTCTGCTGCAGGCTGCCCTGCGTGTACAGGCGCTCGGTGGCGACCTGCTGGACGCCCGTGCCGAGCTGCAGGCCGGACGGCAGCTCGGTCTGCTGCGTCGAGTTCGCGCCGGGCTGGCGCACGGTCTGGTACAGCAGATCCTCGAACACCGCGCGCGAGCCCTTGAAGCCGTTGGTGCTCACGTTCGCGAGGTTGTTCGAGATCACGTCCATCTGCGCTTGCTGCGCGTTCATGCCGGTCGCGGCGATGTAGAGGGAACGGTTCACGTGTTGACTCCTTGGTCTGGCGCGCGGCGGCGCTTAGCTGAAGTTGAGCAGTTGGTTCGCCGCCTGCTCGTTCTGGTCGGCGGACTGGATCAGCTTGGTCTGCAATTCGAACGCGCGCGCGTTGTCGATCATCGACACCATCGCCGCCACCGGATTGACGTTGCTGCCCTCGAGCGAATTCGGCACGACTTTCACGGCCGGATCGGCGTCGGCGGGATTGCCGTCCGCGGTGCGGAACAGGCCGTCGTCGCCGCGCTTCATCGTCGCGGGATCGGGATTCACGAGCTTCAGTTGATCGATCATCGCGACGGCGGTCGGCGGATCGCCCGGCATCAGCGCCGAGACGGTGCCGTCCGCGCCGATCGTGAGCTGCGCGTTCGGCGGCACGGCGAGCGGGCCGCCGTTGCCGACGACGGGCAGGTTGTTCGCGGTGACGAGCTGCCCGTTCTGGTCGACGTGCAGGTTGCCCGCGCGCGTGTACGCCTCGGTGCCGTCCGGCAGCATCACCGACAGCCAGCCCGGCCCCTGAACCGCGACGTCGAGCGGGTTGCCCGTGCGCTCGATCGGCCCCGGCGCGAAATCCGCGCCGGGCGTCGACGACAGCGTGTAGGTGCGCGTCGTCGCCGGGTCGACGTTGCCGCTGCCGTCCTCGAAGTTCATCGGCACCGCGCGGAACGTCGCGAGCTGCGCGCGAAAGCCCGTCGTCGACGCGTTCGCGAGATTGTTCGCGACGACGGACTGCTGCTCGAGCGACTGCGTCGCGCCCGTCATCGCCGTATAGATCAGTCGGTCCATGGCTGGCTGTTATCCGCGAAGGCCGCTTACAGGTTGATGAGCGTCTGGTCGACGGTCTGCTGCGTCTTGATCGTCTGCGCGTTCGCCTGGTAGTTGCGCTGCGCGGTGATCAGCTTCACGAGCTGGCTCGTCAGGTCGACGTTCGAGTTCTCGAGCGCGCTGCCCTGCAGCGTGCCGTGGTTCGTGCTGCCGGGCGCGGAGATCTGCGGCACGCCCGACGCGGCGGACTCGACGTACTGGTTGTTGCCGACGTTCACGAGGCCGTTCGGGTTGTTGAAGTTCGCGAGCACGATCTGGCCGAGCGTGGAGGTCTGGCCGTTCGAGTAGTTGCCGGTGACCTTGCCGTCCGCGCCGATCGAGAACGTCGTCAGCACGCCGCTCGCGAAGCCGTCCTGCGCGAGATTGTTGATGCCGTTCTTGCCGCCGTACTGCGTCGTGCCCGTGAGGTCGAGCGTCAGGTTCTGCGGGTTCGCCGCGCCCGTCGTCGTCGGGATCGAGAACGAGAACTGGCCGACGTTCGTCGTCGGCACGCCGGCGGGCGTCGACGTGCCCGTGATCGTGCCCGCGGTGCTGAACTTGACCGAGCCGAGATCGGTCGGCGTCTTGCCGGCCGGGCCCGCATACGCTTCCCACTGGCCGCTCGTCGCGCTCTTCACGAAGTACAGGTTCACGTTCTGCGAGCCGCCGAGCGTGTCGAACACCTGCACCGACGTCGTGTAGTTGTAGCTCGTCGGATCGGTGTAGTTGAACGGCGTCGTCGCGGGCACCGCGTCCTGCGAGTTCAGGTTGAACTGGCCGGTGATCTTGGTCGTCGCGGTGGGCGCGATGTTGGTCGTCGGCGCCTGCAGCGGCACGGTCGCCGCGGTGTTGATCACGCCGTTCGCGTTCGCCGCGTAGCCCATCAGGTTCAGGCCCTGCGAATTGACGATGTAGCCGTTCTTGTCGCGCTGGAACGTGCCGTCGCGCGAGTACGTGGTCACGCCGTTGTTCGACATCTGGAAGAAGCCGTTGCCGTTGATCGCGACGTTCAGCGACGACGTGCTCGAGGTGATCGTGCCCTGGCTGAACTGCTGCTGCACCGATGCGAGCATCGTGCCGATGCCGATCGGATTGTTGACGGCCGATGCGACCGAATTCGCATACATGTCGGAAAACTGCGCGGTGCTGCCCTTGAAGCCCACCGTGTTCGCGTTCGCGATGTTGTTGCCGATCACGTCGAGGTCGCTCGACGCGCCCGCCAAACCGCTCAAACCCTGTTGATAGCCCATCTCGGTCTCCGTAGCGAAGAAGCTGGATTAGTTGGTGGAAGACGAGGCGTTGCCCGTCGACGCGCTCTTCGTGGTGTTCGGGAAGATCGACGCGACCTGGCTGAAGCCGACCGTCGAGCCGTTCGACAGCACGAGCCCCGGCGTGCCGTCCGCCTGCTTGATGACGCTCAGCACCGACAGCGTGGTCGGCGCGTACTGCTTGCCGGACGTGTCGGTGTAGCTCGCGCTGATCGTGTAGGTGCCGTCGGGCAGCTTGTTGCCCGCCGTATCGGTCGGCGTCCAGTTGAACGGCACGGTGCCCGCCGATTGCGCGCCCGCGTTGATCGTGTTGACGACGACGCCCGACGCGTTCTTCACGGTGATCGTGAGGTTCGACACGGCGCTCGTGAGCTGCACGCCGAACGGCGAAGCCGCGCCGCTCTTGACGGGCACGGTGTTGCCCGGCGCGAGCACGTTAGAGCCGATCAGCATCGCCGCCTGCGTCTGCTGGCCCGCGGTGAGCTGCGACGACAGCGACGTGAGCGCGGTGTTCAACTGCGCGATGCCGCTCACGGTGTTGATCTGCGCGAGCTGCGAGGTCATCTGCGAGCTGTCGACGGGGCTCGTCGGATCCTGGTTCTGCAACTGCGTGACGAGCAGCTTGAGGAACGTCGTCTGCAGATCGGCAGCGGACGTCGTCGACAGCGAGCTCGCGACGTTGATGCCCGAGTTCGCGCCGCTCGTGCCGTTCGTGCCGGCAGTGCCGTTCGTCGTGTTCGCGCCCGACGTGCCCGACGACTGCCCGTTCGAGCTCATCGTGTCGTACGGCAGGCTGTTGACGGTCGTACCGCTGCCGCCGATGGTGGTGAAGGAGGATGTCATCCGGGTTCGCCTTCCTCTGCTATGCGTGTTTCGATCGATGAAAAAGGGGGGCGTCAGCTGCCGATCGTCAGCGTCTTGAGCATCAGCTGCTTCGCGGTATTGAGCGTCTCGACGTTCGCCTGGTACGAGCGCGACGCGGAAATCATGTTGACCATCTCCTGCACCGGATCGACGTTCGGCATCGTCACGTAGCCGTTCTGATCGGCGGCCGGGTTCGACGGGTCGTAAGCCGTCTTCATCGGCGACGGATCGTCGATCACCTTGCTCACCTGCACGCCGCCGACACCCTGGCCGGACGCGGTGCGCGCGCGGCCCATCGGCGCGGTCGCGAACACCACCTGCTTCGCCTTGTAGGGCTTGCCGTCGGGGCCCGTCACGCTGTCGGCGTTCGCGAGGTTCGACGCCGTGACGTTCAGGCGCTGCGACTGGGCCGACATCGCGGAACCCGCGACGTCGAAAATGTTCATCAACGAAGGCATGCGTACTCCTTATCGCGTTGCGCGCACATTCAACCGTTTCCCGTGACGCGCGCGGCACGCGGGAAAAGCGCCGAAGCGGCGCGTCACGAACTCGAATTCGACGTGATCGCGGCGATCATCGTCTTGATCTGCTGCGTCATCACCGTCATCCCGGCCTGGTAGTGCACCGCGTTGTCGGCGAACTGCACGCGCTCGGTGTCGAGATCGACCGTGTTGCCGTCGAGCGCGGGCTGCTGCGGGATCCGGTACTGCGCGCGGCCGTAGTCGTCGCTCGGGCCGCCCGTCGGAATCAGCTTCACGTTGCCCGCGAGGTGCACGCCCGAGGTCGTCGCCATCGACATCCCGCTCGCGACGCCCGCCGGCTGCGCGAGCGGCAACTGCGCCGCGTTGCCGGCGCTCGCCGCGCCGTCCTGCTTGAGCGCGCGGGCGAGCGTCGACGAGAAGTCGACGTCGCGCGCGCGGTAGCCGGGGGTATCGGCGTTCGCGATGTTCGACGACAGCAGTTCCTGCCGATATGCGCGCACGTCGAGCGCCTGGCGGCCGAACGCGAATTCGGCATCGAGTTTGTCCAGCATCTGCGAGTCTCCGTCTGAAGATGCGCCGCTCTTTCGCCGCCCGCGGCCGGCCGCGATGCGGGCGAACCGACGATGGGCGGCCAAAGAGGCTTTTTTCCATGGGACGCATGGTAGGCGGACAACGCAACCGGCAATCGGGCGAATAGCCGGCAAAGGGCCCCTCTATTCGCGGTTTGCCGGCCACCGCCCATCCCTAGAATGCAACCCCGTACCAGACGGTTTCCAACCGGGCTTCGAGGAGGGCGCGATGACGACTGACGCAGGCCGCGCAACGCGCACGCGCTTTGCCGTGGCGCTCGCGCTGGCGGGCTGGATGGGCGCGGCGCTCGCGCAGCAGGCGGGCGACGGCGGGATGATCGTGATTCCAGGCCGCGGCGAATCGGCCCAGACCGCGCTCGCGAATGCGAATGCGGCGAGCGCGCGCGGCGCGAACGGCGCGGGCGCGGCGGGCCCGGGCGGCGCCGACCGTACGGCAAGCCCGGGCGGATGGCACGCGCCAGCCGCCGCGCAGGCGGCCGCCGCGTGGAGCGGCCGCGCCGGCGCGGCCTCGGGCGCGGAATCGGCAGCGGAATCGGGCGATGTCCGTGCGGCGACCGAGCCGCGCACCGGCCTGATCGTGATCGAACCCGGTCCGGCCGAATCGAATGGCCGAATCCCGGCCGCCGCCCCGAGCGGGTGGCACCCCTCCGCGGCCATGCCGCGAGCCGAATCGAACGGCGGCGCGAATCCCGTGCCGCCGAGGACCGGATCGAATCGTTCCGCCGGCTCCGCGTCGGCAAGCGCCGGATGGACCGCGCCGCCCGGCGCGGCCAGCCAAGGCAACCCTGCGGCGAACGTCGCCCCCGCGCCCCGCGTGAGCGCCACCTCGCGCGCACCGGCCACGACCGATATGCAGCGAGTCGCGCCCGTCATCGCCCAGGACGAAGGGGCCACACCGGCCGGCCCGCGAACGCGCGGGCGGCGGCGCAATCATGGCCCGCGCGGGACCCGAGCGTCGCGGCGGGCGGCGTGATCCCCGTGTCGCTGCGCGCGCAGCCCGCACCGCGCACGCTGCCCGTGCGCTCCGCGCCGATTCGGGCGGCGGCGACGAGCGCGGCCGGCGCGCAGCCGGCGGCCGCCTCCGCCACGGCGGCCGGCGCGGTTCCCGCCACTCAACAGGACGGCGAATCGATCCGCCGCGCGGCGCTCGCGTTCCTGCAGCAGCAGGCGGCCGGCCTGCCCGGCAAGACCACCGTCACGGTCGCGCCGGCCTTCCCGCGCGGGCTCGCCGCATGCACGACGCTCGAGCCGTTCCTGCCTTCGGGCGCGCGCCTGTGGGGCCGTACGACCGTCGGCGTGCGCTGCGCGGGCGAGCGCCCGTGGACGATTTACCTTCAGGCGAAGCTCGCCGTGCAGGCGACCTATTACGTCGCCGCGCGCCAGATCGCGCCCGGCGAGACGCTCACGGCCGCCGATCTCGTCGCGCGCGACGGCGACCTGACCCTGCTGCCGCTCGCGGTGATCACCGATGCGCAGCAGGCAGTCGGCGCCACCGCGCTCACGCGGGTCGCGGCGGGGCTGCCGCTGCGTCAGGATCTGTTGAAGAGCGCGGCGTCGGTATCGATCGGACAGACAGTGCGGGTGGTCGCGTCGGGCCAGGGGTTCACGATTTCGGCGGAGGGCAGCGTGCTCAACAACGCGGCGCCCGGCCAGCAGGTGCGGGTGCGGATGGCGGCGGGCCAGATCGTCACGGCGATCGTCAAGGACGCCGCGACGGTGGAAATCCCCCTCTAAGATTGCAAACTTTTGTTGATTCAGGGGGTTACTGAAAAACGGGTGCTAAAGTTCGGGCCGGCCTTGCCGTTATCGTGGTCAAACCCGTACAGGAAACACCATCGTGAAAGTCGATTCCACCCCTACTTCGAACGCCCGCACGCTATCGAACGCCAGTGCGGGCGCGGCTCGCACGCAAGCCGGCCAACCGGCCGCGGCTCAGACGCCTGCCGGCGCCGCGGGCGCGCCGACGGGCGGGGACGCGAACGTGAGCCTGTCCGGCCTGTCGTCGACGCTGCGCAGCCTCGCCGCCTCGGGCAGCGCCGATATCGATACCGCCCAGGTCGACGCGATCCGGGATGCGATCAAGAGCGGCACGCTGTCGATCGACACGGGCAAGATCGCCGACGGCATCCTGCAGACCGCGCGCGATCTGCTGAAGCAGCCGTCGCAGGCGGGCAACCGCTGAACCGGCTTCGCGGCCGAAAGACGGGATGCACCACATGGCGCACGGACGGTCCGCGCGCCGCCATGTCGAGCGAAACGAGATGAGAGACGAACTGCTGGCCACGGTCAACGACGAGCACGCGACAGTCGAGGCGTTCGCGTCCCTGCTCGCATACGAGGAGAAGGCACTGACCACGGCGGCGCCGCTCGACGCGCTGCCGGGCATCGTCGAGCGGAAAACCGAGCTGCTCGAGAAGCTCGCGCAGCTCGAGCGCCGCCGCGACACGCTGCTTGCGTCGCTCGGCCTGCCGGCCGGCAAGAAAGGCATGGATCTCGCCGCGGAAAACGACGCGCGCCTCGCGAACGGCTGGCAGTTGCTGCAGCATTCGGCCGAACGTGCGCGCCGCGCGAACGCGATCAACGGGATGCTGATCCGCATCCGAATGGACTACAACGAACGCACGCTGTCCGTGCTGCGCGCCGCGCCGCAGCGCAACGGCTTCTACGGGCCGGACGGGCGCGTCGCCGCCGTCGCACGCTGACCTCGCACGGCGCGCGCCACGCGCGTGCCGCGGGCCAGAGCGCGCACCGAACGCGCCGGCCGCCTCCCGCCAACCCCGACACCGCCTCCTGCGCTGACTCGCCCGCGCGAGCGCGCGCCCTCATGCACCGCATCGAGATCCACTAAAGCACCTGAAACGTTTCGCCCGGTCGACTGCGTCCTGCCGATTCCTGCCGAGCCGCATCGGAAATTTCACCGCAAATCGGCGCTTTTTCCGCATGCCGCCTATTCCGCCGTCGCGAAACCGGCGCCGACACGGCGGAACCGCCGATCGCCACCGCGGGTTCGGCCGGCCGGCCATCGAGCTTTGCCGAGTTCGCGCCGTATTTTCCGTCGATCGCGCCAATTGGGAGCACCGCCCGCTTTCCTAAGATGTTTTCACGGCCCGACCGAACCGTGCCGGGTCCGTACCGAAAACATCCCGCCGAAAGGCTGCCACACCTTCACCAGGAGCGACCATGGCATTCCCGACCAGCGTCAACGACCAGATCACCGATTCCGTCACACAGGCCAATACCAAGGTATTGGGCGACGCGCCGGCGATCGCGATGGGCAATCTCTACCAGGCCACCGCGCAAGCGCTTGCCAATACCGCCCACAACGCCACCAACGCGCAGCAGCAAAGCTACGTCACCGCATTAGCGGAACGCAGGGATGGCGGGGCGGCCACGACGATATGATGCGCCGCGGCGAACCACGCCGCCGAACGCGAGGCAGGCGGCACGCAAAGCGAAGTGAAAACGTCAGGCGGGAAATCCGGCGCGGCGGATCGAGACTGGAAAGCGCACCGATTGTCGGCAACGGGAAGCCGTCGGGCGGCGCAGCCGTCGGCTCGAACCGACATTCGAAACAGCATGGTCGCGAGATGAACGCACGGCCCGGCGGCGGCGCGAAACCGATGCGGCGGATCGAAAACCGCAACCGGGCGGGTCTCGTCGCCACGCGGTGCGGGGCGGTTCATCGCCGAGCCGGCGGGCGTCATTCCGCCGAACGACGATGCGCGACCGCGTGGGCCGCAAAGGGCCGCGGCCCTGCGAAAGCGGGCGGATTACGTGCAACGCGATCGCGCGATCAAATGTCGAGCGCTTACCCGCCGCGGCGGGTAAGCCGATTCGGGCGGGCGATCGCATTCGCGAAGCGCCGCGTGAGGGAAAGGCCGAACGCTGCCGCGCGTCGGCACGGCCCTGACGCGCCAACCGTTGCCCGTTGCCCGCTGACTGTTGCCCGCTGACCGTCGACCGCCAAGATACGCGGCGAGCCGTGCCCTTATCGCCCGCGCGCGCTCACGCGGCGCACCCGCAGCCGATGCCGCCCGGGGAGGTCAATCGGCCACGCCAACCGCCTGCGCGACCGCGCGCACGCGCGCCCGGTGCACCGCATCCTTGATCTTCGCGGGCTCGCCCGCGAGCCCCTGCGCGATCGCGCCCGCATCGACCGCGCGCGCGGCGACGAGCGCCTGCCGCAGCCGTTCGGCCTGCGGATAGGGCTTCGTCTCGAGGCCGAGCCGGCCGCGCGCGTCGGCCTCGCTCGCCTGCAGCGCCTCGGCGAAGCGCGCCGGCTTGCGCAGCGCATCCGCGCGCTCGAGCAGGCGCACCAGCGCGGCCGCGCCCATCTCCATCACGCGATGCAGATTGCCGTGCTCGCGCGCGACGACGAGCGCCAGATCGCGGCACTCGTTCGGCACCCGCAGCCGCTCGCACAGCGGCTTCAGCAGATCGACGCTGCGCCCCTCGTGGCCGATGTGACGCGGCAGCACGTCGGCGGGCGTCGTCGCCTTGCCGAGGTCGTGCGTGAGCGCCGCGAAACGCACCGGCAGCGAGTAGCCCTGCTTCGCCGCGTGATCGATCACCATCATCACGTGCACGCCCGTGTCGACCTCCGGGTGATAGTCGGCGCGCTGCGGCACGCCGAAGAGCGCGTCGATCTCGGGCAGGATCCGTGCGAGCGCGCCGCACTCGCGCAGCACCGCGAACATCCGCGACGGCTTCGCCTCCATCAGCCCGCGCGCGAGCTCCTGCCACACGCGCTCGGGCACGAGCGCGTCGACCTCGCCCGCGTCGACCATCGCGCGCATCAGCGCGGCCGTGTCGGGCGCGACGGCGAACTCGGCGAAGCGCGCGGCGAAGCGCGCGACGCGCAGGATGCGCACCGGATCCTCGACGAACGCGTCGCCGACGTGCCGGAACAGCTTCGCGCGCAAATCCGCCTGCCCGCCGAACGGATCGACGACCGGCCCGACGAGCGCGCCGTCCGGGCTCACTTCGCGCGCCATCGCGTTGATCGTCAGGTCGCGCCGCACGAGATCCTGCTCGAGCGTGACGTCGGGCGCGTAATAGAACTGGAAGCCGTGATAGCCGGCCGCCGTCTTGCGTTCGGTGCGCGCGAGCGCGTATTCCTCGTGCGTATCCGGATGCAGGAACACCGGAAAATCCTTGCCGACCGGCCTGAAGCGCTGCGCGGCCATCTGCTCGGGCGTCGCGCCGACGACGACGTAATCGCGGTCGCGCACCGGCAGGCCGAGCAGTGCATCGCGGATCGCGCCGCCCACCGCGTAGATCTTCATCGCGATGGCCCGTAGATGTCGATCACGCGCGTCTCGCCGCGCGCGCCGTCGATCCATTCGCGCACGGCCGGCAGCTCGGCGACCCGCGCCGCGTACGCGCTCGCCTCGGGCGACAGCGGCGGCGCGTAGGTCTTGAAGCGCAGCACGACGGGCGCGTACATCGCATCGGCGATCGAGAACGCGCCGAACAGGAACGGGCCGCCCGACGCGGCGACGCACGTGCGCCACAGCTCGTCGATGCGCGCGACGTCGGCAAGCGCGGCGGGCGTCGCACCGCGCCCCGGGTGCGACTCGCGCACGTTGAGCGGCATCTCGCTGCGCAGCGCGGGAAAGCCCGCGTGCATCTCGGCGGACACGCTGCGCGCATGCGCGCGCGCGGCCGGATCGCGCGGCCATAGCGCATGCTGCGGAAAGCGCTCGGCGAGCGTCTCGACGATCGCGAGCGAATCCCAGACCGAGCCGCCTTCGTCGTCGACGAGGCACGGCACCTTGCCCGACGGCGAATGCGCGCGGATGCGCTCGGCCGTGTCGTCGAGGCGCAGCCCGATCATCACTTCGTCGAACGGAATCCCGAAGTGCTTCATCAGCACCCACGGGCGCATCGACCACGACGAGTAGTTCTTGTCTCCGATCACGAGTTTCATGGGATTCATCCTGTAGTTGTCGATTGTCCAGCCGATCCGCGGCGCCCGCGGTCGCCCGCCTGCTTACCGGCGCGCGCGCCGGTCGGAAAAACGCGAGCGCAGCGCCGCGTCGCCGACGTAGGTCGGCGCGATGTGCTCGAGGCTCGCGGGCGCGATGCCGAGCTCGGGCGCGATCGGCCCCGTCATCACGCTCGGCACCGACAGCGAAGCGAGATTGTCGCGCGAGACGAGCGGCTCGCCCGGCAGCATCTCGAACACGCGCGCCTGCAGCCGCGCGAGCGCGTCAGGCAGCCGGACGATCCGCGCGGGGCGGCCGATCAGCCGCCCGGCATAGCGGACGATCTCCTCGAGCCGGTAGGTGCGCGGCCCGCCGAGCTCGTAGGTCCGGCCGCGCGTCGCGTCGCGCACGCAGGCGTTCGCGATCGCCTGCGCGACGTCGCCGACGTGGACCGGCTGCATCAGCGCGTCGGGCATCGCGAGCGGCAGCACCGGAAAGATCCGCTGAAGCCGCGCGAACGTGTTGACAAACGCGTCGCCCGGGCCGAACACGATCGACGGCCGGAATATCGTGACGTCCAGCGCGCCCGCCGCGGCCTGCGCGCGCAGCGCGATCTCGCCGTCGCCCTTCGAGCGCAGGTACATGCTCGGCGCGTGCGGATCGGCGCCGAGCGCGCTCACGTGAAGCATGCGCGGCACGCGCGCTTCGATGCATGCGGCGGCGAGCGCCGCGGGCAGCGCGACGTGCAGCCGCTCGAAGCCCTCGCCGTACGGCTTGCCGTGCCCGCCGCGCAGCACGCCGACGAGATTGACGGCCGCCTGCGCGCCCGCGACGAAACGGGCGAGCTCGCGCACGTCGAAGGCGGACAGCTCGACGATGTCGACGGGCAGCGTCGCGAGATGCCGCGCATGCTCGCGCCGGCGCGCGCCGATACGCACGTGCGCGCCGGCGCCGACGAGCACATTGACGAGGCGGCTGCCGATGAAGCCCGTGCCGCCGAGCATCGCGATGGTTTGGCCCTGCATGATCGTGCCCCATCAGGCGCGCCGCCCACGCGACGCGCGGGCGGCGAATGTGATACGAAGCGCCGGCCGGCTGCGCCCGGACAGCGCGTGCGCGGCACGCCGCTGCGTTGCGCGGCGCGCGTTACGGCGCGATGAAGCCGAGGCGAGCCTTCAGCGATTGCGGCTTCTTCTCGAAGAGCGCCGCGTAGTACGTCTCGTTGGACAGCACGTTCTTCACGTATTCGCGCGTCTCGTTGAACGGGATCGTCTCCGCGAAGATCGCGCCTTCGACGGGGCGCGTGAGCACCTGCCGCCATTGGGCCGGCCGGCCCGGGCCGGCGTTGTAGCCGGCCGTCGCGAGCACGGCCGAATCGTCGAACTTCTGGTAGATGTCGGACAGATACCAGGTGCCGAGCTGCACGTTCGTATCGATGTCGTGCATCTGCGCGCGCGAGACCGTGCCGAGGCCGAGCTTCTTCGCGACGAGTTGCGCGGTCGCCGGCATCAGTTGCATCAGGCCGCCCGCGCCCACCGTCGAGCGCGCGTTCGTGATGAAGCGCGATTCCTGGCGGATCAGCCCGTACGCCCATTCGACGTCGAGCCCGTTGGTCCGCGCGTAGCGCTCGACGATGTCGCGATACGGCGACGGATAGCGCAGCGAGAAATCGTGCTCGGCCGTCGTGCGATCGGCGGTGTTGACCGTGCGGTCGAGCAGGTCGACGCGCTTGCCGTACTCGGCCGCCGCAAGCAGTTGCCGATCGGTCATCCCGCGCAGCGGCCAGTTCCATTCGCGGTTGCCTTCGAGCCGCAGGTTCAGCGCGTAGAAGCGCTGCGCGAGCGCGAAGCCCGGCACCTTGCTCATCGCGTCGATCTCGGCGTCCGTCACCTTCGTGCGCGGCGGGATCGTCGTCTTCTGGCCGAGCTCCTCGCCCGCGAGCTGCCCGTAGAAGTTGAACTGCCCGGCGATGCGCTCGAACTCCTGGTTCGCCTTGAGGGTGTCGCCGCTCTCCTTCAGCGCGCGGCCGCGCCAGTAGATCCATGCCGTGTCGTCGCGCAGCCGCTCGGGCATCTGCTCGATCGAGCGGCGCACCATCGGCCAGTCGCCGGCGAGCAGCGCCGCGCGCACACGCCATTCGTACGCCGGATTCGACAGCGGCGCGTCCATCGATTTCCGGTACCACGACGCGGCCTGCGGCAGCCGCTTGACCGTCGCCTGATAGCCGATCTCGCCCCAGCCGATCGCCTGCTCGGCCGCCGACAGCGTCGACGCGAGCGACGCGAGCTGCCCCGCCGCCGCTTCCGGATCGTTGCGCGCCATGCGCGTGATCGCGACGAGCGCGAGTTGCCGCGACGTCGCGTCGGAGCCCACGCCGCGCGCGAGGAACAGCGGCGGCGCGCTCGTCACCTGATCGAAGCCGACCGGGCGCGGGCCGAGCGCGTCGGCAATCTTGCCGCCGAGCGTCGTGTAGTTCTGCTCGTACGCGAGGCGCACCTGCGCCCACACGTCGTCGCTCGAGAACTGCTTGTTCGTCGCGAGCGCCGTGATGAGGTCGACGCACGCGTCGCCGTAATACTTCGGCTCGACGAGCAGCTCGCGCGCCATGTCCGCGACGTTCTCGCCACGCGATGCGCGCGATTCGAGCGCATAGCACTTGACCTGCGTGTCGTCGTCGAGCACGAAGCGCTTGTACTGCTCGTCGAAGGCGCGCCAGTCATGGCGCGCGCCGAGCACGAGCAGGTAATCGTTGCGCATGCGGTCGGCGATCGCCTGGCCGTCGTAGCGCGACAGGAACGACAGCACCGGCGCGTCCGGCGCGTCAAGGCGCGCATGGCCCGCCGAATCGAACAACTGCGGCTTGATCTGGAAGTACTCGAGATATGACGGCGCCGGATAATTCGGGATCAGCGCGGCGAGCTGCGCGGCGCGCACCGGATCGTTCCTGCGCGCGGCCTCGCGCAGCTGGACGAACACCCGATCGTCGTTCGACGACGCTTCGTCGGCGGTCTGCGCGGCGCAGGCGGCCGTCACGGCGGCCAGCGCGACCGCGACGAGGGGCGCCGCGACCGCGCGATATACTCGAAAAAGGCTGGTTGACATCGTTGTGAACGGAGCACTCTAGTGAGCGAAAGCATAGCACGCGCCCCGGCGCCGAATCCGAAGCGCACGCTGCGCGAAACGCTTGCTCGGCGCCGCCTCGACGCGCAGCGCGCGCCGCGCGCGCACGACGCGCTCGCGCAGCGCGTGCTCGCGATTCTCGCGCAATGCGCGCCGCGCACGGTCGGCTTCTACTGGCCGCTGCCGGGCGAATTCGACGCGCGCGATGCGATCGCGTCGTGGCTCGCCGGCGACGCGAGCCGGCAGGCCGCGCTGCCCGTGATCGGCAAGCCCCGCACGCCGCTCGAATTCCATGCGTGGACGCCCGATGCGCCGATGCGCGAGGGCCGCCACCGGATTGCCGAGCCCGCGGCGGGCGCGCGGCTCGTGCCGGAGCTGCTGCTGATTCCGTGCGTCGGCTTCGATCACGGCTGCTTCCGGCTCGGCTACGGCGGCGGCTATTACGACCGCACGCTCGCCGCATGGCCGGGCGCGACGCCGCCCGTGACGGTGGGCGTCGCATACGACGCGTGCGGCGTGCGCGAGCTGCCGCGCGAAGCGCACGATCTGCCGCTCGACTGGATCGTCACCGAGACGCGGCTCTATCGGTCGGACGATTGACCCGCGCAGCGCGGCGGCGGCCGGTGCGTCGCCGCGCGCGGTCATGCGCGCGTCGGGGAAATGAAGTCGGGTCGCCGGCTCGCCGGGGCTCGGGTGGCCGGCCGTCGGGCCGTCAGTCAGACTGTCGGGCGGGCGGATCGCTTGCCGGGTCGCCGGATGTCAGGTCGCCCGGTCGCCGCGCCGTTTCGCCGTTTCGCCGTTGAGCCGTTGAGCCGATTCGCGCCCCCGCCGCTACAGCGACGCGGCCGCGCGCGCCGCGGTGTCGTACAGCCCCGACGCGTGGCGCAGCAGTTGCGCGGCGTCGCCGATCTGCTCGTTCGTGAGCCCGCTGTCCTTCAGGGTCTCGATCAGGCAGCGCTCGCGCACGTCGCGGTACCTGAGGCACAGCGCGCGGCCCGCGTCGGTTGCGTCAAAGAACACTTCCTTGCCTGTCTTTTCGCTTTTTACGTACCCTCTAGCTACCAGCTTCTTGAGTGCATACGTCGCGACGTGCGTGTCCTCGATGTTGAGCACGAAGCAAATGTCGGCCAGCTTCTTCTTGCGGTCCCGGTGGCTCACGTGGTGCAGCAGCGACACCTCGACCGCCGTCATGTCCTTCGCTCCGGCCGCCGCCATGCACCGGACCATCCAGCGATTGAACGCATTTCCCGCCATGATGAGCGCATATTCGAGCTCGGAGAGCTCCGCGCTTGTCTCGGAAACGAGATGTTCGGACGATACGATCTTGGTCGGATGGCGCTGCATGGCTGATCGGCGAGGTGAGTCGAAGGTGCGCGAAAGTGTACGCCAAAGTCGTCCGCGCGACGCCGCGGCAGATTTTTTTGGCGAGAAGTTATCGACATTTTATTGATAATGTATTCTTCACTCGGCTCAACGCCGTTTGCTTTCCATTGATGACCACTCCACGCATCTATCCGCTTGGCGACACCGCCCTCGTGTGCGAGGCGCCCCCGCCCGCGACGCTCGAATGTCAGCGCCGCGTGTGGGCGGTCGCGAGCGCGGCGGCGGGCTGGCCGCACGTCGTCGACGTGGTGCCCGGCATGAACAATCTGACGATCGTGTTCGATCCGCTCGAAACGACCGCCGACACGCTCGCGCCGCTGATGAAGGCCGCGTGGCGCGACGCCGACGGCGTCGCCGAAAGCGGCCGCGAGATCGAGATCCCCGTCGAGTACGGCGGCGCGTTCGGCCCCGATCTCGACGCGGTCGCGCGGCACACGGGGCTCGCGCGCGACGAAGTCGTGCGCCGCCATGCGGCGGGCACCTACGTCGTGTTTTTCCTCGGCTTTCAGCCGGGCTTCACCTACATGGGCGGCCTGGACGGCTCGCTGCACACGCCGCGGCGCGCCGCGCCCCGGCTCGAAGTGCCCGCCGGCTCGGTCGGCATCGGCGGCGAGCAGACCGGCATCTATCCGGCCGCCGCGCCGGGCGGCTGGCAGTTGATCGGCCGCACGCCGCTCGCGCTCTTCGATCCCGCGCGCACGCCGCCCACGCTGCTGCAGCCGGGCGATCGCGTACGCTTTATCGTCGCGGGAGTGCATGCCGGATGAACTCACGCCAAGCAACGGGCGGCATCGAAGTGCTGCGCGCCGGACCGCTGTCGACGATCCAGGATCTCGGCCGCCGCGGCTATCGCCATCTGGGCGTCGCGCAAAGCGGCGCGCTGGACTCGCTCGCGCTCGAAGTCGGCAATCGCCTCGTCGGCAACCGGCCGGACGCCGCCGCGATCGAAATCACGCTCGGCCCCGCGTCGTTTCGCTTCCCGCGCGCGACGCGCATCGCGATCACCGGCACCGAGTTCGGCGCGACGCTCGACGGCGCGCCGATCTATTCGTGGTGGAGCGTGCCCGTCGCGGCCGGCCAGACGCTCTCGCTGCCCGTCGCCAAGCGCGGGATGCGCGGCTATCTGTGCATCGCGGGCGGCATCGACGTGCTGCCGATGCTCGGCTCGCGCAGCACCGATCTCGCGTCGCGCTTCGGCGGCCTCGGCGGGCGCGTGCTGCGCGACGGCGACCGGCTGCCCACCGGCGCGCCGCCGGCGGGCGCGCCCGCGTGCGTCGCGCCCGATGCGCCCGAGTTCGGCGTGAAGGCGCCCGCGTGGTGCGCGTTCGCGCGCGTCGACGAAGCGCCGCGCCGCCACAAGCACGCGCATGCCGTGTGGGCGATGCCCGTGCGCGTGCTGCCGGGCCCGCAGTACGCGAGCTTCACGGCGGCGGCGAAGCACGCGTTCTGGGACGAGGAATGGATCGTCACGCCGAACAGCAACCGGATGGGCTACCGGCTCGCGGGCGTGAAGCTCGAGCGCGCCGAATCGGCCGACCTGCTGTCGCACGCGGTGCTGCCGGGCACGATCCAGGTGCCGGGCAACGGCCAGCCGATCGTGCTGATGAACGACGCGCAGACGACAGGCGGCTATCCGCGGATCGGGGCCGTGATCCGGGCCGATCTCTGGAAGCTCGCGCAGGCGCGGCTGAACCTGCCGATCCGCTTCGTCCGCGTGACGGACAAGGCCGCGCGCGACGCGCTCGCCGCCGAGCGCGCGTACCTGCGGCAGATCGACATCGCGATCGAGATGCGCGAGGAAGCGCTGCAGCGCGCGCTCGCCGCGCGCGGCGGCCGCATGATTCCGGAAGATCGGACGCCGCCGCGCGGCCGGTCGTGAATGCTTTGGGCACAAACGTCATGGAAATCGATTTGAATGCCGACCTCGGCGAAGGCTGCGGCTCCGACGAGGCGCTTCTCGACCTCGTCACGTCGGCGAACATCGCGTGCGGCTGGCACGCGGGCGGCGCCCAGGCGATGCGCGACTGCGTGCGCTGGGCGGTGGAAAAAGGCGTGTCGATCGGCGCGCATCCGAGTTTTCACGATCCGGAGAACTTCGGCCGCAAGGAAATGGATCTGCCCGCGAGCGAGATCTACGCGGGCGTGCTGTATCAATTGGGCGCGCTATCTGCGATCGCTCAGGCGGAAGGCGGGCGCATCGCGCACGTGAAGCCGCACGGCGCGCTGTACAACCAGGCCGCGCGCGAGCCCGAGATCGCCGATGCGGTGGTGTCGGCGATCCACGATTTCGATCCGTCGCTCGCGGTGTTCGGGCTCGCGAAAAGCGGGTTCGTCGACGCCGCGCAACAGGCGGGGCTCGTCGCCGTCGAGGAAGTGTTCGCCGACCGCGGCTATCGCGCGGACGGCTCGCTCGTGCCGCGCAGCCAGCCGGGCGCGCTCGTCGACGACGAAAACGAGATGCTCGCGCGCACGCTCGAGATGGTCCGCGGCCAGCGCGTGCGCGCGGTCACGGGCGAATGGGTGCCGCTCAACGCGCAGACGGTCTGCCTGCACGGCGACGGCCCGCATGCGCTCGCGTTCGCGAAGCGGATCCGCGATGCGCTCGAGGCGGCCGGCATCGACGTGCACGCGCCCGGCGCGCTGCACGCGGGGGAGCGCGCCTAGCGGTTCGGGCAGCCATTCACGCGGAATTCGGACGGCAGGCGCGCGATTCGCTCGCGGCCGGCGGCGCTTGTCTTCTCAGCGACCCGGCCCCGCGCGAGCAGCCCGGCCGCGCCGGGCGGCGCGGCGGCGATCGCCGATGCGCGGATCGCCCCGAACGGCGCGCGTCCCGCTGATCGCGATCCCGTCGCCCGGGTGCGCGCGGCGGCGACGCACGCGGCCGGCGCCGCGCGACGCGAGCCGGCATCCGGCCGGCACGCGTGCGCACGCCCGTGCGTCGCGAAAACTCGCAAAGGCCGCAAAGGCCGCGAAACATATGAACGCCGTCCGGTGCGCGCCCGCGCGCCGCGCGCACGCGATGACATCTTGCACGCGGCGGGCCGTGCCCGCCGCACGAACGATTCGCCGACACGGCGAAGGCCGGCGCGCACCCGGGCCCGCGCGACAGCCTGCGCCGTCACCCGGATCGGGCGCACGCGCGCGACGAACGCGCGCGCGCCCCGCAGTCCCGAGCGGCCGCCAGAGCCGCGAAGGCCCATCGGCGCGACGGCCGCGCGCCGATCGCAAGCCGCCGCGCGCCGCCCGAAGACGACGCGCGTCAACCCATGTCAGGAGAATGTTCATGCAAGGCACCGTAAGTCTATGGCCGCTGATCGGCGTCGCCGTGATCGTCGTCGGCTTCGCGCTGCGCTTCAATCCGATGCTGATCGTCGCGACCGCGGCGATCGTGACGGCCGCGAGCGCGCACTTCCCACCCGAGCGGATCCTCGCCGCGATCGGCGCGGGCTTCCTCAAGACGCGCAACATCCCGCTCATCATCCTGCTGCCGCTCGCCGTGATCGGCCTGCTCGAGCGGCACGGGCTGCGCGAACGCGCGCAGGCCTGGATCGCGAGCATCAGGGCGGCCACCGCGGGGCGCCTGCTGATCCTCTATCTGCTCGTGCGCGAGCTGACCGCGGCCGTCGGCCTGACGGGCCTGGGCGGCCATCCGCAGATGGTGCGGCCGCTGATCGCGCCGATGGCCGAAGGCGCGACCGAGAACCGTTTCGGTCCGCTGCCCGACGCGATCCGCCACCGGCTGCGCGCGTACGCGGCCGCGACCGACAACGTCGGCCTCTTCTTCGGCGAGGATATCTTCGTCGCGTTCGGCGCGATCGTGCTGATGGTGACGTTCCTGAAGGAGGCCGGCATCGCCGTCGAGCCGATGCGCGTCGCGCTGTGGGGCATCCCGACCGCCGTGTCCGCGTTCGTGATCCACGGCGCGCGGCTGTGGCTGCTCGATCGCCGGCTCGAGCGCGAACTGCGCGCGAGCGCCGCGCCGCACGCCGCCTCGAATGGCGCGAACGCCGCCGCCGACAACGGAGGCCGCGCATGACGCTCACGATCGGTTACCTGTTCTGGCTCGTCGGCCTCGTGCTGCTCGCGGTGGGCGCGACGATCGTCACGGACCGCGCGCACCCGCGCCGCTTCACCGCGGGCGGCTTCTGGCTGCTGTACGCGCTCGTCTTCCTCGTCGGCGACAAGCTGCCCGTCGAGCTCGTCGGCGCGCTCGTGATCGTGATGGCGCTGATCGCGGGTTTCGGCGGCGTGACGGCGGCGAGACCGAAGCTGCCGTCCGACGATGCGCGCCGCGCGAGCGCCGCGCGCATCGGCAACCGGCTGTTCGTGCCCGCGCTCACGATCCCGTTCGTGACGGTCGCGATCACCCTCGCGGCCAGCCATCTGCACGTCGGCGGCGCGCCGCTCGTCGATCCGAAGAACGTCACGCTGATCGGTTTCGGCATCGGCTGCGTGATCGCCCTCGGGTTCGCGTGCTGGATCACGCGCGATTCGGTCGGCCAATCGCTGCAGGAGGCGCGGCGGCTGATCGACGCGCTGTCGTGGGCGGCCGTGCTGCCGCAGATGCTCGGCATGCTCGGGCTGGTGTTCTCGGACGCGGGCGTCGGCAAGGCGGTCGCCCACGTGACCACCGCGTACGTGAACCTCGACTACCGGCTCATCGCGGTCGCCGTGTACTGCATCGGCATGGCGCTCTTCACGATGGTGATGGGCAACGGCTTCGCCGCGTTCCCCGTGATGACGGGCGGCGTCGGCGTGCCGATCCTCGTCGACGTGTTCCATGGCGATCCGGCCGTGATGGTCGCGATCGGGATGTTCTCCGGCTACTGCGGCACGCTGATGACGCCGATGGCCGCGAACTTCAACATGGTGCCCGCCGCGCTGCTCGAATTGCCCGACAAGAACGGCGTGATCAAGGTGCAGTTTCCCACCGCGCTCGCGCTGCTCGCGACGAACATCGTCCTGCTGAATGTTCTGATGTTTCGGTGAGCGCGCGCGGCCATGAAAAAAGCGCCCTCGGGCGCTTTGGCTTCGATCGGCCGGCCGATCCGCGCGGCGCGCCGGCCGACGGCTGCGCACCGTCGCGCCCGCACCCGGCGCTCGAGATGAAAAATGCGTCCGCCGCCGCCCGCGTCTGCTTGCCCCGGCCGGACGGCGGAACGCCCATCGAATGGGCGTACGTGCCTGCATGGTGGCTTGTTGTGATGTTGGCCCCGTCGTGCATGCAGACAACCGCTGCCGGCACGCCGAAAGCGTGCCGGCAACGCTACCCCCGCGCTGTTTTTATTGTTCCCCGTAGCGCATTTTCTTTTTTACGACTTGGTGAAAGGAGCATAGATTTAGCCCCATCGAGTGTCAATCGTCGGAACGGCGTTTGCTCGCCCGCCACAGCCGAAATACCGGGTTATCCCGGACTTATCCCGGGTTTATCCCTACGCGGCGCCGTTCGTTCGGGCGCCCGATCACCCGGCGTCGACGCGATAGCCCTGCTGCCGAAGCAGTTCGAGCACGCCCTTCGGGCCGCCCAGGTGCAACGAGCCGATCGCGACGAACAGCGGCCGGTTCGGCGCGGCGATCGCCGTCATCCGCGCGACGAAGCGGCGGTTGCGCTCATGGACGATCTTGTTGTCGATCGAATCGGCGATCGACCGCGCGCGTGCGAGCCGCTCCGTCTTCGCGTTCGCCCAGGCGGCGATCGCGTCCGCGTCGCCGATGCGCCAGAGGCGATGCAGCGCGCGCACGTCGGCCGCGTTCTGCGCGGGCGTCTGCACCATGTCCTGCGCGAGCATCTCCCGCTGCTGCGCGAGCGTGAGCCCCGTGAACGCGCGCATCTGCTCGGCGAGCGTCTCGAGCCCGACCACCTTGCCGCCCTTCTTGCGCAGGAACACGTTCTGCAGTTGCGCCTCGGTGCCGTATTCGGTCTGCAAGCCGGCCGACAGCGAATCGTACGTCTCGACGACGAGCGACGCGAGCCAGGGCCGCATGTTGCGGATGCCGGCGAGCGCGGCCGGATTGCCGCGCAGGCGGTTCGCGAGCTTTTGCCAGAGAGGCGGCGGCAACAGCCGCGGCAGGCACGCGTAGTTGCACACGCCGTACTTCGATACGTCGTCCTGCGATTCGAGCAGGTCGTCCGGCGACAGTTCGAGCGCGAGCGTCGGCGACGCGGCGAGCGCCGCGAGGATCGGCCGGCGAAACGGCTGGTTCGCCGGATAGTCGGCGGGGTCGCCGACGTGCAGCGTGCCGAGCACGTAGATCGTGACCTTGCCCTTCGTCGCGACGTAGAACGGCATCCGCGCGGGCTGCGTGCGTACCGCGCCGCTCGCGACCGTGCCGTTCGACGTCGACGGCGGCGGCGCGTGAAAGCCCGGCAGCGACATGCCGGGCGCGGGAATCGGCGCCTGCGGCAGCGGCGCGGCCGCGACGCTGCCCGCCGCCAGCGCGCCGGCGGGCGGCCATGCGAGCCCGCCCGTCGCGCACGCGCCGGCGAGCACGGCGCTCGCGAGCGAGCGCGCGCGCCAGCGCCGGGGCGCGCGTGCGGCGTGCGTCGCCGCGCGCCGCACGCCGTTACGCGAGCGGCGCGCGGCTTCGCGCGCCGCCACTGCCTCAGGCATTCGCCTCCCCCACCTCCTCGGCGCGATGGCAGGCGACAAGCCGGCCGTCGACGTCGCGCAGCTTCGGCTCCTCGACGCGGCACCGCTCGACCGCGTACGGGCAGCGCTGATGGAACGCGCAGCCGGACGGCGGGTTGAGCGGCGACGGCATCTCGCCCTGCAGCTTGATCTGGATCTTGCGATCCGCCTCGAAGATCGCGGGCGTCGCCGACATCAGCGCGCGCGTGTACGGGTGCCGCGGCCGCGCGTAGATCGTCTTCTTGTCGCCGAGCTCCGCGACGCTGCCGAAGTACATCACCATCACATCGTCGGCGATGTGCTCGACGACCGAGAGGTTGTGCGAGATGAACACGTAGCTCGTTTTGAACTGCTCCTGCAGATCCATGAAGAGATTCAGGATCTGCGCCTGGATCGACACGTCGAGCGCGGACACCGGCTCGTCGGCGACGACGATCTGCGGATCGAGGATCATCGCGCGCGCGATCGCGACGCGCTGGCGTTGCCCGCCCGAGAACATGTGCGGATAGCGCTTCGCGTGCTCGGGGCGCAGACCCACCGTGCGCATGATCTGCGCGATGCGCTGCGCGCGCTCGGCGGCCGTGAGCCGCGTGTTGATCGCGAGCGGCTCGGCAAGCGTCTGCTCGACCGTCTTGCGCGGATTGAGCGAGGCGAACGAATTCTGGAACACCATCTGCACGCGGCGGCGCAGCGCGGCGACCGTCTCCCGGTCCGCGCCCGCGACGTCGCGGCCATCGATCGACAGGTGCCCCGCGCTCGGCGGCTCGATCATCGTGAGCTGCCGCGCGAGCGTCGACTTGCCGCAGCCGGATTCGCCGACGACGGCGAGCGTCTTGCCGCGCGCGAGGGAGAACGACACGCCGTTCAGCGCCTTCACGGTGCCGTGGCCGAACATCCCGCGCCGCACCGCGTAGTGCTTCGCGAGCTGGTCGGCCACCAGCACCACGTCGTTGCGCGCGGCGGATTCGCGCGTTTCGTGGACTGCGTTCATCGCGCGCCTCCTTGCGTGTGCGGCGCTTCCAGGTTGAGGGGCTTGATGCAGCGCGCGCGCATGCCGGTGCCCGGCGCGAGCTCGGCGAGCGTAGGCCGCGCCTTCATGCAGTCGTCGACGACGTACTTGCAGCGCGGCGCGAACAGGCACCCGCTCGGCCGGTCGTCGCGGCCCGGCACCATCCCCGGCAGCGCGGCGAGCCGCTTCGCGCCCGCATTGTGCTCCGGAATCGCCGCGAGCAACGCTTCGGTGTACGGATGATGCGGATGCGCGAAGATGTCCGGCACGCGGTTCGTCTCGATGATCTCGCCCGCGTACATCACCGCGACGCGCTGCGCGACTTCCGAGACCACCGCGAGATCGTGCGAGATCAGCACGAGCGCCATTCCGCGCTCCTTCTGCAGCGTGACGAGCAGATCCATGATCTGCGCCTGGATCGTCACGTCGAGCGCGGTCGTCGGCTCGTCGGCGATCAGGAGCTTCGGGTTGCACGCCACCGCCATCGCGATCATCACGCGCTGGTTCATGCCGCCCGACATCTGGTGCGGAAACGTGCCGATGCGGTTCCTCGCATCGGGAATCCCGACCTGATCGAGCAGTTCGAGCGCGCGCTTGTTCAGCGCGTCGCCGCGCAGGCCCTCGTGCAGCTTCAGCACCTCCTTGATCTGATAGCCGACCGTGTAGCTCGGGTTCAGGCTCGTCAGCGCATCCTGGAACACCATCGCGACGTCCTTGCCGATGATGCGGCGGCGCGCCTTCGCGCTCGCCTTGAGCAGATCGACGCCGTCGAACGTGACTTCGTCGGCGGTGACGATGCCGGGCGCGTCGATCAGGCTCATCAGCGCCATCATCGTCACGCTCTTGCCCGAGCCGGACTCGCCCACCACGCCGACCACTTCGCCGCGCGCGATGGACAGGTTGATCCTGTCGACCGCGGGCAGCCCGCTGAAGTTCACCGCGAGATTGCGGATGGTCAATAAATCGCTCATGTCAGGCCATCCGTTTGAGTTTGGGATCGAGCGCGTCGCGCAGCCCGTCGCCGAGCAGGTTGATCGCGAGCACCGAGATCAGGATCGACAGGCCCGGCATCGTGACGATCCACCATGCGTTGTCGATGTAGTCGCGCGCGGACGCGAGCATCGCGCCCCACTCGGCCGTCGGCGGCTGCACGCCGAGGCCGTCACGTACTCCTTCTGCAGCTCGCCGAGCGCCGACGCGCGCGTGAGGCGCACGTAAGCGGGCAGCGCGACGATCGCGATCGCGAACATCGTGTTGGTGAGGCCCGGGCCGATGATCGCGACGACCGCGACGGCGAGCAGCAGCGACGGCAGCGCGAGCAGCACGTCCATCACGCGCATCACGGGCGTGTCGGCCCATTTCTGGAAGAACGCGGCGACGAGCCCGAGCACGACGCCCGGAATCAGCGCGAGCACGACCGAGACGAAGCCGATCCAGAACGACATCCGCGCGCCGTACATCAGCCGCGAGAGGATGTCGCGGCCCGCTTCGTCGGTGCCGAGCACGAATTGCCAGTTGCCGCCCGCCAGCCACGCGGGCGGGATCTTCACGTAGTCGCGGTACTGCTCGATCGGGCTGTGCGGCGCGAGCACCGGCGCGAGGAGCGCGACGGCCACCAGCGCGAGCACGACGATGCCGGCGCCGACCGCGCCGCGGTTGCGGGAGAAATTCGCCCAGAATTCGCGCAGCGCGAGCACGCGCCCGCTTGCGGGCGCCGCCTGCGACGGCATGGCGTTTTGCATGTTGCTCATCGTGCCTCCCGCGCGGCCGCGCATGCGCGCTCGAATGCCGCGGCGGCGCGCGAGCGCCGGCGCAGCGAATGGATACGAGTGTGGGGATGCATGTTCGATTACCTCGTATGGCGAATGCGCGGATTCAGCACGCCGTACAGCAGATCGACGACCAGGTTCACGACGATCACGAGCGTCGCGATCATCAGGATGCCGCCTTGCACGACCGGATAGTCGCGGCGGCCGATCGCGTCGATCAGCCACTTGCCGACACCCGGCCACGAGAACAGTGTCTCGGTGAGCACGGCGCCCGCGAGCAGCGTGCCGACCTGCAGGCCGATCACCGTGACGACCGGAATCAGCGCATTGCGCAGCGCATGCACGACGACGATGCGCGCGGGCGACAGCCCCTTCGCGCGCGCGGTGCGGATGTAATCCTCGCGCAGCACTTCGAGCATCGACGAACGCGTCATCCGCGCGATCACCGCGAGCGGGATCGTGCCGAGCACGATCGCGGGCAGGATCAGGTGGCTCACCGCCGACGCGAACGCGCCCTCCTCGCCGGAGAGCAGCGTGTCGATCAGCATGAAGCCCGTCGTATGAGGAATCTCGTATTCCACCGCGATGCGGCCCGACACGGGCGTCCAGCCGAGCGTCGCCGAGAACACCATGATGAGGATGAGCCCCCACCAGAAGATCGGCATCGAATAGCCGGTGAGCGCCGTGCCCATCACGCCGTGATCGGCGATCGTGCCGCGCCTGAGCGCGGCGAACACGCCGGCCGGCAGCCCGAGCGCGAGCGCGAACGCGAACGCGAGCGCGCAGAGCGACAGCTCGACCGTCGCCGGAAAGCGCGCGAGGAACTCGCCCATCACGCTCGTGTTGGTGATGATCGACGTGCCCAGGTCGCCGTGCAGCGCGCGGCCGACGTAGTGCAGATACTGCATGGGAAGCGGCTCGTCGAGCCCGAGGCGGTGCAGCGCTTGCGCGTGCATCGTCGGATCGACGCCGCGCTCGCCCATCATCACTTCGATGGGGTCGCCCGGTATCAGGTGGATCAGCGCGAACGCGAGCACCGTGATGCCGATGAAGGTCGGGATCACCATGCCCACGCGGCGCAAGACGAATCGGAACATGACGCTTCTCGATATTTTCTTGTGGGAAATGTGCGACCGGCGACGAGGAGCTCATGGCCCCCCGTCGCCGGGTGATTATCGTGCAGTCGGGCTAACGGCGCACCGACGTGCTTATTTCACGCTGACGCCGTCGAAGCGCGCATAGCCGAGCGGCTCGATCCGCATGTCGACGATGTTCTTGCGCACCGGCTGATAGACGGTCGAGTTCGCGATCGGCGAGAACGGCAGTTGCTGCGCGAAGATCTGCTGCGCCTGCATGTAGATCTTCGTGCGGCCGTCCTGCGACGTCGTCACGCGGCCCTTCTGGATCAGCTCGTCGAACGGCTTGTAGCACCACTCGGAGAAGTTGTTGCCCTTGACCGCCTCGCAGCCGAGCAGCGTGCCGAGCCAGTTGTCGGGATCGCCGTTGTCGCCGTTCCAGCCGATCAGCATCGTATCGTGCTCGCCCGCATGCGCGCGCTTGATGTACTCGCCCCACTCGTACGTGACGATCTTCGCCTGCACGCCGATCTTCGCCCAATCGGCCTGGATCATCTCGGCCATCAGCTTCGCGTTCGGGTTGTACGGGCGCTGCACGGGCATCGCCCACAGCGTGATCGGGAAGCCGTTCGGGTAGCCCGCCTTCGCGAGCAGCGCCTTCGCCTTCGCCGGATCGTAGGCGGCGGCCTTCAGGTTCTTGTCGTACGACCATTGGGTCGGCGGCATCGGCGCGCTCGCCGCCTGGCCCGCGCCCTGATAGACGGATTCGAGAATCGCCTTCTTGTTGATCGCCATGTCGAGCGCCTGGCGCACTTCGAGCTTGTCGACGGGCTTGTGCTGCACGTTGTACGCGAGGTAGCCGAGGTTGAAGCCCGGCAGCGACGGCATGTCGACGTTCGAATCGGCCTTCAGCGTCGCGATGTCCGCGGGCCGCGGATAGCTCATCACCTGGCACTCGTTGCGCTTGATCTTCTGCACGCGCACGCCCGGGTCGGGCGTGATCGAGAAGATCAGCTTCGAGATCTTCACCGCGCCCTTCTTCCAATAATCAGGATTGCCGTCGAAGCGGATCGTCGCGTCCTTCGTGTAGCTGCGGAAGATGAACGGGCCCGTGCCGATCGGCTTCTGGTTGATGTCGGCCGCCTTGCCCGCCTTCATCAGTTGGTCCGCGTATTCGGCCGAGAGGATCGACGCGAATTCCATCGCGAGGTTCTGGATGAACGGCGCGTTCGGCTCCTTCAGCGTGAAGCGGATCGTGTACGGATCGAGCTTCTCGATCTTCACGATCAGCTTGTCGAGGCCCATGTCGGTGAAGTACGGGAACGACACCGGGTACGCCTTGCGAAACGCCTGATTCGGATCGAGCATCCGCTCGAACGTGAACGCGACGTCGTCCGCGTTGAATTCGCGCGTGGGCTTGAAGAAATCGGTCGTATGGAACTTGACGCCGTGGCGCAGATGGAACGTGTAGACCTTGCCGTCGGCCGAGATGTCCCACTTCTCGGCGAGGCCGGGCTCGACCTTCGTGCCGCCGCGCTCGAATTCGACGAGGCGGTTGTAGATCGGGAACGTCGACGCGGTGAAATCGACGCTCGTCGTGAATTGCGCGGAATCGAAGCCCGCCGGGCTGCCTTCTGAGCAGTAGACGAGCGTTTTGTTCAGGATCTGTGCGAATGCAGAACCCGCGATGCCGAACGATGCCGCTGCAACGCCCGCGATGGCGGTAGCACGCAGTGCGCGCAACAGACGGTTATGTTCCATGTTTCCTCCAGGTCTCCGGTTCAAGGCCGGCCTAGGCCGGCGTAGGCGGATATTACTTGAGCTTTCGTAAGAGGAACAAGCTGGAGAAAAAACCATCCGTCATGCATTCGCAATCGTCAATGACGTGGAAATACACGGCTTTGACGGACGAAACGCGCGCGATGACGCGCCGAGATCAGCGTTATCCCTGATATCTTCGCGTTTTCGTAAAGGTCTGCGGAGATCGAACGGATTCGGGCCGCCACTGTTGCGGATTGCGTGACGTGTTGCCGCGTGCGATGGGGCACGCGTCGGCATCGGACATCGGGCGTCCGGCATCGGACATCGGCAGCGAGACGCTCGGACGGCGAGCCACGCGCACGGCGAGGCGGTGCGGCCCCTCGGCGAGGCCTGCGGCCGAGATCGGTCAATCGAGCGCATCGCGCTCTGTCGGCACGAACGCGAGCGCGACGAGCGACAGCGCGAGCCCGGCCATCACGTAATAAGTCGGCGCAAGCGGCGTGCCCGTCGTCTTGATGAGCCACGTGACGATGAACTGGCCGAAGCCGCCGAACACCATCACCGCGACGTTATACGCGAGCGACAGCCCCGTCGAGCGCACGTTCGCCGGAAAAAGCTCGGCGATCATCGCGCCGAACGGCCCATAGTAGCCGGCGAGCGTCACCGAGAGCATCGCCTGCACCGCGATCAGCCGCGCGATGCTCGGCGACGCGTCGAGCCAGGCGAAGAGCGGATAGATCATCACGAGCGTGAGCCCGAGCGCCCACAGCGACAACCCCTTGCGCCCGATGCGGTCGGACCACGCGCCCGCGACGGGCGACAGCGCGGTCAGCAACAGGTTGCCGATGATCACCGCATAGAACGATTGCGCGTAAGGCAGCTTCAGTTGCTTGACGGCGAACGTCGGCAGATAGCTGATCAGCACGTAGACGGTGACGGTGAGCGCGATCACCGCGCCGAGCCCGCACACCACCGCACGCCCGTGCCGCGCGAACACTTCGCCGAGCGTCACGTGCTCGCCGCGCTCGCGCGCCTGCAGGAACGCTTCCGAATCGACGAGATGGCGGCGCACGTAGAAACCGACGGGCCCGATCACGAGCCCGATCAGGAACGGCACGCGCCAGCCCCACGCGTGCAGCGCCTCGGTCGACAGGCCGCGCGTGACGGCCGCCCCGACGAGCGAGCCGAACAGCAGCGCCGCCGCCTGGCTCGCCATCTGCCAGCTGCCGTAGTAGCCGCGCCGCGACAGCGGCGCCGCCTCGATCAGCAGCGCGGTCGCGCTGCCGAATTCGCCGCCTGCGGAGAAGCCCTGCAGCAGGCGGCCGAGCACGATGAGAAGCGGCCCGCCGATGCCGATCGCCGCATAGGGCGGCGCGACCGCGATCAGGAAGATGCCGAACGTCATCAGCAGGATCACGAGCGACAGCGCCGCCTTGCGCCCCGCGCGATCCGCGTAGAGGCCAAGCACGATGCCGCCGATCGGCCGCATGAAGAACGCGACGCCGAACGTCGCGGTGGTGAGGAGCAGCGACGAATATTCGCTGCTGGTCGGAAAGAACAACTGGGCGATCACGACCGTCATGAAGCTGAAGACGGTGAAGTCGTACCATTCGAGCGCGTTGCCGATCACGGCCGCCACCACCGCGCGCCGGTTCAACACCTGCCCCGCCGTTTTCGTCGAAGCCGCAATGGATGCCATCCTCGCCCCTCGCTGTCGTCGTGCTTTCGTGATGTCGCCGCATGGCGCGCACCGTGCGTGAATAGCGTCGCCGAAAAAAAGCGAACGCCGCGCCGGGCGTTGTTGAGCGAGTGTAGAAAGCGGGGGAATCGATTTCAAGCAATAAAAAAATACCCGCCGTCCGAACGACGGCGGGTATTTTTCCGCTTCGATGCAGTGCGGCGGGACGACGCGCGCCGCGTCAGGCCCGCGTCACGCCATCTTCGTGAACGCGTTGCACCAGCCCTTCGCCGCCACCTGCTTGCCGGGGAACGCGCCGCACGGGCCCGACGCCGAGCCCTTCTTGCCCTGATACAGCATGCAGCCCGCACAGGCTTCGCCTGCCGCGTATTTCGGGAACTTCGCCTTGTCGACCTTGGTGGCGTCGGCCTTGTAGCCGAGCGCAACGGCGGTCGGATCGGTTTCGGACAGCATCGGCAAATCGGCGGAGAACGCTTCGCGCGTGAGCGCGAGCGCCGACACGGCGCCGACGCTCGTGATCAGGAAACTCCGGCGGGACGTTTTCATGGGCATTCGCTCCAACATTGTGGGTTATCGCTGCTCTAGCGGCAGCAGCGCACAAGCATACCGCTCATGCGCCCCGATGTGTCGCGAGTAATTCCGAAGATAAGCCAACCGAAAACAAGAAATCGTCACACACGCTACGTATGCCGCGTGCGCGCCGCCATGTCGCCGACGCGCTGCGCGATCGCGAGCGCCGCGGTGAGCCCGGGCGACTCGATGCCGAACAGGTTCACGAGCCCGCGCACGCCGTGCTGCGCCGTGCCCTGGATCACGAAATCGGCGGCGGGCTCGCCGGGACCGGAGACTTTCGCACGAATGCCCGCGTAAGCCGGCTGCAGCGAGCCTTCGGGCAATCCCGGCCAATACGCGCGGATCGACGTGTAGAAAGATTCGGCACGGCGCGGGTCGACGTCGTAACGCAGCGCGTCGATCCATTCGACGTCGGGCCCGAAGCGGGCGTCGCCGGCGAGATCGAGCGTCAGGTGCACGCCCAGCCCGGCGCGGTCCGGCACCGGATAGACGAGATGCGCGAACGGCGCGCGGCCGGACAGGCTGAAGTAATTGCCGCGCGCGAGATAGAGCGGCGGCACCCAGCGCGAATCGAGCCCGCGGATGCGCTTGGCGAGCGCCTGCGCGTCGAGCCCCGCGCTGTTGATCACGCACGCGGCCGCGATCGCGGCCGGCGCTTCGCCGCCCGTGCGCACGACGAAGCGGCCGCCAGCCGCGTCGATCGATTCGACGGGCGAGCGCAGCGCGCACGATGCGCCGTCGCGCTCGGCGTCGCCGAGCAGCGCGAGCATCAGCTGATGGCTGTCGATGATGCCCGTGCTCGGCGAGAACAGCGCCTCGAGGCATTCGAGCTCAGGCTCGAGCGCCTGCACCTCGTCGCGCGACAGCGTCAGCAAATCGAGCACGCCGTTTTCCTCCGCGCGCGCGGCGATCGCCTTCAACTGCTTCGCCTGCGCGGGCGAGGTCGCGACGACGAGCTTGCCGCAGCGCCGGTGCGGCACGCCGTGCGTCTCGCAGAAGTCGTACAGCAGGTCTCGCCCGTGCAAGCACAGCGAAGCCTTCAGCGACCCGCGCGGGTAGTAGAGCCCCGCATGGATCACCTCGCTGTTGCGCGAACTCATGCCCGTGCCGATCGCGTCGGCCGCCTCCAGGATCAGCGTCTCGCGTCCGCGCGTGGCCAGCTCGCGCGCGATCGCCAGGCCGACAACGCCGGCGCCGATCACCACACAGTCAATCCGCTCGATCGTCATTCGCTTCGCTCACGCTTCGAAGGCAGGACCTTCGATTGTACGTCGCGCGAAGCGCACGCGCGCGCCGCCCGTCAAAAGCCGATCGGACGGCGCCGCCCCGCGCTCTCGTCGGTGCGGATGTCGCGCGGCGCGACCGCGTCCCGCCCGTCGAGCCGCGCCGCGCCGAACGCATGCAGCAGCACGCGGCGCATCGTGCGCGGCGGCATCGCGGCGAGTACGTCGAGCGCGTCGTCGCCGAGCGCGGCGGGAAAGCGCTGCCCCCACGCGTGCGCGTTGCGGATCTCGCCGTAGATCGTCTGCGCGATGCGGCGCGCGCCCGACGCATCGGGCGGCTCGATCTCGTACACGTTCATCCGGTTCATGATCGGCTCGGGAATCGCGCTCGCGTCGTTCGCGGTCGCGATCCAGATCACGTTGCCCGCGTCGATCGGCACCTCGGCGAATTCGTCGACGAACGCGCTCGCGGTGTCGTGCTCGAGAAGCGCATACAGCGCGCCGAGCGGATCGTACTGCGCGTCGCTGCCCGCCTTGTCGATCTCGTCGATCGCGATCACCGGGTTCGAATAGCAGCCGTTGACGAGCGCGTCGAACACCTTGCCCGGCTTCGCGTTCTTCCACTGCGACGACGCGCCCGAGAGCACCCAGCCCGCCGTGAGCGAGCTCATCGGCACGTAGTGGTAAGCGGTCCCGAGCATCTTCGCGAGCGCCTTCGCGAAATGCGTCTTGCCGATGCCCGGCTCGCCGAGCAGCAGGATCGGCATCAATTCGAGGCGATCGTCGGTCTCGAGGCACAGCGCCACCTGCTTGCGCACGTCGTCGAGCGGCTCGGCGAAGTTCGGCAACGCCTGCGCGAGCGAATCGAACGCGGGCATGCGCGTCGGCTTCACGCAAAAGCGCAGATTGCCCGTCTTCAGCATCTTCTCGTAGGTCGCGCGCAATGCATCGCTCGCGCCTTCGTTCAGATCGTTCAGCGCCGTCTCGATTCGCTCGATATCGTAGACCGTGCTGAACGAAGCCACCGCCAGTTCCTGTTTCACCATCGCCGTCGTCATCGCACACCTCGCCTTGCTACCGCCCACCCATCAGACCCCGTCGACTTCAGTGTAGCGAGCCCGAAATCGCGTGCAAGCAAGCAGCCGCCGGGGTCTGCTGCTAACATGCGCGCGATGCTGCACGCGACACGCGCCGCGCGTATGATCATGAGTTCACGTCGTGCGCTTCGCGCCGCCATTCGCGGTCCGCCGCCGTGCGCGGCGCCGCCGCATCGGCCGCCCGCGCCGTCGCCGCGCCCGTTTGCCGCGCCGCCCGACGCTTGAAAAATCCGCGCGTCGCGCACATGTCGTCGATGTTCCCGATAACGGCGCCGCGTGCGAAAGTTGAACCGAGCACAAACCCGCGCGGTCCGAAGTTCGATGATTCCGTTTAAGCGCAAGATGTTCGCCAGTCCCGCCTCCCGGCCCGCCCGCGCCGGAAAATTCGTGCTTGAAGCCTGCTTCGCGGGCGCGCTTGCCGGCGCCGCGCATGCGCAAGGCGCGCCGCAGCCCGTGGTCGATTGGGAGATCCAGGTAGTACGCGACGGCCAGACGATCGATGCGTTCGAGCAGAAGACCACCGTCGGCCAGGCCCGCTCGGACACGCACAGCTTCCCCGTCGCGCCGGCGGCGGGCTGCGCCGCGACATCCGCGGCCGCGTCGGCGGCCGATGCTCCCGGCTCCGGCCTGTCGCGCACGATCACCGTCGCGCCGCTGTACGTCGAAGACGGCGCGGTCGCGCTCGCGATCGACGCGCAGGAAACGCTCGCCGACGAAGGCGCGACGCCGCCCGCCGGCGCGCCATGCACGTTTGCGCTGCCGCGGCGGATCGTCGCAAGCCATCCGGGCCTGAACGCGCGCGCCGCGCAATGGACCGACTGGACGCTCGCCGAGCGCAACCCGCAACTCGTCTACCGCGTGCGCGCACGCGTCGTCGAGGACTGAGCGGCCATGCACGTTCCCCAAACCGCGCCGCTCGCCGAGCCGCTGCCCGTCGCCGACGAAATCACCGCGGTCAGCTGGAATCTGCACAAGGGGCGCTCGCCGCTCGGCTTCACCGCGTGGGAAGCGATGCGCAGTTGGGTGGCGTCGACCCACGCGGACGTCTATTTCCTGCAGGAAGCGATGGCGCGGCGCATGCCGCGGCCGGTGCTCGCGGCGGGCTTCGGCGCGCCGATGGCGGAGCCCGTCGACGACATCTGGCATTGCCAGGCGACCGAGATCGCGCGCGCGCTCGACTGGCAGATCGCGCTCGGGCCGAACGTGTTCAAGCCGTCCTGGCGGCACGGCAACGCGATCCTGTCGCCGCATCCGCTCGATCTCGGCGGCCGCTGGGACATCTCCGCGCACCGCTTCGAGCGCCGCGGCCTGCTCGTCGCGCGCGCGACGCTCGCCGGCGGCGCGCCCGTGACGCTGCTGTGCGCGCATCTCGCGCTCACGCGCGCCGCGCGGCTGCGGCAAATGCACTGGATCGCGCACTGGATCGAGCGCAACGCGCGCACGGGGCCGCTCGTGCTCGCGGGCGACTTCAACGACTGGCGCAACGATTCGATCCCGCTGTTCGGCGAGATCGGCCTGTCGGAAGTGGCGACGCTGCTCGGCGAGTCGGGCCGCACGTTCCCGGCGTTCTCGCCCGCGCTCGCGCTCGACAAGATGTTCGTGCGCGGCATGACGCCGCTCGAATGGCGCGCGCCCGGCGACGAGACCGCGTGGCTGTCCGACCATCTGCCGTACGTCGCGCGGCTGCGGCTCGACCCGGCGTGAGCACGGCGGCGCGCGGCGCGCTACATTAACGGCTTGGCTTGCTCCTGCGTCGACCCCGCGCCACCATGAACCTGCTGCCGATCCTGCTGCAAATCGCCGCCGTCTACCTCGTCGCGCTCGTCACGCCGGGCCCGAACATCTTCATGATCTCGCAGCTGTCGCTGTCGGGCCGTCGCGGCCTCGGCGCCGTGTCGGCGCTCGGCGTCGGCACCGCGTCGCTCACGTGGGCGACGCTCGCGATGCTCGGCGTCGCGGCCGTGCTGCATCAGCTCGCCTGGCTGTACGAGGCGATCCGGATCGGCGGCGCGGTTTATCTCGCGTATTTCGGCATCAAGCTGCTGCGCGCGAGCGCGCAGCGCGACCCCGCGCCGGCGGCCGGCCTCGCGGACGACGCGGGCGCCCTCCCGAGCCCGCCCGCGACGCGCGATTACCTGCGCGCGTACCGCACGGGCCTCTTCACGTGCCTGACGAACCCGAAATCGTGCGTGTTCTGGACGAGCGTGTTCGCGGCGATGATGCCCGCGCACGTGCCGCTGTGGTTCAGCGGCGCGACGCTGCTGACGATCGGCGCGATGTCGGGCGGCTGGTATTGCGGCGTCGCGTACCTGTTCGCGAATCCGCGCGCGCAGCGCGGCTACCGGCGCGTGCGGCGCCCGCTCGACGCGCTGTGCGGCGCGGCGCTCGTCGGCCTCGGCGCGAAGCTCGCGGCCGACCGGTAACGGCCGCCGGGCGGCAATTCGTTGCGCCAAATCCGCGCGCCGCTCGGGGGCCGAGCCCGCGCGTGCCTCAAGCAGGGTAAAATAGCAAGTTCCTCAATCGTCTGATCGAGAAGGCGCGTGTCCGACGCGCCTGCCGGCCGATCCGTGATCGGGCCGACGCCCTCGGTTTGGGCCCGTTTTGGGGCCCGTTATACGCGTCTGTTTCCGAATCCATGAGCAAATTCGACACCGCTACCGTCCTGTCCGTCCATCACTGGACCGACACGCTGTTCAGCTTCACCTGCACCCGCGACCAAGCCCTGCGCTTCAACAACGGCGAGTTCACGATGGTCGGCCTGGAAGTCGACGGCAAGCCGCTCACGCGCGCCTACAGCATCGTGAGCCCGAACTACGAAGAACATCTCGAATTCTTCAGCATCAAGGTGCAGAACGGGCCGCTCACGTCGCGGCTGCAGCACCTGAAGGTCGGCGATCCGGTCCTGATCGGCAAGAAGCCGACGGGCACGCTCGTCGCCGACAACCTGCTGCCGGGCAAGACGCTGTGGCTGCTGTCGACGGGCACGGGCCTCGCGCCGTTCATGTCGATCATTCGCGACCCGGACATTTACGAGCGCTTCGAGAAGGTGGTCCTCACCCACACGTGCCGCCTGAAGGGCGAGCTCGCGTACATGGACTACATCAAGCACGACCTGCCGGGCCACGAATACCTCGGCGACGTGATCCGCGAGAAGCTCGTCTACTACCCGACCGTCACGCGCGAGGAGTTCGAGAACGAAGGCCGGATCACCGATCTGATCGCGTCCGGCAAGCTCTTCACGGATCTGGACGTGCCGCCGTTCTCGCCGGAGCGCGACCGCGTGATGCTCTGCGGCAGCACCGCGATGCTGAAGGACACGACCGAGCTGCTGAAGAAGGCGGGCCTCGTCGAAGGCAAGAACAGCGCTCCCGGCCACTACGTGATCGAGCGCGCGTTCGTCGACTGATCCCCGTTTCTTAACCGACATCAAAAACCGGAGCCTCGCGCTCCGGTCAGACTGCTGACGAACCCCACGTTTTTGTGAGCGTGGGGTTTTGTCTTTCTGGGATCAGGATTGCGGGTTCGCCGCGAGCGGGTAGTCGAAGCTGCAGCGCAAACCGCTCACCAGACGCAGCAGCATGCGCACGAAGCGCCAATCGGGACCCGCTGGCCCCTTTTTCCGCTTCCGCGCCAGCAGCATCGCAATCTTCTTGATGTTCTGTGCCGCCGCGGCCAGCAAGCACTGCTCGGCCACCTTGCGTAGCCCACGCATACGGGCATAACGGTGCCCATGCAGCTGCTTGGCATCGGCGAAGCTGCGCTCCACCGTCTGCTTGCGCCGCGCGTAAATGCGTTGGCCCCATTCGGTCAAGCGCCGCGCGTCCACCCGCTCCTTGGCGCGCTCCCACACGTGGCGCGTTACCACCTTCACCGCGATCGCACTGTTCGTGCACTGCGATCGTACCGGGCAGCGCCCGCAGATCTGCGCATTGGATTTGTATTCCCGATAGCCGAGCCGATTGGTCGTGCTGTACGGCAGGGCCTGCCCCTGCGGGCACACGTATTCGTTGCGATACGCGTCGTACTTGAACTGCCGTTTGTAGAACATGCCCGGCTTGTGGTTCGGCGTGCGATAGCCCATCACCCCGGCAATCCCTCGCTCCTCCAGCCCCTGGCACACCGCCGGCGTGAAGTAGCCCGCATCCAGCCCCACCGCCTCGACCTTGAACTCAAAGCGCTCGCGCTGGCGATCCAGCCGATCCAGATACGGCTGGCTGTCATGCACCGAGGCCGGCGTCACATGCGTATCGGTGATGATCGCGTGCTTGGCATCCACCGTGCGGTGGTCCAGATAGAAGAACCCCTTCGGCTTGTCGTCCCGCACCATGTAGCCGCTGTCCGGATCGGTCCGGCTGAGCTTGGTGTCCTTGCTAGACGGCGGCTCATCGTCGTCGCGATCCAGCGGCTTCCTGCCATGCGCGGCCCGGTCCGCATCCACTGCCGCGTTCAATGCCTCCGTGTAGGCGGCCGGCGTCTGCTCCAGCTTCACCACATCGAACTTGCCTTTGTTCGCGTTCGCCTTCAGGTGCGTGCTGTCCGTGTACAGCACCCGACCGTCGACCAGCCCGCGCTTGATCGCCTGCCGCACGATCTCGTCGAAGATCTCCTGATACACCGTCGTGTCCGTGAAGCGTCGGCGGCGATTCTGCGAGAACGTTGACGCATCCGGCACCTTGTCGGTCAGCCGGAACCGGGCGAACCAGCGATAGGCGACGTTGACCTGGACCTCACGCATCAGTTGCCGCTCGCTGCGCACCCCGAACAGGTAGCCGATGAACAACAGCTTGAACATCACCACGGGATCGAGCGCCGGCCGCCCGTTGTCCGCGCAATACAGATGCGCCACCTTCGCGCGGATGAACTCGAAATCCACCGCCGCATCGATCTGGCGCAGCAGGTGGTCCTTCGGCACGAGTTCCTCGAGCGTCACCATCTCGAGTTCGTGCTGCGTGGGCATGGGCGTCTTCAGCATCACGCCATTAAAAAACAAAAATCCCCCACTTGGCGAGGGTTTGTCAGCAATCTGACCGGAGCCTCGCGCTCCGGTTTTTTTATGCCAAATCTTGGCAACATGGTTACAAAACTTCATATTTGTATCTCAGAATAGTTACAACTTCCCGTTGGTTTGCGGCATTTGTCTGCCGGTGTTTGTCCTACATCGGGAACATCCCGACGTGTGACAATCGCCTTTAAATGTCCGCCCACTATGACTTTTCCTATAATTCTGCGATATCATGCGCCGCTGTGAAAACGGTCCCACCGGCTGTTACAGTGCCGGACCAAATGTTACAAGATGTAAATAGTGTTTCCGCAGTACGTGGCTGACATCCCGCCGGCAAATTCTGCCGTCGGCGTGGATCGGCAATCGTTTCAGCAAGTGTCTGAACAGCTTTCTGAACAGAAAGGGAGAGTCATGGATACGCCGTCTGTTGCGCCGTCGATTGCAAGCGCCCCCGCTTCGTCGTCGAGCGGCCTCGCGCCCGAGGTCGGCATTCCTTTCGTTTCCCGCTGCGCCTCGCGCAGCTGTCCGCCGAGCTCGTCGCCGCCGACGAATCCGCGCGCCGCCATCTCGCGGGCGAGCTTCACGACGGCCTCGGCGCCGATCTCACCGCCGCGCGCTTCGCGCTCGCGAACGTCGAAACGTGGCTGCCCGACGACGCGCCCGACGCCGCCCGGCGTGCGCTCGCGCTCGCGCAGCAGGCGCTCGACGCCGCCACGGCCGCGAACCGCCGCCTGATCGACGGGCTGCGCACGCCCGCGCTCGAGGCGGGGCTCGTCGGCACGCTCGCCGCGTGGATCGGCGCGCACGGCGCGCGCACCGGCCTGCGCACGAGCTTCGTCTGCGCGGCCGACGCGCGCGTCACGCAGTTGTCCGCCGACGGCGCGCTCGCCGTTTTCCGGGTCGCGCAGGAAGCGCTCGCAAACGTTGCCAAACATGCGCACGCATCGGCCGCCGACGTGCGCATCGACGTCGACGACACGCACCTGAGCCTCGTCGTCACCGACGACGGCGTGGGCGTGGGCGTGGGCGCCGCGGCCGCACGCCGCCGCGGCGGCTACGGGCTCGGCAGCATGCGCGCGCGCTTCGCGTGGCACGCGCTCATCGCCGCGCGCACGCCCGCCGCCGCGCGCAAGGTGCGCAAGGAGGCGAGATGAGCTTGCAGATCCTGCTCGTCGACGATCACGCGATCGTCCGCCAGGGCATCCGCCAACTGCTGATCGACCGCGGCATCGCGCGCGAAGTCAAGGAAGCCGAGTGCGGCGGCGATGCGCTCGTGATCGCCGAGAAAAGCGAGTTCGACGTGATCCTGCTCGACATCTCGCTGCCCGACATGAACGGCATCGAGGTGCTCAAGCGCCTGAAGCGCAGGCTGCCGAGCACGCCGGTGCTGATGTTCTCGATGTACCGTGAGGATCAGTTCGCGGTGCGCGCGCTGAAGGCGGGCGCGGCGGGCTACCTGTCGAAGACCGTGAACGCCGCGCAGATGGTGTCGGCGATCAGCCAGGTCGCCGCGGGCCGCAAGTATGTGAGCCCGGCGATGGCCGAGGCGCTCGCCGAGTACGTGTCGTTCGAGAACGAGCCGCTGCCGCACGAGAAGCTGTCCGACCGCGAGTACCAGACGCTCTGCATGATCGCGTCGGGCAAGCGGCTCACCGACATCGCGCACGCGCTGTCGCTGTCGGTGAAGACGGTCAGCGTCTACCGGACGCGCCTGCTCGAGAAGATGAAGCTGTCGAACAACGCGGAACTCACGTTCTATGTGATGAGCAACCGCCTCGTCGACATGAACCCGGCGATCGGCGCGTAGCGCCGCGGCCCGGCCGCTTCCCCGCTTCGGCCGCCGCGAATGCGGAGCGCGCGCCCGCCGCGGCGCCACGTCGCGCCGCCCCGGGCGATTGATGCAAGCAATTGTTTTCATTGATCGATTTTTTTGCGCCCCACGTCGCGATCGCGCATCGTCCGGCGCGGGCATGCCCGCCATATCCGCTAAAATGGCGGGTTTTCCACTTGTCCGGCGCGCGCCCCGCGCCGTCCGGTAATCCCACGCAATGTCTCTCTTCCGCAAGAAAAACGTCGACCGCATGATCGCCGGCGCGCAAGCGGCCGGCCTCAAGAAGGCGCTCGGCGCGGTCGACCTCACCTTTCTCGGCATCGGCGCGATCATCGGCACCGGCATCTTCGTGCTGAGCGGCACGGGCGCCGTGCAGGCCGGGCCGGCGCTGATGCTGTCGTTCGTGATCGCGGCGATCGCGTGCGGCCTCGCCGCGCTGTCGTACGCCGAATTCGCGTCGACGATCCCCGTCGCCGGCTCGATCTACACGTATTCGTACGCGACTCTCGGCGAGCTCGTCGCATGGATCATCGGCTGGGACCTGATGCTCGAGTACGGGCTCGCCGCGTCCGCGGTGTCGGTCGGCTGGTCCGGCTACCTGCAATCGCTGCTGCAGGGCTTCGGCGTGTCGCTGCCGACGGCGCTCACCGCCGCGCCGGGCGCGCTGCCGGGCGTCGTCACGTATTTCAACCTGCCCGCGTTCGTCGTGATGCTCGTCATCACGACACTGCTGTCGATCGGCATCCGCGAATCGACGCGCGTGAACAACATCATGGTGTTCATCAAGGTCGCCGTCGTGCTGCTCGTGATCGCGGTCGGCGTCTTCCACGTGACGCCCGTGAACTGGAAGCCGTTCATGCCGCACGGCTGGAACGGCGTGTTCGGCGCGGCGGCCGTGATGTTCTTCGCGTTCATCGGCTTCGACGCGGTGTCGTCGGCCGCCGAGGAGGTGAAGAACCCGAAGCGCGATCTGCCGGTGGGCATCATCGCCTCGCTCGGCGTGTGCGCGTTCCTGTATGTCGCGGTCGCGGCGATCGCGACGGGCATCGTGCCGTGGGCCCAGTACGCGAACGTCTCGCATCCGATCTCGTACGCGCTGCAGGTGGCGGGCGAGAAGTGGGTGGCGGGCTTCATCGATCTCGGCGCCGTCATCGGCATGTTGACCGTGATCCTCGTGATGAGCTACGGCCAGACCCGGATCATCTTCGCGATGTCGCGCGACGGCCTGCTGCCCGCCGCGCTCTCGCGCGTGCACCCGCGCTTCGCGACGCCGTTCCTGACGACCTGGCTCGTCGGCCTGTTCTTCGGCCTGATCGCCGCGCTGATTCCGCTGAACGTGCTCGCCGAGCTGATCAACATCGGCACGCTCGCCGCGTTCTCGATGGTGTCGATCGCGGTGCTCGTGCTGCGCCGCACGCACCCGGATCTGCCGCGCGCGTTCCGCTGCCCGGGCGTGCCGCTCGTGCCGATCCTCGCGGTGGCCGCGTGCCTGTTCCTGATGCTGAACCTGCAGCCGGTCACGTGGATCGCGTTCCTGACGTGGCTCGTGATCGGCCTGTTCGTGTACTTCGCGTACTCGCGCAGCCGCTCGAAGCTCGCGCACGGCGCGCAGCAGCACTGACGCGCGATCTCTCGCGGTGCGCGCCGTGCGCGGGCCGCATCGCTCGCGAACGCGCGCCGCGCTTGCCACGCCACGCTCCCGGCTTCAGCGAGTTTTTTTGCGCGGCCGGGCGCGCCTGCACGCTTTCATCGAACACGCCATAATCGCGCCATCGAGCGGTCGGCTCCCCCGCCGGCCGGAAAGCTGCGGGGAAAAATCATGGAAAGCGTGGATCTCGAAGTGCTGCGAACGAGCGCGCGCTGGCTCGACGAAGGCCGCCGCGCGCTGCTCGTGACGGTCGTGCGAACCTGGGGGTCGTCGCCGCGCCCCGAGGGAGCGATGCTCGCGGTGCGCGACGACGGGCTCGTCGTCGGCTCGGTGTCGGGCGGCTGCATCGAGGACGATCTGATCGCGCGCGTGCAGGCATCGGGCATCGCGCACTGGACGCGGCCCGAAGCGGTCAAGTACGGCGTGACGGCCGAAGAAGCGCATCGCTTCGGCCTGCCGTGCGGCGGCACGATCGAGCTCGTGCTCGAGCCGCTCACGCCGGCAAGCGGTATCGCCGCGCTGTGCGACGCGCTCGAGCACGGCCGGCTCGTCACGCGCACGCTCGCGCTCGCGACGGGCGAAGCAACGCTCGCGAGCGCGACCGACGGGCTGCATTTCGACGGCGCGCGCCTCGTGACGATCCACGGGCCGCGCTACCGGATGCTCGTGATCGGCGCGGGGCAACTGTCGCGCTACCTGTGCCAGATCGCGGCGGGGCTCGACTATCAGGTGACGGTCTGCGACCCGCGCGAGGCGTATACGGATGCGTGGGACGTGCCGGGCACGCGCATCGTGCGCACGATGCCCGACGACACCGTGCTCGACATGCGTCTCGACCGCCGCTCGGCGGTGATCGCGTTGACGCACGATCCGAAGCTCGACGATCTCGCCCTGATGGAGGCGCTGAAAACGCCGGCGTTCTACGTCGGCGCGCTCGGCTCGCGGCGCAACAGCCAGGCGCGGCGCGAGCGGCTGCGCGAATTCGACCTGAGCGCCGCGGAGCTCGCGCGCCTGCGCGGGCCGGCGGGCCTCTACATCGGCAGCCGCACGCCGCCCGAGATCGCGGTGTCGATCCTCGCCGAGGTGACGGCGGCGAAGAACGGCGTATCGCTGCCAACGATCCTGCAGGTGGAAGGTGCGAAGGCCGCGCGGGAAATCGAGGCGAACAGCGGCGTCGCTTGCGGGATGTAGCCGGCCGGATTCAGCGCGGCGGCAAGCGGCGCAAGCGGCGTCCGGCGCGCCGCCTCGGCCGGCCGGCGGCCGGGGCTGGAGCCGAAGGCGGCCGACTCAGGTCAGCCCGGCCGCGAGCGCCGCGGCCACCGAACCCGCGACGAGCACGACGCCCACCGTGCGCCGCTTGTTGAGTTCGGTCCAGAGCAGCACGCCCGTCAGCGACAGCAGCACCATCGATCCGGCGATCGTGTCCATCAGCAGCACCCAGAACAGGTTCATGCCGACGCCGCGATGCAGGTTGTTGAGCGCCGTGAGGAACGCGTTGTCGGTGCGCTTCACCGACACGTAGCCGTTGCCCTTCCAGTATTCGACCTGCACGTTGCTGCGCGGGCCGAACAGGCCGAACTGCCAGTGCTCGGGCTGCTCGACGCGCCGCCCGCCCCACGCCACGGGCTGCGCGGGCTCCTTGCGGACGCGGCCGAGCCGGCCGTCGAACGCGAGCTCGCGCCGGATCCACGCGGCCATCGCGTGGGGCGTCGCGGGCGCGGGCGACGGCAGCGCGAGCTGAAGCTGGCTCACCTGCGGCTCGCCGGACGAGATCTTCAGCGGCGGCGCGCGGTGATTGAGCAACACCCCCGTCACGCCGAACAGCAGGCCGAGCGCCGCGCCCCAGAGGCCAACCCAGCCGTGCACCTTGCGCAGCCATTTGATGAACGTCGCGCGCCGCGAGCGGCGGCGGCGTTCGGCCAACTCGAAGGCGTCGAGCTTTCGCGGCGAGCCCGGATACGGCACCACGACGCCGGAGTGTTTTTCGATCGATTCGGGCGCGTTCACGCTTCGGCTTCCATTCGCACAAAACATCGGGCGGCGCGCAACCGAGTCGCACGCCGCCCGCAACAATTAAATGAGAATGGATATCATTACACAAAATGGCGGCGGACTCAATGTCGCCGGACGCGGGATCGCCGCGCCCGAAACGCCCGTCATGCGCCCGCGCGATAGCCCCGCCAGCGTGATCCCGGCGGCCGGTGGCCGGCGTCGGGCATCAGGCGCTCACCGCTTCGGCAATGGCGGAAAGGCCGGCTGCGCACCGCCGCCGTCGCCCGCGTCGCGTTCCAGCGCGTACAGCCAAGCGAGCAGCTCCGCGACCGCCTGATACAGCTGCGGCGGAATCCGCGCGTCGAGATCGACCTGCATCAGCAGCGACACCATCTCGGGCGCGGTGTGCACGTACAGCCCCGCATCACGCGCGCGCTCGATGATCCGCTCGGCGACGAGCCCGTAGCCCTTCGCGACGACGCGCGGCGCGGTGTCGCCGCCCTTCGCGTCGTACGCGAGCACCGCGGCCCGCTCATTGCGCGAACTCCCAGTCGTCGTCGGTCTCGACCGGCGACGACGACGATGCGCGATGCTCGACGCCCGCTCCGCCCGCCCCACCCGTCGCGCCGGCTGCGCCTCCGAACCCGTCCTTCGCCGCTGCTTCGCCGCCCGCCGCCGCACGCGCATACGCGGATGCCGCCGCCCGCGCGGCCGCCGCGTCGAAGCTGTCCGGCACGCCGTCGATCGCGCGGATCGACAGGCCGCTCACCTGCAGCCCGCGCGCCTGCAGCCGCGCGCGCAGCGCCTCGCCGTGCGGCGCGAGCCGCGCCGCGCCCGCTTCGCTCGCGCGCAGCCGCGCGGCGAGCTGCTCGCCGTTCAGCACGAGTTCCGCGTCGATCGTGCCGAGCGACGGCAGCGCGAGCGTCAGCCGCGTGCGCCAGCCGCGCGCATCCGGGAAATCCGCGTCGGGCGCGGGCCGCTCGCGGCCGTGCTGCTCGTCCGGCTCGATCGTCCAGTCGAGCCGCGCGCCCGGCCACGCTTCGCCGATCCAGCGAAACTGGTCGGTCGCGAGCAGATCGAGCTGCTGGCGCACGATCGGCAGCGTCGCCGCATGCAGCGAAGCCGCGATCGACGCCGGCGTGTCGGCGCCCGTCGGCGGCATGCCGGCGCGCGCGAGCGCCGTTTGCGCTGACGGCGCGCCGGGCTTGCCGTCGGCGTCGGCAAGCGCCGCATAGGCATCGACGGAGCGCGCGGGCGCCGCCGCGTTCGTCGGCGCGCGGCCGGATGCCGCCGCGCCTTCGTCCGCGCCGCCAGCCGGCTGCCCCGGCTGCCCCGGCGGGCGCGCGGCGCCCTGCGCGGGCGCATCGCGCCCGCCCTGCGGCAGCGGCAACCGCACGGCGAGCAGATCGGCGAGCGCGTCGCCCATCTGGCCAGGTTGCGCGCCGGCCTGAGCGTCCGGCTCGGCGCCGCTTGCCAGCCGCGCCTGCGGCTCGCGCGCGAGCTCGGCCGTCGTGCGCTGGCCGGCGAGCCATTGGGCGAGATGGGATTCGTAGAAGAGGCCGCTCTGCGCGACGGCCTGCACGAGCGCGAGGCTCAGCGCGGCGGCGGGCGACGCGGGCAACGCCGCTTGCGGGGCCGCCTGCGCGGCTTGCGCGCCCGGCGCCGTCGCGGCAGCCGGATTGCCGGCGCGAGCGTCCGGCGTCGCGAGCAGCGGATCGAGCGACGCCGCCTGCGCGGCAACGGCAACGGCGGTGGGCGCCGCGGGCAACAACGGCGCGGCGCCGACGACGGCCGGCGGCGCCGCGCCGCCGTAGCGGGAAATCGCGTCAAGCGTGAGTCCGACCTCGGAGAGCGCGGTCTGCGCGGAGGCGGGCGGCGGCCCGCTCGCGGCAGGCCGAGGCGCCGCGGAGGCGGGCGGCGCGCCGGAGGTGCCCACCTGCGGCGCCGCCGCGCCGCCCGCGGCGGGCTGGATCGCGTCGAGAAAGCTGTCGATGCGGCTCGCCAGGATGGCGGCGGCAGCGGTGTCGATACCGGTCATCGTGAATCCTGACGCGCGCCGAATGAATTCCGGGCCATCCGCGGCGACGAACGCGCGCCGTTCGTCCGCGCGAGCCGGCGCGCCCGAAGGCGGCGGCGCGCCCTGTTCTTTAGCCGCGCGCCCGGTACAGATCCTTGAGCGTCGAGCGGCCCGCGTGGAAGAACGCGGACAGCCGCGCGACCTCCGGGCTCGCGAGATCGCGGATCGCGGCATCGTCAGCGAGGATGCGGCGGATCAGCTCGAACTTGCGGGTGCGCTCGGCGTCGTCGAGCAGGACCCCCTGCTCGGCCTCCTTCAGCCCGTCGACAAGCCGCAGATACTCCTCCTGCAGCCCGCCCATCGCGTGCCATGCCGCATCGCGGGCCGCGACGAGCATCCGCCCGGACACTGCGGCGATCGCTTCGTAGCGGGCAAAGTATTCGTCCTTCCGGTTCATCGAGCCTGTTCCGTCACCGCCTGGGCGTTCATCCTGGCCACTTCCGGGGCAATGCCCGTCCATGCATCCTCGAGCGTCGCGAGCAGGCCGTCGACCTCGATCAGCATCGGCTCGCTCGCGTCGACGTTCGCCTGCAGCAGACGCCGACACATATAGGTATAGAGCGAATCGAGGCGCGAAGCGATATCGCCGCCCACTTCGAGATTCAGCGCCTGCTGAAGACCGCTCTCGACGATGCGGATCGCCTTGCCGATCGCCTCGCCGCGCGCGGCGACGTTGCCCTGCTGCAGATGCAGCCGCGCATGCGCGATCGCCTGGCGCGCGCCCTGGTACAGCATCGCGATGAGCCGGTGGGGAGACGCGCCCATCACCCCGGTTTCGACGCCAACGCGCGCATAGGCACTGGCTCCCGCGTGGCCTGGGGTAAACATGGCGTTCCTCCTCTTTGGTGCATTCGAATCGATACATCGCACCGTGCGCGGCACGGCGCGAGCTTGTACCGACGTTATCGGTAAGGAAGCCCGAAAGCTTTAGCGAAATGAAGCGGCGCCGGCCCGGCGCCGTCAGACGGACATCTGCATGATCTCGTTGTAGGCGCTCACTAACTTGTTGCGCACCTGGAGCCCGAACTGGAAGCCGATGTTGGCTTTCTGCATGTCGACCATCACGTCGTTGAGCGACACGTTCTGCGCGCCGATCTCGAACGCATGCGCCTCGCCGAGCGCCTTTTGCTGATCGCCGCTGATCTTGTCGAGCGATGCCTTCATCGCGCTCGCGAACGAACCGGCGCTCGCCGCGCCGGAGCCGGCGAGCGACGTCGCGGGGCTCGCGCCGCCCGCGGCCTGCGCGGCCATCGCCTGCATCTGTTGCAGCGCCGAAGCGATGCCGTTGACGGGGGCAACCATGTGATCTCCGCAAAAGAAGCCGGGCCGCGCGGGCCCGGCGGGGGGAACCCCGGCGTCCCGCGAGCGTTGCAGAAGCCGGATTGCGAAAAAGCATAGCAGCCGCGCCGCGGCGGCAGCCGCGGAAGTACGGCCGAAACCCCGCTCTATTCGCCCGATCGGGCTTGACCGCGCTGCGGATAATCGCACCGTGTCAATGTCCGCCTGCTCTGCCGAGCCGGCATTCAGCCCGCAGTGGAGATACTCGACGCATGGACTCGCAGGCCAACTCGCTGATCAACCCCGACGCCCGTTCGAGCCTTGCGGGCGCATCGCCGCAAGCCGCGGCCGCGGCGGGCGCGCTGCCGGGCGCGGCGGCGGGCGGCGCGGATTTCGGCCTGGGCGGCTTCGCCGAACGCATCCCGGGCCTCTCGCGAATGAAGACGAACCCGCGGCTGCCGTTCCTGATCGGCGCGGCGCTCGCCATCGCCGCGATCGTCGCGCTCGTGCTCTGGAGCCGCGCGCCCGACTACCGCGTGCTGTACAGCAACCTGTCCGACCGCGACGGCGGCGCGATCATCGCCGCGCTCCAGCAGGCAAACGTTCCCTATAAGTTCGCCGACGCGGGCGGCGCGATCCTCGTGCCCGCGAACCAGGTGCACGAGACGCGCCTGAAGCTCGCCGCGATGGGGCTGCCCAAGGGCGGCTCGGTCGGCTTCGAGCTGATGGACAACCAGAAATTCGGCATCAGCCAGTTCGCCGAGCAGGTCAACTACCAGCGCGCGCTCGAGGGCGAGCTGCAGCGCACCGTCGAATCGAGCAACGCGGTGCGCGCCGCGCGCGTGTATCTGGCGATTCCGAAGCCTTCGGTATTCGTGCGCGATCGCGAGGCGCCGTCGGCGTCGGTGCTCGTCGATCTGTACCCGGGCCGCGTGCTCGACGAAGGGCAGGTGCTCGCCGTCACGCGCATGGTGTCGTCGAGCGTGCCCGACATGCCCGCGAAGAACGTGACGATCGTCGACCAGGACGGCAACCTGCTCACGCAGACCGCGTCCGCCACCGGCCTCGACGCGAGCCAGCTCAAGTACGTGCAGCAGATCGAGCGCAACACGCAAAAGCGCATCGACGCGATCCTCGCGCCGATCTTCGGCGCCGGCAACGCGCGCTCGCAGGTGAGCGCCGACGTCGACTTCTCGAAGATCGAGCAGACCTCGGAGAGCTACGGCCCGAACGGCACGCCGCAGCAGAGCGCGATCCGCAGCCAGCAGACGAGCAGTTCGACCGAGCTCGCGCAAAGCGGCGCGTCGGGCGTGCCGGGCGCGCTGTCGAACACGCCGCCGCAGCCCGCGTCCGCGCCGATCGTCGCGAGCAACGGCCAGCCGGCCGGCCCGGCCGCGACGCCCGTCAGCGACCGCAAGGATTCGACGACGAACTACGAGCTCGACAAGACCGTGCGGCACGTCGAGCAATCGATGGGCACGATCAAGCGGCTGTCGGTCGCGGTGGTCGTCAACTATCAGCCGAGCACCGACGCGAAGGGCCGCGTGACGATGCAGCCGCTCGCCGCGGACAAGCTCGCGCAGGTCCAGCAGCTCGTGAAAGACGCGATGGGCTACGACGAGAAGCGCGGCGATTCGGTCAACGTCGTCAACAGCGCGTTCTCGGCCGCGGCCGATCCGTTCGCGAACCTGCCGTGGTGGCGCCAGCCGGACATGATCGAACTCGGCAAGGACATCGCGAAATGGCTGGGCGTCGCCGCGGCGGCCGCCGCGCTGTACTTCATGTTCGTGCGCCCGGCGCTGCGCCGCGCGTTCCCGCCGCCCGCGGAGCCCGCGGCGGCCGCCGTGCCGGCGCTCGACGGCCCGGACGACATGCTCGCGCTCGACGGCCTGCCGAGCCCCGACAAGAAGCAGCTTGCCGAGGAGGACGAAGAGCATCCGGCGCTCCTCGCCTTCGAAAACGAGAGGAACCGCTACGAACGCAATCTCGACTACGCGCGCACGATCGCGCGCCAGGATCCGAAGATCGTCGCAACCGTCGTGAAGAACTGGGTGTCCGATGAACGCTGAAGGCTTGAACAAGAGCGCGCTCCTGCTGATGTCGATCGGCGAGGAAGAGGCCGCGCAGGTATTCAAATTCCTCGCGCCGCGCGAAGTGCAGAAGATCGGCGCGGCAATGGCCGCGCTGAAGAACGTCACGCGCGAGCAGGTCGAGGACGTGCTCAACGATTTCGTGCAGGAAGCGGAGAAGCACACCGCGCTGTCGCTCGATTCGAGCGAGTACATCCGCACGGTGCTGACGAAGGCGCTCGGCGAGGACAAGGCGGGCGTGCTGATCGACCGCATCCTGCAAGGCAGCGACACGAGCGGCATCGAAGGGCTCAAGTGGATGGACTCGGCGGCCGTGGCCGAGCTCATCAAGAACGAGCATCCGCAGATCATCGCGACGATTCTCGTGCACCTCGACCGCGATCAGGCGTCCGAGATCGCGTCGTGCTTCACCGAGCGGCTGCGCAACGACGTGCTGCTGCGGATCGCGACGCTCGACGGCATCCAGCCGACCGCGCTGCGCGAGCTCGACGACGTGCTGACGGGCCTCTTGTCCGGCAGCGACAACCTCAAGCGCGCGCCGATGGGCGGCATCCGCACCGCGGCCGAGATCCTGAACTTCATGACGAGCGTGCACGAGGAGGCGGTGATCGAGAACGTCAAGCAATACGATCCCGACCTCGCGCAGAAGATCATCGATCAGATGTTCGTGTTCGAGAACCTGCTCGATCTCGAGGACCGCGCGATCCAGCTGCTGCTCAAGGAAGTCGAATCGGAGGCGCTGATCATCGCGCTCAAGGGCGCGCCGCCCGCGCTGCGCCAGAAGTTCCTGTCGAACATGTCGCAGCGCGCGGCCGAGCTGCTCGCCGAGGATCTCGACGCGCGCGGCCCGGTGCGCGTGTCCGAAGTCGAGACGCAGCAGCGCAAGATCCTGCAGGTCGTGCGCAATCTCGCCGAGAGCGGCCAGATCGTGATCGGCGGCAAGGCGGAAGACGCTTATGTCTGATCGCGCGAGCGCGTCGGACAAGCCCGTCACCGCATACCAGCGGTGGGAGATGGCTTCGTTCGATCCCCCGCCGCCGCCGCCGCCCGATGACGGCGGCGCGGCGGCGGCCGCGCTCGCCGCCGAACTGCAGCGCGTGCGCGACGCCGCGCACGCGGAAGGGCTCGCCGCCGGCCACGTCGAAGGCCAGGCGCTCGGCTATCAGGCCGGTTACGAGCAGGGACGCGCGAAGGGCTTCGACGAAGGCCGGGCCGAAGCGCACACGCACGCCGCGCAGCTCGCCGCGCTCGCCGCTTCGTTTCGCGACGCGCTCGCGGGCGTCGAGCGCGATCTCGCCGACGACATCGCGACGCTCGCGCTCGAGATCGCGCAGCAGGTCGTGCGCCAGCACGTGCAGCACGATCCGGCCGCGCTGATCGCGGCCGCGCGCGAAGTGCTGGCCGCGGAGCCCGCGCTCGCCGGCGCGCCGCATCTGATCGTGAATCCCGCGGACTTGCCCGTCGTCGAGGCGTATCTGAAGGACGAGCTCGACACGCTCGGCTGGAGCGTGCGCACCGATACGAGCATCGAGCGCGGCGGCTGCCGTGCGCACGCGTCGACGGGCGAAATCGACGCGACGCTCACGACCCGCTGGGAGCGGGTCGCGGCCGCGCTCGGCAAGGTGAGCGCATGGTGAGCGACGTCTGCGGCGGCGCGCTCGGCCGCGACGAACTCGACGCGCTCGAACGCGAGCTCGCGCTCGCATCGCGCGGCCCCGAGCACGAAGACGCGGCCGCGCACGGCGACGGCTTCGGCGCCCATCATCACGCGCCCCCGCGCCCGCTCGCGATGGGCGCGCCGAGCTCGCGCGCGACGCTCGCGAACCCGCATCTCGCGCATTGGCGCGCACATCTGGACGGCATCCGCGAGCGCAACGCGCGCGCGCTGCCGCTGCGCCCGTGCGGACGCCTCACCCGCGCGGCGGGCCTCGTGCTCGAAGCGATCGGGCTGCGCCTGTCGGTCGGCGCCGAATGCACGATCGAGCTGCCCGCGGGCAGCGCGCTGCCGTATGCGCAGGCCGAGGTCGTCGGCTTCGCGGGCGAGCGCCTCTTCCTGATGCCGACCACCGCGGTCGCGGGCGTGCTGCCCGGCGCGCGCGTGTGGCCGCTCGAGAGCGCGCCCGTCGCCGATCCGCTCGCGGGCGCGAAGCGGCTGCCCGTCGGCTGGGAAATGCTCGGGCGCGTCGTGGACGCGTCGGGCCGCCCGCTCGACAATCTCGGGCCGCTCGCGTCGAAGGTCGACGCGCCGCTCACCGCGCCGTCGATCAACCCGCTCGATCGCGAGCCGATCCATCACGTGCTCGACGTCGGCGTGCGCGCGATCAACGGGCTGCTGACCGTCGGCCGCGGCCAGCGGATGGGCCTCTTCGCGGGCTCGGGCGTCGGCAAATCGGTACTGCTCGGCACGATGGCGCGCTACACGAGCGCCGAGGTGATCGTGATCGGTCTGATCGGCGAGCGCGGCCGTGAAGTGAAGGAGTTCATCGAGCAGATCCTCGGCGAGGACGGGCTCGCGCGCTCGGTCGTCGTCGCGGCGCCCGCCGACGTGTCGCCGCTGCTGCGCATGCAGGGCGCGGCCTACGCGACGACGCTCGCCGAATACTTCCGCGATCAGGGCAAGCACGTGCTGCTGCTGATGGATTCGCTCACGCGCTATGCGATGGCGCAGCGCGAGATCGCGCTCGCGATCGGCGAGCCGCCCGCGACGAAGGGCTATCCGCCGTCGGTGTTCGCGAAGCTGCCGGCGCTCGTCGAGCGCACCGGCAACGGCCCCGAGGGCGGCGGCTCGATCACCGCGTTCTACACGGTGCTCACCGAAGGCGACGACCAGCAGGACCCGATCGCCGATTCCGCGCGCGCGATTCTCGACGGCCACGTCGTGCTGTCACGCTCGCTCGCGGAAGCCGGCCACTATCCGGCCATCGACATCGAAGCGTCGATCAGCCGCGCGATGACCGCGCTGATCGACGATGCGCACCTCGATCGCGTGCGCCAGTTCAAGCAGATGCTGTCGCGCTACCAGCGCAACCGCGACCTGATCGCGGTCGGCGCGTACGCGCCGGGGCGCGATGCGCAGCTCGACCGCGCGATCGCGCTGTACCCGCGCATCGAATCGTTCCTGCAGCAGGGCTTTCGCGAATGCGCGCCGTACGCGCCGAGCCTCGCCGCGCTCGATGCGCTGTTCGAATCCGAAGGAGGCTGATCGCCATGGCTCAATCGTTTCCGCTCCAGCTCCTGCTCGAACGCGCACAGGACGACCTCGACACCGCGGCCAAGCAGCTCGGCCGCGCGCAGCGCGAGCGCACCGACGCGCAGGCGCAGCTCGACGCGCTGATGCGCTACCGCGACGAATACCGCGTGCGCTTCGCCGAATCCGCGCAATCGGGCATGCCGGCCGGCAACTGGCGCAACTTCCAGGCATTCCTCGATACGCTCGACGCGGCGATCGAGCAGCAGCGGCGCGTGCTCGCCGCCGCGCAAACGCGCATCGACGCGGCGCGCCCCGAATGGCAGGCGAAAAAGCGCACGCTCGGCTCGTACGAGATCCTGCAGGCGCGCGGCGCGCGGCAGGACGCGCAGCGCGCCGCGAAGCGCGAGCAGCGCGACGCCGACGAACACGCGGCCAAGGTGCTGCGCATGCGCGCGGACGCGGCCAAGTAAGCGCGCCCTCGAACCCGAACACGAGATCCGACATGCCTCCTCTTCCCCTGATCGGTATGCTGCTCGGCGCAGCGAGCACGATGATCAAGTCGTCCGCCGGCGCACCGGGCGCGTCGTCCGGCGACGCATCGTCCGCCGCGCCGTTCGCGCAGGCGCTCAAGCAGAGCGTGCAGACACAGCGCCAGACGGGCGCGAACGCCGACGCGTCCAACGCCGGCCATGCGGCGAATGCCGCGACGGCCGATACCGCGGCCGCTTCCTCCCCGGCGTCGGGCGCGGGCGACCGGACGACGGCGAGCGCGGGCGATACAAAGGCGTCCGGCAAGCCTGACGATCAGGACGACGACAAGCACGCGGCGCAGCCGGCGTCCGCGGACGCGGCGGCGCTCGCCGCGGCCGCGTCGCTGCAGGCGCAACTGCAGGCGCGGCCCGACGCGCAGGCCGCGCAGGCGGCCGCCGGCGCGGCAGCCGCGCAAGCGGGCGCGGGCGACGCCGCGCATCCGCCGGCGACGTCCGCGGCGAGCGCCGCCGCTGGCGACACGGACGCATCCGCGCCCGCCGGCGCGCAACAGCCGATCGGCGACGCGCTGAACGCGGCGTTGAGCAAGCTGACGGGCGCGGGGCGAACGGGCACGGCGGCCGTGCAAGGCGCGCAGCCGGCAGGCCGGAACGGCGACGCTTCGGCTCCGCTCGCCGCGAACCGCGCCGCCTTCGACAAGCTGCTCGCGGGTGCGAAGGCGCCCGCCGCGCAAGCCGCGCCGACCGACGCGTCAGGCGCGAACCCGGCGACCGCGCTCGCCAACGCGGCGGCGAACGCCGCGCAGCCCGACGCGTCGGGCGCGCTCGCCGCGCTGCAGGACGCCGCCGATTCCGCGCGCGCGACGCTCGCGGCGTCGAGCGCGCCGGCCGCACTGCAACAGGCGGCGCCCGCGGCGCTCGCCGCGAACGCGAGCGCCGCGGCGGCCTCGGCTGCGCCGTCGCTCGCGCCGCCCGTCGGCACGCCGGACTGGACCGACGCGCTGAGCCAGAAGGTCGTGTTCCTGTCGAACGCGCATCAGCAGAGCGCGGAGCTCACGCTGAATCCGCCCGATCTCGGGCCGCTGCAAGTCGTGCTGCGCGTCGCCGACAACCACGCGCATGCGCTCTTCGTCTCACAGCATGCGCAAGTGCGCGACGCGGTGGAAGCCGCGCTGCCGAAACTGCGCGAAGCGATGGAAGCGGGCGGCCTCGGGCTCGGCAGCGCGAGCGTCAGCGACGGCGGCTTCGCGTCCGCGCAACAGCAGCAGACCCCGCAACGGCAATCGTCGGACGGATCCGCGACGCGACGCGCGTTCGGCGCATCGACGGCCGACGCCGCGCTCGACGAGCTCGCAGCAGCATCTTCCGGCGGTGCGGCGCGACGCACCGTCGGGATGGTCGACACCTTCGCCTGACGTTCGCGCCGTGCGCGCCTCGCACGGCGGCCGCGCGCATCAGCCGCCGTGCGTCGCCGCGACTCGCTCGCGCGTGGGCGCGGCCTGGCCGTTGCGCGCGGCCACGATGAAATCCGCCGCGCGCTCGGCGATCATCACGGTCGGCGCGTTCGTGTTGCCGCCGATGAGCGTCGGCATCACTGAAGCATCGACCACCCGCAACCCGTCCACCCCTTTCACGCGCAATTGCGGATCGACGACCGCGCGCGCATCGGTGCCCATCCGGCACGTGCCGACCGGGTGGTAGATCGTGTCCGCATGCGCGACGATCGCCGCGCGCAATTGCGCATCGGTGTCGCCCGGATCGGTATACAGCTCGCGCCCGCCCTGCGACGCGAGCGGCGCGGCGCAGAGGATCCTGCGCATCGCCTTCGCGCCCGTCACGAGCAGGTCAAGATCGCGTTCGTCGCTGAAGAAGCGCGGATCGATGAGCGGCGCGACGCGCGCGTCGCCGCTTGCGAGCGCGACGTTGCCGCGGCTCTTCGGCCGCAGCGCGCACACGTGCAGCGAATAGCCGAAGCCCCAGTGCATGTTGCGGTTGTGATCGTCGACGAGCGCGGTGCAGAAGTGCAATTGCAGATCGGGACGATCGAGCCCCGGTTCGCTCTTGATGAAGCCGCCCGCCTCCGCGACATTGCTCGTCATCATCCCGCGACGCCCGGACAGATAGCTGAACAGCGCGGGCGTCATCTTCGCGATGCCGCGCATGCAGATGCCGACGAGCTCCGACGAATTCACGCGCTTGTTGATGATGAAATCGATGTGATCGATCAGGTTCTCGCCGACGTCGGGCGCATCGTGCACGAGCGCGACGCCGTGCCGGCGCAGTTGCGCGGCGGGGCCGACGCCCGAGCACATCAGCAATTGCGGCGTATTGAACGCGCCGGCGGACAGAATCACTTCCGCGCGCGCGGCAAGCTGCTCGGTGCGCCCGGCGCGCGCGAACTCGACGCCCGTCGCGCGCTTGCCGTCGAACACGACGCGCAGCACCGTCGCGTCAACGATCACGTGCAGGTTCGGCCGCGTGCGGCCGTACACGTAGGCGCGCGCGACGCTGCAGCGCGAGCCGTCGCGATGCGTGACCTGGTAGAAGCCCACGCCCTCCTGATGCTCGCCGTTGAAATCGTCGTTCAGCGGATAGCCGGCCTCGTGCGCGGCCGCGATGAATCGTTCGGAGAACGGATTACGAAAGCGCAGATCGGATACCGTGAGCGGGCCGTCGGCGCCGTGCCATTCGTTCGCGCCGCGTGCGTTGCCTTCGGCGCGCCGGAAATACGGCAGCACGTCGCGCCAGCCCCAGCCGGTGCAGCCGAGCTGCTCCCATTCGTCATAATCGAGCGGATGGCCGCGCGTGTAGATCATCGCGTTGATCGCGCTCGAGCCGCCGAGCCCGCGGCCGCGGGGCTGATAGCCGCGGCGCCCGCCGAGGCCGGGCTGCGGCACCGTTTCGTAGCCGTAGTTCGTGCCGAGCTTGAACGGCACGAGCGCGGCGATCCCCACCGGCATGTTGACGAGCAGATTGCGTTCGGTGTGGCCGCCCGCCTCGATCAGCGCGATCGTCGCGTCCGGGCACGCGTCGGCGAGACGCCCCGCGAGACTCGCGCCCCCCGAGCCGCCTCCGACGATGATGTAGTCGTACTGCATGTCACGTCTCCCTGTTTGTCTTCCACGCGATGGCGGCCGAAACCGCCATCGAGGCGGCCGGATCAGGTCTGTCATGTTCGCGCATTTTAGGAACGCAAAACGAGCCGGGACATCCCGACTCAAGAGCGATTCCTCTAAACGTCGGCGTGAACTAAATTTAAGATGACTGGATTCGCCTCGCGCGGAGGACGCGGCCAATAGAAGCCGGGCCCCGCGAAATGGGAGACAAAGGCATGCAGCAGGACCTGATGACGGCGACGCACCGGGTGACGAACCAGGCGCCGCCGCTTTCCGATTACAACGCGTTTGAAACCGATGCCGCGCTCGTCGAGGCCGTTCGACGGTACGGCGCGAGCTGGCGTCAAACGGCGCTCTCGCACGACGGCGCCGCGCTGACGACGCCCGATGTGCTCGCGCTCGCCGATCTCGCGAACCGGCACGCACCCGAGCTCGCGACGCACAGCCCGCGCGGCGAGCGGATCGACGCACTCGAATTCCACCCGAGCTGGCACCAGTTGCTTGCCCGGTTGCGCGCCGAAGGGCTGCACGCGCTGCCGTTCTCGGACCCGCGGCCGGGCGCGATGGCCGCGCGCTGCGCCGGCTATTTCCTGCACGCGCAGCTCGAATCCGGCTCGCTCTGCCCGCTCACGATGACGTTCGCGAGCATTCCGGTGCTGCAACGAGAACCGGCCCTCTTTGCGACGCTGCGCGACAAGCTCTATGCACGCGAGCACGACGCGCGCGATGCGCCGCTGCCGCAAAAACGCTCGATGATGGTCGGCATGGGCATGACCGAAAAGCAGGGCGGCTCCGACGTGCGCAGCAACGAGACGCACGCGTACCCGCTCGGCGCGGGCAGGCGTACCGGCTCGTCGGCCACAAATGGTTCTTCTCAGCGCCGCAGTGCGACGCGCATCTCGTGCTCGCGCGCACCGCCGAGCAAGCGGGCATCTCATGCTTCTACGTGCCGCGCTTCTCGCCCGACGGCAGCAAGAACGCGGTGCACGTGCAACGCCTGAAGGACAAGCTCGGCAACCGCTCGAATGCGAGCAGCGAAGTCGAATTCCTGAACGCATACGGCGTGATGATCGGCGACGAAGGGCGCGGCGTGCCGACGATCATCGAGATGGCGAACTACACGCGGCTCGATTGCGTGATCGGCAGCGCCGCGCTGATGCGCGCGGCGCTCGTGCAGGCGATTCACCACGCGCGGCATCGCAGCGCATTCGGCCGCCTGCTCGCCGATCAGCCGCTGATGCGCAACGTGCTCGCCGATCTCGCGCTCGAATCGGAAGCGGCGACCGTGCTTTTCATGCGGCTCGCGCACGCGTTCGAGGAAGACGCGGCCGCGCGCTCGCCGCAGGCGCGCGGCTGGCGCCGCATCGTCACGTCGGCCGCGAAGTTCTGGGTCTGCAAGCGCACGCTCGAATTCACGGGCGAGGCAATGGAAGTATGGGGCGGCAACGGCTACGTCGAAACCGGGCCGATGGCGCGCTTCTATCGCGAAGCGCCCGTCAATTCGATCTGGGAAGGCTCGGGCAACGTGATGTGCATCGACGTGCTGCGCGCGATCGAGCGCGAGCCCGACGCGGCCGCCGCGCTCTTCGACGAATGGCGCGACGCGGCACGGCACAGCGCGCCGCTCGCCGGCGCGCTCGCGGAACTGACGCGCCTGCTGTCGCTCGAACCCGAGCCGCGCGAAGCCTGCGCGCGCCGGATCGCACAACGCATCGCACTCGTCGCGCAGGCCTCGCTGCTGCTGCGCGACGGCCCCTACGCCGTCGCGCAGGCGTTCGTCGCCACGCGCTTCGGCCACGACAGCAGCGAAACCGGACGCGTCTTCGGCACGCTGCCGGCCACCATCGATCACGCCGCGCTCGTCGAGCGGGCGTTCCCGGCCTGAATGCCGGCCACACCCGTATCGCAAAGGAGACGCCATGAAGAACGATCTGCCCGGTTTAGCCACGCTCGACGCGCTGTTGCGCGACCAGCGCGCCGCCTATCTGCGCGCGCCGTACCCGTCGTGGGCGACGCGCGCCGACCACCTGCGCGCGCTGCGCAAGATGCTGCTCGAGAACCGCGATGCGCTCGCCGCCGCGATCAACGCGGACTTCGGCCATCGCGCGAAGGAAGAAGTGCTGATGTCCGAGATCTGGCTCGCGAAAGAGGAAATCGACGAGGCGCTCAAGCACGGCAAGCGCTGGATCAAGCCGAAGAGCCGGACGATGAACAAGTGGCTGCGCCCCGCGCGCGCGAAGGTGATGCCGCAGCCGCTCGGCGTCGTCGGCATCGTCGTGCCGTGGAACTACCCGGTGCTGCTCGCCGCGGGCCCGCTCATCTGCGCGCTCGCCGCCGGCAATCGCGCGATCGTCAAGATGTCCGAACTGACGCCGCGCACGTCGCAGCTGTTCGAGGAACTGATCTCGAAAACCTTCGCGCGCGATCACGTCGCGGTGGTCAACGGCGATGCGCAAATCGGCGCGGCGTTCAGCGGGCTGCCGTTCGATCATCTGCTCTTCACCGGCTCGACGAACGTCGGCCGGCACGTGATGCGCGCGGCCGCCGAGCACCTCACGCCCGTCACGCTCGAGCTGGGCGGCAAGTCGCCCGTGATCGTCGGGCCGCGCGCGCGCTTCGACGCGGCGGTCGACGCCGTCATCACCGGCAAGACGCTGAACGCGGGCCAGACCTGCATCGCGCCCGACTATGTGCTCGTGCCGCGCGGCAAGGAAGCCGAATTCGTCGCGCGCGCGCGCGCGCGGATGGCTCGGCTCTATCCGAATCTGTCGACGAACCCGGACTATACGTCGATCATCTCCGAGCGCCACTTCGCACGGCTGCAGCGGCTCGCGAGCGAAGCGCAGCAGGCGGGCGCGCAACTCCATCCGCTCACGGACGCGGCGCCCGATCCCGCGCTGCGCCGCCTGCCGCCCGTGCTCGTCACGCAGGCGCCCGATGCGTCGCAGTTGATGCAGGAAGAGATCTTCGGGCCGCTGCTGCCGATCGTTCCGTACGACACGCTCGACGATGCGATCGCCTACGTGAACGCGCGGCCGCGGCCGCTCGCGCTGTATCTGTTCGACGAAGACCGCACGACCATCGAGCGCGTGATGCGCGACACGATCTCGGGCGGCGTGACGGTCAACGACACGCTGATGCACATCGCGTGCGGCACGCTGCCGTTCGGCGGCGTCGGTGCGAGCGGGATGGGCGCGTACCACGGCTACGACGGCTTCGTCACGTTCTCGAAGATGAAGCCCGTGCTCACGCAGCCGCGCCTGAACACGCGCGCGATGATCGCGCCGCCGTACGGCAAGCGCTTCGCGGCGATCCTCAAGCTGATGCTGAAGTTCTGACGCGCGCTCACGCGCGCATCGCAAGCGAAGGGCCGCCCGCGCGCGGCCCTTTTCCTTTGCGGGCCCGCGCGCTTTTCGCGGCCCGCACGCGGCAGCGCGCCGTTCGGCCGCCCGCGCTCGATGCCGCCGGCGCATGCTCGGGCGCCGCGCTCGACGGCGCTCGACGGCGCGCGCGGCCGGGCGTCGGGCAACCGGCGGGCAACCGGCGGGCAGCCGGCGGGCGGCGCGGACGAAGGCGCGGCGGCATCCGGCCGCGCGTCGATGCTGCACGTCGAAGGGGTCGTCTACCGATCGGTGTGCGCGACGCCGGCCAGGCCCGTCGAGCTGACGCTCGCGTATCGCCAGGACAACGACAATCCGTTATTCGGCGCGCCGAAGGACATGCCGCGCAAATCGCTGACGGCGAGCCGTTGACGCGGCGCGTGGCCGCGCTCGAAGCGCCGCATGCGCGAGGAAAATGCAAGGAGAAGAATCGCGCGAGGGCGAGGCGGCCGCGTTCGCCCGCGGCACGCCCGCTCGTTAGGAAAACCGACATTCTTTGCGAAGCGAACGCGAACGCGAGCGCCGGCGCCGCGGCGAACGCCGGCGGCCCTGCCGCGCATCACGTCGCCGGCCATGCACGCGGCGCGCGCGGGCGATGCCGCCCGAACGGGCGCCGCGCTCGCTGCGCACCCGAGCGCGGCATCACACGGGCCACAACGGCCCTTCCTGCATCGCGCCGATCTGCTCGCGCAATTCGAGCACGCGCGCTTCCCAATAGCGATGCGTGTTGAACCACGGAAACGCGGCGGGGAACGCGGGATCGTCCCAGCGGCGCGCGAGCCACGCCGCGTAATGGATGAGCCGCAGCGTGCGCAGCGCCTCGATCAGATGCAGCTCGCGCGGATCGAATTCGCAGAAGTCCTCGTAGCCCGCGAGCAGATCGGTGAGCGCGCGCGACGCGCCCGGCCGGTCTCCGGGCAGGAGCAGCCACAGATCCTGCCCGGCGGGCGCCATCCGGCTGTCGTCGAAATCGACGAAGTGCGGGCCCGCGTCGGTCCACAGCACGTTGCTCGGATGGCAGTCGCCATGCGCGCGCAACATCCGCACGTCGCCCGCGCGCTCGTACGCGCGCTCGACGCCTTCCAGCGCGAGCGCGACCGCCGCTTCGTAAGCAGGCCGAACGTCGTCCGGCACGAAGTCGTGCGACATCAGGAAATCGCGCGGCTCGTAGCCGAACGTGCGGAGGTCGAGCGTCGGCCGCGCGGCGTACGGCTTGGTCGCGCCGACCGCGTGGATGCGCCCGATGAAGCGGCCGAGCCATTCGAGCGTATCGCGCCGGTCGAGCTCCGGCGCGCGCCCGCCGCGCCGCTCGAAGATCGCGAAGCGAAAACCGTCGAATTCGTGCAGGGTGCGGCCGTCGAATGCGAGCGGCGGCACGGCCGGAATCTCGCGCGCGGCCAGCTCGGCGACGAACGTATGCTCTTCGAGGATCGCGTCGTTCGACCAGCGCTGCGGACGATAGAATTTCGCGACGATCGGCGCGCCGTCCTCGATGCCTGCCTGATAGACGCGGTTTTCGTAGCTATTGAGCGCGAGCAGGCGCCCGTCGGTGCGCGAACCGGCGGGAATCAGCACGCTGTCGAGTGCGTCGAGCACGCGCTCCGGCGTGAGCCCTGCAAAAGGCAAGCCGGCGCTTGCGCCGGCTGCGTTGGATTCGGAAGTGGCGTCGTTCATGCTCCGCATTGTGCCGCGCGCGGAGCCGAAAGACGAGCGCTCAGTGCAGCGCCGCGCCCGCGGGGAGCACGGATTCGCCGGTGTCGATCAGATCCTCGAGAAAGAACGGCTCGGTATTGAGCTCCTTGGATTCGCCCGGCACGCCCGCGTACCAGGTCACCATCGCCATGTCCCCCAGAATGCGCTGGACGATGCCGCGCGCGCCCTTCGGCACGGCGATGTGGGTGGTGCAGACAATCGAACCGACATGCATGATGTTTCCCCGCTTTCAAAGCCGGCCGCGTGCTGCCCGGCCGGAAATACCCGAATTGCGCATCCATGACGCGACAAAGCGCACGCATTCCATTGTTCATCGTTCATGGAGTCGCGAAAGCGCGAGCTGACGACAAACGCGCCGCCAATTCGCCGGATGCGTCGAGTCCGCCGCCGCGACGCGCCGCTTGCGAGGCGGTGCGTCGCTCCATCATACCCCGACGCGCGCGGCCGCCATCCGATGATTCATTCGGCATTCGGAAATGCGGCCAAAAGCCAACGCGTCGTCTGACGAAACGACGCCGAACGGGCAACCGGCGTATCGTTGAGGCTTGCCTCGCATGGAGAATCAGCGTGACTGTACCACCCGGCGCGCCGCGGCCCGCCGCCGCCGGCCGAGCGAACTCGGCGCATGCCGCGCAAGGCGCGTCGCCCGTCGGCGCCGCCCCGTATCTCGAGCGCGGCTCACGCGGTTACTGGCACGCGAGCGTCGCGCTGCTGTTCGCCGGTTACGCGACGTTCTCGCTGCTCTATTACGTGCAGCCGCTGTTGCCGGAATTCTCGAAGGCATTCGGCGTGAGCCCCGCGCAGAGCAGTCTCGCGCTGTCGTTCGCGACGGCCGCGCTCGCCGCCGCCGTGTTCGTCGCCGGCTTCGTCTCCGAAGCGTTGAGCCGCCACCGGCTGATGACGGCTTCGCTCACCGCTTCGTCGCTGCTCACGCTCGCCGCCGCATTCGCGCCGCACTGGCATCAACTGCTGATCCTGCGCGCGCTCACGGGGCTCGCGCTCGGCGGCGTGCCCGCCGTCGCGATGGCGTATCTCGCCGAAGAAGTGCACCCGGACGGGCTCGGACTCGCGATGGGGCTCTATGTCGGCGGCACCGCGATCGGCGGGATGGCGGGGCGCGTGATCACCGGCATTCTCACCGACCTGTTCTCGTGGCGCATCGCGGTGGGCGCGATCGGCGTGCTCGGCCTCGCGTCGATGCTCGCGTTCCGCATGCTGCTGCCGCCGTCGCGCCATTTCGTGCCGCGCCGCGGCCTGAACCTCGCGCATCACCGCACGTCGCTCGCCCATCATCTCCGCGGCCAGCGCGAGCTGCCCGTGCTGTTCGCGATGGCGTTCGTGCTGATGGGCAGCTTCGTCACGCTCTACAACTACATCGGCTATCGGCTGCTCGCGCCGCCGTATTCGATGGGGCAGGCGACGATCGGCGCGATCTTCGTCGTCTATCTGGTGGGCGTCGTCGCATCCCCGCTGTCGGGACGGCTCGCCGATACGCTCGGCCGCGGCCGCGTGCTGATCGCGAGCCTCGCGGTGATGCTCGGGGGCGTCGCGCTGACGCTGCTGCATCCGGTTGCCGCGATCGTCGCGGGCGTCGCATGCGTGACGTTCGGCTTCTTCGCGGGCCACGCGGTCGCGAGCGGCTGGGTCGGCCGGCTCGCGCAGCACGGCAAAGGCCAGGCGGCCGCGCTCTATCTACTCGCTTACTATCTTGGCTCGAGCGTCGTCGGCTCGCTCGGCGGACGCTTCTGGAGCACGCTCGGCTGGCCGGGCGTCGCGGCGCTCGTCGGCGCGCTGCTCGCGCTCGGCGTGGTCGCGGCCGCCTGGCTGCGCGCGCGCGAGCGCGGCGGCGCCGCGTGATCGCCCGCCGCCTTCGCGGCCGGCGCGGTTGCCGGATCGCGCATCGATGCGTTACCTTTGACGTTCCTGCATTATCGTTCGCACTTTTCGCGCCCTTCGCGATGAAACCCTCGTTGCCCGCCCGCGCCGTATCGAAGCCGCCCATCGCACGGCTGCCGCGCGCGTGCGCGCACCGTCCACCTGCCGCGCCGCCTCCTCCGGCGGCGCGCGGCTAGACGCCGCGCAAGCGCTCTCGCTCTCCGTTCGCCGCTGATCGAACCGTTGCGCGCATGGCGCGCGCGGCGTGTTCGCGTGCGCGAGCGGAGCGTCCCGATTCGATCGACAGGTGGATTTCAGATGGCTTCAGTCAGACCCGCGCTCGCCGCGCATGGGGCGACGTCGCTTTTCGTGCTGCTATGGAGCAGCGGAGCGATCTTCGCCGAACTCGGCCTGCGGCATGCGTCCGCATTCGCTTTCCTGATCGCGCGCTTCGCGCTCGCATCGCTCGTGCTGCTCGTGCTGTCGCTCGCGCGCCGCCGCTGGCTGCCGCCGCGCGGCGCGCGCCGCGCGACGCTCGCAACCGGCGTGCTGCTCACGGGCGGCTATTCGATTCTGTATCTGCTCGCGCTCGAGCGCGGGCTCGCGCCCGGCATCCTCGCGACCATACTCGGCGTGCAGCCGATCCTCACGCTCACCGTGCTCGAACGCCGCGCGTCGCCCGCGCGGCTTGCCGGCCTCGCGCTCGCGCTGACCGGCCTGAGCCTCGTCGTCTATCGCAGCGCCGCGGGCGGCGCGGCACCGGCGGCGGGCACCGCGTGCGCGCTCGGCGCGCTGCTCGCGATCACGGCGGGCGCGCTGCTGCAAAAACGCGTGCGCGCCGCGCCGATCGACGTGCTCCCGCTGCAGAACGCGCTCGGCCTTGCACTGTGCGCGCTGATCGCCCCGTTCGAGCCGATCTCGTTCGAAGCGAGCTGGGCGTTCGCGCTGCCGCTCGCCTGGCTCGGCATCGTGATCTCCGTGTTCGCGCAGTTGCTGTTCTACCGGCTGATGCAGCGCGGCGATCTCGTCAACGTAACGAGCCTGTTCTATCTCGTGCCGGTCGTGACCGCGCTGATGGACGCCGCGTGGCTCGGCAACCGTCTCGCGCCGCTGGAAATCGCCGGCATGATCGCGATCCTCGCAGGCCTCGCGCTCGCGTTCCGGCGCGCCGCGCGCGATTGACGGCCGATCGCGACGACGGCGAAATCGGAACGACGCGCCCGCGCTGCAACACGCGGACGCGTCGTTCATTGCATCGCAGCACCGGAAAGCCATCGGAAAGAGGAAATGAAAGCGTTCCGTCGGATTGTTCACGCCAAACCGCGCAATCTGCGCGTTTTCGTCGCGCTGCGAAGCTTCGGATAACCAAAAAACGCCGGCCGTTACCTATACTCGAATCAATCGGCCACCCCACATACGACGACCGGCCGGAGAAGAAAGGAGACACGCATGTCGACCTATTTCACGATCGCCGACTTCATCCTGTTGATCCCGATGGCGCTCGCCGGCGCGCTGTTCCTCGGCGCGGTGCCGTGCGCGACCGAGTTCCGCCACAACGTGCTGCGCGTGCTCGGCGCGATGCTCGGCGTGGCGGTCGCCGTGCTGCTGGTCGAAGGGCTGCCCGCGCTGATCTAGCCGCCGCGCCCGCAGCGCGCGCATCGTCAGGACGGCTACCGATCAGATCGCCTGATCGGTGGACGGCTTTTCCCACAGATTGATCCCGCCTTCGGTCGCATAGCGGTCGATCTCGGCGATCTCGTCGTCGCTGAACGCGAGATGGGCGAGCGCCGCGACGTTCTCGCGCACCTGCTCCGCGCGGCTCGCACCGATCAACGCGGACGTGACGCGCGAATCGCGCAGCACCCAGGCAAGCGCCATCTGCGCGAGGCTCTGGCCGCGCCGCTGCGCGATCTCGTTCAGCTTGCGCACGTGCTCGAGGTTCTCCGCGCTCAGGTGAGCTTCCTTCAGCGATCCGCCGCCCGGCTTGTTGATCCGCGCATCCGCCGGCACGCCGTTCAGATACTTCGAGGTCAGAAGCCCCTGCGCGAGCGGCGTGAACGCGATGCAGCCCGAGCCCGTCTCGTCGAGCGCGTCGAGCAGCTCGCGCTCGATCCAGCGGTTGAGCATGTTGTACGCGGGCTGGTGGATCAGCAGCGGCACCTTGTATTCGGCGAGCAGCTTCGCGATCTCGCGCGTGCTCGCCGCCGAATACGACGAGACCCCGACGTAGAGCGCCTTGCCCTGCTGCACGGCGCTCGCGAGCGCGCTCGCGGTTTCCTCGAGCGGCGTGTGCGCGTCGAAGCGGTGCGAATAGAAGATGTCGACATAGTCGAGCCCCATGCGCCGCAAGCTCTGGTCGAGGCTCGCGAGCACGTACTTGCGCGAGCCGCCGCCGCTGCCGTACGGGCCGGGCCACATGTCCCAGCCGGCTTTCGTCGAAATCAGCAGCTCGTCGCGATACGGCTTGAAATCCTCGCGCAGCAGCCGGCCGAAGTTCGTTTCGGCGCTGCCGTACGGCGGCCCGTAGTTGTTCGCGAGATCGAAGTGCGTGATGCCGAGATCGAATGCGGTGCGCAGGATCTCGCGCTGCGTCGAGATCGGCGTCGTGTCGCCGAAGTTGTGCCACAAGCCGAGCGAAAGCGCCGGCAATTTGAGCCCGGATTTGCCGCTCACGCGATACTGCATGTCCGCATAGCGTTCTGAAGCTGCTTCGTAGGCCATCTGAATTCCCGTCGAGACGTTGAACGAGGCCGGATCCTTCCGGCCGGACGTACCCCAGCGGGCCATGTTAGCCAACCGTCGCGAATCGTGCAGCAACGCCGCGCCGCGATGGACGCCGCCGCGGCGCTCCCCTACACTGCGGCGTCTTCATCATCCGTTTCAGCGAGGATCTTCATGACTCGAGCGATTTCCGTTGCGCTCATCGTCGGCGGCGTCGTGCTGCTGTATTTCGGCGGCCAGTCGTTCCATTCGATCAACGACGGCGTCGCGCGCTTCTTCACCGGCTCGCCTTCGACGAAGACGATCATGCTGATCGCGGGCGGCGTCGTCGCGACGCTCGTCGGGCTGATCGGGCTGTCGATGCCGAGCGGCAAGCGCTGACGCACGCGCCGGCCCGATGCCGAAACGAAACGGGCGGCCGCGTGTGGGCCGCCCGTTTCCTCCGGCGGCAGTCGCGGCCGCCATCGCGACTGCCGCCGAAGCGCATCGCCGCCTGACACGCCTCGCGCGCGAAGCTGCGCGCAACGAAACCAACGAAACACAACGCAGCGCAGCGCAACACATCACGCGCACAAAGTGAAGCACCATGAAGCACGACGAAGCACGACACGGCGCGCGTGCCGCGATGTATCGCAGCGCCCCGCGCGCGATGCGCGCCCAGCTAGAACCGCACCTCCGGTTTCGACGCCGAGCGCGAGCCGGGCACCGGCCGATTGCTGTCGCCGTGATAGGTGAACACGAGCGAGAACTTCACCTGATCGCTGCGGTTCTGCCCCGCCGAATGCAGCGTATTGCAGTGGAAGAACACGACATCGCCCGCCGCGAGCGCCGGGCACACCGCCTGCTCGATCAACCGACGGTTTGCCGGCACGTCGCCGCGAAAGAACTTCGCTTCGTCGAAACGCTCCGGCCCGAATTCCGCGCCATGCGAGCCCGGCACGAGCCATAGCGCGCCGTTGTCGTCCGTCTCCGGCCCGAGCGCGAGCCACACGGATACGAGATCCGGGCGCTCGAACGACCAATAGCGCACGTCGCGATGCCAGCCGGTCAGGCTGCCGTATGCCGGATGCTTCGTCATCACGCAGTTGTGATGCGCGCGCGAGAGCACCGGCGTTTCGTCAAAGTACGCACGCATCCACGCGCCGATCTCGGGCGCGGTCGCGCGCTCGGCGAACGCCGCATCGCGCGCGTATGCATCGAGCAGCCGCCGCACCGTATGGCCGCCCGGCGCGTGCCGCGATTCGGGCGCGCCCGGATAGCGCAGGTCGGCCTCGAATTCGAGCGGCTGCGCCGCCTCGCGCAACTGCCGCTCGGCGATCGTCTTCAGTTGCGCGCACCGCTCGGGTGCGACGAGCCCCGGTGCGACGACGAAGCCGCGCTCGCGCAGCGTCTGGACCTGCGTGTGAATCAACTCCGGGTGCAAGGAAGACATGGGGTGGTCGGCGTCATTGTTATCGATGAACGATTGTAAAACGGACGTGCGCGACATGCTCGCCACCATGCCGCGAAGTGAAAAACGGCGCGTGATCGTCGCCGCGAATTTGATGTAACGCAAAGGAACTGTCGGGCACGCACCCGCCACTAACTTCGGCTGTCTCGACGCGGCGCGCCCGGCGCACGAGGGTTAGCGCGACTTCCTGGCGTCACGAAGCGCCTGTAGTCTGGACACACCTGCTAGTTTTCGCGGGCAGCGGCGCACCGAGGCTTTCGGTACGATGGGTTCGACCCTTGCCGCACAACGGCCGTTTTGACATTCGCGCCTCGAAAGGGGCCGCACTACGAGCGAATTACTTTCGTCATGCCTTTCCGTCTGACTTCCCGTCTTCACCGCACCCCGAAGAGCGCGCCGTCGGCGCCGCACCGGATCGTGCGCGCGTTGCGCCACCACAGCGCGCGCTCGAGCGTGCTAGCCGAGCGCGCGCGTCAGCACCAGCCGCGGCTCGATGGCCTGCGCGCATGGCTGCATGCGTTCCTGTCGCTGATGAGCGCCCATGCTGCGGCGCGCCGCACGGCGCTGCGCTCGCTGCTGCAAAAGCCCGCGCTGCGGCTGCGCGCGCCGTCGCTGCATCGCGCAAGCGTCGCGCCGCGTCGCATCAACCGGCCGCGCCGCCTCGCGACAAGCACCGGCTGGTTCGTGTTCGCCGCGCGCTAGGCGCGGCCGTACCGCCCGCGCGGCAAATTGCTGCGCGGAGGCCGCGCCGCCATGCAAGCCACCGTTCGCCGCCGATGCGCCATGCGAGCCGCATCCGACGCACCACTGAAATGAAAAAACCCCGGCCGAAGCCGGGGTTTTGTTTGCGCTCGAGCATGTTTGCGCTCGAGCACGCGCGTGCGTCAGGCCACTTGCACGGCCGGCTCGACGCCCGCCGCTTCGGCGAGCGCGAGCGCCTTGTCGGCGGCTTCCCACGAGAACTCCGGTTCTTCGCGGCCGAAGTGGCCGTAAGCGGCGGTCTTCTCGTAGATCGGGCGCAGCAGGTCGAGCATCTGGATGATGCCCTTCGGACGCAGGTCGAAGTGCTCGCGCACGAGCTTCGTGATCGTCTCGTCGGACACGCGGCCCGTGCCGAACGTGTTGACCATCACCGAGGTCGGCTCGGCCACGCCGATCGCGTACGACACCTGAATCAGCGCGCGCGACGCGAGGCCCGCGGCGACGATGTTCTTCGCGACGTAGCGGCCCGCGTAGGCGGCCGAGCGGTCGACCTTCGACGGATCCTTGCCCGAGAACGCGCCGCCGCCGTGCGGCGCCGCGCCGCCGTAGGTGTCGACGATGATCTTGCGGCCGGTCAGCCCGCAATCGCCTTGCGGGCCGCCGATCACGAAGCGGCCGGTCGGGTTCACGAGGAACTTGATGTCGCCCTTGATCAGGTCGGCGGGCAGCGTCGGCTTGATGACCTCTTCGATCACCGCTTCGCGCAGCGCGGGCAGATCGATCTCCGGCGCGTGCTGCGTCGACAGCACGACGGTGTCGATCGAGTGCGGCTTGCCGTCGACGTAGCGCACCGTCACCTGTGACTTCGCGTCCGGGCGCAGCCACGGCAGGCGGCCGTCGCGGCGCAGGTTCGCCTGGCGCTCGACGAGCCGGTGCGACAGGTGGATCGGCAGCGGCATCAGCTCGGGCGTTTCGTCGCACGCGTAGCCGAACATCAGGCCCTGATCGCCCGCGCCCTGATCGAGGTTGTTGTCGTGCGCGCGGTCGACGCCTTGCGCGATGTCCGGCGACTGCTTGTCGTACGCGACGAGCACCGCGCAGCCGCGGTAGTCGATGCCGTAATCGGTATTGTCGTAGCCGATGCGCTTGATCGTGTCGCGCGCGATCTGGATGTAGTCGATATTCGCCGTGGTCGTGATTTCGCCGGCGAGCACGACGAGACCGGTGTTGCACAGCGTTTCGGCCGCGACACGGGAGTACTTGTCTTGCGCGAGGATTGCGTCGAGGATCGCGTCGGAGATTTGGTCGGCGACCTTGTCCGGATGGCCTTCGGAAACGGATTCGGACGTGAAGAGATAATCGTTTGCCACGTTCTCAGGCTCCTGTTTTGGTTACGGTTGAGTTCACGTAGCCAGCTTCCAGAGGCCCGAAGTGGCGACGCTTTAGCGGATTTCCTGCGCCGTGGGTGCTCGTCGCGCCCGCCGGCTTCGCCCCGCAAGTTGTCAGTTAACTCGGCGAAGCCCGTATTATAGCGGCTTTCTCGAATTGTCACAGAGCGTCCATCGTGCTGCTCCTTCCGCTGTTCCTCAACCCTGTTCTCATCGCGCCGGCCGCCCGGATCGACGGAGGATTCGCATGCTAGGCCGTCTCGGCACACGGCTTGCCGTCGCGTTTCTCAAATTCCTCGCGGTCCTGCCTTACGGGCTGACCGCGCGCCTGGGCGACGGCCTCGGCTGGCTGCTCTATCGGATCCCCAGCCGGCGCAAGCGCATCGTACACATCAATCTGCAACTCTGCTTTCCCGATTGGAGCGACGCGCGCCGCGAGGAAATCGCCGGGCGGCACTTCCGGCACGCGATCCGCAGCTACGTCGAGCGCAGCGTCCAGTGGTTCGGCTCCGCGAAAAAGCTCGAAAAATTGATCCAGGTCGACAGCGCGATCGATCTCACCGACCCGAACCTGCCGCCGACGCTCTTCCTCGGGCTGCACTTCGTCGGCATCGAGGCGGGCTCGATCTGGCTGAACCGCTCGCTGCAACGCCGCTGCGGCTCGCTGTACCAGCCGTTCTCGAACCCGACGCTCGAAGCCATCGCGAAAGCCGCGCGCGGCCGCTTCGACGCCGAGATGGTCGGCCGCGCCGACAGCGCGCGCGTCGTGCTGCGCTGGCTGCGCGACCGCAAGCCGGTGATGCTCGGCGCCGACATGGATTACGGCCTGCGCAACTCGACGTTCGTGCCGTTCTTCGGCGTGCCTGCGTGCACGCTGACCGCGGTCGGCCGGCTCGCGAGGACAGGCCATGCGCAGGTCGTGCCGTTCATCGGCGAAGTGCTGCCCAATTACCAGGGTTATCGGCTGAAAGTCTTCAAACCTTGGGAAAATTATCCGACGGGCGACGACGACCTCGACGCGCGCCGGATGAACGCGTTCCTCGAGGAGCAGATTCCGCTGATGCCCGAGCAGTACTACTGGGTGCACAAGCGCTTCAAGACGCGCCCGCCCGGCGAGCCGGGCGTCTACTGACTCCGCCGCCGCGGCATGCCCGCGGCATACAATAGCGCCCATGAAACTCTCGTTCACCAAGATGCACGGCGCGGGCAACGACTTCGTCGTGCTCGACGGCTACACCCGCGCGCTGCCCCCGCTCACCGGCGCGCAGGTGCGCGCGCTCGCCGACCGCCACTTCGGGATCGGCGCCGATCAGTTGCTGCTCGTCGAAAAGCCGACCGTCGACGGCGCCGATTTCAAATACCGGATCTTCAACTGCGACGGCGGCGAAGTCGAGCACTGCGGCAACGGCGCGCGCTGCTTCGTCAAGTTCGTCCGCGACCACGGGCTCACCGGCAAGGCGAGCGTGCGCGTCGAGGTGAAGCACGGCGTGATCACGCTGACGATGCAGGACAACGGCGAGGTCGTCGTCGACATGGGCGCGCCCGTGTTCGAGCCGGCGCGCGTGCCGTTCGACGCGAGCGGCCTCGACGGCCGCCGCGAGGGCGCCGACACGCTCTGGCCGCTGCCCGTGAACGGCGTGACGCGCTGGATCTCGGTCGTGTCGATGGGCAATCCGCACGCGGTGCAGATCGTCGACGACGCCGAGGCGTTCGCGGTGCGCGTCGACGGGCCGGCGATCGAGCGCGATCCGCGTTTCCCGCAGCGCGTGAACGCGGGCTTCATGCAGATCGTGTCGCGTCACGAAGTGAACCTGCGCGTCTACGAGCGCGGCGCGGGCGAAACGCTCGCGTGCGGCACGGGCGCGTGCGCGGCCGTCGCGGCCGGCATCCGGCGCGGGCGACTCGATTCGCCCGTCACGGTCCATACGCACGGCGGCACGCTGACGATCTCGTGGAACGGCGCGTGCGACGAGCGCGCGCCGCTCATGATGGCCGGCCCCGCGACCACCGTCTTCGAAGGCGTGATCGAGCTGCCCGCCTGACCTTTAATAGCCAGACCTTTCATTTGCCGAAGCCCGAACGAAGCGCCATGAACGATCGCGAAGTCGCCGACTACCTGCTCGCCAACCCCGAATTCTTCGCCCAGCACGCGGAGCTGCTCGCGACCATCAAGCTCGCGAATCCGCACGGCAAGGCCGCGGTATCGCTTCAGGAGCGGCAGATGGAGATGCTGCGCGAGAAGAACAAGCATCTCGAACGCCGGCTCGCCGAACTGCTGCGCTACGGCCACGAGAACGACGGGCTTGCCGCGAAATTCAACCGCTGGACCGCGCGCGTGATCGCCGAGCGCGATCCGTACGCGCTGCCGCGCGCGATCGCGGGCGGCCTCGCCGACGTGTTCGACGTGCCGCAGACGGCGCTCAGGCTCTGGGACGTCGCCGAGACTTACGCGCAAGCCGATTTCGCGCGCAACGTCGGCGAGGAGGTGCGCCTCTTCACGAACAGCCTCGCGACCCCATATTGCGGCGCGAACACCGGCTTCGAGGCCGCGCAGTGGCTCACGCCCGTCGCGGCCCCGCCCGCCGCCGACGACGGCGAAGCGCCCGCGGCGAGCGGCGCGGCCGAGTCGGTCGCGCTGATCGCGCTGCGCGCGAGCGCCGAAGGCGAGGGCGCGGGCGCGTTCGGCCTGCTCGTGCTGGGCTCGCCGGACCCGCGGCGCTTCCACGACGGGATGGGCACCGATTTCCTCACGCAGATCGGCACGCTCGCGAGCGCGGCGCTCACGCGCCTGCTGCCGCACTGACGGCCGCGCCTCCGCCCGCCGCCCGCCGCCCGCCGACACGCGCCATGACCGCCAAGCCGATCGCCGATCCGATCGTCGACTACCTGTCGAACCTGCGGCACGTGAGGAAGCTGTCGGATCACACGCTGCGCGCGTACGCGCACGAGCTCGACGAACTGAAGAGGCTCGCGAACGGCCGCCCGCTCGACAGCCTCACGGCCGTCGACATGCGCAGCGCCGTCGCGCGCGCGCATGCGGGCGGCCTGTCCGCGCGCTCGATCTCGCACCGGCTGTCCGCGTGGCGCGCGTTCTACCGCTGGTTTTCGCAACACGTCGAGATGAACGCGAATCCGGTCGCGGCCGTGCGCGCACCGAAGCGCGCGAAGACGCTGCCGAAGGCGCTGTCCGTCGACGACACCGCCGCGCTGATGGACGCGCCCACGGCCGGCACCGCCGAGAGCCTGCGCGATCACGCGATCCTCGAGCTGTTCTATTCGTCCGGGCTGCGGCTCGCGGAGCTGATCGGCCTCGACATCGAATACGTGAAGGACGGCGCCTACCGCTCCGCGGGCTGGCTCGATCTCGCCGAAGCGGAGGTCACCGTGCGCGGCAAGGGCGACAAGGAGCGCAAGGTGCCCGTCGGCCGCAAGGCGCTCGACGCGCTGCACGCCTGGCTCGCGGTGCGCGGCGAATTCGTGAAGCACGATCCGCGGCCGCTCTTCCTCTCGGTGCGCGGCAACCGGATGTCGCCCGGCGTCGTGCGCGAGCGCGTGAAGCGCGCGGCGCTCGCGGCGGGCATTCCGGCGAACGTTCATCCGCACGTGCTGCGCCACTCGTTCGCGACGCACGTGCTGCAATCGAGCGGCGACCTGCGCGCGGTGCAGGAGCTGCTCGGGCACGCGAGCATCTCGGCGACGCAGGTCTATACGTCGCTCGACTTCCAGCATCTCGCGAAGATTTACGACAGCGCGCATCCGCGCGCGAAAAAGCGCGACTGACCCGCGCCGCCGCGCGCACCGCATCACTGAATCGACGAATCCCAGAATCACACTCCGCCGCGCCCCGCGCGGCCATTTCGATCCCGACATGCATACCGTTACGCTCAAGCCGTCGAAAGACAAATCCCTGCTGCGCCGCCACCCGTGGGTCTACGCGAACGCGATCGACCGCGTCGACGGCAAGCCCGCGCCCGGCGCGACCGTCATCGTGCGCGCGCACGACGGGCGCTTCCTCGCGCGCGCCACGTACAGCCCGCATTCGCAGATCCGGCTGCGCGTGTGGAGCTTCGACGAGAACGAGCCGATCGACCACGCGTTCTTCAAGCGGCGCGTGCAACGCGCGCTCGCGCATCGCCGCGCGATGATCTCGGGCACGGACGCGGTGCGGCTCGTGTTCGGCGAGGCGGACGGGTTGCCGGGGCTCATCGTCGATTACTACGTCGCGGCGCGAGGCGCCGCCCACACCGGCGACGCCGCCGCGCGCGCGGCCGAAGGCGGCGCGGCCGCGCCGGTCGCGCCGGGCGACGGCGAGGGTCGCGGCCAGCTCGTCTGCCAGTTCATGGCGGCGGGCGTCGAGCACTGGAAGGGCGCGATCGTCGCGGCGATCGTCGCGGCCACCGGCTGCCCGAACGTCTATGAGCGCTCGGACGTGTCGATCCGCGAAAAGGAAGGGCTCGAACAGACGACCGGCGTGCTCGCGGGCGACGCGCCGCCCGACACGCTGATCGCGAACGAGAACGGCGTGCTGTATCACGTCGACGTGCGCAACGGCCACAAGACGGGCTTCTACGTCGACCAGCGCGAGAACCGCGCACTCGTCGCGCAGTACGCGCGCGATCGCGACGTGCTGAACTGCTTCTGCTACACGGGCGGCTTCTCGCTCGCGGCGCTCAAGGGCGGCGCGAAGCGGGTCGTGTCGATCGATTCGTCGGGCGACGCGCTCGCGCTCGCGCAGCGCAACGTCGCCGCGAACGGCTTCGACGCCGCGCGCGCGCAATGGCTCGACGCCGACGCGTTCAAGACGCTGCGCCGCCTCGTCGACGAAGGCGAGCGCTTCGACCTGATCGTGCTCGATCCGCCGAAGTTCGCGCCGACGCGCGACAGCGTCGATCGCGCGGCGCGCGCGTACAAGGACGTCAATCTGAGCGGCTTGAAGCTGCTGCGCCCGGGCGGCCTGCTGTTCACGTACTCGTGCTCCGGCGCGATCGACATGGACCTGTTCCAGAAGATCGTCGCGGGCGCGGCGGCCGACGCGAAGGTCGACGCGCGCATCCTCAAGCGGCTCGGCGCGGGCGTCGATCATCCGCTGCTGACCGCGTTCCCCGAAGGGGAATATCTGAAGGGGCTGCTGTTGCAAATCGCGTGATCGCCCCGATCTGAGCGGGCGGCGCTGTGCACGCCCGCGCCGCGCCGGCCGTTCGGCCGACAGCGGGGGCTTGACAGATATGTTTCAATAAATGGCTGAGCGCTCGGGAAGTTTCGCCGGGCGCGCTGTTTTTCAGCCGTTTTGACCCCGTTTCACGAACCACAGGCGACCGACGACATGGCCATTCCCGTCACCATCCTCACGGGCTTTCTCGGCAGCGGCAAGACCACGCTGCTCAAGCGCATCCTGAACGAACAGCACGGCATGAAGATCGCCGTGATCGAAAACGAGTTCGGCGAAGAGAACATCGACAACGAGATCCTCGTCCAGGATTCGACCGAGCAGATCATCCAGATGAGCAACGGCTGCATCTGCTGCACGATTCGCGGCGACCTCGCGCGCGCGCTCGCCGACCTCGCCGCGAAAAAGCGCGACGGCACGTTCGACTTCGACCGCGTGGTGATCGAGACGACGGGCCTCGCGAATCCGGGCCCGGTCGCGCAGACGTTCTTCATCGACAGCGAGATCGCCGACGAATTCCTGCTCGACGCGGTCATCACGCTCGTCGACGCGAAGCATGCGAACGCGCAGCTCGACGAGCACGAAGTCGTGCAGCGCCAGGTCGGCTTCGCCGATCGCCTGTTCATCACGAAGGCGGACCTCGTCGACGACGAGGCGGTGTCCGAGCTCAAGCACCGCCTGCTGCACATGAACCCGAAGGCGGCGATCAAGGTCGTGAACTTCGGCGATGCGGACATCAAGGAGATCTTCGACCTGCGCGGCTTCAACCTGAACGCGAAGCTCGAGATCGATCCGGACTTCCTCGCGGAAGACGATCACGCGCACGCGCATCACGACGATCACGACCACGATCACGCGCATTGCGATCACGATCACGGCCATTGCGAGCACGATCACGGGCACGGCCACCACGATCATCACCACGCGCACCACGACGACAAGATCAAGTCGTTCGTCTACCGCAACGATCGCCCGTTCGATCCGAACAAGCTCGAGGATTTCCTCGGCGGCATTCTGCAGATCTACGGCGAGCGGATGCTGCGCTACAAGGGCGTGCTGTACATGAAGGGCGTCGACCGCAAGGTCGTGTTCCAGGGCGTGCATCAGATGATGGGCAGCGATCTCGCCGCGAAGTGGCTGCCGGCCGAGAAGAAGACCAACAAGATGGTGTTCATCGGCGTCGACCTGCCGCGCGACCTCATCACCGACGGCCTCGACGCCTGCCTCGCATAACGCGCGTCGCATCATCGTGCGCGGGGAGGCCGGGGCGGCCCGCCGCCGGCGGGTGAGCGGCGCGTGCGCGACAGGCGGCGCCCGCCGCTCACCCGCCACTCACCCGCCGCTTGCACCCCGCGCGCGCCTACCCGCCCACGGGCTTTCCCGCGCATGCCGGGAAGCCCGCCGCGCCGGCCGTGGGCCGGCGCACGGCCGTCATCGCTTTTTCCTGATTTGCGGGTTATATTTTCAGGATACCGGTTGACCGGCAGGGGATCGACCCGATACGGCGAGGGCTTGCGATTCAGTTACAATACCTGCCCGCTGGAGAAGGGCGGCGGCAGGCCCGATCCTCGCGTGAAGCCCGGGCGGCACGGTAGAGCGCCGGGGACGGCCGCCCGCGGTCACGCGCAAAGCCGGCCCCAAGGGAGTACTGAACGAAACGGGCCCGGTATCCGGAGGCTTTCGGCCCTGCCACAGCGAATGGCAAACAATTGCAAGGGCTGTTGCGGGTAATCCCAAAGTGCGGGCAATATCCATGGATTCGCCGCACATTGAAGAAGCAAGCAGATGACGAAGAAACTCTTGACCGAAGCCGAAATCCTGAAGATGAGCGACAAGGATTACATGAATGAGGATCAGCTCGCCTTCTTCAAAAATCGGCTCGAACAATTGCAGGCGGAAATTCTCCGCAATGCGGGCCAGACGACTGAGAATCTGCGCGAAACGGTGATCGTGCCGGACCCTGCCGATCGCGCGACGATCGAGGAAGAGCACGCGCTCGAACTGCGCACGCGCGACCGCGAACGCAAGCTTCTCAAGAAGGTCCAGCAATCGCTCGCCCGCATCGAATCGGGCGATTACGGCTGGTGCGAAGAGACGGGCGAGCCGATCGGCATCCCCCGTCTGCTCGCACGTCCGACGGCTACGCTGTCGCTCGAGGCGCAGGAGCGCCGCGAGCTGCGTCAGAAGCTGTTCGGCGACTGATACCCGCCCGGCGCGGCCCGCCTTCCGCGCCCCACACGCTTTGTCCAAAGCGCGCGGCCTGCCGCGCGCTTTTGCTTTTCTCGCCGCCGCATCGCCCCGCAGCGCCCGCCGCCCGCCGCCCTTGATATCGCGGCGCCCGCCCTAAAATGAAGGCAATGCGCGTCGAGCCGGCCGGCCAGGCCCGTTCGCGCGCGCCGCAGCATGCGGCGGCGCCCCGCGCGCCCCGCCTCTCCCGTCTTTCTCGAGGAATACAGATGGAGCAATTTCACGGCACGACGATTCTCTCCGTGCGGCGCGGCGACAAGGTCGCGCTCGGCGGCGACGGCCAGGTCACGCTCGGCAATATCGTGATGAAGGGCGGTGCGCGCAAGGTGCGCCGCATCTACAACAACCAGGTGCTCGTCGGCTTCGCGGGCGGCACGGCCGACGCCTTCTCGCTGCTCGACCGCTTCGAGGCGAAGCTCGAAAAGCATCAGGGCAACCTCACGCGCGCGGCCGTCGAACTCGCGAAGGACTGGCGCACCGACCGCCTGCTGCGCCGTCTCGAGGCGATGCTGATCGCGGCCGACGCGACGACGACGCTCGTCATCACCGGCAACGGCGACGTGCTCGACCCGGAAGGCGGAATCTGCGCGATCGGCTCGGGCGGCTCGTACGCGCAGGCCGCCGCGCGCGCGCTCGCCGAGAATACCGATCTGTCCCCGCGCGAGATCGTCGAGAAGGCGCTCGGGATCGCGGGCGACATGTGCATCTACACGAATCACAACCGGATCATCGAGACCATCGAGTAAGGAGCAGCCGTGAGCACCATGACCCCTGCCGAGATCGTCTCGGAACTCGACAAGCACATCATCGGCCAGGCCAAGGCGAAGAAGGCCGTCGCGGTCGCGCTGCGCAACCGCTGGCGCCGCCAGCAGGTGGCCGAGCCGCTGCGCCAGGAAATCACGCCGAAGAACATCCTGATGATCGGGCCGACGGGCGTCGGCAAGACCGAGATCGCGCGGCGCCTCGCGAAGCTCGCGGACGCGCCGTTCATCAAGATCGAGGCAACCAAGTTCACCGAAGTCGGCTACGTCGGCCGCGACGTCGACAGCATCGTGCGCGACCTGATCGAGATCTCGGTCAAGCAGACCCGTGAAACGGAGATGCGCAAGGTGCGCAGCAAGGCGACCGACCTCGCCGAGGATCGCATCCTCGACGTGCTGCTGCCGCAGCCGCGCGCGGTGGGCTTCGGCGCGAGCGCCGAGCACGCGAACGACGACAACAACGCGACGCGCCAGACGTTTCGCAAGCGCCTGCGCGAAGGCCAGCTCGACGACAAGGAAATCGAGCTCGACATCGAGCAGCCGGCGGTCGGCATGGACATCATGGCGCCGCCCGGCATGGAAGAGATGACCGAGCAGATTCGCTCGATGTTCTCGAACCTGGGCAGCGGCAAGAAGCAGCGCCGCAAGGTGAAGATCAGGGAAGCGCTGAAGCTGCTGACCGACGAGGAAGCGGCGAAGATGCTCAACGACGAGGAAGTGAAGACGAAGGCCGTGCAGAACGTCGAGCAGAACGGCATCGTGTTCCTCGACGAGATCGACAAGATCACGTCGCGCAACCACGAAGGCGGCGGCGGCGAGGTGTCGAGGCAGGGCGTGCAGCGCGATCTGCTGCCGCTCGTCGAAGGCACGACGATCAACACGAAGTACGGGATGGTGAAGACCGATCACATCCTGTTCATCGCGAGCGGCGCGTTCCATCTCGCGAAGCCGAGCGACCTGATTCCCGAGCTGCAAGGGCGCTTTCCGATCCGCGTCGAGCTCGATTCGCTGTCGGTGAAGGACTTCGAAGCGATTCTCGTCGCGACCGACGCGAGCCTCGTCAAGCAGTATCAGGCGCTCCTCGCGACGGAGGACGTCAAGCTCGAATTCGCCGACGACGGCATTCGCCGGCTCGCCGAGATCGCATACGCGGTCAACGAGAAGACCGAGAACATCGGCGCGCGGCGCCTGTACACGGTGATCGAGAAGCTGCTCGAGGAAGTGTCGTTCGCCGCGGGCAATCATGCCGGCCAGAGCGTGACGATCGATTCGGCCTATGTCGATCGCGCGCTTGGCGAAGTGTCGAAGGACGAGGATCTGTCGCGCTACGTGCTGTGACGCGAAGCGGCTTCGCCGCGTTTGCCGATGAAAAAACGGGCAGTCCCGCGAGGGGCTGCCCGTTTTTCGTTTAGGCACGCGGCGGACGAAGGGACGAAGCCGTGCGCGACGCCGCCCCGATCACGGCGGATTGAGGCGGGTCGTGACGGGACGACCGCCGTGGCGTCCTTCGGCGTGGACCGGTGACGACCGGTGAAGACCGGTGGCGGACGGTGGGCCGGGCCGCCGGCCCGGTCGGTCGTCCGCCGGGCAACGGTCCAACTGCGGGATCGGTCCACCTGCGAGCCAAGTGCCGGCCGACCGCGGCTCAATCGTGGCGCGATCGCGCCCCGATCGCGCCTTGCACGGCCCGCGAACGCCGGGCGCCGCACCGGCGGCCTTGCAGCCGCCCCGAGGCACGCGCCGCCCGAAGTCCGCCGCGCGCCCTTACTGCCGCACCGGCTTCTTCGCGAGCTTGCGCTGCAGCGTGCGGCGATGCATGTTCAGCGCGCGCGCGGTCGCCGAGATGTTGTTGTTGTTCTCCGCGAGCACGCGCTGGATATGCTCCCATTCGAGCCGGTCGACCGACAGCACCACCGGGTTCTCGAGCGCCTCTTCGGCCTGCACCTCGCTCGCGTTCGTCTGCAGCGCGGCGAGGATCGATTCGACGTTCGCCGGCTTCGCGAGGTAGTTGTCCGCGCCGTCCTTCACCGCCTGCACCGCGGTCGCGATGCTCGCGTAGCCGGTCAGCACGAGGATCCGCGCGTCAGGCTGCAGATCGCACAGCGGCGCGATGAGGCTCAGGCCCGAATCGTTGCCGAGGTGCAGATCGACGGTGATGAACTCGAACTTCTCGGCGCCCGCGAGCTTGAGCGCCTCGTCCTTGTTGTGCGCCTGCCGCACCGCGTAGCCGCGGCGCTCGAGCCCGCGCGCCAGCGTGCCGGCAAACACTTCGTTGTCGTCGATCACGAGGAAATTCTTGTCGCTCATTTGCATCACTCCATCTGGTCTATCCGTTTTCGTTCGCCATCTCGGCCGCCACCTGACGTGCGACCGGTAGCCGCAGGATCGCCCGCGTGCCGCGCGGCTGCGCGTCGGCGAGCTCGATCGAGCCGCCCAGGCGCGCCGCCGCGCTGAACGCCAGGTACAGGCCCACCCCGTGGCCGCCCTGCGTGCTGTCGACGGGCGCCGCGCCGAGCGTGTCGCGCAAGGCGGCCGGGATGCCCGGCCCGTTATCGCAAACCTCGAACTCGATTTCGTCGCGTGCGCCGTCGTGCGCAATCGTTGCCGCCAGCGTAACGCGATCGCGGCTCGCGCGCGCGGCATTGTCGAGCAGGATGGTCAGGATCTGGCCGACCGCGACCGTATCGTCGAGCGCGACGCCCACGGGCTGCGGCCCCCGTTGCTCGAACAGCACGTGCGGATGGCGCAGCCGCCAATGCTCGACGAACGTGTCGAGCCACTCGCCGACGGGTTCGCGGCTCGGCCGCTCCGACGCGCGGCTTCTCAGGCGCGCGAGCGCCGACGTGCACTGCGACATCTGCTCCTCGAGCACCTTCAGGTCCGCATCGTAGCGCGCGAGCCCCGCGTCCGTGCGGGCGGCCTCGCGCAATTCCTCGGTCAGCATCGCGATCGTCGACAGCGGGGTGCCCATCTCGTGCGCGACGGTGGCCGCCTGCACGCCGAGCGCGACCGCGCGCTCGTCGCGCAACAGCGCCTGCTGCGCCTCGCCGAGCGCCGCGTCGCGCTGGCGCAGCGCGCTCGACATCCGCGCGACGAACCACGCGATGAGCCCGACGCTCACCATGAAGTTCACCCACATGCCCGCACGAAAATAATCGAACAGGTTCGCGGGATTATCCAGGTTGAGCGGCACCGAATCGAAGCCGAGCGCGAGGTAGCACGCAACCGCGAACGCCGCCAGCCAGATCATCAGGTGCCACGGCAGCACCGCGGCCGCGATCGCGAGCGATGGCAGGTACAGCGAAACGAACGGGTTCGTGGTCCCGCCCGACAGGAAGAGCAGCGCCGACAGCGCGCCGAGGTCGACCCACAGCTGGCCGAGCAGCTCGAAATTGGTCTCGGGCCGCGCGCGCAGCACGCGCACCCACGTGAGCGCGTTGAACACGATTTCGAGCGCGATCACCATCAGCATCGCGGGCAACGGCAAATGGACGCCGAAATAAGTCTGTACGACGGCGATCGTGACGAGTTGGCCGATGATCGCGAGATTGCGCAACCAGAACAGATGGCTCAGGTTGACGCGTCCGGTAGTGGTGATTCGTTGCATCCGCGCAGTTTACCTTCTCAGTCTTCGCGCTCGGGGCGAGCCGGCCCTTCGCCCGCCGTGCTCGCGGCGACCCGCCGGGCGATCTCGTCGGCGAGGCACGCCGGGCACAGGCAGCGCGCGCCCGTCGCCGGCTGCGCGCCCGCCGGCATCGCCGGCATCGCCGCGCACCAGCAGGTGAACGGACGCGTGCGGGCGCCGCAGTCGAACGCGCTGCCGCAGCGCGGGCAGCGCTTGCTGATCAGGCCGGGCGTGGCGGCGGGCTCGGTCATCGCAAATGGGCCGGGTCAAGCCGGAATGTGGGCAAAACGATCAAGAAATGAACATCGGCGCCGGCCGCAACGACCGATTCGCCGCCGTGACGCGGCCGCACGGTCATCGCTCGCGGCGGGCAGCCGGGCTGCCACGTGCCAAGCATAAGCGCCGCGCGCGGAAATTGCATGCGGATCGCGCAGGAAAACCTCACTTTCCCGGCGGCGGCGCCCGATTTCGACACGCCCGCCGCCCATCGTCCGAACGGCCAAAAACCCCATGCTGCGCTGCGCCACTCCTGTACAATTCCGCCTGTTTCAACGTTTCGCACCCGAGCCGCCGCCATGTCCGAGCCGATCGACCTCTCGCAGATCTCCCCCGCCCTGAAAGCCGAAATCCTTGCGGAGGCGCTGCCGTACATTCGCCGCTACCACGGCAAGACCGTGGTGATCAAATACGGCGGCAATGCGATGACGGAAGAACGGCTCAAGCAGGGCTTCGCGCGCGACGTGATCCTGCTGAAGCTCGTCGGCATCAACCCGGTGATCGTGCACGGCGGCGGCCCGCAGATCGACCAGGCGCTCAAGAAGATCGGCAAGCAGGGCACGTTCATTCAGGGAATGCGCGTCACCGACGAAGAGACGATGGAAGTCGTCGAATGGGTGCTGGGCGGCGAGGTGCAGCAGGACATCGTCACGCTGATCAACCATTTCGGCGGCCACGCGGTCGGCCTGACGGGCAAGGACGGCGGCCTCATCCACGCGCGCAAGCTGATGATGCCGGACCGCGACAACCCGGGCGAGTACGTCGACATCGGCCAGGTCGGCGAGGTCGAGGCGATCAATCCGGCCGTCGTGAAGGCGCTGCAGGACGATGCGTTCATCCCGGTGATCTCGCCGATCGGCTTCGGCGAGGACGGCCTGTCGTACAACATCAACGCGGATCTCGTCGCGGGCAAGCTCGCGACCGTGCTGAACGCCGAGAAGCTCGTGATGATGACCAACATCCCCGGCGTGATGGACAAGGAAGGCAACCTGCTGACCGACCTGTCCGCGCGCGAGATCGACGCGCTCTTCGAGGACGGCACGATCTCGGGCGGCATGCTGCCGAAGATCTCGTCCGCGCTCGACGCGGCGAAGAGCGGCGTGAAGTCGGTCCATATCGTCGACGGCCGCATCGAGCATTCGGTGCTGCTCGAAATCCTGACCGAGCAGCCGTTCGGCACGATGATCCGCTCGCATTGAGCGCGCGCCGCCAGCCGCGCCGCCCCGCCTCGCCTGCGGCGAGCGAGCAGGCGCCCGAGCGACCGCGCAGGCGGCGCGCCCGCCCTCAGGCGGGCGGCCCCGTCTGGCTCTTCGATCTCGACAACACGCTGCACCACGCGTCGCATGCGATCTTCCCGGCGATCAACCGGGCGATGACGCAGTACATCATCGATACGCTGAAAGTCGAGCGCGCGCACGCCGATCATCTGCGCACCCACTACACGCGCCGCTACGGCGCGGCGCTCCTCGGCCTCGCGCGCCATCACCCGATCGATCCGCACGATTTCCTGAAGGTCGTCCACACGTTCGCCGACCTGCCGTCGATGGTGCGCGCCGAGCGCGGGCTCGCGCGGCTCGTCGCCGCGCTGCCCGGCCGCAAGATCGTGCTGACGAACGCCCCCGAAACCTATGCGCGCGCGGTGCTGCGCGAGCTGAAGATCGACCGCCTGTTCGAGCGCGTGATCGCGATCGAGCAGATGCGCGATCGCCGCGCATGGCGCGCGAAGCCCGACGCCACGATGCTGCGCCGGGCGATGCGCGCGGCGCACGCGCGCCTGCCGGACGCCATCCTCGTCGAGGATACGCGCGGCCACCTGAAGCGCTACAAGCGGCTCGGCATCCGCACCGTCTGGATCACCGGGCACCTGCCCGGCCATCTGCCAAGCTACGGACGACCGCACTATGTCGATCGTCGCATTGGTTCGCTAAAATCGCTGCGATTGGGCACTCGATCGGGGCGACGAAAATGCAGCCGACTCACCCGCATGACCCGGCAGTAACCGCAGCCGCGGAAAACGAACGCAGCGCCGCCACCGCGAGCCGCACGCGCCCGAAGCCGGGCGAGCGCCGCGTGCATATCCTGCAGACGCTCGCGTCGATGCTCGAATCGCCGAAGAGCGAGAAGATCACGACGGCGGCGCTCGCCGCCCGCCTCGACGTGTCGGAGGCCGCGCTGTACCGGCATTTCTCGAGCAAGGCCCAGATGTTCGAAGGCCTGATCGAATTCATCGAGGAAACGTTCTTCGGGCTCGTCAACCAGATCGCCGCGAACGAGCCGAACGGCGTGCTGCAGGCGCGCTCGATCGCGTTGATGCTGCTCAATTTCTCCGCGAAGAATCCCGGCATGACGCGCGTGCTGACGGGCGAGGCGCTCGTCGGCGAACACGAGCGCCTCGCCGAGCGCGTCAATCAGATGCTCGAGCGGGTCGAGGCGTCGATCAAGCAATGCCTGCGCGTCGCGCTCCTCGAAGCCCAAGCGCATGCGGCCGGCGGCGCGCCGCCGCCCGTTCCGCTGCCGGACGACTACGATCCGGCGCTGCGCGCGAGCCTCGTCATCAGCTACGTGCTCGGCCGCTGGCACCGCTATGCGAAGAGCGGCTTCACGAAGGCGCCCGGCGAGCACGCCGACGCGCAGCTGCGGCTGATCCTGCAGTAACGGGCCGCGAGGCCGCGGACGGAGCCGACGCCCGGGCGGCAAGGCCGCAAAAAAGGGCATGTCCGGCCGCGCCGGTATGCCGACGCGCCGGTGAGCCCGCCGGCGCGATCGCGCCCCCATCGCCGCGACGCCGAAGTTTTTCCGTTATACTTGGCCCGCTTGTCGTCGCCGCTTCGCGGCGGCGCTCGGAAAGCGCGCCGATTTGCTGACTCGATTGCGGGCGCGCGAACCGGCCGGGGCCCATGCCCGGCGGGTTCACTACAAATACGGCTAAAGAGGTCGTCAGCCTGCCCCCCGCTTTCCGCGCACGCCCGACAACCCTGTTTAGCCGCCCAGCCATAAGGCGGAACGAATGGAATCGATCGGCGTCGTCGCTCCACACACCATGCATTTCGCCGAACCGCTGCGCCTGCAAAGCGGCAGCGTGCTCGGCAACTATCAGCTCGTCGTCGAGACCTACGGCGAGCTCAACGCCGCGCGCTCGAACGCGGTGCTCGTCTGTCACGCGCTCAACGCGTCGCATCACGTCGCGGGCGTCTACGCGGACGATCCGCGCAGCACCGGCTGGTGGGACAACATGGTCGGGCCCGGCAAGCCGCTCGACACGAACCGCTTCTTCGTGATCGGCGTGAACAATCTCGGCTCGTGTTTCGGCTCGACGGGGCCGATGAGCATCGATCCCGCAACGGGCACGCCGTACGGCGCGCGCTTTCCGGTCGTGACGGTCGAGGATTGGGTGCATGCGCAGGCGCGCGTCGCCGACGCGTTCGGCATCGAACGCTTCGCCGCGGTGATGGGCGGCAGCCTCGGCGGGATGCAGGCGCTCGCGTGGAGCCTGCTGTATCCGGAGCGGGTCGCGCACTGCATCGACATCGCGTCGACGCCCAAGCTCTCCGCGCAGAACATCGCGTTCAACGAAGTCGCACGCTCGGCGATCCTGTCGGACCCCGATTTCCACGGCGGCGACTACTACGCGCACGGCGTGAAGCCGCGGCGCGGCCTGCGCGTCGCGCGGATGATCGGCCACATCACGTATCTGTCGGACGACGACATGGCCGAGAAATTCGGCCGCGCGCTGCGCCGCGCGGACGGCGCGCTCGACGCGTACAACTTCAATTTCGACGTCGAGTTCGAAGTCGAGTCGTACCTGCGCTACCAGGGCGACAAGTTCGCCGACTACTTCGACGCGAACACGTACCTGCTGATCACCCGCGCGCTCGATTACTTCGATCCGGCGAAGGCGTTCAACGGCGACCTGAGCGCGGCGCTCGCGCATACGAAGGCGAAGTATCTGATCGCGAGCTTCATGACCGACTGGCGCTTCGCTCCCGCGCGTTCGCGCGAGATCGTGAAGGCGCTGCTCGACAACCGGCGCTCGGTATCGTACGCGGAGATCGACGCGCCGCACGGGCACGACGCGTTCCTGCTCGACGACGCGCGCTACCACAACCTGGTGCGCGCCTATTACGAACGGATTGCCGAGGAGGTGGGCGCATGAACCAACAGGCGCTGAACACGCTGTCCGCGCGCGCGGACTTTCGCGCGATCGCGCGCTGGGTCGAGCCGCGCTCGACGGTGCTCGATCTCGGTTGCGGCGACGGCTCGCTGCTGTCGCTGTTGACCGAGGAGCTCGAAGTGTCCGGCTACGGCGTCGAGATCAACGATGCGGGCGTGCTCGCGAGCGTGAAGAACGGCATCAACGTGATCCAGCAGAATCTGGAGGACGGCCTGCGCCTGTTCGAGGATCACAGCTTCGATTTCGCGATCCTGTCGCAAACGCTGCAGACGATCCACCAGACGGCCGCGATCCTGCGCGAAACCGCGCGCGTCGGGCGCGAATGCATCGTGTCGTTCCCGAACTTCGGCTATTGGGCGCACCGGCTGTCGGTGCTGCGAGGCCGGATGCCGGTATCGAAATCGCTGCCCTATCAGTGGCACAACACGCCGAACGTGCGGGTGCTGACAATCAAGGATTTCGAAGCGCTCGCGCCCGAAGTCGGCGTGGCGATTCTCGACCGAGTGGTGCTGCACGAAGGGCAACCGATTCGATGGGGAGTGAACTGGCGTGGTAGTCTTGCGGTCTACCGCGTCAAGCGGAGACAACCCTAGTATTTAGTTCGATGACCAAACCGCCGCACGACGCGCCCGCCCTCAACGCCCACGAGGACCATCCGGGCTGGCGCGCGTTTCTGAACACGCACATGCTGATCTGCGTCTTTCTCGGCTTCACGTCGGGACTGCCGCTCTTCACGCTCGTCTACCTGGTGCAGGCCTGGCTGCGCTCGGAAGGCGTGAATCTGAAGGAAATCGGCCTCTTCGCGCTCATTCAGTTTCCCTATACGTGGAAGTTCCTGTGGGCGCCGCTGATGGACCGCTTCATCCCGCGCCTGCCCGGCTGGCGGCCGGGGCGGCGGCGCGGCTGGATGTTCGTCACGCAGTTGCTCGTCGCGGGCGCGATCGCCGCGCTCGGCTTCGTGTCGCCGCGCGAATCGATCTGGACGGTCGCCGCGCTGACGACGCTCGTCGCGTTCTTCGGCGCGAGCGCCGACATCGTGATCGACGCATACCGCCGCGAGCTGCTGCGCGACACCGAGCAGGGCCTCGGCAACGCGGTGCACGTGAACGCGTACAAGGTCGCCGCGCTGATTCCCGGCTCGCTGTCGCTGATCCTGTCCGACCATCTGCCGTGGGACGCCGTGTTCGCGCTCACCGCCGCGTTCATGCTGCCCGGCATCCTGATGACGCTCGTCGTGCGCGAGCCGGACGTGCACGGCGCGCCGCCGAAGAACCTGTCGGAAGCGGTGATCATGCCGTTTCGCGAATTCATCGGCCGCGACGGCTGGCGCGGCGCGCTGCTCGTGCTCGGCTTCATCTTCCTCTACAAGCTCGGCGACACGATGGCGACGACGCTTTCGACGTCGTTCTTTCTCGATCTCGGCTTCAACAAGACGCAGATCGGCGTGATCGCGAAGACGACCGCGTTCTGGGCGAGCCTCGCGGGCGGCATCATCGGCGGCGTGTGGCTCGTGAAGATTGGCATCGCGCGCGGGCTATGGATCTTCGGGGTCCTGCAGATCGTGTCGACGCTCGGCTTCGCGTGGCTCGCGAAGGCGGGCCCGGCCCCGGTGCTGATGGCCGCCATCTACGGCTTCGAGACGTTCTCGACGGGCCTCACGCTCGCCGCGTTCACCGCATACATCGCGAGCACGACGGACCCGCGCTATACCGCGACGCAGTTCGCGCTCTTCACGAGCCTCGCGTCGGTGCCGCGCACGCTCGCGTCGGCGTCAAGCGGCTTCATCGTGGCGCAGATCGGCTGGTTCGACTATTTCCTCGTCTGTGCGGCGCTCGGCATTCCCGGGATGCTGCTGCTGTTCAAGATCGCGCCGTGGAACGGCAGCATGTCAGGCAACGAGGCCGCCCGTGCAGGCTAAGCTGCGCGTCGCCCGCGCCGCGCTCACGTTCGTGGGCGGCGTCGCGGGCCCGGCGCTCGGGTTCGAGCTGTGCATGGCCGAGCCGATGCTCGTCGCCGACAACGGCGCGCCGCCGGTGCCGAGCGCGCCCGCCGTCGTCACTCCGGCGGCGCCGGCCGCGGCCCCCGCCGCCGGCAATCCGCAGCCGTACGCGCTCGGCGATCAGCAGGTGCGCTACGGCAACGCGATCGTGTTCCGCAGCCTGATTCCGTCGCCGCTCCTCGAACAGCTGACCGACAACGAATACCGGCAGACCGTGCAGGACGCCGCGCAGCGCAAGCGCCTGCTGCCGCCGAACAACGCGCGCGTGAAGCGGCTGCGCACGATCGTCATGCGGCTCGCGCCGTATGCGGTCAAGTGGAGCGAGCGCGTGAAGGGCTGGAACTGGGAAATCGAGGTGCTGCGCTCGCGTTCGATCCGCGCGTTCTGCCTGCCGGGCGGCAAGGTGCTCGTCGACAGCGGGCTGCTCGAGCGGCTGCGCCTCACCGACGACGAGCTCGGCGTGCTGTTCGCGCACGAGATCGCGCACGCGCTGCGCGAGCACGCGCGCTCGAGCCTCGGCGAGCAGCAGGCCGCGTCGCTCGGCACCGGCGCGACGCCGCTGCCGCCGCTCTTCGGGCTGTCGGAGCCGCTGCCCGCGCCGCTTGGCGTCGTCGAGCGCTTCGCGTCGGTCTGCTACGATCCGACCGACGAAACCGAGGCCGACGTGATCGGCGGCGACATCGCCGCGCGCGCCGGCTTCGATCCGCGCGCGGCGATCACGCTGTGGGACAAGCTCGCGGTCGCGACACGCGCCGACAAGGACAACGGTTTCATCCATGCGCATCCGTACGACACGCGGCGCCGCAACGATCTGCGCAAGCGCCTCGCCGACCTGATGCCGCTCTATCGGAAGGCGCTCGTCAAAAACGGCGACGCGCGCGCGAACGCCGCGGGCGCCGCGGCCGGCGCGAAGCAGCGCGGCGCCGCGACGGCGAATCGGTGATCGGCATCGGATAATCGATCGGGCGGAGCCGGCGGCGACGTTCGCGCCGCCTCGGCGCCGCATACGATGCGCGGATCGGCGCGCTTTCGCGGGTTCGCGCTTGCCGCTCTCGCCAAGCGATGCGACCTGCACGCCGCATCGCTCGGGCGTGGCGCATCGATCGCTGATCGATTGGCTGATCGATGTGCTTATCGATTCGCCGGCCCGTTCCAACGCTCGCGCCAACCGCCCCGATGCAGTGCGCGATCCGCCTCGGCAGGCGGTCGAGCGCCCCGATGGTCACCCATGCCCGCGGTCGCATCGGCACCCCATGCCCGTCGCGCGGGACGCCCGGGCGTTCGCCCGCCCCGCCCGTCGCGCGCCGCCCGCGCGATCACTCTCCCGCTTCGAGCGCGACCGGCTGCCGGCCGCCCGCCTGCACCCAGCGCACTTCGTCGCTCGGACTGCGCCCGAACAGCCGCTTGAACTCCCGACTGAACTGCGACGCGCTCGCATAGCCGACCCGCGCCGCCGCCGCTCCCGCATTCAGCCCGTCCTGCACCATCATCAGCCGCGCATGATGGAGCCGCGTCGCCTTCACGTACTGCATCGGCGAGGTCGCCGTCACGCTCTTGAACTGCGCATGGAACACGGCAAGGCTCATCCCCGCCTCGCTCGCGAGCGTCTCGACGTCGAGCTCGCCGCTCAGGTCCGCATGGATGCGCCGCAGCGCCCGCGCGACGCGCCCGAAATGGTGCTGCTGCGCGAGCGCCGCGCGAATCGCGTCGCCCTGCGCGCCCGTCAGCACGCGATAGCCGATCTCGCGCATGATCGCCGGGCCGAGCACGCGCGTATCGGCGGGCGACGCAAGCGCCTCGAGCAGGCGCAGCACCGCGTCCGCGAGCGGCGCGTCGAGCGGCGTCGAATAGATGCCGCGCGGCTCGCTGACCGACGCGCCGTGCGTCTCGTCGAGCAGGATCGCGAGCTCGGCGATCACCGCGAGATCGATGCGAATCGAAATGGCGAGAAACGGCTCGTCCGGCGTCGCGAACGTCTCGCATTCGAACGGCAGCGGCACCGACAGCACGAGGTACTGCTGGGCGTCGTAGACGAAGCTCTGCTCGCCGACATAGCCGCGCTTGCGCCCCTGGCACACGACGACGATGCTCGGGTCGTACAGCACCGGCATCCGCGGCACGGGCCGGTTCGAGCGAATGAAGCGCACGCCGTCGATCGCGGCGTGCGTATAGCCTTCGTTCGGCGCGAGCTGCCCGAACAGCGCGAGGATGCGGCGCTGCAGGCGCGCGCCGCCGTCGGCGAAAAGGGGTTCGAAGCTCATCGGACTTCCTTCGTACTGCAAGAGAAACAGGCTTGCAATCTAGCATCGCCCCGGCCTTTTTTCCGGTTCATCGCAGAAAACCGTGGAGACTTGGAGAACGATTGCGTAACCTGACGCCTGATTTTATGGATGTCAGGAGGCGGAATTGCTCGATCGCAAGGCACTTCAGGCACTAGGTTGCTGGACAGGCTATCGGCTGGAGCGGGTGGAGTGGCCGCAGGGCGATAGCCGCACGCTGTCGCTCTACCTGAAGCCGGTCAGTCAGATCATGTACTGCGAGCAATGCGGTGCGCGTTGCCAGCAGATTCATGAAACGACCGTACGGCGGGTACGTGATCTGCCGTTGTTCGAGTACCGGGTGGTGCTGCACGTGCCTCGACGCCGAGTCTGGTGCGAACGCTGCGGCGCAGCGCGGCTGGAGAAGCTGGACTGGCTGGGCCGCTACCAGCGGGTGACGCAGCGGTTTGCCAAGGCCTGCGAGAAGTTGCTGCAGGCCGCCAGCGTACAGGCCGTGGCGGCCTTCTACGATCTGGGCTGGCACACGGTCAAATCGATCGACAAGATGCGCTTGCGCGCGCGCGTGGCCGAACCGGACTGGTCGACGATCCGTTATCTGGCGATGGACGAGTTCGCGCTCCATAAAGGCCATCGCTACGCCACGGTGGTGGTTGATCCGATCGGCCGACAGGTCCTCTGGGTTGGGCCCGGACGGTCACGCGAGACGGCGCGCGCCTTCTTCGAACAACTCCCCGAAGGCGTGGCCGAGCGCATCGAAGCGGTCGCAATCGACATGACCACGGCCTATGAGCTGGAGATCAAGGAACAGTGCCCGCAGGCGGAAATCGTCTTTGACCTGTACCACGTCGTGGCCAAGTACGGTCGCGAGGTGATCGATCGGGTACGGGTGGATCAGGCCAACCAACTGCGACATGACAAGCCGGCCCGCAAGGTTCTGAAGTCCAGTCGCTGGTTGCTGCTGCGCAACCGTCATAACCTGAAGCCAGAACAGGCCGTGCATCTGAAGGAACTGCTGGCGGCCAATCAGTCGCTGTTATGCGTCTATGTGCTGCGCGACGAGCTCAAACGGCTCTGGTTCTACCGCAAGCCGGCCTGCGCGGAAAAGGCTTGGGGGCAATGGTTCGAACAGGCTCAGCAAAGCGGGATCGCCGCCTTGCAAAAGTTCGCCCAGCGCTTGCAGGGTTACTGGCACGGAATCGTGGCCCGCTGCCGCCATCCGCTCAATACCAGCGTCGTCGAAGGCATCAACAACACGATCAAGGTCATCAAGCGCCGCGCTTACGGGTACCGCGACGAGCAATACTTCTTCCTCAAGATCCGCGCCGCGTTCCCCGGGATTCCGCGATGAACCTTTTTTCCGCACTGCGCCGCAAGTTCAAGAGAAATAGGCAAACCTTCAAGACCTTCAGGTATTCCGGGCATCCCGCCGCGTGCTTAGGATGGCTTCCGTCGCCGCGCCGCATTCCGTGGCCGCGCGGCACCCGTTTTCGAGTCAGGAGCCTTCATGAGCACGACTTACGCTTACGCGGCAACGAGCGCCACCACGCCGCTCGCGCCGTTCGAATTTGCGCGCCGCGCGCTGCGCGATCTCGATGTGCAGATCGAGATCCTTTACTGCGGCGTTTGCCACTCCGATCTCCACCAGGCCCGCAACGAGTGGAAGAACACGACTTATCCGGTCGTGCCGGGCCATGAAATCGTCGGCCGCGTGACGGCGGTCGGCGCGCAGGTCACGCGCTTCGAAGCGGGCGAGCTCGTCGGCGTGGGCTGCCTCGTCGATTCGTGCCGCACGTGCCCGAGCTGCGCGCAAGGGCTCGAGCAGTATTGCGAGAACGGTTTCGTCGGCACCTACAACGGCCGCGACCGCGCAACCGGCGACATCACGTACGGCGGCTATTCGACGCAGATCGTCGTCGACGAAGCGTTCGTGCTGCGCGTGCCCGACACGCTCGACCCGGCGGGCGCGGCGCCCCTTCTCTGCGCGGGCATCACGACGTATTCGCCGCTGCGCCAGTGGGGCGCCGGGCCCGGCAAGAAGGTCGGCATCGTCGGCCTGGGCGGCCTGGGCCACATGGGCGTGAAGCTCGCACGCGCGATGGGCGCGCACGTCGTGCTGTTCACGACGTCGCCGTCGAAGATCGAGGACGGCAAGCGGCTCGGCGCGCACGAGGTCGTGATCTCGAAGGACGAGGCGCAGATGAACGCGCATCTGAACAGCTTCGACTTCATCCTGAACACGGTCGCCGCGCAGCACGATCTGAATCCGTTCATCGGCCTGCTGAAGCTCGACGGCACGATGACGCTCGTCGGCGCGCCGGAGCACGATCATCCGTCGCCGCGCGTGTTCAACCTGATCTACAAGCGCCGCCGCCTCGCGGGATCGCTGATCGGCGGGATTGCCGAGACACAGGAAATGCTCGATTTCTGCGCGCAGCACGGCATCACGTCGGACATCGAAGTGATTCCGATGTCGCAGATCAACGCGGCCTACGAGCGGATGCTGACGAGCGACGTGAAATATCGGTTCGTGATCGACATCGGATCGATCAGGCCGCAGCGCGCGGCGTGACGGGCGGCGCGCCGCCCGGCCGCGGATGTTTCGATGTGCCGGGCGCGAAGCGTTGTGCGTTGTGCGTCGGGCGTTGTGCGTCGGGCGTTGTGCGTCGGGCGTCGGGCGTCGGGCGTCAGGCGTCAGGCGTCAGGCGTCAGGCGTCAGGCGTCAGGCGTCAGGCGTCAGGCGTCAGGCGTCAGGCGTCAGGCGTCAGGCGTCAGGCGTCAGGCAGCATCGATCGCGTTGCGCCGAAACACAAGCCGCAAAAAAAACGGACCGCCCACGCGGTCCGTTCAGACTGCTGACGAACCCCACGTTTTTGTGAGCGTGGGGTTTTGTCTTTCTGGGATCAGGATTGCGGGTTCGCCGCGAGCGGGTAGTCGAAGCTGCAGCGCAAACCGCTCACCAGACGCAGCAGCATGCGCACGAAGCGCCAATCGGGACCCGCTGGCCCCTTTTTCCGCTTCCGCGCCAGCAGCATCGCAATCTTCTTGATGTTCTGTGCCGCCGCGGCCAGCAAGCACTGCTCGGCCACCTTGCGTAGCCCACGCATACGGGCATAACGGTGCCCATGCAGCTGCTTGGCATCGGCGAAGCTGCGCTCCACCGTCTGCTTGCGCCGCGCGTAAATGCGTTGGCCCCATTCGGTCAAGCGCCGCGCGTCCACCCGCTCCTTGGCGCGCTCCCACACGTGGCGCGTTACCACCTTCACCGCGATCGCACTGTTCGTGCACTGCGATCGTACCGGGCAGCGCCCGCAGATCTGCGCATTGGATTTGTATTCCCGATAGCCGAGCCGATTGGTCGTGCTGTACGGCAGGGCCTGCCCCTGCGGGCACACGTATTCGTTGCGATACGCGTCGTACTTGAACTGCCGTTTGTAGAACATGCCCGGCTTGTGGTTCGGCGTGCGATAGCCCATCACCCCGGCAATCCCTCGCTCCTCCAGCCCCTGGCACACCGCCGGCGTGAAGTAGCCCGCATCCAGCCCCACCGCCTCGACCTTGAACTCAAAGCGCTCGCGCTGGCGATCCAGCCGATCCAGATACGGCTGGCTGTCATGCACCGAGGCCGGCGTCACATGCGTATCGGTGATGATCGCGTGCTTGGCATCCACCGTGCGGTGGTCCAGATAGAAGAACCCCTTCGGCTTGTCGTCCCGCACCATGTAGCCGCTGTCCGGATCGGTCCGGCTGAGCTTGGTGTCCTTGCTAGACGGCGGCTCATCGTCGTCGCGATCCAGCGGCTTCCTGCCATGCGCGGCCCGGTCCGCATCCACTGCCGCGTTCAATGCCTCCGTGTAGGCGGCCGGCGTCTGCTCCAGCTTTACCACATCGAACTTGCCTTTGTTCGCGTTCGCCTTCAGGTGCGTGCTGTCCGTGTACAGCACCCGACCGTCGACCAGCCCGCGCTTGATCGCCTGCCGCACGATCTCGTCGAAGATCTCCTGATACACCGTCGTGTCCGTGAAGCGTCGGCGGCGATTCTGCGAGAACGTTGACGCATCCGGCACCTTGTCGGTCAGCCGGAACCGGGCGAACCAGCGATAGGCGACGTTGACCTGGACCTCACGCATCAGTTGCCGCTCGCTGCGCACCCCGAACAGGTAGCCGATGAACAACAGCTTGAACATCACCACGGGATCGAGCGCCGGCCGCCCGTTGTCCGCGCAATACAGATGCGCCACCTTCGCGCGGATGAACTCGAAATCCACCGCCGCATCGATCTGGCGCAGCAGGTGGTCCTTCGGCACGAGTTCCTCGAGCGTCACCATCTCGAGTTCGTGCTGCGTGGGCATGGGCGTCTTCAGCATCACGCCATTAAAAAACAAAAATCCCCCACTTGGCGAGGGTTTGTCAGCAATCTGACCGCAGCCTTCGCTGCGGTTTTTTTATGCGCGCGGCGCGCGAGGCGATGCGCGCCCGCTTCGCGCCGATCGCGCGCGAAGCGTCCGAACGGGCGAGCATCCGAGCGGGCGAGGCTCGTGCGCGCGCGGTTACACCGTGACGGCGATCTCGCCGAACTGTTCGTTCGATTCCGGATAGCGGTGGGCGTCGGCGATCCGGTCGAGCGGGAACACGCGGTCGAGCGTCGGCTTGAGCGCGCCCGACGCGAGCCCGTCGAGCACGAAGCGCGTCGCGGCGTCGAGCTTCGCCGGATCGCCGCCGACGCGCTTGTACCGGTAGCCGTGCACGCTCAGCCTCTTGCCGAGCACCGCGAACAGCGGGAAGGGCGCCTGTTCGGCGGCGAGCGCGCCGTATTCGATCACGATGCCGCCGAGCGCGAGCGCATCGGCCAGTTGCGGCAGCAGCGCGCCCGCGACGGGGTCGAACGCGACCCGCGCGCCCGCGCCGCCCGCGCCGCCCGTGATCTCGCGCTCGCGCGCGGCGAGACGTTCAGTCTCCGGCGACGATCCCGTCGCGCCGCGGGTCCGAGCCGCCGAACCACACTGACTGCTCCTCCACGTTGATCCGCTGGATCCCCTGCAGGCTTGACCCGAGCTCGACGACGCGCACGTCGTGCCCGCGCGCCTTCAGCGCGCCGGCGAGCGCATCGGACACGCGCCCTTGCTCGAGCTCGGTCGGCCCGTTGCGCGATCCGAAGTTCGGCAGCGCGATCGCCTGCTGCATCGTCATGCCCCAGTCGATCATCCCGACGAGCGTTTTCGCGACGTCGTTCGCGGTGGAAGCGCCGCCCGCCGAGCCGAGCGCCATCATCAGCCGCGACGAGCCTTTCTCGAATACGAGCTCGGGCGCGAGCGTCGAGCGCGCGCGCTTGCCCGGCTGCACGCGATTCGCGACCGGCTTGCCGTGCTCGGCCGACGCGGGCGAGAAATCGAGCAACTGGCTGTTGAGCAGGAAGCCGCGCACCATCAGCCGCGAGCCGAAGCGCTCGTCGAGCGTCGACGCCATCGATACCGCATTGCCGTAGCGATCGACGACGGTGATCTGCGATCCCGACGGCGGCTCCGCGCCGCGGTCGGCGGCGGTCGCGGGCGGCAGGCCGGACGGCGAGCCGGCGCTCGCCTCGCCCGCGCTCGCGTCGCCGATCAGCCGCGCGCGTTCGGCGACGTAGCGCCGCTCGACGAGGCGCTTCCAACTGCCGCCCGGCGGCGCGACGAAATCGGGATCGGCAACGTACTGCGCGCGGTCCGCGTACGCGAGCCGGCCCGCCTCGCTGAACAGATGCGCGGCGAACGGCGTCGGCTCGACGCCCACCGCATTGCGCACGGGTTTTTGCGCGCCGATCTGCCGCCAGTCCGGCTGCGCCTCGAGCAGCCCGAGAATCTGCGCGACGACGAGCCCGCCCGCCGACGGCGGCGGCATCCCGCACACGGTCCATTTGCGATAGTCGGCGCACAGCGGCTCGCGCGTCTTCGCACGGTATTGCGCGAGGTCCTGCATGCTCAGCACGCCCGGATTCGGCGCCTGCCGGACTGTCGCGACGATGTCGCGCGCGATCGCGCCGGTATAGAACGCGTTCGCGCCGTGCGCGGCGACGAGCCTGAGCGTGGCCGCGAGCTGAGGGTTCTTCAGCGTCGTGCCGGCCGGTTTCGGCGCGCCGTTCCGGTCGTAGAAGTACGCGCGCGCGGCTGGATCGCGCGCGAGCGACGGCTCGTTCGCGAGCGCCGCCGCGAGCCGCGGGCCGAGCGGAAAGCCTTGCTCGGCGAGCCGGATCGCGGGCTGGAACAGGCGCCGCCATGGCAGCTTGCCGTGCGCGCGATGCGCGAGCTCGAGCATCCGCAGCGCGCCCGGCGCGCCGACCGTGCGCGCGCCGAGCGCCGCGCGCGGCAGCGGCTTGCCGTTCGCATCGAGGAAGAGGCGGTCGGTGGCGGCGGCGGGCGCGGTTTCACGGCCGTCATAGGCTTCGATCGTCTTGCCGTTCTCGTGCAACAGGAACGCGCCGCCGCCGATGCCCGAGGCCTGCGGCTCGACGAGCATCAGCACCATCTGCGCGGCGATCGCCGCATCGACGGCGGTGCCGCCCGCCTTGAGCATTGCCTGGCCGGCTTGCGCGGCGAGCGGATGCGCGGCCGCGATCATGTCGCGCTGCGCGGTCCAGCCCGGCTTGTCGACCCAACTCGACAGCTCGGCGGGCGCGGCCGGGGCTTCGGCGCCCGGCGCCGCCGGCGGCGTGGAAGCGGCCGAGGCCGGCGCGGCGGCGTTCTGCGCGCCCGGGCCGGGCGCGTTCGCGCATCCGGCGGCGGTGACGGCGAAGAAGGCGGCGGCGATCGCGCCGGCTCGCGAGCGGAAGGGGCGCGGACGAATCCGGTCGGTCATGAATACCTCGGTGCGAACGAAAGAACGGCGGCGGGCGGCCCCCGCCGCAGGATGCGAACGCCCGTGCGGCGGCGCGCGGGCGGGGTATTGTCGCCGTGTCCCAAGCGGCTTGTCACCCGACAATAAACCCTTAGAGGCGTGGGAGCGAACCGCCGCCGGCTGCGGTTTCGGCGTGGTGAAGGGCGCGGGAGGCAAGGGGGGCGAGAGGTGAAAGACGAGGCTCGCCGCGACGGGGCGGCAGGGGGCGGGCGGGTTGGCGGCTGCGCGCGGCGCGCGGATCGACAAGGGCAGGGCATCACGCCGTTCGCTCGCATCCGGTCGCCGTGACGCCGGGGCGGCGCGGGGTTCGGCGCGCTCGTGCGCCCGTGCCGGCGCGTTCGTGCGAACCGGGGCGGCGTCGGAGGCGCACGTCGGCTTCGGTCGACACGGGCAGGCGGCGAATGCCCGTCCGCCGTTCCGGGCGAGGTGGTCAAGCCCGATGCCGGCCGTTACCATCGGCGAAGCGTGATCGCGACGTGGCGTGACGTGGCGCGATGGGCGAGCGCGCGTCACGGCGGAGGCGGTGGCGATATCGATATCGACGGCCGATAGCCAACGACCTATGGCCGACAACGGGTGGTCTGGCAGTCCGATGAGTCCGTCGAACCGCTGAACCGCTGAACCGCTGAACCGCTGAACCGCCGACCCGGCGACCCGGCGACCCCGGCGGCGCGCCGCTCTCCGTCCGCCCGCGTACCCTTTCGAACACGACCGTCTCATACATCGACATTCGGGCACGATCCCATGCAAGAACCTCCCGACGAACAAAGCCGGCGGGCGGCGCCCGCCGCCGAGGTCGGCCCTGTGCCGGCCTCGCCCACCGCCGCCCGTGGGCGGGCGCTCGTCCGCGCATACGGCTTCGCGCTCGCCGCGATTCTCGTGATCGCGCTGTTTCCCGTGCTGTCGGTGGCGGCGGCCGGAATCGTCGCCGACGCGGCCGGCTGCGAGCTGAACGAAGCCGCGGCCCATCCTTGCCTGATCGGCGGGGTCGATTTCGGCGAGATGCTCTATGCGATGGGCGTGCTCGGCTGGCTGATGCTCGGTTCGCTGCCCGTCGGCGGCGTGCTGCTCATGGGTTGGGCGATCGCGCTGCTCGTGCATCTGCGGCAATGGCGCGCGATGCGCCGCGCCGGCGCGCGACGCTGAGCGTCGCGCGCTCCGTTCATCGGCGCGTGCCGGCGGCGCGAGGCGGATCGACCGCCGCGCGGGCGGCCGGCGTATGCCGGCATCGCCCCGTCACCCCGTCACCCCGTCCCCCCCCCCGCGCCCGGCGTTCCTCGCTTCCTCCAGCATGAAATCGATGAACGTCGACGTCGCGCGCGTGTGATGGCGGTTCGGCATGTACAGCATGTACATGTGCGTGCCGAAGATGCTGAGCCGGTACGCGTCGAGCGTCGTGACGACGGCGCCGCGCCGCACGTCGTCGTGGACGACGTAATCCGGCACGATCCCCACGCCGAGCCCGGCGAGGATCGCCTGCCGCAGGAACAGGAAGTTCTCGGAGATGAGCGTCGGCTCGAGCAGCACCTCGTGCCGCTCGTCGCCGAGGTACGCGGCCACCCGCAATTGCCGGCCGACCACCGTCGACGTGATGACGGGCGCGTCGAACAGTTGGCCGAGCTCGGTCGGCATCCCGTGCGTCGCGGCGAAGCCGGGCGACGCGCACGCGACGTAGCGCACCGCGCCCATGTCGCGCGCGACGAGGTTCTGCGGCGGCTCGGACATCACGCGCACCGCGATGTCGACTTCGTCGCGCATCAGATCCTCGATGCGGTTCTCGAACACGACGTCGAGCACGATCCCCGGATAGAGCCGCTTGAACGCGATCAGCCAGTTCGACATCACGAGTTGCCCGTAGCCGCTCGGCACCGACAACCGCACGCGCCCCTGCAAGTCCTGGCCGAGCGTCGTCACCGCCTCGCGCGCGGCGAACAGCTCGCTCTGAATGCGCCGGCCGTGCTCGTACAGGCGCAACCCGATCTCGGTCGGCTCGATGCGCCGCGTCGTGCGGCGCACGAGCTGCAGCCCGATCGACTTCTCCAGCTGGTTGAGCCGGTAGCTGACGTTCGCGCGGCTCATCTTGAGCCGCTGCGCCGCCTTGCTGAGATTGCCCGCGTCGAGGATGTCGACGAGCAGCGTGAGCGCATTCAGATCCATCGCCGTGCCCGCATATCGAAGTTCATTGTCAAAACAGGCTTGACAGATTGTTAAAGAATGCTGGAATTGTCAATCAATCTAGATCAATCGAGAATCGTGGCAAACCCCGCGCCTGTTTCGAACGAAGGCGCGCAATCCGCACGGAGCGACCGACATGAATCAGCAGGCTTTCCCCGCAACCGGCACCGTCACGCGCGAGCGGCGCGACAAGGTGCTCGTCGTGACGATCGACCATCCGCCCGTCAACGCGCTGTCCGCCGACGTGCGGCGCGGCCTCGTCGACGCGCTCGACGCGGCCGACGCCGACGCCGCCGTCGGCGCGGTGCTGATCGTCGGCGCCGGTCGCAACTTCATCGCCGGCGCGGACATCCGCGAGTTCGGCAAGCTGCCCGTGCCGCCGCTGCTGCCCGACGTATGCAACCGGATCGAGACGAGCGGCAAGCCCGTCGTCGTCGCGTTGCACGGCGCGGCGCTCGGCGGCGGCCTCGAGGTCGCGCTCGCCGCGCATTACCGGCTCGCGGTGCCGGGCGCGAAGCTCGGCCTGCCCGAAGTGCAGCTCGGTCTGCTGCCCGGCGCGGGCGGCACGCAGCGCACGCCGCGCCTGATCGGCGCGAAAGCCGCGCTCGAGCTGATGCTGAGCGGCCGGCACGCGTCGGCCGAGGAGGCGCTGGCGCTTGGCCTCGTCGATCGTCTCGCGCACAGCGACGACACGCTCGCCGAAGGGCTCGCGTACGTGCACGAGCTGCTCGCGGCGGGGGCGGGCGTGCGCCGCACGCGCGACGCGCAGGGGCTCGCCGATCGCGCGGCGGCCGAAGCCGCGCTCGACGCGGCGCGCGCCGACGTCGCGCGGCACTCGCGCGGCCTCTTTTCGCCGGCGAGGATCGTCGACGCGGTCGCCGCCGCGCTCGCGCAGCCGTTCGACGAAGGCCTGCGCACCGAGCGCAGGCTGTTCGTCGAATGCCTCGACAGCCCGCAGCGCGCGGGGCTCGTGCACGCGTTCTTCGCGCAGCGCGAGGCGGCGAAGTCGCCGGAGACGCGCCGCGGCGCGCCGCGCGCGATCGAGCGGATCGGCGTGGTCGGCGGCGGCACGATGGGCGCGGGCATCGCGGTCGCGGCGCTCGACGCGGGGTTTCCCGTCACGATGATCGAGCGCGACGACGCGTCGCTCGAACGCGGCCGCGCGCACGTCGAGAAGGTCTATGCGGGCCTCGTCGCGAAGGGCCGGATGACGCCGGCCGCGCAGGCCGCGCGCCTCGCGCGCTTCAAGGGCGGCACGTCGTACGAGGCGCTCGCGCAGGCCGACGTCGTGATCGAGGCGGTGTTCGAGGACATGGCGGTGAAGAAGGCCGTGTTCGCCGAACTCGCGCGCGCGTGCAAGCCCGGCGCGGTGCTCGCGACGAACACGTCGTATCTCGATATCGACGAACTCGCCGCGAGCGTCGAGCGCGCGCCGGACGTGATCGGCCTGCATTTCTTCTCGCCCGCGAACATCATGAAGCTGCTCGAAGTGGTCGTGCCGGCGAAGGTGAGCGCGGACGTCGTCGCGACCGCGTTCGAGCTCGCGAGGAAGCTCGGGAAGATTCCGGTGCGCGCGGGCGTGTGCGACGGCTTCATCGGCAACCGCGTGCTCGCCGTCTACCGCACGGCCGCCGATTACATGATGGAAGACGGCGCCTCGCCGTATCAGATCGACCGCGCGATCCGCGAATTCGGCTTCCCGATGGGCCCGTACCAGGTCGTCGATCTCGCGGGCGGCGACATCGGCTGGGCGACGCGCAAGCGCCGCGCGCCGACGCGCGATCCGCGGCTGCGCTACGTCGAGATCGGCGATCGCCTCTGCGAGCGCGGCTGGTTCGGCCAGAAGACGGGCCGCGGCTACTACCTGTATCCGGACGGCGCGCGCGTCGGCACGCCGGATCCGGAAGTCGAGGCGATCATCGCGCAGGCGCGCGCGGCGAAGGGCGTGAGCCCGCGTGCGTTCACCGACGAGGAAATCGTCCGCCGCTATCTCGCCGCGATGATCAACGAGGGCGCGAACGTCGTGCACGAGAAGATCGCGCTGCGCCCGCTCGACGTCGACGCGGTGTTCCTGCACGGCTACGGCTTCCCGCGCCATCGCGACGGCCCGATGCATTACGCGGACACGGTGGGCCTCGCGAACGTGCTCGCCGACATCCGCGCGTTCGCGGGCGAGGACCCCGTCTTCTGGAAGCCGTCGCCGCTGCTCGTCGATCTCGTCGCGCGCGGCGAGACCTTCGCGAGCCTGAACCGCATCGACTGACGCCGCGCCGCGCCGCGCGCCGGTCGTCCTTCAAGTATTCGAGAACGACGTCACATGGACCTGAATTTCACCGCAGAAGAGGAAGCGTTCCGCGCGCAAGTGCAGCGCTTTCTCGCCGACGAGCTGCCGCCGCGCATTTCGCGCAAGGTGAAGGGCGGCTTGCGGCTCACGCGCGACGACATGCGCGAATGGCACGCCATCCTCAACGCGCGGGGCTGGCTCGCGAGCCACTGGCCGCGCGAATGGGGCGGCCCAGGCTGGAGCGTCGCGCAGAAGTTCCTGTTCGACAACGAATGCGCGATCGCGGGCGCGCCGCGCATCGTGCCGTTCGGCGTGAATATGCTCGGCCCCGTGCTCATCAAGTACGGCAGCGCAGCGCAGAAGCGCCACTGGCTGCCGCGCATTCTCGACGGCACCGACTGGTGGTGCCAGGGCTATTCGGAGCCGGGCGCGGGCTCGGATCTCGCGGCGGTGAGCACGAGCGCGGTGCGCGGCGTGGATGCGCGGGGCGATCATTACATCGTCAACGGCCAGAAGACTTGGACGACGCTCGGCCATTACGCGAACATGATCTTCTGCCTCGTGCGCACCGCGACCGACGTGCGCAAGCAGGAAGGCATCAGCTTCCTGCTCGTCGACATGAATTCGCCCGGCGTGGAGGTGCGCCCGATCGTCACGCTCGACGGCGAGCACGAAGTGAACGAAGTGTTCTTCACCGACGTGCGCGTGCCCGCCGAGAACCGGGTCGGCGAAGAGAACCAGGGCTGGACCTACGCGAAATACCTGCTCACGTACGAGCGCACCAACATCGCGGGCGTGGGCTTCTCGGTCGCGGCGCTGGACAAGTTGCGCGCGGTGGCGGCGAAAGTGACGAAGAACGGCCGCCCGCTCGCCGACGATCCGCTCTTCGCCGCGCGGCTCGCGCGCGTCGCGATCGAGCTCGACAACATGAAGACGACGAACCTGCGCGTGCTCGCGGCCGTGGCGGGCGGCGGCGCGCCGGGCGCGGAAAGCTCGATGCTGAAGATTCGCGGCACGCAGATCCGCCAGGAGATCTCGTCGCTGATGCGGCGCGCGATGGGGCCGTACGCGCAGCCGTTCGTCGACGCGGCGCTCGACGCCGACGACGGCGAGCCGCCGGGCGGCCTGCCCGAAGCGGCGAGCGCCGCGGCGCAGTATTTCAACAACCGCAAGCTGTCGATCTTCGGCGGCTCGAACGAGATTCAAAAGAACATCATCTCGAAGATGATGCTGGGGTTGTAAGGACGATCCATGGACTTTCGACACACCGAAGACCGCCGAATGCTGGCGGACAGCCTGAACCGCTTCATCGCCGAACAGTACGCGTTCCCCGTGCGCGACCGGATCGCGCTGTCGCCGGCCGGCTACAGCGACGACATGTGGCGGCGCTTCGCCGAGCTCGGCGCGATCGGCGCGCTCTTTCCCCAGGAATGCGGCGGCTTCGGCGGCGCAGGCTTCGACATCGCGCTCGTGTTCGAGTGCCTCGGCCGCGGGCTCGTCGTCGAGCCGTTCGTCGGCGCGCTGATGGCCGGGCGCGCGCTCGCCCAAGCGGGCGGCCGCGCTCACCTCGAACGGCTCGCGGCGCTGATCGAAGGGCGCGCGATCGGCGCGTTCGCGCACGCGGAACCCGATACGCACTACGAGCCGCACACGGTGAGAACGCGCGCGGCTCGCGACGGCGAGGGCTGGGTGCTCGACGGCGCGAAAGCCGTCGTCGATTGCGGCGAGCACGCGACGTTCTTCGTCGTCAGCGCGCGCATCGCCGGCGGCGATGACGACGCGGCCGGCCTGTCGCTCTTCGTCGTGCCGAGGACGGCGCCCGGCGTGACGGTGCGCGGTTACCGCAAGATCGACGGCGGCCGCGCGGCCGACGTGCGGCTCGAGCGGGTCGCGCTGGCCGACGACGCATGCGTCGGCAAGCCCGGCGAAGCGGCCGACGCGATCGAGCGCGCGATCGGCTTCGGCCTGCTCGCGCTCGCGGCGGAGGCGCTCGGCGCGATGGACGTCGCGAAGGCGCACACGCTCGAGTATCTGCGCACGCGCCGCCAGTTCGGCGTGCCGATCGGCAGCTTCCAGGCGCTGCAGCACCGGATGGCGGACCTGCTGCTCGAGATCGAGCAGGCGCGCTCGGCGGTGATCAACGCGGCCGCGCAGCTCGACGCGCCGCGCGTGGCGCGCGAGCGTGCGCTGTCGGCCGCGAAGTACAGCGTCGGCCGGATCGGCGCGCTCGTCGCCGAGGAGAGCATCCAGTTACACGGCGGGATCGGGATGACATGGGAACTGCCGCTCGCGCACTACGCGAAGCGGCTCGTGATGATCGACCACCAGCTCGGCGACGAGGATCACCACCTCGCGCGCTACGCCGCGCTGTCGAGGCAATAGCCGCCAACGAACGGAGGAGACGAAGATGCGCAACGAACCGGGCGCGCGGCCGCTCGCGGGGATCAAGGTCCTCGACTTCTCGCGCGTGCTCGCCGGGCCGTGGTGCGCGATGGTGCTCGCGGATCTCGGCGCGGAAGTGATCAAGATCGAGCATCCGCGGCGCGGCGACGACACGCGCGACTGGGGGCTGCGCGTCGGCGACACCGAGACGACCTATTTCAATAGCGTGAACCGCAGCAAGCGCTCGATCTGCGTCGACCTGCAGACGCAAGCGGGGCGGCGCATCGCGCGCGAGCTCGCCGCGCAGGCGGATGTCGTCGTGCACAACTTCAAGGCGGGCGGCGCGGAGAAGCTCGGCCTGGGCTACGACGCGCTTGCCGCACTCAATCCGCGGCTCGTCCACTGCGCGATCTCCGGCTACGACCGCTCGGGCCCCGAAGCGGGCCGACCGGACTACGACCTCGTCGTGCAGGGCGAGGCCGGCCTGATGGCGCTGAACGGCGAAGCCGGGCGGCCGCCGCTGAAGTTCGGCGTCGCGGTGGCGGACCTCTTCACCGGCATGTACTCGGCGCAGGCGATCCTCGCCGCGCTCTACGAGCGGCACGCGACGGGGCGCGGGCGGCGCATCGAGATGGCGCTGTTCGATTGCGGGCTGATGGTCACGTCGTATTACGGGCTCGAAGCGCTGCTGATGGGCGAGGACCCGCCGCGCTACGGCAACGCGCATCCGTCGATCGTGCCGTACGGCGTGTTCGACGCGGCGGACGGCCCGATCGTGATCACGGTCGGCAATAACCCGCAGTTCGCGCGCTTTTGCGACGTGATCGGCCGCCCGGAGCTCGCGGCCGACGCGCGCTTCGCGACGAACATCGCCCGCTCCGCGAATCGCGCGGCGCTGCTGCCGGAAATTCTCCGCGAGCTCGGCCGCCGGCCGCGCGCGGCGCTGCTCGCCGCGCTCGCCGACGCGGGCATTCCGTGCGGCGAGGTGCTCGGCTTGCGCGAGGCGCTCACGTCGGAGCGCACGCGATCGGCGGGGCTCGTCACGCGGCAGCCGCATCCGGTCGCGGGCGAGGTCGACGTGCTCGCGCCGCCGTACCGGTTCGACGGCGAGCGCCTGCCCGTGCGCGGCGCGCCGCCCGTGCTCGGCGCGGATACCGATCGCGTGCTCGGCGAGTGGCTCGGGATGTCGGGGCGCGAGATCGCGCAACTGCGCAGCGAACGCGTCGTCTGAGCGCGGCGGCCGCGCGCGTGGGCCGCGCGGCGCGGATCGTCGGCGAGCCGGGCGCGGAACGCGTCGGCGGAGGTCGGGCGGCGGGCGACGCGCGGCGTCGGTCGATGTGTGCGGCGATTGCGCCGCGACGCGTCGCCGGAGCGACTCGGCGTTTCATCCGGGCATGACGGCAGACCGTGGACCGCAGCACCGCAGCACCGCAACACCGCAACGCAGCAACGCAGCAACACCGCCGCGCCGGCGGCAACGATTACACAACAACCTCGTCGATCGAGGAGGAGACGTCATGGAGACTTCCGTCATCGAAACGGTCGTGGCTTGCCGCGACTATCAACAGCTCGTGCGCGCGCGGCGCCGTTTCAGCTTCACGCTGACGGCGCTGATGATCGCGACGTACTACGGCTTCATCCTGCTCGTCGCGCTCGCGCCGCATACGCTCGCCGCGCCGCTCTACGCGGGCGCGACGATCAGCGTCGGCGTCGTCGCGGGCGTCGCGATCATCATCGTCGCGATCGGCCTGACGGCCGGCTACGTGCTGCGCGCGAACCGCTCGTTCGACCGGGCGGTCGACGCGCTCTTCAACCGTTCGTGACGGAGGCCGCGATGCTGCGTCGATCAACCGCGCGCTGCGCGCGTCTCATGCCGGCCGCGCTCTTCGCGTGCGCGGCGCTGGCTCCGGCGGCCGCGCGCGCGATGGGCGCCGCCGCCGCGCCGATGCCCGAAAAGGTCGCGCCGAATCCCGTCGCGATCGGCATGTTCTTCGTCTTCGTGTTCGCGACGCTCGCGCTCACGCGCTGGGCCGCGCGCCGCACCCGCAGCGCGCGCGATTTCTACACGGCGGGCGGCGGCATCACCGGCTTGCAGAACGGGCTCGCGATCGCGGGCGACTACATGTCCGCCGCCTCGTTTCTCGGCTTGTCGGGCATGGTGTTCATGTTCGGCTTCGACGGGCTCATCTACTCGATCGGCTTTCTCGTCGGCTGGCCGTTCGTGATGTTCCTGATCGCCGAGCCGCTGCGCAACCTCGGCAAGTTCACGTTCGTCGACGTCGTCGCGTACCGCTTCGCGCAGCGGCCGATCCGGCTCCTCACGTCCGCCAGCGCGCTGACGATCGTCGTGCTGTATCTCGTCGTGCAGATGGTCGGCGCGGGCAAGCTGATCCAGCTGCTGTTCGGGCTGTCGTACGGCGTCGCGGAGCTGATCGTCGGCGTGCTGATGGTCGTCTACGTGTTCTTCGGCGGGATGACCGCGACGACCTGGGTGCAGGTGATCAAGGCCGTGCTGCTGCTCGCCGGCGCGACGCTGCTCGCCGCGCTCGCGCTCGGCGAGTTCGGCTTCAGCCTCGACGAGATGTTCCGCCGCGCGGTGGCCGTGCATCCGGGCGCGCTCGGCATCATGGGGCCCGGCAAGCTGATCCGCGATCCGGCCAACGCGCTGTCGCTCGGCATCGCGCTGATGTTCGGCACCGCGGGCTTTCCGCATATCCTGATGCGCTTCTTCACGGTGCCGAACGCGAAGGAGGCGCGCAAATCGGTGCTGTACGCGACGGGCTTCATCGGCTACTTCTATCTGCTCACGTTCGTGATCGGCTTCTCGGCGATCGTGCTGCTCGCGCAACATCCGGAGTTCTTCCGCCACGACGCGGCGGGCGCGTTCGACCTGACGCGCGATCTCGTCGGCGGCTCGAACATGGTCGCGGTGAAGCTCGCGCAGGCGGTCGGCGGCAACCGGTTCTACGGTTTCATCGCGGCCGTGACGTTCGCGACGATCCTCGCCGTCGTCGCGGGCTTGACCCTCGCCGGCGCGACGACGATCTCGCACGATCTCTACGCGCAGATGTGGGCGCGCGGCAAGCCGCACGAGCGGCGCGAGATGCGCATTTCGCGCGCGGCGACGCTCGCGCTGTCCGCGGTCGCGATCGGCCTGTCGATCCTGTTCGAGCACGTGAACGTCGCGTTCATGGTCGGGCTCGTCGCGGCGGTGGCGGCGAGCGCGAATTTCCCGGTGCTCGCGACGTCGATCTTCTGGCGCGGGATGACAACGCGCGGCGCGGTGGCGGGCGGCGGGCTCGGGCTCGCGTCGGCCGTCGCGCTCACGGTGCTGTCGAAATCGGTGTGGGTCGACGTGCTGCATCACGCGCACGCGCCGGTGTTCCTCGACAATCCGGCGCTCGTTTCGGTGCCGCTCGCGTTCGCGGGCATCGTGATCGGCTCGCTCACCGATCGCAGCGAGCGCGCGCGGCGCGAACGCGACGCATTCGCGCGCCAGGAGTTCTATGCGCAGACGGGCGCGCTCGCCACCCGGGCCGCCACGCACTGAATCGTCGGGAAACAGGGCGCGGCCGCACGCGATCCGTCCGGCGTTCCGGACGGACGCATTCCGGAAATCCGGATTTCCGGAATGCGCGTGCCCCCGACGATTCGGAAAACCCAGAGAAATCAACAGGCTGAGCCTGATCGAGCAACTGGCATCGACTTTGCAAGGTAAACGCCCAAGGCCGCCTCGGCCTCACTACTACAGCAAGGAGACATTCGATGACCCGCCCCGTCCACTCCCCTCGGATTCGCTGAGGCCATCGCTTGTTGCGGCACGGCGGCCGCGCGGGCGAATGGCGTTCCCCTGACATTCGCCCGCGCGCGTGACGCCGACCTGCTTCGACTCACCTTCTCTCTTCTCTGGAACCACCGTGAAGAAACCGTTCTATAAAGTCCTCTACGTGCAGGTGATCTTCGCCATCGTCGTCGGCGTGATCCTGGGTCACTACTATCCGTCGCTCGCCGTCGACATGAAGCCGCTCGGCGACGGCTTCATCAAGCTGATCAAGATGGTGATCGGCCCGATCATCTTCTGCACCGTCGTGACCGGCATCGCCGGCATGCAGGACATGAAGAAGGTGGGGCGCGTCGGCGGCAAGGCGCTCCTGTATTTCGAGATCGTGTCGACGTGCGCGCTCGTGCTCGGCCTCGCGGCGACGCACATCCTGCGCCCCGGCGTCGGCTTCAACATCGATCCGGCGACGCTGAACGGCAAGGAAGTCGCGTCGTACGCGGCGAAGGCGCACGGCCAGTCGAGCGTCGACTTCCTGATGCACATCATCCCGAACACGATGATCGACGCGTTCGCGCAGGGGGAGATCCTGCAGATCCTGCTGATCGCGCTGCTGTTCGGCTCGGTGCTCGCGCACCTCGGCGAGCGCGGCCGCGTCGTCACCGATTTCATCGACGGCATCACGCGCGTGCTGTTCGGCATCGTGCACATCGTCACGAAGCTCGCGCCGATCGGCGCGTTCGGCGCGATGGCGTTCACGATCGGCAAGTACGGCGTCGGCTCGCTCGTGCCGCTGCTCAAGCTGATCGGCACGTTCTACCTGACCTCGGTCGTGTTCGTGCTCGTCGTGCTCGGCGCGATCGCGCGCTTCACCGGCTTCTCGATCATCCGCTTCGTCGGCTACATCAAGGAAGAGCTCCTGATCGTGCTCGGCACGAGCTCGTCGGAGGCGGCGCTGCCGCAACTGATGGAGAAGCTCGAGAAGGCGGGCTGCTCGCGCTCGGTCGTCGGCCTCGTCGTGCCGACCGGCTACTTGTTCAACCTCGACGGCACGAACATCTACATGACGATGGCCGTGCTGTTCATCGCGCAGGCCACCAACATCGAGCTCACGTGGATGCAGCAGCTCACGCTGCTCGCGGTCGCGATGCTGACGTCGAAGGGCGCGAGCGGCGTCACGGGCGCGGGCTTCATCACGCTCGCCGCGACGCTCGCCGTCGTGCCGACCATTCCGCTGTCCGGCATGGTGCTGATTCTCGGCATCGACCGCTTCATGAGCGAATGCCGCGCGCTGACCAACATCGTCGGCAACGGCGTTGCGACGGTCGTCGTGTCCGCGTGGGAGAAGGAGCTCGACCGCGCGAAGCTGCGCGCGGCGCTGTCGGGCAACGGCGAGGCAGCCGCGGGCGAAGCCGCGCGGGTCTGACGATGAACGCGGAAACGGCGGGGCGCGCAGCGGCGCCCGCGCCGGGCGGGGCCGGGCCGGACGCGACGAGACGCGCCTGGCCCGGCCCCGCGGCCTTTTCGGGCGGCGGCTATGCCACAATAGACGATCCTTACAGTCCGGAAGCCGTCACCGTGAAGCGCCGCCTGCTCGTCGTTCTCGCGCTCGCCGCGATGCTCGCGGCCGCGTGCGCGCTTACCTGGACGCTCACGTGGCAAAGCGGCATCGCCGATCTGCGCGACAGCGCGGCCGCGCGCGTCGACCGCACGACGAACGCGCTGAAGAGCACGCTCGACCGTTACGAATCGCTGCCTTACCTGCTGGGCGGCCACCCGTTCGTGCAGGATGTCCTCGCCGATCCGGCCAACCGTCGCCAGGTGAACCGCGCGAACGCCTATCTCGAGGACATGAACCGCCACGCGCACGCGACGGCGACCTACGTGATCACCGCGAGCGGGCTGTGCGTCGCCGCGAGCAACTGGCGCGGCCCGGACAGCTTCACCGGCATCGGCTATCAGTTTCGGCCGTACTTCATCGACGCGGTGAAGGGCGGCACCGGCCGCTTCTTCGGGATCGGCACGATCTCGCGCGATCCCGGCTACTACATCTCGCAGCCGGTGCGGCGCGACGGCAAGATCATCGGCGTCGCCGTCGTCAAGCTCAATCTCGAATGGTTCCAGGGCGCGGACGCGTCGGAGCCGCTCGTCGTCGCCGACGACCACGGCGTGATCTTCCTGTCGTCGGTGCCGCAGTGGAAGTACCACACGCTCAAGCCGCTGCCGGGGCCGATCGCGACGTCGATCCACGAGACGCGCCAGTACGCGCACTATCCGGTGACGCCGCTGCCGCTGCGCGTCGAGCGCGTGCTCGGGCCCGACGCGCAGATCGTGCGGATGGGCGCCGCGCGCCGCGCTATCTCGCGACGCGCCGCCTGCTCGGCGAGCCCGACTGGCAGCTCGTCACGCTCGCGCCGATCGAGCCGGTCGACGCCGACGCGCGCAACGCGACGATCGTCACCGCGTTCGGCTTCGTGTCGCTCAGCCTGCTCGCGTTCTACTGGCGCACGCGCCGCGCGCGCGTGAAGGAGATGCTGCGCAGCCGCGTGCTGCTGCAAAGCGCGTATGCGGAGCTGAACCGGCGTGTCGAGGAGCGCACGGCGGATCTGTCGCAGGCGAACGCGCGGCTCAGGAAGGAAGTCGGCGAGCGCATCCGCGCGGAGCAGGAACTGCGCGCCGCGCACGACGAGCTCGTCCAGGCGAGCAAGCTCGCCGCGCTGCGCAGCTTCTCCGACAACACCCGCGTGCTGCTCGACCGCGGCGAGCAGGCGGCCGCGCGCGAGAACCTGGAGGCGATCGCCGCGCTCACCGAGCGGATGGGCAAGATCACGAATCAGCTCAAGCTGTTCGTCGGGCGTGCGAAGCCGCGCAACGAGCGGGCGCACGTCGCGCGCGCGCTGCGCAACGTGCTCGCGCTGCTCAAGGAGCGGATGAAGGACGTCGAGCTGGTGATCACGCTGCGCGACGAGACGCGCGATCCCGCCGCCGCCGCGCGCTTCGATCCGTCACGGGACGAGCCGGCGCTCATTGCGCGCTGCGAGGATCTGCGGCTCGAGCAGGTACTCATCAACCTGCTCGGCAACGCGGTCGCGGCGGTCGCTGCGCCGCGCATCGACGTGGCGATCGATGCGACCGCCGCGACGCTGGCGATCACCGTGCGCGACAATGGGCCGGGCATCGCGCCGGAATCGCTCGCGCGGCTGTTCGAGCCGTTCTTCACGACGAAGGAAATGGGGCGCGGCCTCGGGCTCGGCCTCGCGATCTCGTCGTCGATCGCGCGCGACGCGGGCGGCTCGCTCACCGCGCGCAACGCGCCGGCGGGCGGCGCGGAGTTCGTCTTGACGCTGCGCCGCGCGCGCACGCATCATCCGGACACTTCCGCCGCGAGTTGAGCGCGCACCTTTCGCGCGGCCCGCGTCAGCATCATGGGGTGACAGAAGATGGCGAACCGCCTGCAAGTGATCTACATCGAAGACGACGAGCTCGTGCGCCGCGCGAGCGTGCAAAGCCTGCAGCTCGCGGGGTTCGACGTCGTCGGGTTCGGTTCGGTCGAGGCGGCCGAGAAGGCGATCGTCGGCGACGCGACCGGCGTGATCGTATCGGACATTCGCCTGCCCGGCGCGAGCGGCCTCGAGCTGCTCGCGCAATGCCGCGAGCGTACGCCCGACGTGCCCGTCGTGCTCGTCACCGGGCACGGCGACATTTCGATGGCCGTGCAGGCGATGCGCGACGGCGCCTACGACTTCATCGAAAAGCCGTTCGCCGCCGAGCGGCTGACCGAAACGGTGCGGCGCGCGCTGGAGCGGCGCGCGCTCGTGCTCGAGAATCACGCGCTGCGACGCGAACTCGCCGGGCAGGGCGTCGTCGCGCCGCGGATCATCGGCCGCAGCCCGGCGATCGAGCAGGTGCGGCGGCTGATCGCGAATGTCGCGCCCACCGACGCGTCGGTGCTGATCAACGGCGACACCGGCGCCGGCAAGGAACTGATCGCGCGCAGCCTGCACGAGTTGTCGCCGCGCCGCGACAAGCCGTTCATCGCGGTCAACTGCGGCGCGCTGCCGGAGCCGATGTTCGAATCCGAGATGTTCGGCTACGAGCCGGGCGCGTTCACCGGCGCGGCGAAGCGCCGTATCGGCAAGCTCGAATATGCGTCAGGCGGTACGCTGTTCCTCGACGAGATCGAAAGCATGCCGCTTGCGCTGCAGGTCAAGCTGCTGCGCGTGCTGCAGGACGGCGTGCTCGAGCGGCTCGGCTCGAATCAGCCGATTCGCGTGAATTGCCGCGTGGTCGCGGCGGCGAAGGGCGACATGAGCGAGCACGTCGCGGCCGGCACGTTCCGGCGCGACCTGCTGTATCGGCTGAACGTCGTGACGATCGCGCTGCCGCCGCTCGCCGAGCGCCGCGAGGACATCGTGCCGCTCTTCGAGCATTTCATGCTCGACGCGGCGGTTCGCTACGGGCGCCCCGCGCCGCTGCTCACCGATCGCCAGCGCGCGAGCCTGATGCAGCGCGACTGGCCGGGCAACGTGCGTGAGCTGCGCAACGCGGCCGACCGCTTCGTGCTCGGCGTGACGGAGGGCATCGTCGGCGACGCGGGCCCGGAGACGGACGAGCACGCCGAGCAGTCGCTCAAGGAGCGCGTCGAGCAATTCGAGCGCGCGGTGATTGCCGAGACGCTGAACCGCACGGGCGGCGCGGTCGCGACGACGGCCGACAAGCTGCACGTCGGCAAGGCGACGCTCTACGAGAAGATGAAGCGCTACGGGCTGAGCGCGAAAGGAGAAACGGACCGCTGATGCACGGGCCGCTCGCCGAGGCGGGCGCGGCCCGCGTCGGGCGGTCCGTTCGACGGCGGCGTCGCGCGCGGCGTGCCGCGCCGCGAGAAAGGGCGTGACTTACGCGCTCGTGTCCTTACGCGCTCGTGTCGAGCGCCTTCTGCAGCAACTGATCGAGCTCCGCGAACTGCGGCGCGCCGACATAGCGTTTCAGGATCTTGCCGTCCTTGCCGATCACGAACGTCGTCGGCGTGAGCTGGACATTGCCGAACTGCTTCGCCACGCTGCCGTCGTCGAGCGCGACCTTGAACGGCAATTGGCGCGTTTGCGCGTAGTTCGCGACGTACATCGGCGGATCGTAGTTCATCGCGACCGCGACGAATTCGAGGCCCCGGCCCTTGAAACGGTTGTATGTGTCGACCATCTGCGGCATTTCCTGCATGCAGGTCGCGCAACTCGTCGCCCAGAAGTTGACGAGATAGACCTTGCCCTTCAGATCGGCGGCGGTCGAGAGCTTCTGGCCGGACAGCAGCGTAAACGTTGCTTCGGGCGCGCTGGATTTGCCGTTGAACGCGAAATAGCCGGCGACGGCGATCGCAACCGCGGCGACGGCGATCGCGACGTAGCGCAGCGGGCCGGCGCGGCGGCTGGTGGGGGCGGGAGCGGGACTCATCTGCGGGACCTCTGAATGCGGGGACTGCGGTCGGCGCCGCGCGGGGGCGCCCGATCGATGCGAACGGCGCTCATTGTACCGTCAATCGGGCGCGCGCACCGGCGCCGCGCTGTCGCGCCGAGCGGCGATAATGCGGCTTCAATCCCTGTCCATCGTCCCCGCCTTTTTCATGATTCGTGCCGCTCTTCGCGCTATGCGCCTGCTTCGTTCCCGTTCGATCGGCCGGTTGCGGGCATTCGGCCTGCCGACGCGGCCGCGTTCGCCGGAAGCGACGCGCGCGCGCAGGCCGGGCATGCCGCCGGGCGTTCGCGCGCGCCGTGCGGCCGTCGTGCTCGGCGCGCTCGCGTCGCTCGCCGCATGTTCGCCCGCCTACGATTGGCGCACGCTGCATAACGACGCCGGCTATACGATCGACCTGCCGGCCAAGCCGACCGTCGAGGAGCATCCGGTTGCGATCGGCGGCGTGCCGATGAAAATGCGGATGCAGGCGGCGCACGTCGGCGGCGCGGTGTTCGCGGTCGGCACGGTGATGCTGCCGGACGAGCGCGACGCCACCCAGCATGCGGTGCTCGACTATCTGCGCACCGGTTTGGCGCGCAACCTGCGCGCGCGGCCGGACGAGCGCGCGGTGCTCGTGCCGCTCGCGGCCGGCGGCCAGGCGGCGGGCGTCGAATTGCGCATGAGCGGCGCGCCCGCCGGCGCAGCGGGCGCGCCCGGCGCGGACCGGCAGGCCGATCGCGCATCCGGCGCGCACGCGCCGAAGACGGTGATCGCGCGGCTCGTCGCGCGCGGCCGGCACGTGTACGAAGTGATCGTGATTGCCGATGCGCCGCTCGCGTCGGAGCCGCTCGAACAATTTTTCGGCTCGTTAAAACTCGATTGAACGGGCGATGCAGGCTGCCTGAGAGCCGTCCGGAATGTGAAAGTTCCTTCGCAGAAACAGGCGCTAATCGCCGGATTTTGCGGGACTTTTTCGACTATCCACAGAGACTGTGGATAACTTTGTTGAAAAGTTCGGCAGGCAGTCGGCAAACGCACGCCAGAGGGCCTTTCAGTTAAATTGCCCGCAATCTTCGCACTTGCAAAAAGCCAATGAAATCAATGCATTGTGGCAAGTGCTTCATGTGATGACTGGGGCGCGCCGAAATTCGGCTGGATTTGGCTAATTGTGCATAAGTCAAGTCTTGACATGCATTTTTTTGCCGGACGGCTGTGGCAACCGAGCCCGAAACCCTTGTGCCGGAGCCCGCGCACGGGTCGAACGGCCGTTTTTTCCTGGCATCTGCCGGCTGGCGCGATGCGCTCGCCCGACGGTCGGGCCGCCATACCGCCGATTCGCCAGGCGTGCGGCGGGTTGCCGCCCCCTTTTGACGGGCCCGCGCTCGGAGCGCGGGCGTTGGGCCCGTCGGCGCGGCGCTGCGTATGCGACCGGGCGCGGTGCGCTCCGTTCCGATCGCCGGAGGCCACAAGCGGGGCTTCGGGAGGGGGGCCGGCACGATGCGCTGCGCACCGCGGCGCGCGCGCCGGCCGCCGCTTTTCCTCTTCGGCTATAGAACGGCGGGGACGCTCGCCTGCCGTTCGTGTCTCGCCAGCGCCGCGCCAATCGCGTCATGGATGGCGCACGGCGTATCGAGCAGGTAGAAATGCCCGCCGTCGAACGTTTCGCGCTCGATCGGCAGCGTCGACGCGCGCTGCCAGTCCTGCAGCCCGCCCTCGGACAGCACCGTGTCTTGCGCGCCGGCGAAGACCGTGACGGGCACGGGCAGCGGCGTGGCCGACGCGAGCGGAAAGAACGCCTCGACAATCCGGAAGTCGGCCTTCGCGAGTTGCAGCAGCATCGCGCGCAACTCGTCGTGCGCGAAAACTTCAGGCGGCGTGCCGCCGAGCGTCGCGAGGTGCTCGACGATCGCCGCATCGGGGCGCTGATGGACCGGGAACGCGCGGCGCCGCGACGCGGCGAACGGTGAATCGGCGCCCGATACGCCGAGCCAGCGCGGCGCGCGCCCGAGCTGCATCATGTCTTGCGCGAAGCAGTACGCGACGAGCGCGCCCATGCTATGGCCGAAGATCGAATAATCGGCGGGGAGTTCGGGGGCGAGCTCGCGCAGGTAGTCGCGCAGCGGCGGCAGTGCGTCGAACGCACCGTGCCTGAGGCTGCGGCCCCGCCCCGGCAGCTCGACGAGCCAGACTTCGATATGCGGCGCAAACGCGGCGGCCCATCGAAAATAGTTCGTCGCGGAGCCGCATGCGTGATGGAACATCAGCAGCCGGTGCCGCGCGTGTTCGCGCCTGTCGGGAATGGTGAGGGTGCCGGGCAGCAAGGCCATGCGCGATCGCTCCAGTGTCAGGGAAGGCAAGTCTTCGGGCGGTCCGGCGGCGCCGCGAATGCTCGGGGCGCGGGACGCGGGGCGCGATGCCCGCCGAAGGGCCGGACATCGTTGCTCGTACTATATTACGATTCGCGTGCGATTCCGGTTGTCGTTTCGCAGCGCGAATGCGCGGCTGCGGCGCGGCTGGCGCCAGTCGCGGTTGCGCCGGCTTTCGCGCGCGGCGCGCCGAAGGCCGCGCTCCGAGCGCCGGCCGCTCTCCCCGGGCTGCCGCGAGCCGCGCGCGACGTTCGCGCGGCGACGGGCCATGGTCAAAAACGGGCGCGCGATCGTGCTCCCGTGCTCCCGTGCTTGTGTGCTTGTGTCGCGCGCATTGGCGGGCGAACCGCGCCGATTCGCCGGTCGGGCGCTTCGATCCGTGCGCCGCTCGCCGTGATCTAGCCGCGTCGCCCATTCTCGCCCATTCCTGTGCGCTGCCGATCCCGGGTCAATATAGACATGACGATCGTCGTTCGTGCCGCCCGCCGCACCGATTGGCCCGCGTTGCGCGCGCTCTATCTGCACGCGCGCCGCGACACATTCGCGTGGCTGCCTGCCGAGCGTTTCGCCGCCGGCGATTTCGACGAGCACACGCGAGGCGAGGCGCTGCTCGTCGCGCAGGCGCGGGACGAGGGCATCGTCGGTTTCGTGTCGGTATGGGAGCCGGAGCGTTTCGTCCATCATCTGTACGTCGCGGGAACGCGGTTGCGCGAAGGCATCGGCGCCGCGTTGCTGCGCGCGCTGCCCGGCTGGCCCGCCGCGCGCTACCGGCTCAAGTGCCTCGTGCGGAACGAACGCGCGCTCGCGTTCTATCGCGCGCACGGATTCGTCGAAATCGATTCGGGCGTATCCGCGGACGGAGAATATCGGCTGCTCGGAACGCGGGAAGCGGCGACTGCCGCTCGGCCGGGGAAGCGCGACTAACGAGCGTCGCCGCTCGAGCGGATGCCGTCCGGCATCGCACCAAAGATCGACATGCCGCGTCCGCGGCGCGGCTGTGGTGCGCCGATTGCAATGGCGCATGCACGACGTGTTCTTGCCGATAGTCGCGCTAGCAGGGTTTGATCGCCTGGCTTGCCGATGCCGATGCCGGCGATGGCTGTAGGGCGCGTTCGTTCCGATCGGGCGGGCCGCCGGCTGGCAATGCCTGCTCGCAATGCCGACTCGCAACCCGGCTGGGATAATCGGCTGGAATATCGGTCGGCGTTCGCGCATCGCGCCGTGTCGCCACGCCCGGCGCGGTATCGCCCGCGGCGCCGCCGCCTGTCGGGAAAGGCGATCTCCCTTCTGCTTCCTCGGCTCCTCTCCCCGACGCCGGATGCCTGAACCGGTTCCTTCTCACGCCGGCCCGAACGCCCGTCGATACCGGATCGCCTCGGCGATATGCGCGGCGCTCGGCGCGTCGTCGCCCGCGAGGTCCGCGATCGTCCGCGCGACCTTCAGCACGCGGTAGTACGCGCGCGCCGACCAGCGGAACCGCTCGCCCGCGTCACGCAGCAGCGTCTCGCCCGTGCTGTCCGGGCGGCAGAGCGTATCGGTCTCGCGGCCCGTCAACATGTGGTTGGTCTTGCGCTGCCTCGCGAATTGCCGCTCGCGCGCGAGCGCGACGCGCGCGGCCACGGTTTCGCTCGATTCGCCGGCGGCCGCCGGCCGCTCGGCCAGCTCGGCGGGCGTGAGCGCGGGAATCTCGATCTGGATGTCGATCCGGTCGAGGAGCGGCCCGGACAGCTTGCGCAGATAGCGCGCGGCGATGTCGGGCGAGCAGCGGCAGCGGCCGCCCGGGTCGCCGCGCCAGCCGCACGGGCACGGATTCATCGCGGCGATCAGTTGGCACGCCGCCGGAAAATCCGCCTGCAGCGCGGCGCGCGAGATCGTGATGCGGCCGGCCTCGAGCGGCTCGCGCAGCGTCTCGAGCACGTGCCGGTCGAATTCCGGCAGCTCGTCGAGGAACAGCACGCCCAGGTGTGCGAGCGTGATCTCGCCCGGCTGCGGCGGATTGCGGCCGCCGACGAGCGCGGCCGAGCTCGACGAGTGATGCGGCGCGCGAAACGGGCGCCGCCGCCATTGAGCGGGCGAGAAGCCCGCGCGGCTCGACGACAGGATCGCGGCCGACGTCAGCGCCTCGTCATCGGTGAGCGGCGGCAAGAGGGCGGGCAGGCGCGCGGCGAGCATCGATTTGCCCGCGCCCGGCGGCCCGATCATCAGCATGTGGTGGCCGCCCGCGGCGGCGACTTCGAGCGCGCGCTTCGCGCCCGCCTGGCCGATCACATCGGCGAGATCGGCCGTCGCTGCGGCGGGGAGCGCGTCGAGCCGGGGCGCGGCGACGGGGGCGAGCCGCCCGTCCGGCGTGTCGGCGAGGTGCGCGCACAGCGCGGGCAGATCGGCCGCGCCGTACACGGTCACGCCCGGCACGAGCGCCGCCTCGGCCGCGCTCGGCAGCGGCAAGTAGAGCTCGGCGGCGTTCGGCGCCGTCGCCCGCGCGGGCGGCGATTCGGCTTGCGCGGGCGAGCCGTCGTCGTCCGCCTGCTGGCCGCGCGCCGTGCCGCACGCCATCGCGAACGCGCCGCGCATCGGCCGCAGCGCGCCCGTGAGCGACAGCTCGCCCGCGAACTCGCGGCCGTCGAGCGCGCCGGCCGGAAGCTGGCCGCTCGCGGCGAGAATGCCGAGCGCGATCGGCAGATCGAAGCGGCCGGACTCCTTCGGCAAATCGGCCGGCGCGAGGTTGACGGTGATGCGCCGCACGGGAAACTCGAACCCGCAGTTCTGCAGCGCGGCGCGCACGCGCTCGCGGCTTTCGCGCACTTCGAGATCGGGCAGCCCGACGATCGAGAACGACGGCAGCCCGTTGGCGAGATGGACTTCGACGGTGACTTCCGGCGCACGGCCGGCAGCGGGCGCGCGGCTGCGCACCACGGCAAGCGACATGATTCGACTCCGCGTGAACCGGGCCGGGCGGCGCGATTCGCGCCGCCCGGCGTCCGGAGAATGGTTTCGATGCGCGCTTGGCCGGCGTGGCGCGAGCTGCAGGGGAGCCGCTCAGCGAATGCGAGCGGCGGCGGCCGTCACGATTGGACGTCGGCCAGCTTCTGTTCGAGTTCGGCGACGCGCTTTTCAAGTTCCTCGAGCCGCGCGCGGGTGCGTGCGAGCACCTGCGCCTGCGTGTCGAACTCCTCGCGGGTGACGAGATCGAGCTTCGAGAAGCCTTGCGTGAGCATCGCCTTCACGTTGCGCTCGACATCCTTGGCCGGCGAGTTTTTCAGCAGATCGCCGATGCGCGCCTGCAGGTCGTTGAAAACGTCGCTGGGTTGCTTCATGGTGTTCCCCTTCCAGGTGCACAAAATTTGTGCAATTGCCGTTGCAATCGTGCCCGCGAATCGCGCATGACCGAAATTGGTGCGCGCGCGGGCCCGTTTTCCGGGCATTCGACCGCGTGGAGCCGCGTTCGCGATGCGCCGGACGTGCGTGCACTCTAGCAACCTTCCTTTCAGCGCGCCAGCAAACCGGGCCCGCGTTGGCCGTTCGGCCAAGGCGCGCTTGCGTTCGCGCAAGCGTGTGTCGGTGGTGGAAATCTGCGTGAAAGCCTTTCGATACCGGCGTGAGCCGACATGGCATGCGAGTTGCTGTAGGTGTTCCGCCACACATTGCAGCAGTGATGGGATTACCACCATAGCGAGAGGACTTCATGAAACTGATTACCGCAATCATCAAGCCGTTCAAGCTCGATGAGACGCGCGAGGCGCTCTCGGCGCTCGGCGTCTCGGGCATCACGGTGACGGAGGTCAAGGGGTTCGGCCGCCAGAAGGGGCACACCGAGCTGTATCGCGGTGCCGAATACGTCGTCGATTTCCTTCCTAAGATGAAGATCGAGGCCGCGGTGTCGGACGATCTCGTCGACCAGGCCGTCGAGGCGATCGAGCGCGCGGCACGCACGGGCAAGATCGGCGACGGCAAGATCTTCGTCACGTCGATCGAGCAGGTGATTCGGATTCGTACCGGGGAGACGGGCGCTGACGCCCTGTAACAAGAGACACGAGCGATAAGAGGAAAACCAAGATGCGCAAAATCCTGATGTCCCTGTTGATGGCCGGCTCGCTGCTTGCGGGCGGCATCGGCGCCGCGATGGCCGACGACGCGTCGTCGGCTCCCGCCGCCGCATCGGCCGCAACGGCTTCCGACACGTCGGCCGGCGCCGCCGCGTCCGCCGCACCGACCGCGCCGTTCTCGGTCGATTCGTCGAAGATCAACTCGGGCGACACCGCGTGGATGCTCACGTCGACCGCGCTCGTGCTGTTCATGACGATCCCGGGCCTCGCGCTCTTCTACGGCGGCATGGTCCGCAAGAAGAACGTGCTCGCGACCGTGATGCAGAGCTTCGCGATCACCGCGCTGATCACGGTCCTCTGGACGGTGGTCGGCTACAGCCTCGCGTTCACGCCGGGCAACGGCTTCATCGGCGGCTTCTCGCGCGTGTTCCTGTCCGGGATGAACTACATCCACGGCGACAAGGCGACGACGCTCACCGTCAGCCATCTCGCGTCGACGATCCCGGAATCGGTCTACTTCGTCTACCAGATGACGTTCGCGATCATCACGCCGGCGCTCATCTGCGGCGCGTTCGCCGACCGGATGAAATTCTCGGCGATGCTCGTCTTCATGACGCTGTGGTCGCTGATCGTCTACGTGCCGATCGCGCACATGGTCTGGGAGCCGACGGGCTGGCTGTCGGCGGACGGCGTGCTCGACTTCGCGGGCGGCACGGTCGTGCACATCAACGCCGGCATCGCGGGCCTCGTGTCGTGCCTCATGCTCGGCAAGCGCGTCGGCTACGGCCGCGAAGCGATGGCGCCGCACAACCTGGTGCTGACGCTGATCGGCGGCTCGATGCTGTGGGTGGGCTGGTTCGGCTTCAACGCGGGCTCCGCGGTGGCCGCGGACGGCCGCGCCGGCTTCGCGATGCTGACGACGCAAGTCGCCACCGCGTGCGCCGCGCTCGGCTGGATGTTCGCCGAATGGATCGCCAAGGGTAAGCCTTCGGTGCTCGGCATCGTGTCGGGCGCGGTCGCGGGTCTCGTCGCGATCACGCCGGCCGCCGGCTTCGTCGGCGTCGCGGGCGCGCTCGTGATCGGCATCGCGGCGGGCGTCGTCTGCTTCTGGTCGGCGACGTGGCTCAAGCACAAGCTCGGCTACGACGATTCGCTCGACGCGTTCGGCGTGCACGGCGTGGGCGGCATTCTCGGCGCGCTGCTCACGGGCGTGTTCGCGGTCAAGGACATCGGCGGCGCGGACGGCAGCCTGCTGCTGCAGGCCAAGGGCGTCGCGATCACGCTCGTCTACAGCGGCATCGTCAGCTTCGTGCTGCTGAAGGTGATCGACATCGTGATCGGCCTGCGCGTGACCGAGGAAGAGGAGCGCGAAGGCCTCGACGTGATCCTGCACGGCGAGCACGTCGAATAATGGGATTCATCCCCGAGCCGGGAGCGGCGACGCGCACGCACGCTTTGCCGCCCGCAGAATGAGCGCAGCGATTTGGACCCGCCTCCGAGGCGGGTTCAGACTGCTGACGAACCCCACGTTTTTGTGAGCGTGGGGTTTTGTCTTTCTGGGATCAGGATTGCGGGTTCGCCGCGAGCGGGTAGTCGAAGCTGCAGCGCAAACCGCTCACCAGACGCAGCAGCATGCGCACGAAGCGCCAATCGGGACCCGCTGGCCCCTTTTTCCGCTTCCGCGCCAGCAGCATCGCAATCTTCTTGATGTTCTGTGCCGCCGCGGCCAGCAAGCACTGCTCGGCCACCTTGCGTAGCCCACGCATACGGGCATAACGGTGCCCATGCAGCTGCTTGGCATCGGCGAAGCTGCGCTCCACCGTCTGCTTGCGCCGCGCGTAAATGCGTTGGCCCCATTCGGTCAAGCGCCGCGCGTCCACCCGCTCCTTGGCGCGCTCCCACACGTGGCGCGTTACCACCTTCACCGCGATCACACTGTTCGTGCACTGCGATCGTACCGGGCAGCGCCCGCAGATCTGCGCATTGGATTTGTATTCCCGATAGCCGAGCCGATTGGTCGTGCTGTACGGCAGGGCCTGCCCCTGCGGGCACACGTATTCGTTGCGATACGCGTCGTACTTGAACTGCCGTTTGTAGAACATGCCCGGCTTGTGGTTCGGCGTGCGATAGCCCATCACCCCGGCAATCCCTCGCTCCTCCAGCCCCTGGCACACCGCCGGCGTGAAGTAGCCCGCATCCAGCCCCACCGCCTCGACCTTGAACTCAAAGCGCTCGCGCTGGCGATCCAGCCGATCCAGATACGGCTGGCTGTCATGCACCGAGGCCGGCGTCACATGCGTATCGGTGATGATCGCGTGCTTGGCATCCACCGTGCGGTGGTCCAGATAGAAGAACCTCTTCGGCTTGTCGTCCCGCACCATGTAGCCGCTGTCCGGATCGGTCCGGCTGAGCTTGGTGTCCTTGCTAGACGGCGGCTCATCGTCGTCGCGATCCAGCGGCTTCCTGCCATGCGCGGCCCGGTCCGCATCCACTGCCGCGTTCAATGCCTCCGTGTAGGCGGCCGGCGTCTGCTCCAGCTTCACCACATCGAACTTGCCTTTGTTCGCGTTCGCCTTCAGGTGCGTGCTGTCCGTGTACAGCACCCGACCGTCGACCAGCCCGCGCTTGATCGCCTGCCGCACGATCTCGTCGAAGATCTCCTGATACACCGTCGTGTCCGTGAAGCGTCGGCGGCGATTCTGCGAGAACGTTGACGCATCCGGCACCTTGTCGGTCAGCCGGAACCGGGCGAACCAGCGATAGGCGACGTTGACCTGGACCTCACGCATCAGTTGCCGCTCGCTGCGCACCCCGAACAGGTAGCCGATGAACAACAGCTTGAACATCACCACGGGATCGAGCGCCGGCCGCCCGTTGTCCGCGCAATACAGATGCGCCACCTTCGCGCGGATGAACTCGAAATCCACCGCCGCATCGATCTGGCGCAGCAGGTGGTCCTTCGGCACGAGTTCCTCGAGCGTCACCATCTCGAGTTCGTGCTGCGTGGGCATGGGCGTCTTCAGCATCACGCCATTAAAAAACAAAAACCCCCACTTGGCGAGGGTTTGTCAGCAATCTGGACCCGCCTCCGAGGCGGGTTTTTTTTCGCGCGGCTTGCCCGGCCGCGTCGCGGGCCGGCGTCGTGCGCCGCGCGCGAACGCACCGAAGACGCACCGACGATGCACCGAAGATGCGCCGATCGCCTGCCCGGCGAGTCCTGCGGAAGGCCGCCCGGCGGGCCGCGCGCGATAACCCTTCGGGCTATCGGGTCAATAGAGACAATCATGCGGTAAATCCTTGCGATACCGGGAACAATCCCCAAATGCGACAGGCAATTGCTCTACAATCTTTTTTCTCCTGTCCGCGAGTCACACATGGTTCCCCATCTCGTTACGGCGTTAAACGGCCCGCTGCTCGAGCTCGAGCGGAAGATCCTCGACGCCACGCCTGCGATCGAACGCTGGTTCAGGCTCGAATGGCAGGAACACACGCCGCCGTCCTACTGTTCGGTCGATCTGCGCAACGCGGGCTTCAAGCTCGCGCCCGTCGACGCGAACCTGTTTCCGGGCGCGTTCAACAACCTGCCGCCCGAAGTGCTGCCGCTCGCCGTGCAGGCGGCGATGGCCGCGATCGAGAAGATCTGCCCGGACGCGAAGAATCTGCTCGTGATTCCCGAGCTGCCGACGCGCAATGCGTTCTATCTCGAGAACGTCGCGCGCCTCGCGACGATCATGCGTCAGGCCGGCCTGAACGTGCGCTTCGGTTCGCTCGATCCGAGCATCGCCGAGGTCACGCCGATCACGCTCGCCGACGGCCAGAAGATCGTGCTCGAGCCGCTCGAGCGCACGCCGCGTCGCCTCGGCCTGAAGAATTTCGATCCGTGCTCGATCCTGCTGAACAACGATCTGTCGGCGGGCATCCCGAGCGTGCTGGAAAACCTGCACGAGCAGTATCTGCTGCCGCCGCTGCATGCCGGCTGGGCGGTGCGCCGCAAGTCGACGCACTTCTCGTGCTATGACGACGTCGCGAAGAAGTTCGCGAAGATGGTGGGTGTCGATCCCTGGATGCTGAATCCGTATTTCTCGCCTGTCGAAGGTGTCGACTGGCACGCGAGCGACGGCGGCGAGGCGCTCGCCGAAGCGATCGACGCGGTGCTCAAGAAGATCGCGCGCAAGTACCGCGAATACGGGATCGGCGAGAAGCCGTACGTCGTCGTGAAGGCGGACGCCGGCACGGCGGGGCGCGGCGTGATGACGGTGCACGATGCGTCCGAGATCGGCAGGATGACGAAGCACGAGCGCGCGCAGATGGCCGAATCGAAGGCGGGCGTGCCGGTGAGCGACGTGATCGTGCAGGAAGGCGTCTATACGTTCGAGCGCATCGGCGACGAGGTGGCCGAGCCCGTCGTCTACATGATCGACCGCTACGTGGTGGGCGGGTTCTACCGCACACACGGCGCGCGCGAGCGCGACCAGAATCTGAACGCGCCCGGCATGCATTACGTGCCGCTCGGCTTCGAGCACACGGCGCTGCCGGACACGCACGCGAAGCCTGGCGCGGCGCCGCCGAACCGCTTCTACATGTATGGCGTCGTCGCACGGCTCGGGCTGCTCGCGTCGTCGGTCGAGCTCGAGAAGACCGACCCGGAAGCGATCCAGGTGTGACGCATTCCCTTTGGCATCAGGATTCGCATGGACATTCTCTTTATCGCCGACCCGCTCGATCGCTTCAAGATCTACAAGGACTCGACCTACGCGATGATGGCCGAGGCCGCGCGGCGCGGGCACGCGGTGTACGCGTGCGAGCCGAACCAGCTTGCGTGGACGGGCGCGGGCGTCGAGGCCGACGTGCGCCGCGTGACGATCGCGGGCGACACGGCCGATCTGCACCGCGATCGCTGGTACGAGGCGGCGGCGCGCGAGTCGCGCGCGCTGCCTTCGTTCGGTGCGATCCTGATGCGCAAGGATCCGCCGTTCGACATGGAATACGTGACGTCGACGTGGCTGCTCGAGCTCGCCGAGCGTGCGGGCGCGCGCGTGTTCAACAAGCCGCAGACGATTCGCGATCATTCCGAGAAGCTCGCGATCGGCGAGTTCGCGCAATTCGTCGCGCCGTCGCTCGTCACGCGTGACGCGGCGCGGCTGCGCGCGTTCCACGCCGAGCACGGCGACGTGATCCTGAAGCCGCTCGACGGCATGGGCGGGATGGGCGTGTTTCGCGTGAAGGCGGACGGCATGAACCTCGGCTCGATCATCGAGATGCTGAGCCACGACGGCGCGCGCTCGGTGATGGTGCAGAAGTTCATCCCCGAGATCAAAGCCGGCGACAAGCGCATTCTGCTGATCGACGGTGAGCCGGTGCCGTACTCGCTCGCGCGGATTCCGCAGGGCAGCGAGGTGCGCGGCAACCTGGCGGCGGGCGGCGTCGGGGTCGCGCAGCCGCTCACCGAGCGCGACCGCGAGATTGCGGCGGCGCTCGGCCCGGTGCTCGCCGCGCGCGGCTTGCTGCTCGTCGGCCTCGACGTGATCGGCGACTGGCTGACCGAGGTGAACGTCACGAGCCCGACTTGCTTTCGCGAAATCATGGAGCAAACTGGATTCGACGTCGCCGGCATGTTCGTCGACGCATTGGAGCGCGCGGTCGGTTGACGCGCGCGCGGCCCGGCGGCGGCTCGCGCAGGCCCCGCCGCCGGATCGGTCCGGCCGGCTCGACGAGCGTTGCCGGACCGGCTCGACCGGCCTGCTACAATGTCCGTTCGCCCGGCACGGTTTTTTCGTGCGTCAGGCCCGGCGGTCGGGCCGAACACGTTGCAAGGCTGACATGGCAGGCATTCTCATCATCGCGCATGCGCCGCTCGCTACCGCTTTGCGGGACTGCATCGCGCACATCTACGGCGGGTTGCCCGCGCGGATCGGCTGCATCGACGTGCAGGCCGAGAACGATCCGGCCCAGGTGATGGCGTTCGCGCACGCGGAGCTCGCGCGCCTGAAGGAAGAAAACGGCGCGCTCGTGCTGACCGACATGTACGGCGCGACGCCCGCGAACATCGCGGGGCAGCTCGCGAAGGTCGAGGGCGTGCGGGTGCTCGCAGGCGTCAATCTGCCGATGCTCGTGCGCGCCGTCTGCTACCGGACCACGCCGCTCGATACGCTCGTCGACAAGGCGCTCGCCGGCTCGACGAAGGGCATTCACGAGATCGCGGCGGGCACGCCGCCGCCGCGCCCGAGCGCGCTCGGCTGCGGCGAGTGCGCGCCGATTCCGCCGGAGCCGAAGGCGCAGACGCAGCCGCATTGAGCCCGCGTACCGATTCGTATCATCCCCGTGCGGCCGGCAGGCCGGCCGCCGCCCGTTTTGACCTCATCGGAACACCATGCTTCAACAAGAAACGACCATCGTGAACAAATTGGGGCTCCATGCGCGCGCGTCGGCCAAGCTCACGCAGCTCGCGGGCAATTTCCAGGCGGAAGTCTGGATGACGCGCAACGGCCGCCGGATCAATGCGAAGAGCATCATGGGCGTCATGATGCTGGCGGCGGGCATCGGCAGCACGGTGACGATCGAGACCGAGGGGCCGGACGAGCGGGAAGCGATGGACGCGCTCCTGAAGTTGATCGCCGACAAATTCGGCGAAGGACAGTGATGCCGCAGCGGCAGGCCGCTCAGCTATCCAGCGAGAATGCCGCGCGACGTCGCGGCATTTTTTTCGTCCCGTGATCGCGTGCCGCGATGCTGCGCCGCACGCAGTCATGCGCGTATGCGGAATTTATAATCGTCGGTCGGGGTCATAAGCGCATCGCAGCGGTGCGCCGCGACTCACGTGATCAAGGAGGTGCGCGTGTCTTTCACGCTGCATGGCATTCCCGTTTCAAGAGGTATCGCGATCGGACGAGCGTATCTGATCGCGCCGGCGGCGCTCGACGTCGCGCATTACCTGATCGAGGCCGAACGGATCGAGGCCGAGATCGAGCGCTTTCGCACGGCGCTCGGCGCCGTGCGGCGCGAACTCGACGTGCTGCGCGCGGATCTGACCGACGACACCCCGACCGAGGTCGCCGCGTTCATCGACGTGCACGCGATGATCCTCGGCGACGCGATGCTCGTGCAGGAAACCATCGATCTCATCCGCACGCGCCGCTACAACGTCGAATGGGCGCTGACCGAGCAGCTCGACGTGCTCGCCGGCCACTTCGACGACATCGAGGACGAGTACCTGCGCGAGCGCAAGGCCGATATCGAACAGGTGGTCGAGCGGGTGCTGAAGGCGCTCGCGGGCGCGCCGTCCGCTGCGCAGGCGCTCGACCGCGCGGCGGGCAACGGTCGCGACGAGATGATCGTCGTCGCGCACGACATCGCGCCCGCCGACATGATGCAGTTCAAGACGCAGTCGTTCCAGGCGTTCGTCACCGACTTGGGCGGGCGCACCTCGCACACGGCGATCGTCGCGCGCAGCCTCGGGATTCCGGCCGCGGTCGGCGTCCAGCACGCGAGCGCGCTGATTCGCCAGGACGATCTCATCATCGTCGACGGCGATCAGGGGATCGTGATCGTCGATCCCGCGCCGATCGTGCTCGAGGAATACTCGTACCGGCAATCGGAGAAGGCGCTCGAGCAGCGCAAGCTGCAGCGCCTGAAGTTCTCGCCCGCGCAGACGCTGTGCGGCACGAAGATCGACCTGCTCGCGAACATCGAGCTGCCCGACGACGCGAAGGCGGCCGTCGACGCGGGCGCGGTCGGCGTCGGCCTGTTCCGCACCGAGTTCCTGTTCATGAGCAAGGTGCGGATGCCGGAGGAAGAGGAGCAGTTCGCCGCGTACAAGCGCGCGGTCGAGCTGATGCACGGGATGCCCGTCACGATCCGCACGATCGACGTCGGCGCGGACAAGCCGCTCGACGTGTACGACGAAGGCTACGAGACCGCGCCGAATCCCGCGCTCGGCCTGCGCGCGATCCGCTGGAGCCTGTCGGAGCCGCAGATGTTCCTCACGCAGTTGCGCGCGATCCTGCGCGCGTCGGCGTTCGGCCAGGTGAAGATCCTGGTGCCGATGCTCGCGCACGCGCAGGAGATCGACCAGACGCTCGACCTCATCAACGAGGCGAAGCGGCAACTCGACGCGGCGGGGCTCGCATACGATCCGAACGTGCGGGTCGGCGCGATGATCGAGATTCCGGCCGCGGCGATCGCGCTGCCGCTGTTCCTCAAGCGCGTCGATTTCCTGTCGATCGGCACGAACGACCTGATCCAGTACACGCTCGCGATCGACCGCGCGGACAACGCGGTCGCGCATCTGTACGATCCGCTGCATCCGGCTGTGCTGCATCTGATCGCGTTCACGCTGCGCGAAGCGAAGCGCGCGGGCGTGCCGGTGTCGGTGTGCGGCGAGATGGCGGGCGATCCGGCGCTCACGCGTCTGTTGCTCGGCATGGGGCTCACCGAGTTCTCGATGCATCCGAGCCAGTTGCTCGTCGTCAAGCAGGAAATCCTGCGCGCGCACCTGAAGGCGCTCGAGAAGCCGACCGCGGACGTGCTCGCGTCGTTCGAACCGGAAGAAGTGCAGGCCGCGCTCGCGCGGCTCGCGAGCGCGGAGCCGAGGGCGGACGTCGCCGCGTGATCGCGGGGCGAGCCGAGCGGGCGCGCGTGGCGCCGGCGGGGGCTGAAGCGGGGAGGCGGGGCGCGGCCGCCCGCCCGTTTGGGTTCGATTGCAAGCGCGGCCATGCGCTATGCTTTTCCGCAGACGCAGACGCAGACGCAGCCATCATCACCGTCGCCCGGGCCGACGGCCGCGCGTGTCCACTGCCGCAGCGGTAGCGGCGGCCGGCCGGGCTGCTTCGCTCAATGCGCGCCGCCCGCGCCGCACACCGGGCAATCCGGCTGCCGTGCGATCTTCATCGTGTTCCATTCCATCCGCAGCGAATCGAGCATCATCAGCCGGCCGACGAGCGTCGCGCCGATGCCGCCGATCACGCGCAGCGCCTCGGCCGCCTGCATCGCGCCGATGATGCCGACGGTCGGCGCGAACACGCCCATCGTCGAGCACGCGACTTCCTCGAACGGCTGATCCTCCGGGAACACGCACGCGTAGCACGGCGAGCCGGGCTCGCGGAAATCGAAGGTGCTGATCTGCCCGTCGAAGCGCAGCGCCGCACCCGATACGAGCGGCACGCGATGCGCGACGCACGCGCGGTTGATCGCGTGGCGCGTCGCGAAGTTGTCGGTGCAGTCGAGCACGACGCTCGCGTGCGGCACGTGCGCGTTCAGCCACGCGTCGTCGACGCGCTCGGCGACCGCGTTCACCTTCACGTCCGGATTGAGCCGCGCGAGCGCGTCGCGGCCCGATTCGACCTTCTTGCGGCCGACCGAATCCGTCGCGTGCAGGATCTGCCGCTGCAGGTTCGTGAGATCGACGGTGTCGGCATCGACGAGCGTGATCGTGCCGACGCCCGCCGCCGCGAGATACATCGCGGCGGGCGAACCGAGCCCGCCCGCGCCGACGACGATCGCGTGCGCGTCGAGAAAGCGCTGCTGCGCCTCGATGCCGATCTCGTCGACGAGGATGTGGCGGGAATAGCGGAGGAGTTGTTCGTCGTTCATCGTGCGGCGGCGGGGGAAACTGTCTCGATTGTTATTTTAGGCGCGCAAAGAAAACGGGCCATCGCGGCGGCTCGCCGCGATGGCCCGTGCACGGCGTCGCGCGCTTACTGCGGTTGCGGCGCCGACGCGGGCTTTGCAGCCGACGCGGGCTTGGCCGCCGCGCCCGACGCGCCCTTCGCCGCCGAGGCGGCGCCCGCCTTGGCGGCGGCGCTCTTCGCGGTGCTGTCGGCGGCGATCATCTTCGACTGCTCGACCGGCTTGCCTTCGAGCTTGTTGAGCGCCTGCTGCATCATGAAATCGTCGGCGCTGCCGAATTCGATCGGCTTGCGCTCGCGATCCTTCTGACGCTGCTCGGGCGTCTTCTTGTCGTTCTGCTCCTCGAGGATGCGCAACTGCTCCATCCGGCGCTGCTCGCGTTCCTCGAGCTCCTTCTTCTCGTTCGGATCCTGCGTGTTCGCGAGGTGGTTCGTGTAATCGACCTCGCGCGTGACGAGCACGTCGTCCGGATCGCCGTCCGCGTACTGATCGACCGGAATGTCGGGCAGGATGCCCTTGTTCTGGATCGAGCGGCCGCTCGGCGTGTAGTAGTACGCGGTCGTCAGGCGCAGCGCGGAATCGGCCGTCATCGGCCGCACCGTCTGCACCGAGCCCTTGCCGAACGTCGCCTTGCCCATGATCACCGCGCGGTGCGAATCCTGCAGCGCGCCCGCGACGATTTCCGAGGCCGACGCCGAATACGCGTTCGTCAGCACGATCATCGGCACCGTCTTGAAGACGGCGGGCAGGTTCTTCAGCGGATCGGAGTCGAACGACGGCAGGCGGTAGTTCTCGTAGTTGTCGCGGTAGATCTGCTTCGAATCGGGGATCTGGCCGTTCGTCGACACGACGACGGAATCCGGCGGCAGGAACGCGCCCGCGACGCCGACGGCGCTTTGCAGCAGGCCGCCGCCGTTGTTGCGCAGATCGAGGATCAGGCCCTTCAGGTTCGGCTGCTGGCGCGCGATGTCCTGCAGCTTCGCGGCGAGATCGGGCGTCGTGCGCTCCTGGAAGCTCGTGATGCGGATGTACGCGTAGCCCGGATCGAGCAGCTTCATCTTCACGCTCTGCACGCGGATCACCGCGCGCGTGACCGTGACGGGGAACGTGCGGTCGTCGCTCTTGCGGAAGATCGTCAGCGTGACCTTCGTGCCGGGCTCGCCGCGCATCTGCTTGACCGCCTTGTCGAGCGTCATGCCGCGCACCGGGCGATCGTTGATGCGGGTGATCAGGTCGCCCGGACGGATGCCGGCGCGGAACGCGGGCGTGTCCTCGATCGGCGAGATCACCTTGACGAGGCCGTCTTCCTGCGAAATCTCGATGCCGAGGCCTGCGAAGCGGCCCTTCGTCTGCTCCTGCAGTTCCTGGTAATCGGTCTTGTCGAGGTACGACGAGTGCGGATCGAGGCTCGACACCATGCCCTTGATCGCCGCGGTCAGCAGCTTCTTGTCGTCGACGGGCTCGACGTATTCGCGCTTGATCTGCCCGAACACTTCAGCGAAGAGCCGCAACTGGTCGAGCGGCAGCGGCGCGGCGGCCGTCGTGACGGCCTGCTGGGCCGACGCGGAGATTTGCAGCGTCGCGAAGACGCCAGTCGCGAGGCCCGCGGCAATCAGGCCGATGTTCTTCAATTTCATACGCATAGAGTCTGGTGCGGTCGGAAAGCGCGTGGCTGTCGCGGGAGCAACGGGACGGTGACAGGACGGTCAAGTATAACTGTTCGTCCGGACGCCTTGTGGATCGGGGCGAAACGGGGAACGCCAGCGTGATTGTGACAGCGCCGCGCGAAACAGGTTCGCGCGGCGCGCGCCGGCGACGGGGGCGGCGCGGAACCTGCCGTCGCCCGCGCGGCGAAACGGCGGCTTACGCCGCGGACTTGCCCTGCTGCGCGACGGCGGCCTGCGCCTTCGCGATCGCCTCCTGATCGCCGAGGTAGTAGTGCCGGATGGGCGTGAGGCTCTCGTCGAGCTCGTAGACGAGCGGCACGCCGTTCGGGATGTTCAGGCCGACGATGTCCGCGTCGGAGATGCCGTCGAGATACTTGATCAGCGCGCGCAGCGAGTTGCCGTGCGCGGCGATCAGCACCTGCTTGCCGGCCTTCACCGCGGGCGCGATCGATTCGTTCCAGAGCGGCAGCACGCGCGCGACCGTGTCCTTCAGGCACTCGGTGAGCGGCAACTGCTCGCGCGGCACCTTCGCGTAGCGCGGATCGGCGTACGGCGCGCGCTCGTCGCCCGGCTCGAGCGCGGGCGGCGGCGTGTCGTAGCTGCGGCGCCAGACGAGCACCTGCTCGTCGCCGTACTTCGCGGCCGTCTCCGCCTTGTTCAGGCCCGACAGCGCGCCGTAATGGCGCTCGTTCAGGCGCCACGAATGCACGACGGGCACGTACATCAGATCCATCTGGTCCTGCACGTGCCAGAGCGTGCGGATCGCGCGCTTGAGCACCGACGTGTATGCGATATCGAACGTGTAGCCGGCTTCCTTCAGGAGCTGGCCCGCCTGCCGGGCTTCGCGGTTGCCTTGTTCGGTCAGGTCGACATCGACCCAGCCGGTGAAGCGGTTTTCCTTGTTCCACGTCGATTCGCCGTGGCGGATGAGAACGAGCTTGTACATAGATGCTTGCGGTCGGTAGTGAGGAAGCGGTAAGCACGGATGCGGACCCGGCTCCGGGGCGACATCGCGTCAGACGGTTATTTTATAATGGCGGGATTGCCCTTTCCGATTTCTCTTTTCCGGCGGATTTTCCGTGACGTTCTTCACCGATTACACGAACCTCGCGCTCATCGCGATCCTGGTGGTTTCCGGCAGCCTGCTCGCATGGCCCGCGCTGCGGCGCGGAGGCGGCGGCCTGTCGGCCGCGGAGGCGACCCAACTGATCAACCGCCGCAACGCGCTCGTCGTCGACCTGCGGCCGGCGGCCGAATATGGCGCGGGCCATCTGCCGTCCGCGCGCTCGGTCGAATTCGGCGAGCTGCAGGCGAAGGCCGGCCAGCTCGCGAAGAACAAGGCCACGCCCGTGCTGCTCGTGTGCCAGAACGGTCAGCAGTCGCAAAAGGCGCGCAAGATCGTCGAGGAAGCGGGCTACCAGGACGTCCACGTGCTGCAGGGCGGCGTCGCCGCATGGCAGCAGGCCGGCATGCCGGTCGTCAAATAAGGAGTGGCGAAGTGAACAAAGTGGTCATGTACAGCACGCAGGTGTGCCCGTATTGCATGCAGGCCGAGCGGCTCCTCAAGCTGCGCGGCGTCGAGCACATCGAGAAAGTGCTGATCGACAAGGAGCCGGAGCGCCGCGCGGAGATGATGGAGCGCACCGGCCGCCGCACCGTGCCGCAGATCTACATCGGCGACACGCACGTCGGCGGTTACGACGACCTGTCGAAGCTCGACCGCGAAGGCGGCCTGAAGCCGCTTCTCGAAGCCGCCTGACGAGGCGCAAGCCATCGCGCGGCCGCCGTCTTGCGGGCGGCGCGCGGTCCAAGCACGATCGCACCGGGCGTGCCGGAGGGTTCCGGCCGCCGCGAAATCATTTTTAGGGAGCCACCATGTCCGACGTCGAAAACCAACCGTTCTTCAACATCCAGCGCATCTACCTGAAGGACCTGTCGCTCGAGCAGCCGAATTCGCCCGCGATCTTCCTCGAGCAGGAGATGCCCGCCGTTGAAGTCGAGGTCGACGTGAAGGCCGAACGCCTTGCCGAGAACGTCTACGAGATCGTCGTCGCGGGCACCGTCACCGCGAAGGTGCGCGAGAAGGTCGCGTTCCTCGTCGAAGCGAAGCAGGCCGGCATTTTCGACATCCGCAACATCCCGGCCGAGCAGATCGATCCGCTGTGCGGCATCGCGTGCCCGACGATCCTGTTTCCGTACCTGCGCTCGAACATCGCCGATTCGATCACCCGCGCGGGCTTCCCGCCGATCCACCTCGCCGAGATCAACTTCCAGGCGCTGTACGAGCAGCGCCTCGCCGAAATCTCGCAGCAACAACAGCAAGGCGGCGCGCCGAACGGCACGACGCTGAACTGAGCATGAGCGAGAACCGGTGCTGAGCATGAAAGTCGCGGTTCTCGGCGCCGGCGCGTGGGGCACCGCGCTCGCGGCGCATCTGGCCGTGCGGCACGACACGCTGCTCTGGGCGCGCGACGCGGCGCTCGTCGCCGAGCTTGCCGCGCGGCGCGAGAACGCCCGCTATCTGGGCGGCGTCGCGCTGCCGCCCGGGCTGCGCTACGAGGCCGATCTCGCGACGGCGCTGTCGCACGCGCAAGCGGACGACGCGCTCTGCGTGATCGCGGCGCCCGTGGCCGGGCTGCGCGCGCTGTGCCGCGCGATGCGCGACGCACGCCGCGTGCCCGCTCACTTCGTCTGGGTCTGCAAGGGCTTCGAGGCCGACACGCGGCGGCTGCCGCATCAGATGGTCGCCGAGGAATTGCCGGATCACGCGAGCTACGGCGTGCTGTCGGGCCCGAGCTTCGCGCGTGAGGTCGCGCAGGGGCTGCCCGTCGCGCTGACGGTCGCGAGCGCGTCGGCCGCGTGCCGCGAGCGTACGCTCGCGGCGTTTCATCATGGCGCGATGCGGATCTATACAGGCGACGACGTCGTCGGCGTCGAGGTCGGCGGCGCGGTGAAGAACGTGCTCGCGATCGCGACGGGGATCGCCGACGGCCTGGGCCTCGGCCTCAATGCGCGTGCGGCGCTCGTCACGCGCGGGCTCGCGGAGATGTCGCGCCTGGGCGTCGCGCTCGGCGGCCGCGCGGAGACGTTCACGGGCCTCACGGGCCTGGGTGACCTGATCCTCACGGCGACGGGCGATCTGTCGCGCAACCGGAGCGTCGGCCTGCAACTCGCGGCCGGCCGCTCGCTCGACGATATCCTCGCCGCGCTCGGCCACGTGGCCGAAGGCGTGCGCTGCGCGCGCGCGGTGCTGTCGATCGCGCGCGAGCGCGGCGTCGACATGCCGATCACGGAGGCGGTGTGCGCGGTGCTGTTCGACGGCGTCGCGCCGCGCGACGCGGTGAGCGGCCTGCTGCGGCGGGACGCGAAAGCCGAATAGGTCCGGCGAGCCGGATCGACGCCAATTCAATCCGAACCGAACGCGGGCGCGCTGCACGGCGGCGCGCCCGCGCTTGTGCTTGCGCGCTGCATGCGCGCGCGGGCGAGCGGGCGTACGCTGTGCGCATCGCGATCCGCTCGTTGGAGGGCGCCATGCCGAACATCGGTCCGACCTCGGTCGAGGCGTGCGTCGTCGACATCACGACGCTCACGCTCGACGCGATCGTCAATGCGGCCAACGCGTCGCTGCTGGGCGGCGGCGGCGTCGACGGCGCGATCCACCGCGCGGCGGGGCCCGAGCTCGTGAAGGAATGCGCGACGCTCGGCGGCTGCGCGACGGGCGACGCGAAGCTCACGCGCGGCTATCGCCTGCCCGCGAAATACGTGATCCACACGGTCGGCCCGGTATGGCGCGGCGGCGGGCATGGCGAGGCCGAGCTGCTTGCGTCGTGCTACCGGCGCTCGCTCGAGGTGGCGGCCGGCGCGGGCTGTGCGTCGATCGCGTTTCCGGCGATCAGTTGCGGCGTATATCGCTTCCCGCCCGCCGACGCGACTGCGATCGCGGTGCGCACGGTGGCCGGCGCGCTCGCGGGCGAGCTGGCCGATGCACGATTCGAGCGCGTCGTGTTCGCGTGCTTCTCCAGCGATATGCTCGATTTCTATCGCACGGCGCTCGTCCGGTTCTGACGGCGTTCGTTCCGGTTTGCCGGCGCCATGTCGACGTCGATATCGATGCCGATCGCTTCGCTCGGGTAGGCGCCTCGGGTCGCGGCTCGGCGCCGGCGTTCGATGCGGGATGCGCATCGCGAGCCGCCGGGCGGCAAAAGCGTCGATGACGGTCGCGCGCGCGAATCGCAGCCGTTTGCCGCGCGCCGCCGCTCGAGCGGCGGTGTTCGTCGCCCGGCGAGTTGCCGTACGTACGCGCGGCGTTTGGCGGTGCGTCGCAGGCGCGCGTTTTTCCCGGCCCGACTGGATCGGGCCGATCCGGTGGCGAGCGCGACGGTGTTGCCGCTGCGCGGCGGCGCCCTGCTCCGTCGCTGCTCAGTTGCTGCTCAATTGCCGCGTAGTCGCGTGCGTCCCGCCGGGCGGACGTCGGTCGTCCCTGTTCAAGCCCCGCCTTCGAACCCCGCCTGGCGCCATGCCTCGAACACGACGACCGCAACCGTGTTCGACAGATTGAGGCTGCGATTGCCCGGCCGCATCGGCAGCCGCACGCGCTGCTCGGGAGCGAAGCGATCGACGAGCGCGGGCGCGAGCCCGCGCGTCTCCGCGCCGAACACGAACCAGTCGCCCGGCTCGAACGCGCGGTCGTGAAAGCGGCCCGAGCCGCGCGTCGTGAACGCGAACATCCGCGCGGGATCGGGCGCCTCGGCGGCGACGAACGCGTCCCAGTCGCGATGCACGCGCATCTGCGCGTATTCGTGGTAGTCGAGCCCCGCGCGCCGCATTTTCGCGTCGTCGAGCGGAAAGCCGAGCGGCTCGATCAGATGCAGCCGCGCGCCCGTATTGGCGCACAGCCGGATCACGTTGCCGGTGTTCGGCGGAATTTCGGGCTCGACGAGAACGACGTTGAACATGATTCGATTCGATCGGTGAAAAGCGTGTGAATGCGGCGGCGGACGCGGCGCGCCGTCAATCCTTCGCGGTGCGCAGCGCGACGAAGTTCGTCACGCGCCGCGCGCCCGCCTCCTTCAGTGTGCGCGCGAGCGCATCGAGCGTCGCGCCGGACGTCATCACGTCGTCGACGACGCCGACGTGCAGCCCCGCGACCGGACGCGCGACGGCGAACGCCGCCGCGACATTCGCGCGCCGCGCGTCGAACGCGAGCCGCGATTGCGGCGCGGTATCGGCCACGCGCGCGGCGAGCGCCGCGTCGGCGCGCACCTTCAGCTTGCGTGCGAGCGGTCGCGCGATCGCCCACGCCTGGTTGTAGCCGCGCTCGACGAGCCTGCGCCGCGCGAGCGGCACGGGCGCGATCACGTCGAGCGGCGGCGCGCCGTCGAGCGCGTCCGTCGCGAGCCGCGCGAGGCGCTCGCCGAATTCGCGGCCGAGCGCGAGCTGCGCGCGAAACTTCAGATCGAGCGCGAGGCTGTCGAGCGGCGCGCGGTAATCGGCGAGCGCGAGCGTCGCGTCGAACGGCGGCGGCACTTTCGCGCACGCGCCGCAGTGAAAGCGCATCGCGCCGCGCGCGCCCGGCAGCGGCAGCGCGCAGCGGGGGCAGCGCAGCCGCGCCTCATTCCAATAAGCGCCGTCGCAACAGTCGCAAATCGTCCTATGTGACAAATTGCCGCACAATGCGCAGCGGTTCGGCAGCGCAGCAGCGGAAAAACGTGCCAGGACAATGCCCGCACGCGCGGCCATCGTGCGGATGCCGCATCGCAATACGGCCGGATTCGCCATCGCCGGGCTCCTACGGAGGGTCGCTTCACTGAATGGCGCGAAGCGAGCGAGTATACTTCGGGCTCTTCGCCAGTGTGCCCGACATGTCCCCAGCTTCCGCAAAAACCAGCCGTCCGGCCTATGATCCGCGGCGCTTGCGGCGGATCTTCGACCGCCGCGCCGCCGCGTTCGACGCCGTGTCGTTCCTGCCGCGCGAGATCGCGCAGCGGATGCGCGAGCGCCTCGACTACATCAAGGTGAATCCGGCGGGCGTGCTCGACGCGGGCTGCGGCACGGGCGATGACCTGCCGCTGCTGCGCGCGCGCTTCCCGCAGGCGCCCGTGTTCGGCGTCGACGCATCGGGCGGAATGCTCGCGCGCGCGGCCGCGCGCGACACGGCCGAGACGAGCTGGCGCCGGTTCCTGCCCGCGACGCTCACGAAAGCGCTCGGCCATCGCGGGCCGCGCGTCGCGCAAGCCGATTTCTCCGCGTTGCCGTTCGCGAGCGGCGCGTTCGATCTGCTGTGGTCCAACTTCGCGCTGCATTGGCACGCGCGTCCCGATCTCGTGTTTCCCGAATGGCATCGCGTGCTGCGCGTCGACGGGCTGCTGATGTTCAGCACGCTCGGCCCCGACACGCTGCGCGAGCTGCGCGCCGCATGCGCGGATGCCGCCGCCGCGGCGGGCGAGGCGCGCGCCGTCGCGCGCGTGATCGATTTCGTCGACATGCACGACCTGGGCGACATGCTCGTCGAGAGCGGCTTCGAGATTCCGGTGATGGACCAGGAGACGCTGACCGTCACGTACAAATCGCCGGATTCGCTGCTCGCCGACGTGCGCCGTCTCGGCGCGTATCCGTTCGAGCGCGGCGCGCCGGGCCACGCGTCGCGCCGCCTGCGCGCGGCGCTGTACGACGCGCTCGAGGCGCGCCGGCGCGACGACGGAACGATTCCGCTCACGTTCGAGGTGATCTACGGGCATGCATGGAAGGCGGCGCCGCGCACGACGGCGGAGGGCTTCAGCATCGTGCGCGTGCAGGACATCGGCAAAGGGCGGCCGAAGCGTTCGTGACGCGGTAAAGCGGGGTTTTCGTTATGCCGGAAATTAACGGTCGAGGGACGCTGGAAAAAGCCCCCTAAAACGGCCGGGAAGCTTGTCGCGCTTGGCTCGCCGGGCGATGGCCGTTTGCTTGTGGATGACTTTGAACCCGCCTATAATGCGACAGTTTGTCGTCCTGGGGGTCCTCACAATACAGGGCGGCCGGTCCGATGCGGGCAAGCATCAGACGCCATTCGCGAGAGGCAGCGATGGAAGCAGCGAACGGGTTGCACGACGCCGAGCCGGTCCTCGCGGACTGGCTGATGAAGCGCAACTGCTCGGTGTCTCCGCGCCAGTTCGTGGCGTTCTATGTGTCGCTCGCGGCGTTTTCGCTGTTGATCGCGGTCCTGTTGCTGTGGCGCGGAGCGTGGCTCGTGCTGCCTTTCACCGGGATCGAGTTGCTGGCGGTGGGTGTCGCGTTTGCCATCTACGCGCGCCATGCAGTCGATTACGAACGCATCCGGCTGTTTCCTCACCGGCTCGTCATCGAGCGGATGAGCGCGGAGCGGCTGACGCAGATCGAATTGAATCCGCGCTGGGTGCGGGTCGAGCCGGGTGCGTCGCCGCGCGATCCCATCACGCTGGTGTCGCGCGGAGAGTCCGTCGTGGTCGGGCAGCACCTTGCGCAATACCGGCGCGCGCAGTTCGCGCGCGAGCTGCGCGCCTCGCTTTCGCGCTACGGCTGAACGAGGCGGCCGGCGCGAAGCGGGCGACCTGCGACGGGGGAGGGTTTGAATGGAAATTTTGGGTAAGGAAGCTATGAAAACAATCAAGCGAGCCCTCACGGGCGTGCTGGCATGCAGCGCTCTGCTCTTGTCCGGCGCCGCTCTGGCGGTGGGCGACAGCCCGGGCGGCCCCCGCGTCAACGAGATCAATCTCCAGCCGCCCGTGACGAAGATCGCCGAGGAGCTCTACGACCTCCACACGATGATGCTGATCCTCTGCACGGTGATCTTCGTCGGCGTGTTCGGCGTGATGTTCTATTCGATCTTCGCGCACCGTAAGTCGAAGGGGCACAAGGCCGCCAATTTCCACGAAAGCACCACCGTCGAAATCATCTGGACGATCGTGCCGTTCATCATCGTCGTGCTGATGGCGCTGCCCGCCACGAAGGCCGTCGTCGCGATGAAGGACACGACGAACGCCGATCTCACGGTGAAGGTCACCGGTTATCAGTGGAAGTGGGGCTACGACTACGTGAAGGGGCCGGGCGAGGGCATCAGCTTCCTGTCCACGCTGTCGACGCCGCGCACCGAAGTGAACGGCCGGCAGCCGATCAGCGATACCTACCTGCAGGAAGTCGATCACCCGCTCGTCGTGCCGGTCAACAAGAAGATCCGCGTGATCACGACCGCGAACGACGTCGTCCACTCGTGGTACGTCCCGGCGTTCGGCGTCAAGCAGGATGCGATTCCGGGCTTCGTGCGCGACACCTGGTTCAAGGCCGAGAAGGTCGGCACCTACCGCGGCTTCTGCACGGAGCTCTGCGGCAAGGAGCACGCGTACATGCCGGTCGTCGTCGAGGTGCTGTCGGACGACGATTACGCGAAGTGGGTGAGCACGCAGAAGGCGAAGCTCGCCGCGGGCGCGGTCGATCCGAACAAGGTGTATACGCGCGCCGAGCTGATGGCGCACGGCGAGGAAGTCTACAAGGCGAACTGCGCGGCGTGCCACCAGCCGAACGGCAAGGGCGTCGGCGCGTTCCCCGCGCTCGATGGCGGCAAGATCGTCAACGGCCCGATCGCCGGCCATCTCGAGCAGGTGCTCAAGGGCAAGGGCGCGATGCCGTCGTGGGCGTCGCTGTCGGATCTCGACATCGCGTCGGTGATCACGTACGAGCGCAACTCGTGGGGCAACCACAAGGGCGATTCGCTGCAGCCGAAGCAGGTGGCCGACGCGCGCAACGGCAAGCTGCCGGAAGACGCGCAACAGGCCGACGGCGGCGCGGCGGCTAACGCCGCCTCGGGCGCGGCCGCGCAGACGCAGGCGCAAGCACCGGCGTTGCCGGCCGCCATCTATTTCGAGACGGGCAAGAGCGAGCTGCCGGCGGACGCGAAGGACGCGATCGCCGCGGCGGCCGAATACGTGAAGGCGCATCCGGACGCGAAGCTCGCGTTGTCGGGCTTCACCGACAAGACGGGCTCGGCCGACGCGAACGCCGAACTGGCCAAGCGCCGCGCACAGGTCGTGCGCGATGCGCTGAAGACGGCCGGCGTCGCGGAGGACCGCATCATTCTGAAGAAGCCGGAAACGATCACGGGCGGGGCGGACGCGAAGGAAGCCCGGCGGGTCGAGATCGGCCCGGCGGCTTGACGTGTCGCTGTGTTTGTCGACGTATTCGCATTAGGAGATTCTCATGTCTAGCATCGGGCACGACGTAGCCGCGGGCCACGCGCACGACGACCACGCGCACGAAACCCCGCACGGCTGGCGGCGCTGGCTGTTCGCCACCAACCACAAGGATATCGGTACGCTGTACCTGCTGTTCTCGTTCATCATGTTCCTGTCGGGCGGCGTGATGGCGCTCGCGATTCGCGCCGAGCTGTTCGAGCCGGGCCTGCAGATCATGCGGCCCGAGTTCTTCAATCAGCTCACGACGATGCACGGGCTGATCATGGTGTTCGGCGCGATCATGCCGGCCTTCGTCGGTTTCGCGAACTGGATGATTCCGCTGCAGATCGGCGCGTCGGACATGGCGTTCGCGCGGATGAACAACTTCAGCTTCTGGCTGCTGCCGGTGGCGGCGGTGCTGCTCGTCGGCTCGTTCTTCTCGCCGGGCGGCGCGACGGCCGCCGGCTGGACGCTGTATGCGCCGCTGTCGACGCAGATGGGCCCGGGCATGGACTTCGCGATCTTCGCGGTGCACATCATGGGCGCGTCGTCGATCATGGGCGGGATCAACATCGTCGTGACGATCCTGAACATGCGCGCGCCGGGCATGACGCTGATGAAGATGCCGATGTTCGCGTGGACGTGGCTCATCACCGCGTACCTGCTGATCGCCGTGATGCCGGTTCTGGCGGGCGCGATCACGATGGTGCTGTTCGACCGTCACTTCGGCACGTCGTTCTTCAACGCGGCGGGCGGCGGCGATCCGGTGATGTATCAGCACATCTTCTGGTTCTTCGGCCACCCCGAGGTGTACATCATGATTCTGCCGGCGTTCGGGATCGTGTCGCAGGTGATCCCGGCGTTCGCGCGCAAGCCGCTCTTCGGCTACAGCTCGATGGTGTACGCGACCGCGTCGATCGCGATCCTGTCGTTCATGGTCTGGGCGCACCACATGTTCGTGACCGGCATGCCGGTGACGGGCCAGCTGTTCTTCATGTACGCGACGATGCTGATCGCGGTGCCGACGGGCGTGAAGGTGTTCAACTGGCTCGCGACGATGTGGCGCGGCTCGCTCACGTTCGAGACGCCGATGCTGTTCGCGATCGGCTTCCTGTTCGTGTTCACGATGGGCGGTTTCACGGGCCTGATGCTCGCGATGGCGCCGCTCGACATCCAGTACCACGGTACGTACTTCGTCGTCGCGCACTTCCATTACGTGCTCGTCGCGGGGTCGCTGTTCGCGCTCTTCGCCGGCTGGTACTACTGGGCGCCGAAATGGACCGGCTGGATGTACAACGAGACGCGCGGGAAGATCCACTTCTGGGCGTCGATGATCTTCTTCAACGTCACGTTCTTCCCGATGCACTTCGTCGGCCTCGCGGGCATGCCGCGCCGCTATGCGGACTACCCGGCGCAGTTCACCGATTTCAATCAGCTCGCGACGATCGGCGCATTCGGCTTCGGCCTCGCGCAGGTGTACTTCCTGTTCGCGATCGTGCTGCCCGCGTATCGCGGCGGCGGCGAGCTCGAGCGCGCATCCGACAAGCCGTGGGACGGCGCGACGGGCCTCGAGTGGACGGTGCCGAGCCCGGCTCCGTTCCACACGTTCGAGCATCCGCCGACGGTCGAGTAATGATTTGACGGCGTTCGCCGCCCGTGTCGTACGACGCGGGCGGCGAACACCCGAACGAAAAAATTCGCATGACCCGGAATTCACAAAAAAGACGAACGCCCGACGAGATTCGCGCGGGCAACAAGCGGCTGCTCTTGATCCTGCTCATCGTCGTCGCCGTTTTCTTTGTGGGTGCCGTCGTCCGGCAGTGGATTGCGTCCACGTCCTGACGCAGTATTGAGGAAGTTCTGATGTCGAAGTCCGAGGCGAACGTCGATCGCGCGTTCAACCGGTCGATGCTCTTGAAGCTCGTCGTCGTGGCGGGGCTGATGTTCGGCTTCGGCTTCGCGCTGGTGCCGATGTATCGCGCGATCTGCCAGATCACCGGCATCAACAATCTGCTGCAGCGCGACGTCAGCGCGCGCGAGGCGAAGAACACGCAGGTCGATTACACCCGGACGGTGTCGATCGAGCTCGACGCGAACGCGCGCGGCCCGCTCGGCTTCAAGCCGCGGCGCAACAGCATCGACGTGCATCCGGGCGAGTTGGCGACGGTCGTCTACGAAGTGACGAACGGGCAGGGCAGGACGGTGGTCGCGCAGGCGATTCCGAGCTATGCGCCGAAGCAGGCCACCGAGTTCTTCAAGAAGATCGAGTGCTTCTGCTTCACGCAACAGACGCTGGCGGCGAACGAGACGCGCGACATGCCGGTCGTGTTCGTGATCGATCCGAAGCTGCCGAAGGACGTGAAGACGATCACGCTGTCGTACACGTTCTTCGAGCTGAACACGCCCGCGCCCGCGGTGAAGGGCGCGGCGGTGCAGACGGGCGGCGCCGCGGCGAAGCCCGCCGCGTGACATTGAGGAGGCGACGGTGGTGAGCGGAACCGGCAACAAGAGTACGTTCGTCCAGACGATCAAGGCGGTGATGTGGTCGTTCTTCGGCGTGCGCAAGCGGCGCGACCTCGAGGCGGACGCGACGCAGCTAAACCCGCTGCACGTGCTGATCGCCGCGCTGATCGGGGCGGCGTTGTTCGTCGGCGTGCTGGTCCTGATCGTGCACGCGGTCGTCGGGTAGCAGGGGGCGGATTCAGCGGACGCGCCGCCGTGCGCGTTCGCGAGCGCAAACAAAGCGAGGCGGCGCCGCGTGCGCCGCCGCAGAAATAAGCCGGATCGTTCCGGAACAAATTGGACTGAAGTGGAGAATCAAGCATGACCGGTCAAAACGAGAGCCCGTACTATTTCGTGCCGCACCCGTCGCAGCACCCGATCAGCGCGGCCGTCGGCCTGCTGATCATGCTCGGCTCGTTCGCGCTGTGGGTGAACGGCGAGCCGTGGGCGCCCTACACCGCGCTCGTCGGCCTGCTGTGGCTGCTGTTCGTGCTGTATCACTGGTTCGGCGACGCGATCGCCGAATCCGAGGGCGGGATGTACGGCAAGCGCGTCGACAAGTCGTACCGCTGGAGCATGAGTTGGTTCATCTTCTCCGAAGTGATGTTCTTCGGCGCGTTCTTCGGCGCGCTGTTCTACGCGCGCGAAATCGCGATGCATCAGTTGGGCAGCCTCGACTACAAGCTGATCTGGCCGGACTTTTCCGCCGTGTGGCCGAACGAAGGCCCGGGCGCGCTCGTCGGGCATTTCAAGACGATGGGCCCGTGGCCGATCCCGACCCTCAACACCGCGCTGCTGCTGTCGTCGGGCGCGACGCTGACGGTGTCGCACCACGCGCTGCGCGAAGATCACCGCAGGAAGGCGATCGCGTGGCTCGCCGCGACGCTCGTGCTTGGCGTGTGCTTCCTGTTCCTGCAGGGCTTCGAATACTTCCACGCGTACAACGAGCTGAACCTGACGCTCGGCTCCGGCGTGTACGGCTCGACGTTCTTCCTGCTGACGGGCTTCCACGGCTTTCACGTGTTCCTGGGCGGCACGATGCTCGCGGTGGTGCTGGCGCGGATGATCCGCGGCCACTTCAAGCCGGATCATCACTTCGCATTCGAAGGCGCCGCGTGGTACTGGCACTTCGTCGACGTCGTCTGGCTCGGCCTGTACGTCGTCGTCTACTGGCTGTAACAATGAAAGCGGCCCGCGCGGCGATGCGCGGGCCGTTTGCTTGGTTCGTCGGCGTCGCGATGCGCGCCGAAGAGCCGCAGGCCGACCGGTGCGCCGCCCCGACCTAGTCGGGCGGCGCTTTTGCTTGAAGGGGCGGCACTCGTGCGGCGTTATGCCGCATTAGCGGCCGATCGGAATGCCGGTCGAATGGATCCAGCCCATCCAGTTCGCGAACAGGATGAACAGGAACAGAGAGATCGACAGCCCGACCCGCATCGCGAGCGACCAGACCATCCGCTTCGTATGGCCTCGGTCATGCATCATGAAATACAGCGCCGACACCATGCTGGCGATGATGAGTACGAAGGCGATCGGAACGAGAATGTGCATGAAGCTAACCGGAAACCGGCAGTTGGAGGAAGAAAGGGTCATTATCGCACTTCGATCGGGCGATCGTCGCGCCCGGGGAGCGGCGCGATGAGGATTCGGTGGCTGCCCGCGCTGCTGATTCTCGCGGTGATCGCGATCACGGTGCGGCTTGGTTTCTGGCAGCGCGAGCGTGCACACCAGAAGGAGGCGCTCGATGCGCAGATCACGCGCTACGAGCACGCGAATCCCGTCGACGTGCCGCGCGAGCGCATCGCATTGAAGGACATCGAGTTCCATCGCGTGCGCGCCACCGGGCGCTTCATGCCGGAGCACGCGGTGTTCCTCGACAACCGGCCGTACAACGATCAGCCGGGCTTCTACGTCGTGATGCCGATGAAGCTTGCGAACGGCGGCTACGTGCTCGTGAACCGCGGCTGGCTGCCGCGCAACTACGCCGACCGCACCGCGATCGAGCCGTTCGCGACGCCGGCGGGCGACGTGACGATCGAGGGCATCGCGCGCGGCAACGCGTCGCGCGCGTTCGAACTCGGCGAGGGCGGCTCGGCCGCGCGCCAGAAGATCCGGCAGAATCTCGACGCCGCCGAGTATGCGCAGGAAACGGGCCTGCCGCTGCAGCCGTTCGTGATTCAGCAGACGAGCGACGACGGCGACAAGCTCGTGCGCGACTGGCCCGCGCCGACCACGGGCGTCGAGCGCAACTACGGTTACATGTTCCAGTGGTGGGGCATGGCGGCGGCCGCCGCCGGCTTCGGTCTGTACGCCGCGCGGCGGGCGGCGAGAAAGCAGTCCGGCGACGCATGACGGCGGCGCCGGCGAATCGCGCGGCGCCGCGCGACGTCCATCGTTTCAAGAGGTCTCCTTGGTGATGCAAACTTCCCGTCCGACGCGGCCGCAAGACGGCCGGCAAGCGGAACCCGCGCAGCGCGGCTCGTGGCGGCGCGGCCGCTGGGTGCTGCTCGCGCTCGCGCTCGTGTGCGCGGCGCCCGTGATCGCGTCGTATTTCACGTATTACGTGATCAAGCCGCGCGGCGGCGCGACCAACTACGGCACGCTGATCGAGCCGCAGCGGCCGATCCCGCCCGATCTGAGCGTCGTCGACGAAACGGGCAGGACGATACCGCTCGCGTCGCTGCGCGGCGTGTGGCTGTTCATGATGGAGGACGGCGGCGCATGCAACGACGCATGCGCGAAAAAGCTGTATTTCATGCGCCAGGTGCGTGCGACGCAAGCAGGCGAGCGGCACCGGATCACGATGGTGTGGCTCAAGAGCGATGCGGCGAACGTGCCGGCGGCGATCGCCGACGCGTATCCGGACACGCGCAAGCTGCGCGCCGATCCGGCCGCGGTCGCCGCGTGGCTGCCGGCCGACGCGGGCACGCGGGTGACCGATCACCTTTATCTCGTCGATCCGAACGGCAACCTGATGATGCGTTTCCCGAAGAACCCGGATCCGAGCAGGATCAAGCAGGACGTGACGAAGCTGCTCAAGTGGTCGAGCATCGGTTGAGCGCCGGCCCGGGCCGGCGATAGACGGTAAGAGAGAAACACGGATGTATCTATTGCAACTCGGCCTGATCGGCCTCTGCATCGCGCTGCTGCCGCTGTCGTACGTGTGGGTGAAGGCGGACGACGACAAGTTCCGCAAGCTCGTCTGGATCACGACGTTCCTCACGCTCGATCTCGTGATGTTCGGCGGCTTCACGCGCCTGACCGATTCGGGGCTCGGCTGCCCGGACTGGCCGGGCTGCTACGGCACGTCGTCGCCATTCATCGCGCACGCGGCGATCACGGCCGCCCATCAGGCGATGCCCACGGGCCCCGTCAGCATGACGAAGGCATGGATCGAGATGATCCACCGCTATTTCGCGATGGCGATCGGCGTGCTGCTCATCGCGCAGACGGTGATCGCGTGGGCCGCGCGGCTGCGCCGCAAGCCGCTGCACGTCTCGCCGTGGTGGCCGACGAGCCTGTTGCTGCTGATCCTCGTGCAGGGCGCGTTCGGCGCGTGGACCGTGACGATGAAGCTGCAGCCGGTGATCGTGACGATCCATCTGCTGCTCGGCCTGACGCTGCTCGGCACGCTCGGCTGGCTCGCCGCGCGGCAGACGCCGCTGCCGGCGCACGAGCCCGGCGCGGGCCGCTACCGCGCGGCGGCGCTCGCCGCGCTCATGCTGCTCGTCGTGCAGATCGCGCTCGGCGGCTGGGTCAGCACGAACTACGCGGTGCTCGCGTGCACCGATTTCCCGACCTGCAACGGCGCGTGGATTCCGCCGATGGACTTTCGCAACGGCTTTCATCTCTGGCGCGCGCTCGGGATGACGAACGACGGCGACGCGATCACGCAGGACGCGCTCGTCGCGATCCACTGGACGCACCGCACGTTCGCGTTCGTCGTCGTCGCGTACCTGGCCGCGTTCGCGCTGAAGATGCGCCGCTTCGCGTCGCTGCGGCGCCCGGCGAACGGCGTGCTCGCCGTCGTCGTGCTGCAGTTCGTCACGGGCTTGACGAATATCGTGCTGCAATGGCCTTTGCCCGTCGCCGTCGCGCACAACGGCGGGGCCGCGATCCTGCTGCTGCTCGTCGTCATGCTAAACTTTCGCATCCTTTCAAGCCGTCCCGGCCGCGTCGCGCAACCCGCGCGCGACGCCGCGCCCGCGTGACGTTGACCGTACATGGACACGACACTCTCCCATACGCCCGGTAGCCGTCTCTCCCAGTATCTGGCGCTGACGAAGCCTCGCGTCACGCAGCTCGCCGTGTTCTGCGCGGTGATCGGGATGTTCCTCGCGACGCCGGGCATGGTGCCGTGGAAAGTGCTGCTCGGCGGCACGATCGGCATCGGGCTGCTCGCAGGCTCGGCGTTCGCGATCAATTGCCTCGTCGAGCAGAAGATCGACGCGATGATGCGGCGCACCGCGTGGCGTCCGTCCGCGCGCGGCGAGATCACGACCCTGCAGATCCTCGCGTTCTCGACCGTGCTGGGCGGCCTCGGCGCGTGGACGCTCTACACGTTCACGAATCCGCTGACGATATGGCTGACGATCGCGACGTTCGTCGGCTACGCGGTGATCTACACGCTCCTGCTCAAGCCGATGACGCCGCAGAACATCGTGATCGGCGGCGCGTCCGGCGCGATGCCGCCCGCGCTCGGCTGGGCGGCCGTCACGGGCGCGGTGCCCGGCGACGCGTGGATTCTCGTGCTGATCATCTTCGTGTGGACGCCGCCGCACTTCTGGGTGCTCGCGCTCTACCGCCGCAAGGACTACGAGAACGCTGGCCTGCCGATGCTGCCCGTCACGCACGGCGAGCAGTTCACGCGGCTGCACATCCTGCTGTACACGGTGATCCTGTTCGCCGTCACGATGATGCCGTTCATCTCCGGGATGAGCGGGGCCGTCTATCTGACGAGCGCGGTGCTGCTCGGCGCGCTCTTCCTCGCGTATGCGTGGAAGATCTACCGCGATTATTCGGATGCGCTCGCGCGCCGCGCGTTCCGCTATTCGATCGTCTATCTGTCGCTGCTGTTCGCGGCGCTTTTGGTCGACCACTACGCACGTCCCGTGATCGGGATGTAACTCCAACGGTTCGATTCCGATGCTCAAAACCCTGTTTGCACGCCGCCGCGCACAGCGCGGCTGGCTGTTCGCCTGCGCGCTCGCGGGCGCGATGCTGATTGCGGGCTGCAACCGGCAGCCGGCGTTCCAGAATCTCGACATCACCGGCAACTCGCAGTTCGCGAGCGACTTCGCGCTGCCGGACACGGCGGGCAAGATCCGCACGCTCGGCGAGTTCAAGGGCAAGGCGGTCGTCGTGTTCTTCGGCTATACGCACTGCCCCGACGTGTGCCCGACAACGATGGCGGAACTCTCGCAGGCGCTGCAGCAGCTCGGCCCGGACGGCAAGCGCGTGCAGGTGCTGTTCGTCACCGTCGATCCGGAGCGCGACACCGCGGCGCTCCTCGGCCAGTACGTGCCGGCGTTCAACCCGGCGTTCATCGGCCTGCGGCCCGCCGACGAAGCGCAACTGAAGAAGGTGACGAAGGATTTCCGCGTCTACTACGCGAAGGTGCCGGGCAAGACGCCCGGCAGCTATACGATGGACCACACCGCGGCGAGCTACGTGTTCGATCCGAACGGCAAGCTGCGCCTGTTCGTGCGCGACGGCCAGGGCCCCGGCCCGTGGGTCCACGATCTGAAGCTGCTGCTCGACTGACGCCGGCGCGCGCGGCCGTGCGCCGGCGCGACATGCACCCCGGAGCGCCGGACCTTCGTCCGGCGCTCCGGGGTGTTTTTCATGACGGCAGCGCAGGCAGATTGACGCCCGGTGCGACGCGCGTCGTCTTGAATTCGGTCACCGTGTACGTGACGAGCCCTTCGGTGACGAACGGATCGGTCTCGAGAATCGCGTCGAGCCGGTCGCGCTCGATCCGCACGGCGAGAATCACCCCGCCGTCGCGTGGCACCTTCGGCCCGCACGCGACGAACACGCCGGCGTCGAAATGGCGTTGCAGATAGGCGCGGTGGCGCTCGAGCGCATCGTCGATGCGTTCGAGCGGCGCGGTGTAGCGAATGTCGATCACGTACATGGCAGTCTCGTCGGAATGCGTGCCGCGACAGCGTGCCGCGGTCAAGCCGCTCTTGTAGCACAGCCGCCGCCGTTGCGCTTCCATTCAAGTTGTAAGCCGGCGTGCCGTAAATAGCGGCAGCGATCGTTCGCGGCCGGGGCCGCGGCGCGGACGGCGCGACGAACACGACACGGGAACGCACACACGATGAACAGAATGAGCTTGAACCGCAAGCTGTGGCTGGCGCTTGCGCTCGTATGGGTCGGATTGCTGGGGGTTGGCGCTTGGAGCGCGTTCGAGACGCGCACGACGATGCTCGCCGAACGCAAGGAAGGCATGGCGAATCTCGTCGATTCGGCGGCGGGCGTCGTGAAGGCGTACTACGCGCTCGCGCAGAGCGGCAAGATGAGCGACGAGGACGCGCGGCGCGATGCGCTCGAGCGCCTCGCGGCGATGCGCTACGGCGATTCCGGCTACTTGTTCGTGATGGATTCGAAGCCTGTCGTGCTGATGCATCCGACGCTGCCAAAGCTCGTCGGCACGCAGGTCGGCGATTATCTGGACCCGGACGGCAAACGGCTGTTCGTCACGATCCTGAACGCGGCGAAGGCGGGCGGGCACGGTTTCGCCGAGTACCGCGGGCGGCTGCCGCACAGCGAGACCGCGGTGCCGAAGATCAGCTACGTGACGCGCTTCGCGCCGTGGGACTGGAACATCTCGAGCGGCGTGTTCCTGAAGGACATCGATACCGTCTATTACGAGACGCTCGTCGGCCATCTCGCGGTGGTGTTCGTGATCGGCCTCGTGATCACGGCGGCGATGCTCGTGATCATCCGCAACGTGCGCGCGAGCCTCGGCGGCGAGCCGGACGAGGCGGCTTCGCTCGCCGCGCGGATCGCCGCGGGCGACCTGACGCGGCCCGTCGCGGTGCGCGCGGGCGACGGCACGAGCATGATGGCCGCGATGCGCGACATGCAGGGCCGCCTGCGGTCGACGATCGGCGGCATCCGCCGGGCGGCCGAATCGATCGCGGCGGCGAGCCACGAGATCGCGTCGGGCAATCACGATCTGTCGCAGCGCACCGAGCAGCAGGCCGCGTCGCTCGAAGAGACGGCGGCGAGCATGGAGGAGCTGACCGCGACCGTCAAGCAGAACGCCGAGAACGCGCGGCAGGCGAGCGGGCTCGCGAACAACGCGTCCGAGATCGCGCTGAAGGGCAACGATGTCGTGAGCCGCGTGATCGGCACGATGGGCGAGATCAACGACAGTTCGCGGAAGATCGCCGACATCATCGGCGTGATCGACGGCATCGCGTTCCAGACCAACATCCTCGCGTTGAACGCGGCCGTCGAGGCGGCGCGCGCGGGCGAGCAGGGCCGCGGCTTCGCGGTGGTCGCGGGCGAGGTGCGCTCGCTCGCGCAGCGCAGCGCGACGGCGGCCAAGGAGATCAAGCAGCTGATCGACGCGTCGGTCGAGCGCGTGAACAACGGCTCGGCGCTCGTCGGCCAGGCGGGCGAGACGATGACCGAGATCCTGCAGGCGGTGCGGCGCGTGACCGACATCATGGGCGAGATCGCGGCCGCGTCCGAGGAGCAGTCGAGCGGGATTTCGCAGGTCGGCCGCGCGGTCACGCAGATGGACGAAATGACGCAGCAGAACGCGGCGCTCGTCGAGGAGGCGGCGGCGGCCGCGTCGTCGCTTCAGGAGCAGGCGGCGCGGCTGCGCGAATCGGTGAGCGCGTTCCAGGTCGGCGACGGCGCGGCCGCCGGTGCGGGCGCGGCGGCGGGCGTCGTCGGCGGGCCGAATGCGGCTGCGTCGTCCGGCCGCGTCGAGCCGGCGCTCGCATGACGCATGGCCATACCTATATGAGCGGGATGTATTTCACAGTCCCGCGATCTTGTGACACCATTTGCGCTTTCGTCAGCGCGGCCCGGCCGGTCAGGCCGTCGCGCCCCCTCTATCGAGCCTGGATGGTTCTGCAAGCAAGCGAGAAATAGATGAAGCGTCGCACTCTCCTGAAGGTTGTCTCCGCGGTCGCGGCCGGCGCCGCCGCCCTTTCCGTTTCCGTCGGCGCGCAAGCGCAGGACAAGGTGATCAAGGTGGGCACGGTCGCGGGCCCGGACGCGCAGGTCTGGCAAGTCGTCCAGAAGGTCGCGAAGGAAAAGCAGGGCCTCGACGTGAAGGTCATCGAGTTCAACGACTACGTGCAGCCGAACGCGGCGCTCGATTCGGGCGACCTCGACGCGAACAGCTTCCAGCACCAGCCGTACCTCGACAGCCAAGTGAAGCAGCGCGGTTACAAGATCGTGAGCGCGGGCCTCACGTACATCTCGCCGATCGGCGTCTATTCGAAGAAGTTCAAATCGCTGAAGGAACTGCCGGCGGGCGCGAAGGTCGCGCTGCCGAACGATCCGTCGAACGAGAACCGCGCGCTGCTGCTGCTGCAGACGCAGGGCGTGATCAAGCTGAAGGCGGGCGCCGGCACGGGCGGCAGCAACGCGACCGTGCTCGACGTCGCCGAGAATCCGAAGAAGCTGAAGCTCACCGAGCTCGACGCCGCGCAACTGCCGCGCGTGCTGTCGGACGTCGATGCGGCCGTGATCAACACGAACTACGCGCTCGCGGCGAACCTGCAGCCGACCAAGGACGCGATCGCGCTCGAATCGCTGACGAGCCCGTACGCGAACCTGATCGCGGTCCGCGCGAAGGACAAGGATCAGCCGTGGGTGAAGAAGCTCGTGAAGGCATACCAGTCGCCGGAGGTGAAGGAATTCATCACGAAGCAGTTCAAGGGCTCGATGGTCGCGTCGTTCTGAGCGCCGTCCGGTTCGAGTCGAATCGCAGCAGAGAAGGCCCGCGCGTCGCGCGGGCCTCAGATTGCTGACAAACCCTCGCCAAGTGGGGGATTTTTGTTTTTTAATGGCGTGATGCTGAAGACGCCCATGCCCACGCAGCACGAACTCGAGATGGTGACGCTCGAGGAACTCGTGCCGAAGGACCACCTGCTGCGCCAGATCGATGCGGCGGTGGATTTCGAGTTCATCCGCGCGAAGGTGGCGCATCTGTATTGCGCGGACAACGGGCGGCCGGCGCTCGATCCCGTGGTGATGTTCAAGCTGTTGTTCATCGGCTACCTGTTCGGGGTGCGCAGCGAGCGGCAACTGATGCGTGAGGTCCAGGTCAACGTCGCCTATCGCTGGTTCGCCCGGTTCCGGCTGACCGACAAGGTGCCGGATGCGTCAACGTTCTCGCAGAATCGCCGCCGACGCTTCACGGACACGACGGTGTATCAGGAGATCTTCGACGAGATCGTGCGGCAGGCGATCAAGCGCGGGCTGGTCGACGGTCGGGTGCTGTACACGGACAGCACGCACCTGAAGGCGAACGCGAACAAAGGCAAGTTCGATGTGGTGAAGCTGGAGCAGACGCCGGCCGCCTACACGGAGGCATTGAACGCGGCAGTGGATGCGGACCGGGCCGCGCATGGCAGGAAGCCGCTGGATCGCGACGACGATGAGCCGCCGTCTAGCAAGGACACCAAGCTCAGCCGGACCGATCCGGACAGCGGCTACATGGTGCGGGACGACAAGCCGAAGGGGTTCTTCTATCTGGACCACCGCACGGTGGATGCCAAGCACGCGATCATCACCGATACGCATGTGACGCCGGCCTCGGTGCATGACAGCCAGCCGTATCTGGATCGGCTGGATCGCCAGCGCGAGCGCTTTGAGTTCAAGGTCGAGGCGGTGGGGCTGGATGCGGGCTACTTCACGCCGGCGGTGTGCCAGGGGCTGGAGGAGCGAGGGATTGCCGGGGTGATGGGCTATCGCACGCCGAACCACAAGCCGGGCATGTTCTACAAACGGCAGTTCAAGTACGACGCGTATCGCAACGAATACGTGTGCCCGCAGGGGCAGGCCCTGCCGTACAGCACGACCAATCGGCTCGGCTATCGGGAATACAAATCCAATGCGCAGATCTGCGGGCGCTGCCCGGTACGATCGCAGTGCACGAACAGTGCGATCGCGGTGAAGGTGGTAACGCGCCACGTGTGGGAGCGCGCCAAGGAGCGGGTGGACGCGCGGCGCTTGACCGAATGGGGCCAACGCATTTACGCGCGGCGCAAGCAGACGGTGGAGCGCAGCTTCGCCGATGCCAAGCAGCTGCATGGGCACCGTTATGCCCGTATGCGTGGGCTACGCAAGGTGGCCGAGCAGTGCTTGCTGGCCGCGGCGGCACAGAACATCAAGAAGATTGCGATGCTGCTGGCGCGGAAGCGGAAAAAGGGGCCAGCGGGTCCCGATTGGCGCTTCGTGCGCATGCTGCTGCGTCTGGTGAGCGGTTTGCGCTGCAGCTTCGACTACCCGCTCGCGGCGAACCCGCAATCCTGATCCCAGAAAGACAAAACCCCACGCTCACAAAAACGTGGGGTTCGTCAGCAGTCTGAGCCCGCTGTCGCAGGACGGCGGGCTTTTTTATGGTTCATCGCGGAATCCCGGGGAACGCGGCGCGGATCTTGAGGAAGAAGTATTGCTCGTCGCGGTACCCGTAAGCTCGGCGCTTGATGACCTTGATCGTGTTGTTGATGCCTTCGACGACGCTGGTATTGAGCGGATGGCGGCAGCGGGCCACGATTCCGTGCCAGTAACCCTGCAAGCGCTGGGCGAACTTTTGCAAGGCGGCGATCCCGCTTTGCTGAGCCTGTTCGAACCATTGCCCCCAAGCCTTTTCCGCGCAGGCCGGCTTGCGGTAGAACCAGAGCCGTTTGAGCTCGTCGCGCAGCACATAGACGCATAACAGCGACTGATTGGCCGCCAGCAGTTCCTTCAGATGCACGGCCTGTTCTGGCTTCAGGTTATGACGGTTGCGCAGCAGCAACCAGCGACTGGACTTCAGAACCTTGCGGGCCGGCTTGTCATGTCGCAGTTGGTTGGCCTGATCCACCCGTACCCGATCGATCACCTCGCGACCGTACTTGGCCACGACGTGGTACAGGTCAAAGACGATTTCCGCCTGCGGGCACTGTTCCTTGATCTCCAGCTCATAGGCCGTGGTCATGTCGATTGCGACCGCTTCGATGCGCTCGGCCACGCCTTCGGGGAGTTGTTCGAAGAAGGCGCGCGCCGTCTCGCGTGACCGTCCGGGCCCAACCCAGAGGACCTGTCGGCCGATCGGATCAACCACCACCGTGGCATAGCGATGGCCTTTATGGAGCGCGAACTCGTCCATCGCCAGATAACGGATCGTCGACCAGTCCGGTTCGGCCACGCGCGCGCGCAAGCGCATCTTGTCGATCGATTTGACCGTGTGCCAGCCCAGATCGTAGAAGGCCGCCACGGCCTGTACGCTGGCGGCCTGCAACAACTTCTCGCAGGCCTTGGCAAACCGCTGCGTCACCCGCTGGTAGCGGCCCAGCCAGTCCAGCTTCTCCAGCCGCGCTGCGCCGCAGCGTTCGCACCAGACTCGGCGTCGAGGCACGTGCAGCATCACCCGGTACTCGAACAACGGCAGATCACGTACCCGCCGTACGGTCGTTTCATGAATCTGCTGGCAACGCGCACCGCATTGCTCGCAGTACATGATCTGACTGACCGGCTTCAGGTAGAGCGACAGCGTGCGGCTATCGCCCTGCGGCCACTCCACCCGCTCCAGCCGATAGCCTGTCCAGCAACCTAGTGCCTGAAGTGCCTTGCGATCGAGCAATTCCGCCTCCTGACATCCATAAAATCAGGCGTCAGGTTATACGCAATCGTTCTCCAAGGCTCCACGGTTTTCTGCGATGAACCTTTTTTATGCGCGGCGCGGCGGCGCATGCCGCCTGCACGCCGCCGCCCGCATGCCGCTCCTCGCATGCGGAGCGCATGCTGTCGCGCGCATCTCGTCCCCGCATGTCGCTCGCACGCCGCCGCCCGCCTGTCGTCCCCACGCCGCCGCCCGCACGTCGCCACATGGCGGCCACATGACGCCCGCATACTTGACCAACGTTATGAAAAATTTCATCCGGCGCATCGCGAATCGCACAAACCTTGAGCAAACGCAAGATTTCGCCATCGCTTCGCGACGGTGTGCCGCAGCGCAGCACTAAGGGTTTTCCGGGGCGCCCTCCTACAATTGGGAGGACCGGTCAGCGAATGCCGCACGCACGAAGCGCGTCACGAGACCGGCCCAGTTTTGCGCCCATCGCGTTATCCCGGACATCATGGCTTTGACTCTCATCAACAAGAAGGCGTCGCCCGACGGCACGCCGCCCGCCCGTCCGGCGGGCTGGCGCGATCGGGCCGCAGCCTGGGCTCGCGGCCCCACCCTCGCGCGCGACATCTCGATCGTGCTGGCGTTCAAGCTCGTCCTGCTCATCGCGCTCAAATACGCATTCTTCAACCATCCGCAGGCCGCGCACATGTCGTTGCCGCCTGCCGTCGTCGCCGCGCAACTGCTGTCGGCGACGCCATCCGCACCCACTGAGGGAGACCGCCATGATAAGTAGCGAAGTCGTCGATCTGTCGCGTCTGCAGTTCGGCATCACAGCGCTCTACCATTTCCTGTTCGTTCCGCTCACGCTCGGCATGTCCTGGCTGCTCGTCATCATGGAAGCCGTCTACGTGATGACGGGCAAGCAGGTCTACAAGGACATGACCCAGTTCTGGGGCAAGCTCTTCGGGATCAACTTCGCGATGGGCGTGACGACGGGCATCACGCTCGAATTCCAGTTCGGCACGAACTGGTCGTACTACTCGCACTACGTCGGCGACATCTTCGGCGTGCCGCTCGCCGTCGAAGGGCTGATGGCGTTCTTCCTCGAATCGACGTTCGTCGGCCTGTTCTTCTTCGGCTGGAACCGGCTGTCGAAGGTCCAGCATCTGGTCGTCACGTTCCTCGTCGCGCTCGGCTCGAACCTGTCCGCGCTGTGGATCCTCGTCGCGAACGGCTGGATGAACAATCCGGTCGGCGCCGAGTTCAACTACCAGACGATGCGCATGGAGCTCGCGAACCTGTTCGACGTGCTCTTCAACCCGGTCGCGCAGGTGAAGTTCGTGCACACGGTATCGGCGGGCTACGTGACGGCCGCGATGTTCGTGCTCGGCGTGTCCGCGTGGTATCTGCTGAAGAAGCGCGACGTCGATTTCGCGCTGCGCTCGTTCGCGATCGCCGCGGGCTTCGGCCTCGCGTCGACGCTCTGCGTGATCGTGCTCGGCGACGAATCGGGCTACACGACGGGCGAAGTGCAGAAGATGAAGCTCGCCGCGATCGAATCCGAATGGGAAACGCAGCCCGCGCCCGCGTCGTTCACGCTGATCGGGCTGCCGAACCAGGAGGCGGAGCGCACCGATTACGCGATCAAGATCCCGTACGCGCTCGGCCTCATCGCGACGCGCTCGGTCAGCGAGCCGGTGATCGGCCTGCGCGAACTCGCCAAGCGCAGCGAGGAGCACATCCAGAGCGGCATGATCGCGTACGGCGCGCTGCAGAAGCTGAAGGCGGGCGACACGAGCGCCGAGACGAAGGCGACGTTCGATCAGCACAAGCAGTATCTCGGCTACGGCCTGATGCTCAAGCAGTTCACGCAGAACGTGACCGACGCGACGCCGGACCAGATCAAGGCCGCGGCGAAGCAGACGATTCCGCCCGTCGCGCCCGTGTTCTTCTCGTTCCGGATCATGGTGTTCCTCGGCTTCCTGTTCCTCGCGACCTTCATCGCCGCGTTCTGGTTCTGCGCGCGCCGCCAGTTGCTGCAGGACAACCGCCGCTGGTTCCTGCGCTATGCGGTGTGGGCGATTCCGCTGCCGTGGCTCGCCGCCGAGTTCGGCTGGGTCGTCGCCGAAGTGGGCCGCCAGCCGTGGACGATCGCGGGCATCCTGCCGACGCACCTGTCCGCGTCGAGCCTCACGGCAACCGATCTGTACCTGAGCCTCGCGGGCTTCATCGTGTTCTACACGGCGCTCTTCATCATCGAGATCACGCTGATGTTCAAGTACGCGCGTCTCGGCCCGTCGTCGCTGCACACCGGCCGCTATCACCACGAACAGGCAGGGCGGCCGCTCGAGAAGGCCGTCGCGGGCACGGCCGCGTGACGGCCCCGGCCCCCTCGAATTCGCACAAGGAATCGCCATGGACTATGCAACTCTGAAAGTGATCTGGTGGCTGCTCGTCGGGATACTGCTCATCGGCTTCGCGCTGACGGACGGCTTCGACATGGGCGTGGCCGCGCTCCTGCCGTTCCTCGGCAAGACCGACGACGAGCGCCGCATCATCGTCAACACGGTCGGCGCGACGTGGGAAGGCAACCAGGTCTGGCTCATCACCGCGGGCGGCGCGATGTTCGCCGCGTGGCCGCTCGTCTACGCGGCGTCGTTCTCGGGCTTCTACTTCGCGATGCTGCTCGTGCTGTTCGCGCTGTTTTTCCGGCCCGTCGGCTTCGACTACCGCAGCAAGCGCGACGATCCGCGCTGGCGCACGAGCTGGGACTGGGCGCTCTTCGCGGGCGGCTTCGTGCCCGCGCTCGTGTTCGGCGTCGCGTTCGGCAACCTGCTGCAAGGCGTGCCGTTCGCGTTCGACACCGACATGCGCGTCACCTATCACGGCAGCTTCTGGGCGCTGCTCAATCCGTTCGCGCTGCTCTGCGGGCTCGTGAGCCTGACGATGCTCGTCGCGCACGGCGCCGCGTTCGTCAAGATGAAGACCGACGGCGCGATCGCCAGGCGCGCGTCGATCGCGCTGCGTGTGTCGTCGCTCGTCGCCGTCGTGCTGTTCGTGCTCGCGGGCGCGCTGATCGCATCCTTCATCGGCGGCTTCCAGATCACGCAGGCGGCGCCCCTCGATACCGTCGCGAATCCGCTGCTCAAGCAGGCCTCGGCGGCGCCGGGCCTCTGGCTCGTGAATTACGGGCTGTATCCGTGGATGATCGCCGCGCCCGCCGTCGGCATCGCGGGCGGCGTGCTCGCGATGCTGCTCGCCGGCTCGAAGCGCGAGAAAACCGCGTTCATCTGCACGGGCCTGATGATCACCGGCGTGATCCTCACGGCGGGCTTCTCGATGTTCCCCTTCATCATGCCTTCGTCGCTCGATCCGAAGAGCAGCCTGACGGTGTGGGATTCGACGTCGAGCCAGTTGACGCTCGAGGTGATGCTCGTCGCGGTGATCGTGTTCCTGCCGATCATCCTGCTCTACACGGGCTGGGTGTATCGCGTGCTGCGCGGCAAGGTGACGCCGCGCGTACTCGACGAAAACCGGCACTCGATGTATTGACGTCCCGCCGGCCGCCGCGTGCGACGCATCGCGCGGCCGGCCTTTCGCGCGATTTTCGCTAGATTCTGCAAGTTTCGAAGGAGTCGGATCATGTGGTACTTCAGCTGGATTCTCGGCATCGGCGTCGCGCTCGCGTTCGGCATCATCAATGCGATGTGGCTCGAAGCGCGGCAAAAGCGCGACGCGTAGCGCGCGGCGCGCCGAGCGGCGCGCGTCGTGTCGTGCCTGACGCACGCGACGCGATGCGGCGCGACGGCGGAGCGTGCGGGCAGTCGCCGCGCGTTCGTTCCCGATACGGCCCCCGCCTTTCGCGGGGGTTTTTACTTGATGCGGCACGGCTTTCCGCGAAGTGGCCGTTCGCGATCCGATTTCGATGCCGGCGGCCGATCGCGGGCGAGCCGCCGCGCCCGCTACGTGGAAATCCGCGAAGCCCCTCTTGCTCTGCCCGACGCGTGCGCACGCGTCGCCGCGCGGCGGGCGTCGGCGGCGCGCTTCGGCCGGCGACGATTTCTTCCCGGTTGGCGATCGCCCCGGCGCGATGCGCTCGCGCCCGGACACATCGCGCTCGGGCAACCTTTCCGTAGCGCCGGCGCGCGTTGTGTTCGACCACGTCCCGGCTTCCATCCCCTTCCTTGACGCACCGCTCGCCGCATGCACATCCCGGCTTCGCCGGCGTCAGGCGCGCTCGGCTCCGCCTTCGCGCATTCCCGTTCGACATCGCCGCGCATGCCTCGCCGCGCGCGGCGCTCGCCTCGCGATTCAATCCAGCCCTTTTTTGAACGAACAGATGCCAATTCGATTCCAAATTGATACCACTTGAACACCAATCGAAGGTTTCATAAGATCTTTCACACACGGCCGCTCAGCGGCTGAATCCACGTGGGTGGAGGAGACATGAAGGAACACCATTTGGCCCGCCTGGTCCTTTTGGTTCGCCCGGTTCGCCCGGTTCGCCCGGTTCGCCCGGTTCGCCCGGCCCTCGCGGCCGGGGTCGGCGCGTCTGCCTCGACCGGCGCACGGAGCTCGCACCCGCGCCGGCCAACCATGATCGGCGCCGGCCGTTCGCCGGCGACGGGTGCCGCGCATCCCGCGCGCCGCGCTGTGCGAACCACCCCTCGTGCCGCCATGCATGCCGACACTCCCGCCGCGACCCGCGCCGAAATCCCGATCGAAACGCCGATCGACATGTCGGCCGCCGCGCCGGCCGATATCCGGTTCGACGCGCGGCGTGCCGCCGCGCCCAAGGCGAGCAGCGCCATCACAACCGCCGTCGCCCCTGCCACGGCCGCGCGGCGGCGCCGATGAGTCCGTCCGCGCGCACGCGCCGCCGCCCCGACCGGCACGATCGTCCGGAGCCCGACCCGTGACGCGCGCTCGCGCGCGTGCAGCTCCGCTTCGCCCCACCCTTCTCGCGCGCGCGGCACCCGAGCCTACCCCGCAGCTTCCTTGAAAGACCCGATCGCAGCGACGTATTTCCACGGCGTCGTATCGCCGTTTTTTTGCCAAGGAACGCCCATGAACCGAATCTCGCATTCCCTGTGCGCCGCGCTATTGGCCGCCGCGACGCTGTTGCCCACGGCCTCGCGCGCGCAACTGCCCGCGCGCCCCACGGCCGGCGCGGGCGCGCCCGCGACGGCCGCGCCCGTGCGGCCCGCGTCCACGCCGGCCGAGCTCGCCGCGCGGCTCGCCAACGGCCTCGCGGTGCGCGTGGCCGTCGACAACAATCACGCGGCATCGGCCGGCGTGCCGTGCGCCGACCTCGGCGCAGACTGGGCGAGCTGCGCGACGGGCCGCCTGATCCTGCAGAATCGCGGCCACTCGCCCCTCACCGACGGCGGCTGGAAGCTCTATCTGCACAGCATCCGCCGGCTGCTCCGAATCGACCGCCCCGGCTTCACGCTGCGCCATCTGACGGGCGATCTATACGAGCTGACGCCGCAGCCCGGCACGGTAAGGCTCGCGCAGGGCGAGCGCATCGAGCTGCCGTTCGTCGCCGAATACTGGCTGCGCCGCTACAGCGACGTGACCCCGCGCCCGTACGTGGTCGTCGACGGCGCGGCGCCCGCGGTGCTGCGCTACGACGATACCGACGACGAGCTGCGCTACGTCGAAACGCTGCCCGCCGACGCGCAGAACAACTCGCCCGGCAATGCGCCGCCCGCCGCCGCGCAGCCGGTGGCGAACCGCGCGCTGCCGAGCGTGAAGCGGCAGCGCGCGCTGCCCGGCGCGCTCGATCTGCGCGGCGTCGAGCTGACGCTGCCGGAGCTGCCGTCCGCGCAGGTCGCGGCGCTGCGCGAACGCGCGGGCACGCTCGGCCTGGACGGCGCGCGCGTGCCGGTGTGGGGCGTCGTCGCGCCGCGCCGGCTGCCCGCCGACATCGCGGTGCCGGGCGGCTACCGGCTCGCGATCGGCCCGCGCGGCGCGTTCATCGAGGGGGCCGATCGCGCGGGCCTCTACTACGGCGTGCAGACGCTCTTCTCGCTCGTGCCGGCCGGCGGCGCGACGGTGCCCGCGATGCTGATCGAAGACGCGCCGCGCTTCACGCACCGCGGGATGCACGTCGATCTCGCGCGCAACTTCAAGCCGCCCGCCACGCTGCGCCGGCTGATCGACCAGATGAGCGCGTACAAGCTCAACCGGCTGCATCTGCACCTGTCCGACGACGAGGGCTGGCGCATCGAGATTCCCGGCCTGCCCGAGCTGACCGACGTCGGCGCGCGCCGCTGCCACGACCCGAGCGAGACGCGCTGCCTGCTGCCGCAGCTCGGCTCGGGGCCCGACGATCGTTCGGGCGGCGGCTACCTGACGCGCGACGACTACGTCGCGCTGCTGCGCTACGCGGCCGAGCGCTTCGTCGAAGTGATCCCCGAGATCGACATGCCCGCGCACTCGCGCGCGGCCGTCGTATCGATGGAGGCGCGCTATCGCCGCCTGCACGCGGCGGGCCGCGAGCGGGAAGCGAACGCGTATCGGCTGCTCGATGCGCAGGACACGTCGAACCTGCTGACCGTGCAGTTCTACGACCGGCGCAGCGATCTGAACCCGTGCATGCCGGGCGCGCTGAACTTCGCGTCGAAGGTGATCCGCGAGATCGCGTCGATGCACGCGGACGCGCAAGCGCCGCTGCGGATCTGGCACTTCGGCGGCGACGAGGCGAAGAACATCCTGCTCGGCGCGGGCTTCCAGCCGCTCGACGGCGCCGATCCCGGCAAGGGCCGCGTCGATCTCGCCGCGCAGGACAAGCCGTGGGCGCGCTCGCCCGCCTGTACGGCGCTGCTTCGGCGCGGCGAGATCAAATCGATCGACGAATTGCCGACGCGCTTCGCGAAGCAGGTCAGCGCGATCGTGAACGCGAACGGAATCGGCACGATGGCCGCGTGGCAGGACGGCATCAAGCACGCGAGCGGGCCGCGGGAGTTCAGCACGCGGCACGTGATGGTGTCGCTGTGGGACACCATCTTCTGGGGCGCGTCCGACAGCGCGCGCGATCTGAGCGCGAAGGGCTACCGGACCGTGCTCGCGCTGCCCGATTACCTGTACTTCGATTTCCCGTACACGCGCAATCCGCGCGAGCGCGGCTATTACTGGGGCTCGCAGGCGACGGACGAGTACAAGGTGTTCTCGCTCGCGCCGGAGAACCTGCCGCAGAACGCCGAGGTGTTCGGCGATCGCGACGGCAACCCGTTCGAGGTGACGAGCGCAGGCGCGGCGCCGAGCATCGAGGGCATCCAGGGGCAGGCGTGGGGCGAGGTGATGCGCAACGGGCAACTGCTCGAATACATGGTGTATCCGCGCCTTCTCGCGCTCGCCGAGCGCGCGTGGCACAAGGCCGACTGGGAACTGCCCTACGCGGCCGGCGTGCGCTACAAGCTCGGCGACACGCATCACGTCGACACGGCCGCGCTCGAGCGCGACTGGGCGAGCTTCGCGACGGTGCTCAAGCAGCGCGAACTGCCGAAGCTCGAGCGTGCGGACATCGGGTATCGCAAGCCGACGTTTACGCTGACGGGCGAATGACGGGACGATGATGGGCCGATCGCATCGGTGACGAACGGGCCGGGCGACGCACCGCGCGCGGCCGGCCCGCTCGTCACGCGCATCGTCTCGCGAGGCGGCGGCATGCCCGCGCTATCGCGTCGCAAACCGACGAACGCGCGTGCGCGCCGCGCAGGCCGACTGCGGCAAGCGCGCTTTTCGCCGGTTTGCTTCGTTCGGAACGCGCAGAGTCATCGCGTCGCCCGCGCGGTGCTTTCTTTCTTGTCGCATCGGCCATCGGCGTTTGGCACTGAGCGTTCGTCGTCTGTCGTCTGTCGTTCGTCGTTCCGAACACTGCGCTCTGCGTTGTGCGTCGTGCGTCTCGCGCTCTGCGTCTCGCGTCTCGCGTCTCGCGTCTCGCGTCTCGCGTTCAATAGTTTGCCGCCCGCCATCCGACATTCAACATCCGACGTTCATCGCACCGCGCGCCGCATTCGACATTCGACGTCCAACGCGCAACGGCAGCCCGCGCCAAGCCTCACCCCCAGGAAAAACGGCCTGCGATATCCGCAAGCCGTTTTTCGTGTTCCCCGCATCCGGACCGAAGCCGAACCCGCTTCGCGGATTCGGCCGCGTCGCCGCGTCAGGCGGGCTGGGCCGCCGTGCCGCCGTCGGACGACGGCAGGCGCGCGGCGAGCTGCTGCGCATAGCGCGGCGCCGACTGGCCGCAGACGATATGGAACGTGTCGCTCGCGACCCAGGCGACGTCAAGCGTCGCGAGGCGCTGGCGATCGACCGCCGACGGATCGCGTACGACGACGCGCAGGCGCGTCGCCGCGACCGCGTCGAGCGAAGCGACGTTCGTCGCGCCGCCGAACACCGCGAGCCAGCGCGTCGGCTCCGGATCGAGCGGGCCCGACTGCGCGCCCGCCGCCGTTGCCGTTGCCGCCGCCGCAGGCGCCGCGGCAGCCGCAGCCGCGGGCGCCGCCGCGCCGCTGCCGAGCGTCGCGCGAATCTCATCGGCGATGAGGTCCGCCTCCGGCCCGATGATCACCTGCACGCTGCTGCCGCCGCGCTTGAGCACGCCGCGCGCGCCGATCGTGCGCAGATCCGCTTCGGACACCTTCTCGGGATCGACGACGGAAAGACGCAGCCGAGTCGTGCACGCATCGACGACCGACAGGTTCGCCGCGCCGCCGAGCGCCGCGATGTAGCGCTGCGCGCGCGGCACCGATGCGCCCGCCGTCGGCGCGACGAAACCGCCCGACGCGAACGACTGCGCCTGCGCGTCCGCGCCCGCGGGCTCGCGGCCCGGCGTCGCCATGTTGAACTTGCGGATGAAGAAGCGGAAGAGGCCGTAGTAGGCGAGACCGTACGCGAGGCCGAGCGGGATCGCGATCCAGCCCTTCGTCGACAGCCCGTAGTTCAGCACATAGTCGATCGCGCCCGCCGAGAACGTGAAGCCGAGCTTCACGCCGAGCAACTGGCAGATCGCGAGCGAAAGGCCCGTGAGCACCGCGTGGATCACGTACAGCACCGGCGCGAGGAACATGAAGCTGAACTCGATCGGCTCGGTCACGCCCGTCAGGAACGAGGTGAGCGCCATCGAGAACAGCAGGCCGCCGACGATCGCGCGGCGCGCCTTCGGCGCCTCGTGAAACATCGCGAGGCACGCGGCCGGCAGGCCGAACATCATGATCGGGAAGAAGCCCGCCATGAAGCCGCCCGCGCTCGGATCGCCCGCGAAGAAGCGATGCAGATCGCCCGTCACCGCGGCGCCGCCCGCCGGCGTGAACGTGCCGAACACGAACCAGACGAGCGAATTGATGATGTGGTGCAGCCCCGTGACGAGCAACAGGCGGTTCAGGAACCCGTAGACGAACGTGCCGATCGCGCCCGCCGTCAGCAGCCACTGGCCGACCGCGTCGATCGCGTGCTGCACCGGCTGCCATACGTAGCCGAACACGATCCCGAGCACGACGCACGCGAGCCCCGTGATGATCGGCACGAAGCGCTTGCCGCCGAAGAACGCGAGGTAGTCGGGCAGCTTGATGTCCTTGTAGCGGTTGTACAGCAGCCCCGCGACGACGCCCGCGATGATCCCGGACAGCACGCCCATGTTCAGCTTCGGATCGATGTCCTTCATGATCGCGACTTCGATCAGATAGCCGATCGCGCCCGCGAGCGCCGCCACGCCGTTGTTGTCCTTCGCGAAGCCGACCGCGACGCCGATCGCGAACAGCAGCGGCAGGTTCTCGAAGATCGCGCCGCCCGCGTCGGCGATCATCTTGATGTTGAGCACGTCCTGCTGCCCGAGGCGCAGCAGGATGCCCGCCACCGGCAGCACCGCGATCGGCAGCATCAGCGCCCTGCCGAGGCTCTGTATTTTCAGAAACGGATTTCCGTCCATTCGATCCTCCAATCCTTTATCGTGTCTCGTCGTTGAATAATTGATCAGCTCTGTTGATTGACACCTGAAACGCGCTTGCCACGCGCGCGATTCGCCGGACGACGGACACGCGTCATTCCGCCGGCCAGATCTCGCGGCTTGCTGCCCTCACCGCCTGCGCCGATTCGAGCGCGAGCAGGTCTTGCGCGCGCTGGCGGCACAGCTGGTAATCGAGACGGCGCACCTGCGCCTTGATGCCCGGCACCGACACCGGGTCCACCGACAACTCCGTCACGCCGAGGCCGACGAGCACCGGCACCGCGACCGGATCGCCGCCCAGCGCGCCGCACACGCCGACCCACTTGCCGTGCTTCTCGGCGCCGCGCACGGTCGCGTCGACGAGCCGCAGCACGGCCGGATGCAGGCCGTCCGCCTGCGCGGCGAGATCCGCCTGGCAGCGGTCCATCGCGAGCGTGTACTGCGTGAGATCGTTCGTGCCGATCGACAGGAAGTCCGCGTGCTGCGCGAGTTGATCCGCGAGAAGCGCGGCCGACGGCACTTCGATCATCACGCCGACCTCGACGGCCTGCGCGCGGCCCATCGCGCGCGCGAAATCGTCGATGCGCTTGCGGATCCGCACGAGCTCGCCCACGTCCGTCACCATCGGCAGCAGGATGCGCACCGAGCCGTACGGCTTCACGGCGAGCAGGCCCCGCAACTGGTCGTCGAGCAGATCGGGGCGCACCTGCGCGAGACGGATCCCGCGCAGGCCGAGCGCCGGGTTCGGCTCGGGCGGCAGCGTCAGGTAATCGACTTCCTTGTCCGCGCCGACGTCGAGCGTGCGGATGATCGCGGTGCGCCCTTGCAGCGCGTCGACGATCGATTGATAGCTCTGCTGATGCTCGGACGCCGTCGGCGCCGCCTGACGATGGATGAACATCAGCTCGGTGCGCAGCAGGCCGACCGCGTCGGCGCCGTTGTCGAGCGCGACGCGCGCGTCGTCGAGCGTCGCGATGTTCGCGGCCACCTCGATCCGGTGGCCGTCGCGCGTGAGCGCCGCCTCGCCCGACATCCGCCGGTTCGCCTCGCGCACGCCGGCAAGGCGCTGTCGCTCGTGACGCGCGCGCTCGACGTCGAGCGCGCTCGGCGCGTATTCGAGGCGGCCGGCGCTCGCGTCGACGACGACCTGTGTGCGCTGCGCAATCGCGTACAGCGCATCGCCCACCGCGACGAGTGCCGGAATGCCCAACTGCCGCGCGATGATCGCCGCATGCGAGGTTGCGCCGCCGCGCGCCATCACGAGCGCCGCGACGCGCTCGCGATCGAGCGACGCGAGATCGGACGGCGTGAACTCCTCCGCGGCGAGCACCGCTTCGGCGGGCAGCTCGCGCGCGCTCGCGCTCGCATAGCCGAGCGCGCGCAGCACGCGCTTGTCGATGTCGCGCAGATCGGCCGCGCGCTCGGCGAGGAGCGTGTCGTCGACGTCGGCGAGCACGGCCGTCTGCGCGCGGATCGTCTCGCGCCACGCGTAGCCCGCGCTCTTGCCGAGGCTGATCAGGTCGCGCGCGGCGTCGACGAGCGCCGGATCTTCGAGCAGCACGCGATGCACGGCGAAGATGCCCGCTTCGCCGATCGCGCCGCGCCGCGACGCTTCGCGCACCGTCGTCTCGAGTTGCGCGTCGACTTCGGCGAGCGCGCGGTCGAGCAGCCGGCTCTCGGCCGCCGGCGTGCCGCTCGCGAGCTCGGGCGGCACGATCTGCGCATCATCCCAGCGCACGAGCGTGCCGACCGCGATGCCGGGCGCCGCGCACACGCCCGCGAGCGTGTTCGGCTCGAGCGGCGCGCGCGCGATGCCCGCGGCGGCGGGCGCGGGCGACACGATGCGCGCCGGCTTCTCTTCGGCCTCGCCGTGCGCCTCGCGCAGCAGCTCGTGCGCGACGCGCTCGAGCGCCTTCGCCGCGTCGCGGCCCGTCGCGACGAGCTCGATCGTCGCATGCTCGCCCGCGCCGAGCCCGAGCAGCCCGACCACGCTTTGCAGCGCCGCCTTGCGCCCTTCGAAGTGCACGTCGACGTGCGCGTCGAGCCCGCGCGCCGCCTCGCGCGCGCGCGCGGCCGGCCGCGCGTGCAGGCCGCCCGGCTGCGTGAGCGTGATCGACTTGCGCGCTTCGGCGGCGGGCTGCGCGCAGCTCGCGTCAGCAGCCGCGCCCGCACTCGCACTCGCACTTGCATCCGCACTTGCATCCGCGCCGCGCGCGCGCAGCGCGAGCAGCGGCGTCTCGCCCGCTTTCACGACGCCCGCGCCCGCGCGCTCGACGACTTCGAACGCATCCGAGTTCGCGATCGCGATCACCGATACGAGGCTGTGCGCGGCGCGCGCGATCGCGTCCTGATCGAATTCGATCAGCAGATCGCCCGCCGCGACGCGCGCGCCCTCGGCGATCTTCGCCGTGAAGCCGAGCCCGTTCAGCTCGACCGTGTCGATGCCGATGTGCAGCAGGATCTCCGCGCCGCCGTCGGCCGCGATCGTCACCGCGTGGCCGGTGCGCGCGACGTGCGACACGACGCCCGCGCACGGCGCGAGCAGCCGGCCCTCGAGCGGATCGATGCCGATGCCGTCGCCGAACATGCCGCCCGAGAACACGGGATCGGGTACGTCGGCGAGCGGCACGACGGGCCCCGTCAGCGGAGCGACCAGCACGATCTGGTCGTGGGATGCTTGTTGCTTCAACTGTGACTCCTCGGCACGTCTCATGGCTGTCTCGTTTCGTCGGTGATCGTCGGATCGTCAGTGTGTTTCGGTGATCTTGTGCAGATGGCGCGGCGCATCGGGATCGCGGCCGCGCGCGGGCGCGAGCCCGGCCGCCATCACGTAGAACGTGAGGATCGCGGCGATCGGATCGAGCGCCGCGTGCGCGGTGCGCGCGAGCGGCAGCGTCGCATCGGGCGTGCCCGCCGGCGCGGCGAGCAGCACGCGCGCGCCGCGCGCACGCATGTCGCGCGCGAGCTGCAGCAGGCTCTCCTGCTCGGGCCCGGGCGGCGCGAACACGAGCAGCGGGTAGTCGCGCTCGATCAGCTCCATCGGGCCGTGCCGCACTTCGGCGCTCGAGAACGCCTCGGCCTGGATGCCCGAGGTCTCCTTCAGCTTGAGCGCCGCCTCCTGCGCGATCGCGAGACCGAGCCCGCGGCCGATCACGATCATCCGCTCGACGTCGCGCAGTTCGTCGACGGCGCTCGACCAGTCGAGCCGGCCCGCCTGCTCGAGCGCGTCGGGCAGGCCGCGCAGCGCGGACGCGAGCGCGGCGTCGCGCTGCCAGAACGCGACGAGCTGCGCGGCAATCGACAGCATCGCGATGTAGCTCTTCGTCGCGGCGACCGACAGCTCCGGGCCGGCGAGCAGCGGCAACGGGTGCTCGCACGCGTGCGCGAGCGGCGACGGCAGCACGTTGACGGCGGCCACCGTCAGCGCGCCCGCCTCGCGCAGCGCGGCCATCGTGTTGACGAGATCCGGGCTCTTGCCCGATTGCGAGAACGCGAGCGCGAGCTGGCCCCGCACTTTCAGCGGCGCCTGCTGCAGCGTGGCGACCGACATCGGCAGCGACGCGACGGGCACGCCGAGGCGGCTCATCGTCAGGCTCGCGAAGTAGCTCGCCGCGTGATCGGAGCTGCCGCGCGCGACGGTGAGCGCGACTTGCGGCGCATGCGTGGCGAGGTGCTGCGCGAGCGCCTCGACGCGGCGCGTGTCCGCCAGTTGCGCGGCGACGACGCGCGCCGATTCGCGCGCCTCGTTAAGCATATTCGACAATCGATTCTCCTTCGACGAAGGTTGCGGTCAGATTCAGCTCGCGGTCGAACACGGCGAGATCGGCCCACGCGCCACGCGCGATGCGGCCGCGATCGGCGAGCCCGAGATAGTCGGCCGCGTAGCGCGACATCCGGCTCGACACGTCGGCGATCGGCAGGCCGAGCGACACGAGATTGCGCAGCGCCTGATCCATCGTCAGCGTGCTGCCGGCGAGCGTGCCGTCGGCGAGGCGCACGCCGCCCAGGCACTTCGTCACGCGCTGGCTGCCGAGCCGGTATTCGCCGTCGGGCATGCCGGTGGCCGACGTGCTGTCGGTCACCACGTACAGCCGCGGGATCGCGCGCAGCGCCGCGCGGATCGCGCCCGGGTGCACGTGCAGCAGATCGGGGATGATCTCCGCGTATTCGGCGTGCGCGAGCGCCGCGCCGACGATGCCGGGATTGCGGTGATGCAGCGGCGACATCGCGTTGAACAGGTGCGTGAAGCCGCACGCGCCGTGCTTGAGCGCGGCGACCGCGTCGTCGTACGTGCCGAGCGAATGGCCGAGCTGCACGCGCACGCCGCGCGCGGCCATCTCCGAGATGATCTCGATGTGCCCGGCGATCTCCGGCGCGAGCGTGACCACGCGGATCGGCGCGATCGACAGATACTTCAGCACCTCGTCGAGCGCCGCGGACACCGCCGCGTCCGGCTGCGCGCCGAGCTTGCCGGGATTGATGTACGGGCCTTCGAGATGCACGCCGAGCACGCGCGAGCCGCCCGGCGTGCGCGTGCGCGCGACGTCGCCCAGCTCCGCGACGACGCGCATCAGCTCGTCGCGCGGCGCGGTCATCGTCGTCGCGAGCAGGCTCGTCGTGCCGTAGCGCGCGTGCGTGCGCGCGATCGTCTCGATCGCGTCGCCGCCCTCCATCACGTCCGCGCCGCCCGCGCCGTGCACGTGCAGATCGATGAAGCCGGGCAGGATGTAGGGCGCATCGTTGTTCGACGGGTCCGCCGCGTCGCCCGACAGCGTGGTGATCCGGCCGTTCTCGAATTCGAGCGTGCCGTGGATCCAGCCTTCGGCGGTCAGTATGTTTCCGGTCAGCATGACGTTCTCTATATCTGGTGATGCGTATGGGGGCGGTGCTGCTTGCTGCTTGCGAGAGGGCTTGCGAGTCGCCGGGCCGCCGCGGACAGTCTGTCGTGTCAGCGTTTCAGCTCGGCGACGAAATCGTAGTAATCGTCGCGGCAATAGGTTTCGGTCGCCTCGATCGCCCGCCGGTCGGCGCCGTAACCGATCCGCGTGATGACGAGGAGCGCCGCGCCGGGCGCGAGGCCGAGCCACTGCGCGACATCGGCCGACGCGTTCACCGCGCGAAAGCGCTGCGACGCGCGCACCACGTCGAGACCGCGCGACTGCAGATAGCCGTACAGCGAGCCTTCGAGCACCTGCGGCTCGGGCACGCAGCTGGCGGGCAGCGTCGAGCGCTCGTACGCCATCACGACGCCGTCCGCGCGCCGCAACCGCTCGAGGCGCGCGACGGTCGCGCCGGGCGACAGGCCGAAGCGCGCGAGCTCGTCGCGGCTCGCCGCGCGCAGGCTGCGCGCGAGCCACACCGAATCGGGCGCGAAGCCGCGCTGGCGCATCTTCGCGGTGAACCCGACGAGCCGCGACAGCGGATCGGCCACGCGCGGCGTGATGAAGCTGCCCGCGCCGCGCACGCGCCGGATGAGCCCCTGCTCGACGAGCAGGGCGAGCGCGCGGCGCGCGGTGATGCGCGAGACGCCCGCCGCCGCCGACAGGCCGCGCTCGGACGGCAGCGCCTCGCCGGCGCGCCAGGCGCCGCCGTGAATCGCGCCCGCGAGATTGCGGGCGAGCTGCAGGTAGAGCGGGGTATCGCTGCGCGCGTCGGGCGCGAGCGTCGACCAGCCGATGTCCATAGGTCTCCGGGTACGGAAACGGAAGGGCATGCACAGGCGTCTTCCGAAAAAGCGAGGCCATTATATAACCAAAATAATACCAGTCAATTCGTGGCCGGCCGCCGCTCCGAAATCGCCGAAACGGTTGCCCCGCAAGGAAGAGCGCGCGCCTAAACCCTTTATTCACATAGCGTTTCCGGATAGGTATTTACCCTAGACGGTGCCGCCGGTTGACTGGCGTCAACCTCGTCCGCCGACCGGGAAAGCCGGCCACAGGAGACCGGAATAGCACCAATCAGCCGTACTGGTATGCATGTGAGGTGTCGCCGGCGCGACGGTAATGGGGGCGGGACGGCTTGTTCGATGGCCGGGCGTGGTTTGGCCGTGCCGTGTCATTCGGGGTGTTCGGGGGGCGTGCCATGTTGCGCCCTGTTGCGCCGTATCGTGCGGGTCACGGCGAATCGCCGTGCGGGGCGCACGCGCGATGAGGCCTTTCGCGCATGCGCGAAAGGCGCGGGCGTGGCGATGGCGTGACGTGGGGAGGAAGCGCAAGCGCGGGCGCGCTCGGCACGCACGAGCGCGGATGAGGGCAACACCCGCGGAGGCGCAGCGCACTGCGTGGGGCGTTCAGGGTCAGCGACCAACGACCAACGGCCAGCGGTCAGTACCAGTGAGGTCCGGGCCCGGCATTCGGCATCCGATCGATGTCCGATGCCGCATGCCCGACGTCCGTCTCGACGCACGAGCGCGCGTGCTTCAGCCCACGCCGACCATGCCGTCGACGCGCTGCGCGACATGCGCCTTGTGCCATTCGACGAACGAACGCGCCGCAAGCGACAGCCCCGCCTCGCGCCACATCAGCACGAGCTCGATCAGCGCGGATTCGTCGGTAAGCGGCACGTACGCGACGCCCGGCTTGCGCAGCGTCGAGACGGCCTCGGGCACGATCGCAACGCCGCGCCCCGCCGCGACGAGCGCGATCATCGTCGTCATCTGCGAGGCGCTCGGCCCGCGCCGCGGCGTGAAGCCCGCCGTCGCGCACAGGTCGAACGCCTTGCGGTCGAGCGTGGAGCCGTAGCCCGGCGGAAACAGCACGAACGTCTCGTCGGCGAGTTGCTCGACGGCGAGCGACGCCTCGCTCGCGAGCGCGCGCTCCTGCGACACCGCGACGACGAGCGGCTCGGCCGCGATCGTCTTCACCCGGCATCCCTCGTAGTCCTCGAAGGAATTCTTCCAGCCGATGCCGATGTCGAGCAGCCCCTCCTTGATGCTGCGGCCCTGCTGCGCGGACGACGCCTCGACGAGCGACAGCTCGATGTCCGGAAACGAGCGCGCGAAATTGCGGATCAGCGTGCCGAATGCATCGCAAAGCGGCACCGAGCTCGTATAGCCGAGCGCGACCTTGCCCTCCTTGCCGAGCGCCGCGCGCTGCGACGCGATCTCCGCGCGATGCACCGCGTCGAGCACGTCGCGCGCGTGCGGCAGGAACAGCTCGCCCTCGGCCGTGAGCTTCACCGAGCGCGTCGAGCGATCGAACAGCCGCAAGCCGAGCTCGCCTTCGAGCGCGGAGATGTGCCGCGTGAGCGGCGGCTGCGCGAGGTGCAGACGCTGGGCCGCCTTGCCGAAATGAAGCTCCTCGGCGACGACGATGAAATAGCGCAGGCGTCGTAGATCGATCATCTTTTTCGTTCCAAGTATCAATCTGTCGCAATTCGGTATTGGCATTAATCGGCCTTAATGGGCGAGACTACGCCTCGTCGCGAGTTATCGACATTTCCGAAAATCGATAACCGTTTATACCCGAATTTTTGCCGAACGTTTGTGCAGTTTCTTAACGTGTCCGTTCCGCGCATTAATTCGCCGCGCGCGACCTCACCGTCCCACCATATGGCCGGGACGGCCTGTTGACGCGGGTTCCGTCACGCTCACCACGGCGCAAGCGGCGAACATTTCGGCGGCGGAATTCGCCGCCATACACGTCTCAAATGAAATTCGGGCTCTGAACCTTCGTTTACTGTATGGAAATTGTCAGGCAAGCACGCTTATTGGACGAACAATCCTGATTAATTATTGCGGATCGAGTTTTAGCGACTTTTTAATAAAGGGGCAGTCAATGCGTGATTCCTCGCCGCTGATCGAAAGGCTGTTGGCTCCGCTCGCAGAGGGTCGGAACTGCCGCGCGCACGGCGTCGGCACGCTCGACGAAAGCGGCATCGAGCGCGTGCTGTCCTACCGGCAACTGAGCGAAGCGGGCCTGCGCATGAGCGCCGCGCTGAACGCGCTCGGCGCGCGCGCGGGCGATATCGCCCTCGTCGCGCTGCCCGCGACGGGCGACTATCTCGCGCTCCTCGTCGGCTGCGTGCTGTCGGGCGTCGTGCCGTGCACGGTGCCGCCGCCGCTCAAGCGCGCGAGCGGCTCGGGCCCGCAGGTGCTCGAAGTCGCGTGCCGGCTCTATCGCCCGCGGTTCGTGTTCACGGCGTCCGCGCACGTCGCCGAGCTCGAGGCGCAACTGCGCGACACGGGCGCGCGCGTGATCGACGTCGGCATCCTGCATGCGGCGTCGACGGGCGCCGAGCCGCGGCTCGCGCTGCGCGGCGCCGGCGACACGCATCACATCCAGCTGACGTCCGGCTCCACCTCGCATCCGAAGGCGGCCGTCATCAGCCATCGCAACGTCGCGGCCAACATCGCCGGCATCGCGAACGCGTGCGGCTACAGCAAGCACGCCGCCGACAACACCGTGATCTGGCTGCCGCTGCATCACGACATGGGCCTCGTCAGCCTGCTGCTGCATCTGTATTACAGGACGTCGCTGCGGCTGATGCCTTCGATGAGCTTCGTGCGCAATCCGCTCGGCTGGCTCAGGCGCATCGCGCACGCGCGCTCGACCATCGCCGTCGCGCCCACCTTCGCGCTGCGCTACTGCGTGCGCCGCTTCAACGCGGCGACGATGGACGGCGCGGACTTCAGCCATCTGCGCACGTTCCTCGTCGGCGCGGAGCGGGTCGATCGCGCGACGCTGTCCGATTTCGCGTCGACGTTCGCGCCGTACGGCTTGCACGCATCGGCGCTGCAGCCGTGCTACGGAATGGCGGAGGCAACGCTCGCCGTCACGCTGCACCGCTCGTTCGACACGCCGAACGCGCCGGCGTTCACGCACGTGATCGCCGATCGCATCGACACCGCGACGCTCGCGCGGCACCGCCGCGCCGCCCCCGCGCCCGATGGCCACACGGGCGCGACCGACACGCTGCTCGCCGTCGGCGCGCCGCTCGACGACATGGCCTACGAGATCCGCGACGCGCAGGGCCGGCTCGCCGCCGAGCGCGAAGCGGGCGAAATCTTCATTCGCGGCGCATCGGTAATGCAGGGCTATCTGCCGAGCGCCGGCGCGCCCGCGCCGCAGCCGTTCGACGCGCACGGCTGGTTCGCGACGGGCGACATCGGCTACGTGAGCGGCGGGCAGCTCTTCATCCTCGGGCGCAAGAAGGAAATCATCATCATCCGCGGCACGAACTACTTTCCGCACGAGATCGAGGAGACGATCGACAGCCATCCGGCCGTCTACAAAGGCGCCTGCATCGCGGTGGGCATTCACGACGAGACGCAGGGCACCGAGAACCTCGTCGTCCTCGTCGAGGCGCACGCGAATCACGTGAGCCGCGATTCGCGCGCCGAGTTGCAGGCGCGCATGCAGCAGAGGCTCGGCTACTGCGCGCAGCGCATCGCGTTCGTCGAGCCGGGCGCGCTGCCGCGCACGACGAGCGGCAAACCGCAACGGCTGAAGGCGCGCGCGATGTTCGTGAGCGGCGAGCTGCGCGAGATCGCGCCGCCGCCGTCGCGCCGCGCCGATGCCGATCGCGTCGCGCCGTACCCGTGAGCGCCTCGCCGCTTCGCCCGACACCGCCCGCGCGCGTTGCGCGCACGACGCGCCTCACGCCCCCCACCGCCCGATTGCCGATGATGCCCGATACCGCCCTGCCCGACACGCCCGCGCGCACGTTCCCCGCCGCCGCCCATGCCGACGCCGCCGATCTGCCGACGCTCGCCGCGCAGCCGGTACGCGAGCGCCTCGCCGCGTTCGGCGCGCCGCCCGCGGCGCTCGACGCGCTGCTGCGCGCCGGCGCGACGCGCCTGCTCGACAGCGACATGATCATCGCGCAGCCGCGCGCACATGCCGCCGCGCGCGCCGCCGAGCGCGCGACGACGCCGCTGCGCTACGAGCAATCGGCGCAGACCGAGGCCGTGCTCGAGCAAATCGCGCACGAGGGGCTCGCGCCGCATTTCAAGCCGTTCATGCGCGGCTTCTCGCACGTGATGTCGGCGCTCTTCCTGACGCCGGAACAGGACGCGAAGGTTCAGGCGTATCGCGCGGCGGGCCACCACCTGCGCTTTCTGATGAGCGACGGCGGCGGGCCCGCGCTCGCGGCCTGGCGCTCGACGGTGCGCGTCGAGCACGGCCGCACGCGGCTCGCGATCGACAAGGTATGGGGCATCGAAGCGCATCGCGAAAGCATCGGGCTCGTCGCGGTGCGCGCGCCGGGCGCGTTCATGCCGGCCGCCTATCTCGTGTGGCCCGAGCAGTACCGCACGCTCGAGCGCGCCGCATGCGGCGAGCCGTTTCTCGAAGGCGGGCTGCAGCTCGGCAACGTGCGCGGCGAGATCGAGACGACGCCCGAGGACCGCCTGCGCATCGGCGGCCCGAACGTGTTCAACAAGTATCTGACGATCGTGCGTCCGTACTTCGTGCGCGCGCTGATGGCGCACGTCGGCTGGCTCGCGCGCGAGGGCCGGCTCGCGCTCTCGCCCGCGCACGAATCGGTCCGGCGCTTCGTGGCCGACGCCGCGCGCGCGCAGTCGCGCTCGTGCGTATACGGCGCCGACGTCGTGCAGCGCGTGCTCGCGCTCAAGTTCGCCGCGAACGAGCTGCTCGGCGATCTCGTGCGCGGCGGCGCGGTACGCCGCTTCGACGATCAGCGCGACCTGCTCGCGCTGTCGAAGATGGAAGGCAGCGCCTACCGCTGCTACTACGAAATCCGGATGCGCACGAAACGCGCCTGATCCGCCGTTCACCGTTGTTCGCCGTTTGTCTTTCCACTCGAAAAAGGAAACCGTCATGAGCACGCCAGCCGCTGAAACGCTGCCCCTTCTCGCCCGCGAGGTCGCGAAGATCCTGCACGTCGAGACCGTCGAAACCAACGTCGGCATCGGCGAGCTCGGCATCGATTCGCTGAACATCGTCGAGCTGATCGTCTTTTGCGAGCAGCTCTACGGCTCGATCGATCCCGAGACGCTGAACATCACGCAGTACACGACGCTCGCCCAGCTCGACGCCGAACTGCGCGCGCCGCAGACGGCCGCGTAACGCGCGGCGCGAAGCCGCACACGAGGCCGCCGATGATCGAGCTCGCTCCCATTCCGGAACCCGCCGCGACGGCGCTCGGCGCCGCGCGCCTGCAGTTGCGCGCGCTCGCGTACCGGCGCGTCGCGGCGGCCGCGGGCGGCGTCGGCGAGCTGCTCGAGGCCGCCGCGCAGCTCGGCCGCCTGCTCGGCCGCGAAGCGCTCGCGTGCGCCGGCGCCGCGGCCGGGCACGCGCCGATCGACGACTACGTGGTGTGCTCGACGATCCTCTCCGGCCTGCTGATGGACGATTCGCCGCATCACGCCGCGTTCGTCGGCGCGATCGCATCGCACGGGCCGCGCGCCGCGGACTGGCTCACGCACGGCTACGAATGCGCGAGCTGGGGCTACGTGCTGCGCGAAACGCTCGGCAAGGCGATGCACACCGGCACGCGCCGGCTGCTGCTGCAAATCGTCGACGTCGACATTCACCGCTTCAGCTACTGGCTGAGCCATCCGCAATGGGGCGCGTCGGGCTTCGGCGTGTGCACGCTCGCGCTCGATGTCGCGCCGGGCGCCGACTGGCCGCTGCACCTCGGCGCGGCGCCGCCCGCGCACGCGCTCGCGATGCTCGGCCGCGGGTTCGCCGCGTTCGGCCGCGAACGCGCCGGCGTGCCGGTCGCGCCGCCGTTCTTCAAGGAGGCGTCGCGCCGCGCGCTGCTCAAGTGCCTCGGCGACGCGCCCGTGCATCCGGACGGCCATGCGCGCTTCGGCCACGCGTTCGGCAGCGATCCGTGGATCTCGCTGCTGCTGCACCGCTGCGCGCCCGGCGCGCCGGCCGCCGCGCGCGCGATCGTCGGCTCGCTCGCGCTCAACGGCTACTTCGCGATCGCCGAGATCGGCTACGACGCCGCCGCCCGCTTTCGCCTGGACGACACAGCATGACGCCCTTCGCCCTGCGCCGCTACCGGCTCGAACGCGCGCCCCGCACGCCGGTGCTCGTGCGCGCGTCGAGCTACGGCATCCCCGCCGCGACCGCCGACGATTACGCGCGCCTCGCCGCGTATCAGCCGGATTCGACGGCGCCCGTGCTGCTCGATCACGCGCAGTACGTGCGCTTCATGTCGGAGCTCGTCGATGCGTTGTGGCAGGCGCTCGGCGCCGAGACGCGCGTGTTCGTCCGGTTCCGCATGCCGTACAACGGCGTGCTGCCCGCGAACCTGCTCGACCCGCGCGTGCTGATCGGCAGCGGCCTCGACACGCAGATGGCGTTCTGGTCGCGCGTCGAGGCGCAGCCGGGCATCGGCATCGTCGACCGGATTCGCCGCGATCTCGATTACCCGGGCGACAACACGCTCGCGTTCGCGTGCGCGAGCGAGCGCCGGCTCGACGCGCTGGAAGCCGCGCTGCTGCGCGACTGGCCGCGCTACGCGATCCGCCTCGCGCGCGCCGCCGACGCCGCCGACGCCGCCGGCCAACCCGCGCGGCCGCCCGCCCGCTTCGCCTAACCGACCATGGAAGCCACTATGCAACCGTACGAAGACGCCGCCCGCAGCCAGCGCTGGTCGATGCCCGTCGACGCGCTGATGATGGGCGATTACGAATACCGCGAGACCGCGCTCACGAACCTGTACCACAAGGCGAAGGCCGCCCAGTGGGACGTCAACCGCGACATCGACTGGAACGTGACGCTCGACCCCGACAATCCGCTCGGCATGCCCGACGGGATGCTGCTCGTGTTCGGCACCGATCTGTGGCACAAGCTCGGCGCGGCCGAGCGCGCGGAGATGCGCCATCACTGGCAGGGATGGCTGCTGTCGCAGATCCTGCACGGCGAGCAGGCGGCGCTCATCTGCGCATCGAAGCTCGCGAGCGCCGAGCAGAGCCTGCCCGCGCGCCTGTGCGCGGCCGCGCAGATCATGGACGAGGCGCGCCACGTCGAGGCGTACGCGAAGCTCGTCAACGAGAAGATCAGCGTGCGCTACCCGATGAGCCGCTCGCTCGAAGGGCTGCTGAAGGACACCGTCACGTCGAGCGCGCTCGACATCACGAACCTCGGCATGCAGGTGCTCGTCGAGGGAATCGCGCTGTCGACTTTCCAGACCGTCGTCGCGTTCAGCGCCGATCCGTTCGTCAAGGATCTGTTCGCGCGCATCCAGCGCGACGAGGCGCGCCATTTCGCGGTCGGCCGGCTCACGCTCGCCCGCGTGTATTCGGACATGACGTCCGCCGAGATGAAGGAGCGCGAGGAATTCGTGAGCGAGGGCGCATCGGTGCTGTACGAGCACCTGTGCGCGGACGACATCTGGGAGCCGCTCGGCTATTCGAAGCAGGCCTGCGCGCAGATGGTGCGCGAATCCGAGGTGTCGCGCGCGCTGCGCCGCTCGATCTTCCGCCGCCTCGTGCCGACGATCCGCGAGATCGGCCTGCTCACGCCGCGCGTGCGCCGGACCTTCGAGCAGCTCGACGTGATCGATTACGAAGACATGCCGCTCGCCCTGGACATGTGACGCCATGCGCCCAGATCAAGCGAACCACTGGATCGGCATCGACGCCGCCGCGTACGAGCTGCCCGACGCGGCGATCGAGATCGGCGCGTGGGCGGCCCGCCACGCATGGCCGCGCGAGCAGGTCGACGCGATCCTCGAATCGGGCTGCCGGTTCTTCCACGCGGCGCCGCAGACGAGCGAGGTCGAGCTCGCGTCGCGCGCGATCGGCGCGCTCGTCGATTCGACGGGCATCGCGCCTTCGTCGATCGACCTGATGGTGCACGTGCACACGCAGACGTTCAGCATGCCCGCGCCGCCGCGCAGCCTGCTTTACGAAGTCGCGCACGCGCACGGCATCCGGCCGCTGTGGAGCGGATCGATCGCGCAGTTGAACTGCGCGTCGATCGCCGCGGCGATCAGGATGATCGACGCGCTGTTCTACGCGTATCCGCAGGCGCAATCGGCGCTCGTCGTATCGGCCGACCGCGCGTACGACGAGGCCACCCGGCTGCGCCAGTTCTCCGGCATCCAGGGCGACGGCGCCGGGTGCCTGCTCGTGACCCGCAACAGCCGCCGTAACCGCGTCGGCGGCGTCGCGCTGCACAACCATGCCGCGTGGTATCCGGGCTCCGATTCGGCCAACGCGGTCGAGCGCGCGATGATCTCCACCGAATGGCTGCACACGCACCGGATCGTCGACGCCGCGTGCGCGCTGACGGGCCGGCCGATCGCGCACTACGAACGCATCCTGCCGATCAACACCGACCTGCGCGGCTGGCATGCACTGTGCCGCGCGCTGCGCGTGCCCGCCGAGCGGCTGTTCGGCGCGAACGTCGCGCGCTGCGGCCACGTGTGCTGCTCCGATTTCGCCATCAATCTCGCCGACGACAGCCTCGCCGCGCTCGACGCGGGCCGGCACGTGATGGGCGTCATGCAGTCGAACGTCGGCGCGTTCGCCGCCGTCGCGCTGCATCCGCTCGAAGCCGCTTCGTCGTCCACTCCTGCCGAGGCCTATGAACACTGACACGATCGGATCCGCGCCGCACGCCGCGGCCGACGCCGGGAACGCCGAATGGCTCGACGGGCTCGACACGCCCTGCTACGTGTTCGACCCGCAATGCGTGCTCGCCGGCTACGCCGCGCTGCGCGCGGCGCTCGGCACGCGCCTCGTCGTGTCGCTGAAGGCGAACTCGCATGCGGACCTGTTCCTGCGCTGCGCGCACGCGTTCGAAGACGGCATCGAGCTCGCGAGCCAGGGCGAGCTCGACACCGTCGTCGGGCGCGGCAAGCACGTGAAGTACCTGAACAACCCGGCGATGGGCGATGCGCTGATGCGCGCGGGCATCGCGTCGCGCTGCCATTTCATCCTCGACGGGCCGGACATGGTGCGCCGCTTCATCGCGCTCGCGTCCGGCAAGGAGACCGAGGACGTGATGCTGCGCATCAACGCGGGCGCGCTGCTCGGCGCGCACGCGCCGAAATCGCTGCGCGACCATTTCGGCATGACGCCCGCGGAGGCGCTCGGCATGGCGAACCTGCTCACGCAGGCGGGCCGCCGCGTGGCGGGGCTGCACGCGTTCGTCGGCTCGGGCAATTTTCGCGCCGGCCCGACGAAGGGCGGCGACGCGGATTCGGCCGATCTCGCGTGGGCGCTCGCGCAGCTCGCCGAGCAGATCGAGGCGCTCGTGCGCGCGCCCGTCACGCATCTGAACCTGGGCGGCGGGTTTTCGGAAAAAGGCCACGACGACGCCACCTTCGAGCGCTACCGCGCGCGCATCGCCCCGCTCGCGAAGCGCTACACGCTCGTGCACGAAGCGGGCCGCGCGATCTTCGCGAACGCGGGCGTGTTCGTCACGCGCGTGCGCGCGGTCAAGGTCTGGGACGACCGCGTGATCGCCGTGTGCGACGGCGGCATGAGCCACAACTTCCTGCTCGCGAAAACGGAAGCCGTCCTGAAGACCTGGGCGGCGCCGACGCTCGTGCCGGCCGGCACCGCCGACGCGCATCGCGCGCCGAACGCGCGGCCGATCACGTTCGTCGGCAACACCTGCAACCGCGCCGACGTGATCGGCCGGCTCGAGCGTCATCCGCGGCTGCCGCAGCCGGGCGACTTCGTCGTGTTCTCGCAATGCGGCGCCTATCACCACTCGTACACCGTGAGCGGCTTCCTGTCGCACAAGCCGGCTCAGGTCTACATCCGTCAGGCATGAGAGCGTCATGAATCCACACATCCGACTCGCCGACCTCCTCGACTCCGCCGCCGCGCAGCGGCCCGACGGCATCGCGATCGCCGAGCCGCGGCGGCGCGTGCGCTATGCGCAGCTCGCGGCCGACGTGCGCCGCGCGGCCGCCGCGCTCGCCTCGGCCGGCATCGCGCCCGGCGAGCGCGTCGCGACCTATGCGCCGAAGGCGTACGAGACGATCGTGACGATGCTCGCCGCAAACCTCGCGGGCGCGATCGTCGTGCCGATCAATCCGCAGTTGCGCGACCATCAGGTGCGGCACATCCTCGCCGACAGCGGCGCGCGCCTGCTGCTCACCACCGCGCCGCGCCTCGCCCGGCTCGCCGAGCGCCCGGCCGGGCTCGTCACCTGGCTCGTCGAAGACGTCGCCGCGCTCGCCGGCGCGGGCGACGACGTGCGCGACGCGGGCCGCGCGCACGCCGTCGATTCCGATCCGGCCGAGCTCCTCTACACGTCCGGCTCGACCGGGCAGCCGAAGGGCGTCGTGCTGTCGCAGCGCAATCTGACCGCGGGCGCCGACAGCGTCGCCGCATACCAGCGGCTCTCGCACGACGACGTGATCCTCGGCGCGCTGCTGCTCAGCTTCGACGCGGGCCTGAGCCAGCTCACGAGCGCGCTCGCCGCGCAGGCGTGCTACGCGCCGCTCGATTTCCTGCGCGCGGAGGAAGTGCCCACGTGGTGCGCGCAAGTCGGCGTCACGTCGATCACCGGCGTGCCGCCGCTCTGGATGCAGCTCGCCGCGGTCGCATGGCCCGACGCCGCGCGCCTGCCGGTGCGCCGGATCGCGAACACGGGCGGCACGATGCCGCAGCCGCTGCTGCACCGGCTGCGGCAGATCTTTCCGAACGCGGCGCCGTACCTGATGTACGGCCTCACCGAGGCGTTCCGCTCGACATATCTGCCGCCGGAGGAAGCGGCCGCGCGCCCCGGCTCGATCGGCAAGGCCGTGCCGAATGCGCAGATCCTCGTGCTGCGCGCCGACGGCAGCGAGTGCGACGCCGGCGAGCCGGGCGAGCTCGTGCATCGCGGCGCGTTCGTGACGCTCGGCTACTGGAACGCGCCCGAGCTGACCGCGCAGCGCTTTCGCGCGCTGCCGCACGCGCGCCATCCGGTGCCGCTCGCGGACGTCGCGGTGTGGTCGGGCGACATCGTGACGCGCGACGACGAAGGCTTCCTCTATTTCGTGTCGCGCGCCGACGAGATGATCAAGACGTCCGGCTACCGCGTGAGCCCGACCGAGATCGAGGACATCCTGTTCGAATGCCCGCAGACGCTCGAAGCCGTCGCGTTCGGCGTGCCGCATCCGGCGCTCGGCCAGGCGGTCGTCGCGTGCGTGTACGGCGGCGGCGACCCCGCGTCATGCCGGCAGGCGCTGCTCGACGCGTGCCGCGCGCGGCTGCCGTCGTACATGGTGCCGCAGCACATCGAGATCGCCGGCGCGCCGCTGCCGCGCAATCCGAACGGCAAGATCGACCGGCCGCTGCTCAAGCGCGCCCACCTGTCGCGTTTCGAGGCCGAGCCGCGCGCGGCCGCGCTCGGCTGAGCGAGGGGACGAAGACCATGCTCACGATCCATCACACCGCGATCCGGCAGCCGTCCCGCCAGTCGGTCGACGCCGCGCAGGCGAGCGGCCGCTATCGCTACGACGGGCGGCTCGCGCCGCATGCGATCCGCTTCGCGATGCCGTACGAACGGCTCGACTACGACACGCACACGTTCGCCCACCTCGCGCGCCCGGCGCCCGCTTCGCTGCCCGTCGAGACACGCGGGCGCACGCTGTCGGACCTCGCGCTCGAAGCCGTGCGCGACGTCGTCGGCGCCGCGGGCCCCGGCGCGTGCGCGTCGATCTCGCAGATCGTCGTCGCGCAGGCGTCGCTCAACGAGCACGCGGGCGAATCGGTCGCCGGCCGGATGCAGCACGCGCTCGGGCTCAAGCACATCGTGCCGTTCGCGCTCGGCCAGTGCGGCACGCTCGGCCTGCACGCGGCGCTGCCGCTCGCGCACGGGCTGCTGCGCGACGGCGGCCGCATGCTGTTCGTCGCCGCCGACAAATGGGTGTATCCGTTCCTGCGCACCTACGGCGAGTTCGTCGCCTACGGCGACGGCGCCGCGGCGATCCTGCTCGGCCACGCCGAAACCGACGCCGAAGCCGACGCGGCGCAGGCCCGCGTACTCGGCCATGCGCTCGCGCACGGCGAGCCGATCGCCGACCCTTGGGCGCGGCAGCCGGCCGAGCTCGAACGCGCGCTCGTCGCGCCGACCGTCGACGCGGCGCGCGCGGCGCTCGCCGACGCGGGCGTCGGCGCCGCGCGGATCGACTGCTTCGCGCCGGGCGGCTTCAGCGCGTCGTTTCGCACGACGCTCGCGCGCGCGCTCGCGATCCCGCCGTCGCGCCTGCAAGTGCGCGACGGCGTCGAGCATCTGTCCACCGCCGACACGCCGCGCGCGCTCGCGCAGGCGCAGGCGTCGCTCGCGCCCGGCGAACGGCGGCTCGCGCTCTTTTGCGACACCGCGCTCGCGGGCGGCGCGGGCGCGCTCGTCGCGCAGTTGCGCGGCGCGCACGCATCGTCTTCGTCCACCCGAACCCGGTATCCGTCATGAGCGCCTATCAAGTGAGCCTGCGCGAACTGCGCTTCTTTCTGTGGGAACTGTGCGACGCCGAAGCGGCGTTCCTGTCGCACGCGCCGTACCGAACGCACGACCGCGCATACTACGACCGCCTGCTCGAGCGCGCGCGTGACTTCGCGCTCGAGATCGGCGAGAGCTATCGCGCGAGCGACATCGAATCGTGCTCGCTGCGCGACGACGGCACGGTGCGCATCCCCGCCGATTTCCACGCGCTGTGGCCGCGCTTTCGCGACGAATGGGCGGGCCTGCTGTTCGATCGCCATTCGGCCGAGGCGGGCGACGCGCCGCACGCGGACGTGCCGATGGTCGTCAAGCAAGCGGTGTTCGAGATGCTGATGGGCGCGAACCCGTCGTTCATGACCTACGGCGGCTTCACGCATCCGGCCTGCAAGCTGTTGACGCTGCACGGCACGCCGGAGCAAAAGGCGCTGCGCGGGCCCCTGCTGCGCTACGACTGGGATGCGTGCTTCTGCGCGACCGAGCCGCAGGCGGGCTCGGACATGACGGCCGTGCGCACGGTCGCGACGCCGCTTGGCGACGGCGTCTGCGCGGTGACGGGCGAGAAGGTCTACATCTCGGCCGGCATGCACGACCTGACCGAGAACACGCTGTACTTCGTGCTCGGCCGCATCGGCTCGACGGCGCCCGATTCGTTCTCGCTGTCGTGCCTGATCGTGCCGCGCTTCTGGCGCGACGACGCGACGGGCAAGCTCGAATCGAACCACGTCGAATGCGTCGCGTTGCCGCGCAAGATGGGGCTGAACGGCTGCGCGAACGCGCACCTCGTGTTCGGCCGCAGCGGCACGACGCGCGCGCATCTGCTCGGCAACCGCAGGAACGTCGGGCTGCTGCAGCTCGTGCCGCTGATGAACCAGGCGCGCATGGGCACGGGGCTCTTCGGCATCGGCGTCGCGTCGAGCGCGTACCTGCAATCGGTGTCGTACGCGCGCCGCCGCGTGCAGGGCCGGCCGATCGACGCCGCGTCGGACACGGCCGCGCCGCGCGTGCGGATCGTCGAGCACGGCGATGTGCAGCGCATGCTCGTCGACATGAAGGCGCGCGTCGAAGGCTGCCGTGGCCTGCTCGGCAAGCTGACCGCGGCCGCGACGCGCGCGACGATCCTCGAGGCGACGCCCGGCGCGGACCCGGCCGACATCGAGCGCGCGCGCAAGCTGCAGTTGCTGCTCACGCCGATCTGCAAGGCGTTCATCTCCGATCAGGCGTGGCGCGTCTGCGAAACCGCGATCCAGGTGCACGGCGGCGTCGGCTACACCGATGCGAGCCCCGTCGAGCAGAACGCGCGCGACGTGAAGATCCTGTCGATCTGGGAAGGCACGAACTACATCCAGGCGCAGGACCTCGTGCGCGAGAAGCTCGGCTTCGGCCGCAAGCCGCTGCTGCTGCGCTACTTCCGCGACGCGCTCGACGCGAGCCTCGCGCGCATCGAGCCCACGGCCCCCGCGACGTTCGCCCCGTGGTTCGCGCAGTTGCGCGGCGCGGCCGACGCGCTCGCGCGCGCGCTCGAATCGATCGCGCGCGCGGTGCGCGACGGCCACATGCACGCGAGCAGCCAGGTCTACACGCGCTTTCTCGAAATGTTCGGGCTCGTCGCGTGCGCATGGGCGCTGCTCGAAGCGGCGTGCATCGCCGAGCGGCGTCTCGCCACGCGCGAAGTGGCGGCCGAGCCCGCGGAAGCCGCGTTCTATCGCGGCAAGGTGAAGGCCGCCCGCTACTGCTTCGCGAACCTGCTTCCGCTCGCCGCCCAACACGCGGCGGCGATCGACGCGCTGCCGGACATCGCATGCGCGATCACCGCCGAAGAACTCGCCGAGGTCGAATGACATGGGACTCGCCACCGAACTGCTCAACCGCCCGGCCACCCGCTATCGCGGCACCGACATCGACGGCGCGATCCTCGAGCCCGAAGGGCTGTGGGTGCGCGGGCGCAACCTGAACGATCTGATCGGCACGGTCTCGTTCGAGGACGCGCTCTGGCATCTGTGGTTCGAGCGGATGCCGACGCCCGCCGAAGGCGCGGCGCTGCGCGCGCGGCTCGCGCAATACGGCGCGCACTTCGCGCGCGGCAACCCGTCGACGCGCGCGGCTGCGGCCGTCGCGCAAACGGGCGTCGACATGGTGTTCGCCGCCGCGACGGGCCTGCTGCGCGACATCGAGCGGCCGCCGTTCGACGCGGGCGAGGCGCCCGGCTGGGGCGCGGATTTCGACACGCTGCTCGGCTGCCTCGCCGGCGCGCCGTACCTGATGCGCGCGGCGCTCGGCGCGCCGCGCGTCGACGATCCCGGCACGAGCCACGCGGCGCGCGTGCTGCGCGCGGCCGGCGCGTCGGGCGGCGGCTCGCCGCACGCCGAGCGCGTGATCGACGCGCTGCTCGTCGCCTGGCACGGCGGCTTCGGCTACGTCACGCCGACCGTGCTCGTGCCGCGCTGCGCGATCGGCACCGGCGTGTCGCTGTCGCAGGCGATCGCGGCGGGCTTCATGTCGAGCGGCCCCAATCACGTCGGCGCCGCGCGCAGCGCGATGCAATGGCTGCGCGCGCTCGCCCGGCGGCTCGACGACGAACCGGACGCGCTCGACGCCGTCGTGCGGCGCGCGATCGGCCGCGTGCTCGACGAATCGGGCGCGCTGCTCGCGGGCTTCGGCCATCCGCTGTTCGAGGCGGACCCGCGCCCGCCGCGCATTCGCGCGCTGTTCGCCGAATGGGGCTTCGGCGGGCGCCACGTCGACATGTTCGACGTCGCGTGCGATGAAGCGCGCAAGCGCAAGAACCTGAAGCCGAACATCGATTTCGCGACGGGCGCGGCGCTGCTCGACCTCGGCTTCGCCGAACCGCAATGGGGAATCGGCGTCGGCCTGAGCGCGCGGATCGCCGCGATGGCCGCGCACGCGGTCGAGCGCCGCCGCCGCCCCGCGTTCGGCGCGAACAGCGCCACCGCGCGCCGGATGCTGGCGGCCGTGCCGGTCGGCTGGCTGTAGCCCTCTTTCCCACCCGTCCGCGCTTCAAGGAGTCCCGCCATGCTGCTCAAGAACCTGCGCCCCGCCGACGACTACGATCGCTTCGCGAACGAAGCGCTCGCGCCGTGGGACGCGCTCTTCATCGCGCGCATCCGCGAGCTCGCGCGCGCGCTGCCGCCCGGCACGCTCGCCGACATCGGCACCGCGACGGCCGTCGTGCCCGTGCGGCTCGCCGCCGATCCGGCGATGGCGCAATGGCGCTTCGTCGGCGTCGATCTCGACCCCGCGATGCTCGACGAAGGCGTGCCGCGCATCGCGCGGCTCGGTCTCGCCGGGCGCGTCGCGCTGAAAGTGGGCGACGCGCTCGCGCTGCCGTTCGACGACGCGTCGCTATCGATGGTCGTGAGCCGCGCGACGCTGCACCACCTGCCCGACAAGGCGCTCAGCCTCGCCGAGATGTTCCGCGTGCTGCGCCCGGGCGGCGTGGGCGTCGTGCACGACATGCGCCGCGACGCGCCGCCCGCGCTCCTCGAGCGCTTCACGCAGATGCGCGCGGCCGCGAATTATCCGCCGACCCATCTCGAAGAGAAGGTCACGCTCGACGAGGCGCGCGAGCTCGTCGCGGCGGCGGGCCTCGCCGAGCACGCGAGCGTGACGAGCCCGCCGTTCGGCCTGGGCGCGCTCGGCTTCGAAATTCTGCTCACCAAGCCGGGAGAACCGTCATGAGCGAGATCCGGGATTCGATCACCTTCCAGAACGCGGCGGCGCTCAAGGCGCAGGCGCGGCTCGGCCCCGGCGTGATCTGCGGCCTGCGCTCCGAGCGCGCGCCGCTGCCGCTCGTCGTCTCGCCGCACGGCGACAGCGCGCTCGCCGCGGACCGCGACGCGGCGCTCGCGTGGTTCGACGCGCGCCGCGCGGCATTCGACGCGCTGCTGCTCGAGCACGGCGGCCTGCTGCTGCGCGGCTTCGCGGTGCCCGACACGCATGCGTTTCGCGCGCTGACCGACCGCTATCCGCCGCACGCGTTCGGCTACATCGCCGGCGCGTCGCCGCGCAAGGCGATCGACGGCAACGTGTACGAATCGACGCATCTGCCCGCGCCGTACAAGCTGAGCCTGCATCAGGAAAAGGCGTACATGTCGCACTATCCGCGGCTCATCGCGTTCTACTGCCGGCAGGCTGCGGCCGTCGGCGGCGAAACGCCGCTGTCGGACATGTGCGCCGTCACGCGCCGCCTGCCCGCGCGCACGCTCGAGCGGTTCCGCGGCAAGGGCGTGATGTACCGGCGCAACTTCTCGGCGAAGCCGATGCCCGCGCACTTCAACCAGTTCTACCGGCGCTGGCAGGACGCGTTCATGACCGACGAGCGCGCCGAAGTCGAATCGCTCTGCCGCGCGACGCAGCTCGAATACGAGTGGCTGCCCGACGGCAGCCTCACGGTCACGCACGTGGGCCCGGCGACGGTCGTGCATCCGCGCACGGGCGAGGAAGTGTGGTTCAACCATGCGAGCACGCAGCACATCAACGCGCGCGTCGTGCACCCGACGATCCTGCGCGCGCTGCAGTCGTTCTACAAGACGCGCGCCGCGCTGCCGTACGACATCCGCTACGGCGACGGCACGCCGATGCCCGCCGAAGACCTCGATCCCGTCTACGACGCGATCGACGCCGAGGAGACCGCGTTTCGCTGGCGCGAGCAGGACGTGCTGCTGCTCGACAACATCCTCGTCGCGCACGGACGCAACCCGTACAGCGGCCAGCGCGACATCCAGGTCGCGATGATGGACTGAATGCGATGAGCCCTGTTCCGTTTCCGGCCGGCGAGGCCGGCGAAGCCCTCGAAGGCGCGCAGACCGGCGAAGCCCTCGAAGGCGCGCAGACCGCCGAAGCGGTTGAAGCGGCTGAAGCAATGGAAGGCGGCGCAGCCGTCGCGCGCGGCGCGACGCCGGGCCGCGCGGCGAGCGCGCTCGCCGCGCGCCGCATCGACGTGAAGGCGGGCGACTTCACGTTCCACGCCACCGACATCGCGTTTCGCACCGGCGCGCTGACCGCGATCGTCGGCCCGAACGGCTCCGGCAAGAGCACGCTGCTCGAGGCGCTGTTCGGCTTTCGCCGCGCGCAGCTCGAGGGCGCGACGATCCTCGGTGTGCCCGCCGCGCGATTCATGCGCGACACGCGCGCGCTGCGGCGCTTCGGCGCGCAATTGCAGCGCGTCGAATACGCGGAGCACGCGCGTGTCGACGAGATCCTCGCCGTGCACCGCGCGCTGTACCGCAAACAGGACGCCGCGGTGGCCCGCGCGCTCGCGATCGACGAGCTGCGCGCGAAGCCGTACAGCGGGCTGTCGAAGGGGCAGCGGCAGCGGCTCGACCTGTTCATCGCGTTCGCGCATCGCCCGGCGCTCGTCGCGCTCGACGAACCGTTCACCGGCCTCGACCGCACGATGACGCGCAGCGTGCTCGGCCTGCTGCGCGGCCCGCTCGCGGGCATCACGATCGCGATGATCTGCCACGCGGGCGAAGAGCTCGCGATCGCCGACGACGTGCTGTGGGTGCGCGACGGCACGCTGCGCTACCAGGGCGGCAAGGACGCGCTCAAGCGCCGTCTCGTCGGCGAGTTCCGCGCGCTGATTCACGTCGACGACGACGCGCAGGCCGAACGCGTGCGCGCGGTGCTCGCGCGGGACGCGCACGTGCAGCGGATCGTCGCGCCCGCGCCGCGGCAGATCGGCGCGTTCGGCCGCGCGGGGCTCGACGCCGCGCTGCGCACGCTGATGGAGCAGGCGGGCATCCGGCATTTCGAATTCGCGCCGACCGACGAAGGCGACCTGCTGCGCGCATGCACCGAAGGAGCGACCGATGCTTGAGGTTTTTCTGATTCTCACCCGCAACGAGTTGCTCGGGCAGTTGCGCAGCAAGGCGCGGCTCTTCTGGACGTTCGTCTTTCCGATCCTGCTGATGAGCGTGATGCTCGTCGCGTTCGGCAAGCACAGCTCGCTCGGCGTCGTCGAGCTCGCGTTCGACGGCAACGCCGCCGCGCCGCAGGCGCGCGCGTGCCGCGCCGCGATCGAGGCCGCGTTCGCGGGCAACGGCACGGTGGGCGCGCGCGTCGTCGCGCCGAACGCGGCCGGCGCGGCGGGCGGCGATCGCGTGCGCGTGAGCTGGCCCGCGCGGGCGGCCGATCCCGTGCGCGTCTCGTACGATTTCAACGGCCCGCTCGCGGCGCGCGCGGCCGCGCGCACGATCGAGATCGCGCTCGTGCGCTGCGCGGCGTCCGAAGCCGGCCTGCCCGCCGCGTACCAGGTGCGCTTCGAGAACGACGGCCATGCGCTCGCGCCGCTCGATTACGGCGAGTTCTTCGCGACGGGCATCCTGATCATGGTGTTCATGTCGATCGGCGTCGTGTCGACCGCGACGACGATCGCGACGCTGCGCGAGCGCAACACGTTCAAGATGTACGTGTGCTTTCCGGTGTCGCGCTTCGTGTTCCTCGCGTCGCTGATCGTCTCGCGCGTGATCCTGATGCTCGCCGCGTCGGTGACGCTGATGCTCGCCGCGCGCTACCTGTTCCAGGTGCCGCTGCCGCTCTGGAGCCTGCGCGCGCTGCGCGCGATCCCGGTCGTGCTGCTCGGCGCCGCGATGCTGCTGAGCCTCGGCACGCTGCTCGCGAGCCGCGCGCGCTCGCTCGCCGCCGCCGAGGCGTGGTGCAACCTGATCTATTTCCCGCTGCTGTTCTTCAGCGATCTGACGATTCCGCTGCGCGCCGCGCCGCACTGGCTGCGCGTCGTGCTGCTCGTGCTGCCGACCAACCAGTTCGCGGTCGCGCTGCGCGGCGTGTTCGTGCGCGACCTCGGCTACGCGCAGGCCGCGTGGCCGCTCGCCGTCGTCGCGGGCTGGACGCTCGTGTTCCTCGCCGGCGCCGCGCTGACGTTCCGCTGGCATCAGGACTGAGCAGATCGGGACCGAGCAGGACTGAAAGCAGGACCGAACCGGCGCCGGTTCGCATCGAAGGAGTTCATCGCGTCATGCCCGATCTGATCCTCGCGTATTTGCGCAACGCGGCGCTGTTCGCGCCGGCGATCGCTTTCATGCTGTTCATGCGCGCGCTGCCGGGCGGCGGCGACGCGCACTGGCGGCACGCGGCGCTCGCGGGCGCGCTGCTCGCGCTGCCGCACAACGCGTGGCTGCTGCGCCGGCGGCCGCTGCACGGCACCGCGCTCGGCCTGAACGCGTACCTGATCGTCAGCGCCGCGCTGCCGTTCGTGTCGGCCGACGCGGCCCGCGACTGGGGCGCCGCGCTCGGCTCGGCCGCGATGCTCGGGAGCGTGCTCGCCGCGCACGCGCTCGGGCTGGCCGTCGCGCCCGAGGCGTTTTCCGGCGCGGCCGATCCGGCGCTCGCGCGGGCGCGCTGCAGGAAGATGGCCGTCTACAGCGGGATCGCGCTCGCCGCCGCGTTCCCGCACCGGCACGACCCGCTCCTCGGCGGCGCGCTGCCCGTCGTCGCGCTGATCCTGCTGCACAAACGGCTGCGGCGCGGCGCGCTCGCGCCGAGCGCGTGATCCGCGGGGAGTCGCCCCGCCCTTTCTTCGTGAGGTAGGTAGCCATGCAAGACGTCGATCCCGCCTATGCCTTCGTCCGCGCCCGCGAATCGGGCGCGCGCACCTATGCGGACACCTTCGACACCGTTTTCGCGCACGGCGCGGGCACGGTGCTCACCGATACGGCCGGGCGCCGCTATCTCGATTTCCTGTCGTGCGCGGGCACGCTCGCCACGGGCCACAATCATCCGGCTGTCGTCGAGCGCGTGCGCGCGTTCGTCGACAGCGGCCAGGCGATGCAGATGCTCGACATGACGACGCCCGTCAAGCACCGCTTCGTCGAGCGCCTGTTCGGAATCCTGCCGCCCGCGCTCGCGCGGCACGCGCGCGTGCAGTTCTGCGGGCCGTCCGGCGCGGATGCGATCGAGGCGGCGATCAAGCTCTTCAAGACGGCCACCGGCCGGCGCTCGGTGATCGCGTTCCACGGCGGCTATCACGGGATGACGGCGGGCGCGCTCGCGCTGACGGGCAACCTGCGCGCGAAGCACGCGGTCGCGTCGCTGATGCCCGACGTGCACGTGATGCCGTATCCGTACGCGTACCGCTGCCCGTTCGGGCTCGGCGCGCCGCACACCGCGGCCGCGTCGCTGCACTACATCGAATCGATGCTGAGCGATCCGGAAAGCGGTATCGCGAAACCCGCGTGCGTGATCGTCGAAGCGGTGCAGGGCGAAGGCGGCGTGATTCCCGCGCCGCCCGAATGGCTCGCCGGGCTGCGCGCGTTGACCGCGCGGCTCGACATCGCGCTCGTGATCGACGAAGTGCAGACGGGCATCGGCCGCACGGGCGCGATGTTCGCGTTCGAGCACAGCGGGATCCGGCCCGACGCCGTCGTGCTGTCGAAGGCGATCGGCGGCGGCTTTCCGCTCGCGCTCGTCGCCTATGACGAACGCTACGACGTCTGGGAGGCGGGCGCACACGCGGGCACGTTCCGCGGCAACCAGATCGCGATGGCCGCGGGCGTCGCGTGTCTCGACGTGATCGAATCGGAAGGGCTGATCGCCGGCGCGGCGGCCAAGGAGGCGCACGTGCGCGCGCGGCTCGAGCGGCTCGCCGCGCGCCATCCGGAGATCGGCGACGTGCGCGGCCGCGGCCTCATGTGGGGAATCGAGCTCGTCGATCCCGACGCCGCGCCCGACGCGGCCGGCGCGCGTCCCGCCGCGCCCGCGCTCGCGCGCGCGCTCAAGCGGTATTGCTTCGCGCACGGGCTCATCGTCGAGACGGGCGGGCGCCACGGTGCGGTCGTGCGCCTGCTGCCGCCCCTCACCGTCAGCGCCGCCGAGCTCGATCTCGCCTTCGACACGCTCGACGCCGGGCTCGCCGCGCTCGGCGAGCACGCACGCGCCGAGTTCGCATGACGCGCCGCGCCGGCTCACCTTACGACTCTTCAAGGACACACGATCATGTCTTCCGGAATCGCCCCCCCGCACTCCGTGAACTACCGCAAGAAATACGCAACCGAGGCGCATGCGCTGAGCGCGATCCGGCCTTGGCGATGCGCGTGGGTGATCGCGCGGCAATGGATCGGCATCGCGATCGCGTTCGCGCTGCCGATCGCGCTCGTCGCGCGCCTGACGGGCGGCACGAGCCTCGCGCACGCGTTCGCCGCGCTGGGCGCGCCGCAGCGGCTCGGCGTCGCCGCCGCGCTGGGCGCCGCGTACGTGTATCTCGCCTGCAAGCAGCACGCGCTCGGCATCGTGATGCACGACGCGACGCACTTTCGCCTGTTCGAATCGCGCCGCGTCAACGAGCTCGTCGGCAACTGGCTGTGCGCGTTCCCGATCGGCATGGTGACGTCGTGCTACCGGCGCAGCCATCTGCCGCATCATCTGTTCACGAACAAGCCGAACGATCCGTACTGGGCGCGCCTCGTCGAGGACGCGCATTACGCGTTTCCGATGTCGCGCGCCGCGTTCGGCCGAATCCTGCTCGGCGACGTGTTCGGCGCGAACCTGCGCGCGTGGTGGCCGACGCTGCGCAGCTGGACCGGCTGGAGCAGCGTCCTCGACAATCGCGAAAAGCTGCTGACGCCGTCCGAGCGCCGGCAATTCGTCGCGTTCTGGATCGGCGCGCTCGCGCTCGCCGCGTACTTCGGCGTGCTGTCGTACTTCCTGCTGCTGTGGGTGCTGCCGATGTTCACGCTGTCGCTCGCGTTCATCCGCCTCCGCGTGATCGCCGAGCACGATCTCGAGAAGGCCGGGCACGAACTCGAACGCACGCGCCACGTCGACGGCGGCTGGTTCGAGCGGCTCGCGATCGCGCCGCTCAACATCAACTATCACGTCGCGCACCACCTGTTCCCGAGCGTGCCGCTCTACAACCTGCCGAAGATGCACGCGCTGCTGATGCAGGAGCCGGCGTTCCGCGAGCATGCGCAACTGTGGCGCAGCTACCTCGGCAGGAAGCACGGGATGGTCCGCTCGCTGCTCACATGACGGAATCGCATCGGATGGAGGCGGCGCGCGACGCGCATGAAATACGCGAGGCACGCGAAGCGCGCGCCGGCGTGCGCGAACGCGGCCGGCCCGCGCTTCGCCCGCCATTGCGCATCCGGTATCAATCGGTCGGAATTCGGTATTGGCGGGAATGCGCGCGCTCGCGCGAGACTGTCATTCTTCAACAATCCGAAACGAACCGTGGTAACCAACACGCTACGCTTTGCATTCTTCATGTGCGGCTGCGCGGCTTTTCTCGGCCTGTACGCGACGCAGGGCATCCTGCCCCAGATCGCGGCCACGTTCGGCACGCGCATCGAACAGGCCGCACTCGGCATTACGGCCACGACGGTTGCGATGGCGGCGACGGCGCCGTTCGTCGGCATGCTGACGCGCCGCCTGGAACGGCGCCGGATCATCACGCTCGCCGCGCTGCTGCTCGCGGCGCCGATGCTCTGGACCGCGCACGCGGATTCGTTCGCCGAATTCCTCGCGGGACGGATCGCGACGGGAGTCGTCATTCCGGTGCTGTTCGCCGTCACGGTGTCGTACATCGGCGAAACCTGGCAGGACAGCACAGCCACCGAGATGACGAGCTTCTTCATCGCCGGCACGACGCTCGGCGGCTTCGGCGGACGCTTCATCGTCAACGGCGTGACGGCGATGAGCGGCTGGCCGCGCGCGCTCGACGTGCTCGCGTGCGCGATGCTCGCCGCGGGCGTCGCGATCCGGCTGTGCCTGCCGCGCACGCGCGCGGCGGCGACGGCGGCAGCCCCGGCGGCGATGTCGCTGCGCGCGCTCGGCCGCAACCGGCCGGTGCTCGCGTCGTATTTCATCGGCGCGTGCATCCTGTTCTCGCAGGTCACGACGTTCACGTACGTCGGGCTGTATCTCGCGAAGCCGCCGTATCGGTTCGGCACTGCGGCGATCGGCTCGATCTATGCGGTCTTCCTGCTCGCCGTCGTGGTCACGCCGATGGCCGCACGGCTGTCGCGCAGGCGCCCGCCCGCGGATCTGCTCGCGCTCGCGGCCGGGCTCGGCGTGGCGGGCGCGCTGCTCACGCTGCATGCCGATGTGCGCGTGATCCTGCTCGGGCTCGCCATCGGCTCGACGGGCGTGTTCGTGGGCCAGGCGGCCGCGAGCGCGTTCGTCACCCGTTCGACCGCCGAGGGCCGGACATTCGCAGTGGGGCTTTATCTGTCGTTCTACTATCTGGGCGGCAGCGCGGGAACGGTATTGCCGGTTCCGGCATGGCAGCGCTTCGGCTGGGCGGGCTGCGTCGCACTCGTCGTGTGCGCGCACCTGCTCGCCGCCATCGCCGCTTGCACGTTCTGGAAACCGGGCGGCATCGACGCAACACGCACTCGACCATCATCCATCACGACATCGCGCTAGGCCGGCCAGAGCCGCAGCGGTGGTCCACAGAGAGAAATCGTGCATGAACTCGATCACCACCACGCCCAATCATCTTCTCGACATCGTCTACCCCGTGCTTGAAGGGATGGCGCCCGGCGCGCTGCAGCGCGCACTCGCCGACGCGTTCGACGCGGAATCGGCGTCGCTCGCGCAAATCGAGCACGCGTTCAACACGCTCACGTCCGGCAAGCCGCCGCAGGAAGCGTTGCGCATGTTCTTCGCGAGCTGGTCGAAGACCAACAATTCGGCGGCGAGCGTGTCGGGCCTCGCGAACCGCGTGACGCTGCTCGCACGCTCCGATCCGGGCTCGCCCGCCTCGGCGAGGCTCTACGACGTATGCGCGAGCCTGCAGCGCATCACCGACGAGGATCTCGGCGCGCTCGGCGGCGCGCTGCACGCCGACCTGTTCTACAACATGGCGACGACGATCTGCGGCGACGACGCGTGGCTGCTGAAATCGAACTGCGTCGCCTCCGCGCAGGCGTTCAAGGATTGGACCGACCGGCAGCGGCTGCGCAACCGCGACCTGATGCAGGGCCTGCTCACGACGCTCGTGCACGAGGTGTACACGCACGGCGAAGTCGAGTTCATCCATCCGTTGTACAAGGCGTGGGTCGAGCACCGGATGAACGTGCCGGCCGAGCGCGTGCGCTTCGTCGTCGCCTGGGTGACGGTCCACACGGGCGGCACGGAGAGCGCGCACTTCGCGCATGCGGTGCGCGCGATCGACACGTTCTGCGACGCGATGGACGTGCGGATCGATCCGGCCTCGTCGACGGCGCTGTTCCGCGAATACCTGCGCCGCAAGGCCGACGTGATGCGAACATGCGCGGCCGCGCTCTGAGCGCATCGGCGATCGCGCACGCCGCGCGGGGAAGAGCGGGCACGCCGCCTTTCGGGGCGAGAGCGTGAGCGGTGTTCGAATTCGGCGGTAGTTTGGTGGGTGGGGTCGGTGTAGTCGGTGGGGTCGATGCGGTCGGTAGGGTCGGTAGGGTCGGTGGGGTCGGTGCAGTTGGTACAGTTGGTGCAGTTGGCGTAATCAATGCAGCCGGCACGATCGGCATGATCAGTGCAGTCGATGGGGTCAGCGTGATCGGCGCGGCCGGCACAATCGGAGTAGTCGCCACGATCGGCGCGCATCGCGCTGCAGGCGCCCCATGCGCCGGCCGACGTCAATGGAATTCGCGGCTCTCGGTACGCAAGCCCGCGATCAGCGGCGTCAGATCCTCGAGATATTGCGCGACGAGATGCCGGACGTCGCTCTCGCACTGCCAGACGCCCGATACCGCGAGCAGTTGCGAATCGAGCGTCTCGCGCCGCTGCCGCTCGAGCAGTTCCGGCCGCACGATCACGTTCACGCACCCCGTCTCGTCCTCGAGCGTGACGAACAACACGCCCTTCGCCGTGCCCGGCATCTGCCGCGCGGTCACGAGCCCGCACGCGCGCGCGAGCCGGCCGTTGCGGCGGTCGCGCAGCGCCGCGGCGGACGATAGCCGCCGCGCGTCGAGCGCGGGCCGCAGCAACGCGACCGGATGCCGGTTCAGCGTGAGGCCGATCGTGCGATAGTCGGCGAACACGTCGTCGGCCTCGGTGGGCGCGCCGAGCGCCGGCCTCACCGCTTCGTCGATCGGCGCGGCGGCAACCGCCTGCCACAGCGCATCGCGGCGATTACCGGCAAGCGTCGCGAACGCGTTCGCGGCGGCGAGCGCCTCGAGATCGCGGCGTTCGAGGCACGCGCGGCGCGCGAGTTCGTCGACGCTCGCAAACGGCCCCGCCGCACGCGCCGCGCCGATGCGCCGCGCGGCTTCCTCGCCCAGCCCGCGCACGAGCGACAGGCCGAGCCGCACCGCCGGCCGGCCGTCGGGCGGCGCCGCGCCGGGCTGCGCTTCGAGCGACGCTTCCCAGCCGCTCTTCGTCGCATCGATCGGCAGCACCGTCACGCCGTGGCGCTTCGCGTCCTGCACGAGCTGCGCGGGCGGATAGAAGCCCATCGGCTGGCTGTTCAGGAGCGCGGCGAGAAAGATCGCCGGCTCGTGACGCTTGAGCCAGCTGCTCGCATAAGCGAGCTTCGCGAAGCTCGCCGCATGGCTTTCCGGAAAACCATACTCGCCGAAGCCCTTGATCTGCTCGAAGATCTGCTCGGCGAATTCGCGGGAATAGCCGCGCTCGAGCATCCCCGCGACGATCCGCTCGTGATACTTGCCGAGATCGCCCTTGCGTTTCCACGCCGCCATCGCCCGGCGCAGCGCATCGGCCTCGCCGGGCGTGAAGCCCGCCGCGACGATCGCGATCTGCATCACCTGCTCCTGGAAAATCGGAATCCCGAGCGTGCGCTCGAGCACGCGTTCGAGCGCCTCGCTCGGATAGGTGATCTCTCCGTGCGCCTCGCCGGCCGCGATCCGCCGCCGCTCCAGGTACGGATGCACGGCGCCGCCCTGGATCGGCCCCGGCCGGACGATCGATACCTGGACCACCAGATCGTAATAGCCGCGCGGCCGCAGGCGCGGCAGCATCGACATCTGCGCGCGCGACTCGATCTGGAACACCCCGACCGTGTCCGCGCGGCAGATCATGTCGTAGGTCGCTTCGTCATCCTGCGGAATGTGCTCCAGCCGGAACGGCCGGCCGTCCGGCAGCGGCGGGCCGCGCCACGCGGTGATCATGTCGAACGCGCGATGCAACGCGGACAGCATGCCGAGCGCGAGCACGTCGACCTTCATCAGCCCGAGGGCCTCCAGATCGTCCTTGTCCCACTGAATCACGCGCCGCCCTTCCATCGCCGCGTTCTCGACCGGCACGAGCCGCGTGAGCTTGCCGCGGCTCACCACGAAGCCGCCCGAATGCTGCGACAGATGGCGAGGGAAATTCAGCAGCCGCGCGGCGATCTCGGCCCAGGTCCGGATCAGCGGCACCTCCGGATCGAGCCCGACCGACGCGAAGCGCGCGAGCAGATCGCGGCTGCCGTCGAACCAGCGATGCTCCTTCGCCACCCGCTCGACGAGCATCGGATCGACGCCGAGCGCCTTGCCGGTCTCGCGCAGCGCGCCGCGCGGGCGATAGGTCGATACGGCCGCCGCGAGCGCCGCGCGATCGTGGCCGTACTTTTCGTACAGATACTGGATGACTTCCTCGCGCCGCTGGTGTTCGAAGTCGACGTCGATGTCGGGCGGCTCGCCGCGCTCGCGGCTGAGGAAGCGCTCGAACAGCAGCGTGCTCTGCTGCGGATTGACCTCCGTGACGCCGAGGCAATAGCAGACGACCGAGTTCGCCGCCGAGCCGCGCCCCTGGCACAGGATGTCCTTGCTGCGCGCGTATTTGACGATATCGTAGACCGTCAGGAAATACGGCTCGTATTTCAGGTCGGCGATCAGCGCGAGTTCGAACTCGATTCTCTGCCTCACCGTGTCCGGCACGCCATCGGGATAGCGCCTGCGCGCGCCCGCCCACGTTTCCTGCGCCAGATAGCTCGTCGGCGTATGGCCCGCGGGGACGATTTCGTGCGGATATTCGTAGCGCAGGTCGTCAAGCGAGAAATGGCACGCGTCGAGCATCCGGCATGTCTGCGCGAGCGCGTCGGCCGGAAACAGCTGCGCGATCCGCTGGCGCGTGCGCAAGTGCTGTTCGCCATTCGGCGCGAGCGCATGGCCGCATTCGGCGATCGGCATCCCGAGCCGAATCGCCGTCATCGTGTCCTGCAGCGGCTTGCACGAGCGGATGTGCATCGTCACGTCGCCGAGCGCGACGATGTGCATCCCGCGCCGCTCGCCCGCCGCCCGGACTTGCTCGCGATGCGCGCCGTCGAGCGCGCGCTGCAGCTGCACGAGCCCGAGCCGCGCGCGCTCGCCGAACAGCGCGTCGAACCAGGCGAGCTGCGCGTCGAGCACGTCGGCGCGCGCCGGATATGTCGGCACGAGAATCGCGAAGCAGTCGGGCACGCCGCGCAGATGCGCGAGCGCCCGCGGCGGCGCGGCGAGCATGCGCGGCGTGAGCCGGTAGGTGCCTTTGGGCGCGTTCATTCGCCGCCAGGAGATCAGCTCGGACAGGTTCCCGTAGCCCTCGCGGTTTTGCGCGAGCAGCACGAGGCCGAACGCGCCGGGGCCCGGATCGTGGCCCGGCGCGGCGTCGTCCGGCGTCACGCCGAAGTACGCGCCGACGACGAGCGGCAGCCCCACCGCCTTCGCCGCGACGTGCATGCGCGGCGCGCCGGCGAGCGAGCATTCGTCGGTGATCGCGATGCCGCGATAGCCCTGCTTCGCCGCGCGCTCGACAAGCTCTTCCGCCGACGACGCGCCGTGCAGGAACGAGAAGTTCGACCGGCAGAACAGCTCCGCGTAGTCGGGCAGGATTCCGGATGCCGCATCCATGCCGCTCACCCGAACAGGCCGTGCAGGAACCAGCATTGCCCCGCCGCGCGGTTGCCGCGCTCCTGGTAGATCCAGTAGCACGCGCCGTAGTCATCCTGCGCGATGCGATAGTCGCGCTCGACGAGCTGGCCGTCGAACCAGCCGGCCTCGATCCGCTCGATCGACGACACGAACCTGAGCGGCGTGCGGTAGAACGGCCGGTTCCCGCGCATCGCGAGCGGCTGCGGCGGCGCGAGCAGCCATGCGGGACGCGGCGGCGCGACGCCCGGCGCGACCGGCTTGCCCGTAGGCGCATCGAGCGGCAGCCAGCGGTTCGTCGCCTCGGGCCGGTAATCGGCGACGGGCGCCGCGCGCAGCACGTTGTCCGCGCCGAGCCGCGCGCTCAGAAGCTCCACGAGCCGCGCGCGCGCCTCGCGGGTGCCGCCCGGCTCGGGAAACAGATCGTCGGCGGGCGGCGCGACCGATTCGATGCGCGTCGCCGTCACGCGCACCGCGATCACCGCGGCGGGTAGCGCAACGCGCGCCAGCCGCTCGCCGAGAACGCGCATGAAATGCGTCTCGTCGCGCGCGGGCTCGGCGAACGCGAGCTCGAGCGGCGTCGGCGGCACCGCCTGGCGGCCGCGCTCGTGCTCGAGCGCGAACACCATCGCCGACAGCGACAACTGCCGCGCGGCGAGCCAGCCGCAGAGCTGCACGACGAGCCGCCGCGCGACGAACAGCACGGCCTGCGCGTATTCGACGCGCTCCGGCAATTCGAGCCGCGCGTCGAACACGGGCGGCACCGGCATCCAGGCGAGCGGCTCCACGGCGTCGCCGTATGCGCGGTCGAGCGCGGCGACGAGCGCGGGACCGCAGCGGCGCGTGAGTCCCGCGCGCGGCAGGCGGCGCAGATCGGCGAGCGTGCGGCAGCCGAGGCCGTCGAACCAACCGGCGTACGGGCGCGCGTCGGGCAGCAGCTCGCACGGCAGCGCGTCGAGCGCGCGCGCGAGCGACGCCGCCCGCACGACGCGCCGCCGCGTGCCCGGCTTGCCCGGCGCACGCGCGAGCAGCCACGCGCCGCGCCCCGTCGGCGCGGCGGCGACGCGCGCCGCATAGCCGAGCGCGGCGAGCGTCGCCCGCACCTGCCGGCACAGCGAAGGCAGCCCGCCGAACAGCCGCAGGCTCGCGCCGACGTCGACGACGAGCGTCGCTTCGTCGTCGAGCGCGACGCACGGCGAGAAGCGCAGCAGCGCGAGCGCGACCGCGCGCAGCGCGTCGGCCTCGCGCGCCGGATCGCGTTCGACGAGCCGCGTGCCGGGCGCGAGCGTCAGCACGCCGCCGCGCTTCATGCCGGCACGCACACCGTTCGCGCGCGCGGGCGCATCGGCGATCAGCACGACGCCCTGCTCGAGCACCGCGCAGCCGTTGCCGCCGTCAGGCGACGGCGGCGCGCACACGTCGAGCGGCAGGCGCGGCAGATGGATGCCGAGCAAGGCGCGCATAGCGGCTCTCCACGATGGGCGACGGCAATTCGAGCGCAAGCGGCTCGCCGCACGCCGGCCCGCGGCGCTTGACGATCTCGACCGACACGCCGCCCGGCGACGGATGCAGCGCGAGGCGCAGCACCGCGGGCGACGGCTGCTGCGCGGCGGCGAGCGGCCGGAACATCACGAACAGCGTGTCGCCCGCGCGGGCGGCGGCAAGATGCAGGCGGCGCAGCGCATCGGCGCGCGCGTTCTGGTGCCATAGCAGAAGCGCGCCGCAGCAGCCCGTCCTGAGCGCCTGCTCGGCTGCCCACAGCGCGTTGACGCCGCTGCTCGCGCGCAGCCACAGCAGCGCGTCGAGCGGCACGCCGAGACCGGCGAGCGCGCACGCGTGCGGCGGCTGCGGCGGCGCGACGAACGCGAGCGGCCGCCGCGCGCTGCCTGTCGCCGCGAGCGCGGGCGCGAGCACGCGCATCTCGCCGCAGCCCATGTGCGGCACGAGCAGCTCGACGAGCCCGCCGAGCGGCCAGCCGCCCCCCGGCAACTCGACCGACAGCGCCGCATAGCCGGTATCGACCGTGCGCGGGCCGCCGCGCGCGAGCTGCGAGCCGCGCCAGAGCGACGGATGCAGCGATTCGAGGGAAAGGGAGGAAGCGGACATCGCATTGCCGATTACTGTACGTTTATACAGTATATGGCAACCCGTTCGCCACGCACAGCGGCCGATGCAAAACCGGCCTTTCGGCAGAGGACCGGCGGGAAAAGCGATCGGTACCCGAGAGGCAGCGGCGAGCATGCGCGGCCGGCCGCATCGCCCTTTCGGCCGGCGCCGGCCGTACTCCGGGCGGCGCGCCGGCCGCCGCGCCGTCAGCCGAGCAGCAACGCGTCGTCGTCGAGCTTCTCGTGCCGCGTCTTCTCGAACAGTTGCAGCAGGTCGGGCACGTCGAGCCCGCGGCGCTCGTCGCCGGCCACGTCGAGCACCACCTGCCCCTGATGCAGCATCACCGTGCGGTCGCCGTAATCGAGCGCCTGCCGCATGCTGTGCGTCACCATCATCGTCGTCAGCTTGCTTTCGTCGACGATCCGCGCGGTCAGCTCCAGCACGAACGCAGCCGTCTTCGGATCGAGCGCGGCCGTGTGCTCGTCGAGCAGCAGAATGCGCGACGGCCGCAGCGACGCCATCAGCAGGCTCACCGCCTGCCGCTGGCCGCCCGACAGCAGGCCGATGCGATCGGTGAGCCGATTCTCGAGCCCGAGATTCAGCAGCCGCAGCTTGTCGCGGAACAGCTCGCGCGACGCGCGGTTCAGCGCCGGCAGAAAACCGCGCCGCGCGCCGCGCGCCATCGCGAGCGACATGTTCTCCTCGATCGTCAGCGCCTCGCAGGTGCCTGCCATCGGGTCCTGGAACACGCGCGCGACGAGCGGCGCGCGATCCCACGCCGGCTTGCGCGTGACGTCGACGCCGTCGATCGCGATGCGCCCCGAATCCACCGGCTGATCGCCGCTCACCGAATTCAGGAACGTCGATTTCCCCGCGCCGTTCGAGCCGATCACCGTGACGAACTGGCCGTCCGGAATGTCGAGCGACAGCCCGCGCAGCGCGCGCGTCTCGATCGGCGTGCCGGGGTTGAACGTGAGCTTCAGGTCTTGTGCAGAGAGCATTTACGCGCCTCCCGTCTTGCGGCCGAACAGCTTCTTGCGCGTCGCGGGCAGCACGAGCGCGACGGTGACGAGCAGGGCCGTCACGAGGTTCAGATCCTGCGCCTTCAGGCCGACGAACTCGCTGTTGAGCGCGAGCGCGATGAAGAAACGATAGAGGATCGCGCCGAGCACGACGGCGAGCGTCGTGAGGAAAAGCCGCCGCGCGGGCAGCAGCGTCTCGCCGATGATCACGGCGGCGAGCCCGATCACGATCGTGCCGATCCCCATCGAGATGTCCGAGCCGCCCTGCGTCTGCGCGAAGAGCGCGCCCGCGAGCGCGACGAGCGCGTTCGACAGCGCCATGCCGGCCAGCGTCGCGCGGCCGGTCGGGATGCCCTGCGCGCGCGCCATCCTGGGGTTCGCGCCCGTCGCGCGCATCGCGAGGCCGAGCTGCGACGAGAAGAACCAGTCGAGGCCGAGCTTCGCGCACACGACGACGACGGCGAGCAGCGCCGGCCGCAGCACATAGTCGGGCATCCAGTCGGGCTGCAGCACCGTGAAGAGCGTCGGCTCGGTGATGAGCGGCACGTTCGGCCGGCCCATGATCCGCAGGTTCACCGAATAGAGCGCGATCATCATCAGGATGCTCGCGAGCAGATCCATGATCTTCAGCCGCACGTTCAGCCAGCCGGTGACGAAGCCCGCGCACGCGCCGGCGGCGATCGCGGCGAGCGTCGACGTGAACGGATCGTGGCCCGCGGCGATCAGCGTCGCGGCGACGGCGCCGCCGAGCGGAAAGCTGCCGTCGACGGTCAGGTCCGGGAAATTGAGGATGCGAAACGAGATCAGCACCCCGAGCGCGACGAGGCTGAAGATGAGACCGATCTCCAGTGCGCCGAGAAGAGAGAAAAGGGACATGATTGGGGAAATCCTGTTGCAGCGTGCTGCGCGTGACGGAACGGCGATCGGCGATCCACGGCCGGCCGGCGGCCGGCGCCGCGCGGCGGCCCGGCCGGGCGCGAAGCGGCCCAAAGCGGCCCAAAACGGCCCCGAACGGCCCCGAACGGCCCCGAGCGACCCCGAGCGACCCCGAGCGACCCAAAACAGACCGAACCGGGCCGGATGCGCCGCCCGCGCGCTACGCCGCTCGCGCGGCGCGGCGAACCGCCGAAGCCGAACCCGGCCGGGCGCGCGAAAGCCTGTCGAGGCCGATCCGCCGGACGCCGCACGATCTGCCCGCCCGGCGCGCCGCCCGCGCTCGCGTCGTTACTTGATGACCGTCTTCGCTTCCTTGACGAGATCGGGCGCAAGCGTCACGCCCTGCTTGGCGGCCGCGTCGGTGTTCACGAACAGCTCGAGATTGCTGCTCGTCTCCGATGCGATCGCGCCCGGCTTCTCGCCCTTCAGGATCCGCGCGACGACCTTGCCCGTCTGCCGGTCGAGGTCGCCGTAGTTGATGCCGAGCGCCGCGATGCCGCCGCGCTTCACGCTGTCGGTGTCGCCCGCGACGAGCGGGATCTTCGCCTCGTTCGCGACCTTCACGAGCGATTCGTATGCGGACACGACGTTGTTGTCGGTGTTCGTGTAGATCACGTCGACCTTGCCGATCAGGCTCTTCGCGGCGGGCGCGATGTCGACGGTGCGCGGCGCGGCCGCCTCCTTGAGCGTCATCCCCTGCTTCGCGAGGATCTCCTTGAGCGCCTTCACGACGACGACCGAGTTTGCCTCGCCCGGGTTGTAGACCATCCCGACCGTCTTCGCCTTCGGCACCACGCGCTTGATGAGCGCGACCTGCCGGTCGAGCGGCAACTGGTCGGACACGCCCGTCACGTTGGTACCCGTCGGCCCCCAGCCCTTGACGAGCTGCGCGGCAACGGGATCGGTCACGCCCGAATAGACGACAGGCACGGTCTTCGTCGATGCGACGACGGCTTGCGCGGCGGGCGTCGCGATCGCGACGATCACGTCCGGACGGTCGCCGATGAACTTGCGCGCGATCTGCGCGGCGGTGCCGGTGTTGCCCTGCGCGCTCTGGTATTCCCACTTGAGCTTGTCGTCGCCGTAGCCTTCGGCCTTCAGCTGCGCGCGCACGCCGTCGCGGATCGCGTCGAGCGCCGGATGATCGACGATCGACAGCACCTTGACGGTCTGCGCGTGCGCGGCGCCGGCGCCCAGCATCGCGAACGCCGCGACGCCCGCCGCGATCGAATGAGCGGCCACGATCTTGAATCGCTTCATTTGTCTGTCTCCCCCGGTTCCGAATGATGAACGGGCCGCGCCTCCCCGGAGCGTGCGCGGCCCGCGCGGCCGCGCCGAAACGGGCGCGGCGGCAAGCGTCTGAGGATACCATTTCCCCAGACTATTCAATATTTCGGGACAGTACCGAGAGCGCCGTGCCGGCGGCCGCCCGCTACGCGGCCGAAAACGAAAAAGGCCCGCGCGACGCGCGGGCCTCAGACTGCTGACGAACCCCACGTTTTTGTGAGCGTGGGGTTTTGTCTTTCTGGGATCAGGATTGCGGGTTCGCCGCGAGCGGGTAGTCGAAGCTGCAGCGCAAACCGCTCACCAGACGCAGCAGCATGCGCACGAAGCGCCAATCGGGACCCGCTGGCCCCTTTTTCCGCTTCCGCACCAGCAGCATCGCAATCTTCTTGATGTTCTGTGCCGCCGCGGCCAGCAAGCACTGCTCGGCCACCTTGCGTAGCCCACGCATACGGGCATAACGGTGCCCATGCAGCTGCTTGGCATCGGCGAAGCTGCGCTCCACCGTCTGCTTGCGCCGCGCGTAAATGCGTTGGCCCCATTCGGTCAAGCGCCGTGCGTCCACCCGCTCCTTGGCGCGCTCCCACACGTGGCGCGTTACCACCTTCACCGCGATCGCACTGTTCGTGCACTGCGATCGTACCGGGCAGCGCCCGCAGATCTGCGCATTGGATTTGTATTCCCGATAGCCGAGCCGATTGGTCGTGCTGTACGGCAGGGCCTGCCCCTGCGGGCACACGTATTCGTTGCGATACGCGTCGTACTTGAACTGCCGTTTGTAGAACATGCCCGGCTTGTGGTTCGGCGTGCGATAGCCCATCACCCCGGCAATCCCTCGCTCCTCCAGCCCCTGGCACACCGCCGGCGTGAAGTAGCCCGCATCCAGCCCCACCGCCTCGACCTTGAACTCAAAGCGCTCGCGCTGGCGATCCAGCCGATCCAGATACGGCTGGCTGTCATGCACCGAGGCCGGCGTCACATGCGTATCGGTGATGATCGCGTGCTTGGCATCCACCGTGCGGTGGTCCAGATAGAAGAACCCCTTCGGCTTGTCGTCCCGCACCATGTAGCCGCTGTCCGGATCGGTCCGGCTGAGCTTGGTGTCCTTGCTAGACGGCGGCTCATCGTCGTCGCGATCCAGCGGCTTCCTGCCATGCGCGGCCCGGTCCGCATCCACTGCCGCGTTCAATGCCTCCGTGTAGGCGGCCGGCGTCTGCTCCAGCTTCACCACATCGAACTTGCCTTTGTTCGCGTTCGCCTTCAGGTGCGTGCTGTCCGTGTACAGCACCCGACCGTCGACCAGCCCGCGCTTGATCGCCTGCCGCACGATCTCGTCGAAGATCTCCTGATACACCGTCGTGTCCGTGAAGCGTCGGCGGCGATTCTGCGAGAACGTTGACGCATCCGGCACCTTGTCGGTCAGCCGGAACCGGGCGAACCAGCGATAGGCGACGTTGACCTGGACCTCACGCATCAGTTGCCGCTCGCTGCGCACCCCGAACAGGTAGCCGATGAACAACAGCTTGAACATCACCACGGGATCGAGCGCCGGCCGCCCGTTGTCCGCGCAATACAGATGCGCCACCTTCGCGCGGATGAACTCGAAATCCACCGCCGCATCGATCTGGCGCAGCAGGTGGTCCTTCGGCACGAGTTCCTCGAGCGTCACCATCTCGAGTTCGTGCTGCGTGGGCATGGGCGTCTTCAGCATCACGCCATTAAAAAACAAAAATCCCCCCCCACTTGGCGAGGGTTTGTCAGCAATCTGAGCCCGCCGTCCTGCGACAGCGGGCTTTGCCGTTTCGGCGCGGCCCGGGCGGGCCGCACGTTCGGGCGTTATGCGTACGCGGCGAGCGCCGTGCGCATCTTCTTCATCGCGCTTGCCTCGATCTGGCGGATGCGCTCCGCCGACACGCCGAATTCGGCCGCGAGATCGTGCAGCGTCGAGCCGCCCGAGCCGTCGTCGTCGACGTTCAGCCAGCGCGCCTCGATGATCCGGCGGCTGCGCGCGTCGAGCGATTCGAGCGCGCGCGCGATGCCGTCCGTCTGCAGCATGTCGCGCTGCCGCGCGGCGAGCACGGCGGTCGGCTCGTTGTGCGAATCGGCGAGATAGGCGATCGGCGCGTACGATTCCTCGCCGTCGTCGATCTGACCTTCGAGCGCGATGTCGCCGCCCGACAGGCGGGTTTCCATCTCGGCCACTTCCTCGCGCTTGACGTTCAGCTCCTGCGCGAGGCCGTCGATTTCCTCCGGCGTGAACGCCTGCGTGCCCTTCTTGTGGCTGCGCAGATTGAAGAACAGCTTGCGCTGCGCCTTCGTCGTCGCCACCTTGACCATGCGCCAGTTGCGCAGGATGTACTCGTGAATCTCGGCCTTGATCCAGTGGATCGCGTACGACACGAGGCGCACGTTCTGGGCGGGATCGAACCGCTTGACCGCCTTCATCAGGCCGATGTTGCCTTCCTGGATCAGATCGCCGTGCGGCAGGCCGTAGCCGAGGTAGTTGCGCGCGACCGACACGACGAGCCGCAGGTGCGACAGCACGAGCCGGCGCGCGGCGTCGAGATTGTTTTGCTCGCGGTATTCGGTCGCGTATTGACGCTCTTCCTCCGCGCTTAGCAGCGGAATCCGGTTCACAGCCTGGATATAGGCGTCGATGTTGCCCAGATGGCCGGGCAGCATCGAATGAGAGGCGAGCGTCAGCGAGCCCGCCGATACGGCCTTAGCGGACGCCGGGCGCAGTGCGTTCGGAAGGGTCAATGCGTTGCTCACGTAGAAAACTCCTTTGGAATCAGGGACGAGCCCCTGTGCCGGGGCGATTCCTCGATGAATCTTAGCACTCCGTCTACTGGAGTGCTAACTCTTAGAAGGAACAAGAGTGCCAGAGTTCCCATTTTGCTATCGATTTTTGAAGGCCGATAGCTACTGCTGGAGCCCCATTTCCGGCAGCGGTGCCGTAAGTGTTTGTTTTACGGGCAATTCGGGTAAAGGATGCTGATTCTTGTCAATTCGGAAGAAAACCATTTCGTCGGACGATGCCGATCGGAAAAGACCTTTACCATAAGATGCTGTTCGCTCGAGCTCGGCATGTCGATTGCGCCGAGGCTCTATTCAACCAGAGAAGTTGGAGTCAGAGATGAACGATAAGAACGGCGGTCGGGTGGGGCGGGCCATTGCGCGGACTGCGCTGGCTCTGGCGCTTGTCGGCGCGTCCGGCAGTGCGTTTGCGGACCGCTGGGGCTTGCAGCTCGGCGGCGGTGTGGCCGATCACGACATGAAGAAGGGCGACATCGCCGTCGTCTGGGATCCGAACTGGACCTGGTGGGAAATCGGCGGCTGGCATTTCGCGTTCGTCGCCGAAGGGCACTTGTCGTACTGGCGCTATACGGGTGATCGCGCGATCAACAGCAGCATCTGGGAAGTCGGCGCGACGCCGATCATCCGGTTCATCAAGAGCGCGGGCTACGTGCGGCCGTTCGTCGAGTTGGGGGCGGGCGTGCGCTTCCTGTCGCATCCGACGATCTCGCAGAACTACTCGATGTCGACGTCGTTTCAGTTCGCCGACATGGTCGGCGTCGGCGCGCAATTCGGCAATCATCAGCAGTATCAAGCGGGTTTTCGCTTCCAGCACGTGTCGAACGCGGGTATCAAAGACCCGAATCCTGGTATAAATTTCAGCCAGCTCTACGTGCAATACAACTTCTGATCGGCGCGCCGGACGCGTGCATGCAGTCGAGGAGTATGGCGATGGTGGCGAAGGGAATTGATGCGATTCGCGCGCTCGAGCGCGACCGGTTTCGGGCGATGGTCGACGGCGACGGCGAGGCGCTCGACGCGTTGCTGTCCGACAAGGTCTGCTACGTGCACACCAACGGCAAGCGCGAGACCAAGCAACAGTTCATCGACGCGATCACCGCCGGGCGCCGCCGCTATCGGCAGATCGAGATCCAGTCGCAGGACGTGCTGCCCGTTGGCGACGCCACGTATGTCGTCGCGGGGCGCGCGCTGATCGAGATGGAGACGAACAACGGCGGCCTCGTGTTCTCGATCGCGTACACCGCTGTCCAGACGCACGAGAGCGGCCGCTGGCGTCTCCTCGCGTGGCAGGCGACGCGCTGCGCGACCGACGCCTGAGCGTCTCGCCGGGCGAAGCGGCCCCTGGGTGCGAGGCACGCCTTCGCCCGCCGTGCTCGCTTGCCGCCGCCCGCTTTTCCGGCCGTTTTTCCGACCGCCTCGCCGGCCCCTCGTCGGGGCCCTTCGTCGCCGCGCGGCTTCGTGAGCCGCCGGCTGCGCGCCGGCGCGACGCGGATCGCGCGTCGCACCGGTCGTCGCGCGGCGGCGTGCGCCGCGCGAGTGTCCTTTTCGTTCGCCCGCCGCCGGACCGGCCGTAGCCGCCCTGACGCTGTTCGAAGCCGTTCGAAGTCGACCGAAGTCGTCCGAAGCCGTTCGAATTCGCCGCTTCAGGCCGCGGCGCGCCGCTTGTCGCGGCTCCACGCCGAGCGGTTGATCGCGCTCGCGACGGCGTCCGTCGCGGCCGCGACCGGGTCGCGATGCACGCCCGCGCCGTGGCGCAACGCGGCGTCGCCGATCCTCGCGCCGACGAACACGGCGGTCTCGCCGTTCACGGTGCGCTCGACCTCGCACGACGTGATGTCGATCGCGACGCCCGCGGCCGACGCGAACGCGGCCGCCGCCTGCCGCGCCGCGCTCGGCGCATCCTCGGCGTGCGCGAGCGCGACTTCGCGATCGTGCCAGCTCGCCGACGCGCCCGCGCGCGCGGCCGGGCCGATCGTCTGCAGATATTCGCGCGTGAAGAGCGCGCAAATCGCATCGGCCGTCACCTCTGCGCCGGACGTGTCGGCGAGCGTTTGCACCGCATGGCTGAATTCGATCTGCACGCGGCGCGGCGGCGCGAAACCCATTGCGCGCTCGAGCAGATAGGTCGCGCCGCCCTTGCCGGACTGGCTGTTCACGCGGATCACCGCGTCGTAGCTGCGGCCGAGGTCGGCGGGATCGATCGGCAGGTACGGCACTTCCCAGATCGCATCGGGCCGCTGCTGCGCGAGGCCCTTGCGGATCGCGTCCTGATGCGAGCCGGAGAACGCGGTGAACACGAGGTCGCCCGCGTACGGATGGCGCGGATGCACGGGAATCCGGTTGCAGCGCTCGACGACGCGGCGCACCGCGTCGATATCGGAGAAATCGAGGCCCGGATCGATCCCCTGCGTGTACAGGTTCAGCGCGAGCGTGACGAGATCGACGTTGCCCGTGCGCTCGCCGTTGCCGAACAGGCATCCTTCGATGCGCTCCGCGCCCGCGAGCAACGCGAGCTCGGCCGCCGCGACCGCCGTGCCGCGGTCGTTGTGCGGATGCACGGACAGCACGATGCTGTCGCGATAGCCGAGATTGCGGTCCATCCATTCGATCTGGTCGGCGAACACGTTCGGCGTCGCGGCCTCGACGGTGGCGGGCAGGTTCACGATCATCTTGTGATCGCGCGTCGGCCGCCACGTCTGCGCGACGGCGTCGCAGACCTCCCGCGCGAACGGCAGCTCGGTCATGCTGAACGTCTCGGGCGAGTACTGGAACGTCCAGTGGGTGGCGGGGCGCGCCTGCGCGTGCGCCTTGATGATCCGCGTGCCGTCCACCGCGAGCGCCTTCACGTCGTCCTTCGACATCCCGAACACGATCCGGCGGAACGACGGGCAGATCGCGTTGTACAGGTGGACGATCGCGCGCGGCGCGCCTTCGAGCGCGTCGAACGTGCGCGCGATCAGGTCTTCGCGCGATTGCACGAGCACTTCGATCGTCACATCGTCGGGAATGCGCCGCTCGACGATCAGCTTGCGCACGAAATCGAAGTCGGTTTGCGACGCCGACGGAAAACCGACTTCGATTTCCTTGAAGCCGATCGCGACGAGCATCTCGAAGTATTCGAGCTTCTGCTCGATCGTCATCGGCTCGATCAGCGACTGGTTGCCGTCGCGCAGATCGGTGCTCATCCAGATCGGCGCGCGCTCGATCGCGCGGCTCGGCCATCGGCGTCCGTTGATGCGAACGGGTTCGAACGGTCGGTATTTCTCGGCGGGGTTGCGCTTCATCTTTGCCTCGGGCGGTCAAGTCGCGAGCGAAGACGGACGGCATGACGCGCCGGTGGGCGCCGCCTGCGCACGTGCATGCCCGATGGCACGACGGCGCGCAATCTTCGCGATTCGCCCGTCGGATCGACGAACGAAAGCTGACGACTACGGGTTGTAAAAAACTGCGAGAAGGAACTGCGAGGAACTGCTAGGGGAGGGACCGCGCCGGGACGGCACGGCGCCACGACAGCTTTACGCTAGTCGTAGCGATAGCGGCCGCGCTAGGCGGCCGGAGGTAATTCGGAGGGTGTTCTGGAAGGAACGCATGGCGACAACTCTATGCGAAGTCGTCCGCGGCTGTCAATCGTCGGGGCATTCGGTCGGCTGTTCGGCGGCCCCGCTCGGGCGGCGCGGCGGTGCGCCGCCCGAGCGGCCGGTCGGCAGGCCGGGCCGGCTTCAGCGCGCGCCGCCGAGCTCGCCGCGCGGCGATACCGCCGCGCGGTTCGAGTACACCTGGAACTCGCAGACCGCGCGGAAACCGAGCCGCCGATAGACGTTCAGGCCGTCCGGCGACGCCTGCAGCGCCGCGCGCGTGGCGCCGAGGCGCTCTCTCGCGTGCACGAGCGCGCTGTGCATGATCGCCGACGCGAGGCCTCGCTTGCGTTGCCCGGCCGACGTGCTGACGTCGAACACATGCGCGGTGTCCGCGTCGACGTACAGCGCGGTCGTGCTCACCGGGCGGCCGTCGAGTTCGCCGACAAACAGCTTGAGCGGCTCGGCGACGTCGAAATCGAGCGCGGCGACGCGCGCGTAGAACGCATCGACGAATGCGTCAGGCGGATCGAACAGCGCGCCGATCAGCGTGCCGAAATGCGCGACGTCGTGCTGTGCGTTGATCTGCCGCACGCCGAAGCCGGGCGGCGGGGCGACGGGCGGCAGCGCGTCCAGCTCGGCCAGCATGCCGACGCTCGTTTCGTCCGCGACGAAGCCGGCTTCGCCGAGCGCGCGCGCGAACGCGGCGTCGGTGAGGTCGCGGCACGTCCACCAGGCGGCCGGCAGCCCGGCGTCGTTGAAGCGGGCTGCGATGCGCGCGATCGCAGCCGCGTCCGGCTGCCCGTGCGCCTTGCCGATCACGAGGTTGAACGTGTCGGTCGGCAGGCCGCTGTCGACGATCGCATAGCCCGGTTGTTCGTCCACGCGCATCGTTCCGCCGATGCGGCGTGGCAAGTACGCGTTCTTCTTGATCATGCCGTCGAGCAGGACGGCGATCTGCTGCATCGATTCTCTCGGTTGGTCTGGACTCATGGGATCTGGGTTCGAGGCAGAAGGAGGTCGAGGAAGCCGGCGGGCGGGCGGCTCTCGGATAGCCCGCTCGGCAGCCGGCGGCGAGCGTCGTCTGTGCGTGCCGTGCGCGGTGTGCGCCGGGTCGTTCGCCGCGGATGCGCCGGCCGATGAAGTCGGCCGACGGCGAAAAAGTATACGCGCATTGCGCGGGGCGTCGGCGTTAGCGGGTGGGCGGCGGCGGACGAAATGGGGCGGTGGGGCGCGACTATGAGGTGGGACGCGACCGCGTGGCGCCCCCGCGGGGCGGAGGCGCGGGCCTCGCGGGCGGGCGCGCCGGATCGGCTGACTGGCTGATCGGCAAATCGGCGAGGGGGATGGGCAAATCGGCTGATCGGCAAATCGGCGCACCGGCGGATGACGGCGATCGAGCGCTCGGCCGCTCTTGCCGGCTCGCGTCGCGGCCGTGCAAGTCGCGGCACGCAACGGGCGCGCGGGCCGGGCGAGCGGATACGGGCGAGCGGATACAGGCGGCTCACGCGAGCGGGCGGCGGCATTCGCCGCCGTGCGCGACGGACAACGGCTTGCGTGATCCGTCGCTGCAGCGCCGCCCGCGTGCTTCAGCGGCGCGCCGCGTTCATGCGAGCCGCGCGAGCCGCACGATCGTGTCGACCTGCATCGCGATCGCGTCCGGAACCGGAATTTCGCCGCGCATCACGGAATCGGTCCAGGCGGCCGTCGTCGCGGCGTCGCGCGACGCGGGCAGCTCGACGGGCGGCGCGTCCGACGATGCGCGCGCCGGCTCGACGATCGTCTCGCAATGCCCGTCGTGCAGCCAGTCCACCTGCACCTGGCGGCGGGTGTCGGCCACCGCCTCGCCTTCGGTGCCGCGCGCGAGCAGCGCGCCGCCCGCCGCGGCCGCCGGATGGCCGCGAAACAGCTCGACGAGGCTGTCGCGATACGGCGGGTGCGTATAGTTGACGAGCCGCAGGCCGGCGGGCTCGAACGGCTGCAGCAGCTTGACGATCGTGTGCGTCGAATTGCGCACGCCGAGCACCCGCCGCAGCGCGAGCAGCCGCGCGAGCTTCGGCGCGAGCACCTCGATCGGCGCGAACGCGGCGCGGCGCTCGGCGAGCGTATCCTCGATCTCGTCGTGCGTGCTGCCGGGCGCGATCGTCAGCTCGGCGAAGATCTCCGCGCTCGTCACGCGGCCGGGGTCCTCCGTCACGCCGTGCACGAGCACCGGCACGCCTTCGCGCGCGAGCAGCAGCGCGAGGAGCGGCACGAGGTTCGGCTGCCTGCGCGCGCCGTTGTAGCTTGGAATCGAGACGGTGCGGAACATCGCGTCCTGCACATGCAGCGGCTCGAACGACGCGTGCGCGGCGGCGAGCATCGCCGCCAGCTCGTCGGCCGTCTCGCCCTTGAGCCGATAGGCGATCAGCACCGCGCCCAGCTCGACGTCGGACACATGTCCGTCGAGCATCGCGCGGTACAGCGCGAACGCGTCGTCGTACGGCAGTGCGCGCGCGCCATTCGGTCCGCGCCCGATTTCCTTGATCAGGCGGGCGCACGGAAAGTGGTCGGGCGGTTCGGTAGCGTGGGCGTCGGAGTCGGTCATCGAGGGGGAGGGGCCGCGGCCGTCGCGGTTTCGGCGATCAGGCGGCGCAGCTCGGGTATGCAGGAACCACACTGAGTACCGCATTTGAGCCGTTCTTGCAAGTTCGCGAGCCGCTCGATGGGCGCCGCGGACGGCGCGTCGGCCGCCAGCACCGCACCGATCTCGCGCTCGCTCACGCCGACGCAGTTGCAGATCGTGCGGCCGCGCGCGGGCGCCGTCTGCAGCGGCACGCGGCCGGCGAACAGCAGCAGGCGGCCGAGCGCGCCGACGCTCGCGCCGGTGTCGACATAGTCGCGCAGCACGGCTGCGCTGTCCTCGGTCGCGCCCGCCGCGCCGGCGACGGAGAACGCGACGAGCGCGCCGTCGACGATCCGCACGCGCCGGCCGGTGCCGCGCCGCGCGTCGCCGTAGCTCATCACGTCGGCCGCCTGCGCGGGCAGTTCGAAGAGCGCCTCGATCTCGCGCTGCAGCTCGGCCGGCGCGGGCTCGTACGCGGCGGCGCGCCACGCGAGCCCCGCGTACGCATCGGTGCCGAACGGCACGCAGCTCGCGTACGGAAAGCGCGCGAAGAATGCGCGCGCGGCCCGCTGGCGCGCGAGCAACTCGCCCGGCGGCACGCGCGCGGCGATCAGCCAGCGCCACGGCAGATCGGCCTTCAGCAGCTTGATCGCCGCGTGCTTGAGCTCGGGCTGCTGCGAGTGCGGGTCGCGCGCCGGCGTCGTCAGCGCGTTGATGCCCATCGCCGCGCGGTTGCCCGCGACACCCGAGACGTATTCGTCGCCCCAGTGCATCGGCGCGAACGCCTGGCCGGGCGCGACCGCGTCGTCGGCGCGCGCGGGCATGAGCGCACTGCCGCGCCGCGAGGTCAGATGGACGAAATCGTGCGCGCCGAGCCCGAGCCGCGCGCAATCGCCGGGATTGAGCTCGACGCACGGCTGCGGCGCGTGCGCGAACAGCTTCGCGACCGAGCCTGTGCGGCTGCCGCCGTGCCACTGGTCGCGCAGGCGGCCCGTCGTGAGCGCGAAGCGGTAGCGCGCGTCGACGGCCTCGGCGACCGGCTGATACGGCGTCGGCACGAAGCGCGCGCGGCCGTCGGCGCTCGGAAAGCGCCCGTCGGTGTACAGGCGCGCGAGACCCTGCGTGGCGCCCGCCGGAAACGGCCATTGCTGCGGGCCGTCGCGTGCGAGGAGCGGCCACGACAGCCCGCCGATGTCGCAGTCGCGGCCGAGCGTCGTCGCGCGGTGCTCGTTCCATATCGCTTCGGCGTCTTCGTACGGAAAGAGCGTCGGGCGGCCGGGCGCGAGCCGCGCCTCGAGCCGGTGGCCGACATCCGCCGCGATGCGCCAGTCGGCGCGCGCGTCGCCGTACGGCTGCGTCGCCGCGCGCACGCGCGAGATGCGCCGCTCGGAGTTCGTCACCGTGCCTTCCTTCTCGCCCCACGTCGCCGCGGGCAGCAGCACGTCCGCGTACGGCGCGGTGCCCGTGTGCGCGTATGCATCCTGGAGCACGACAAATTCCGCGCGCTCGAGCCCCGCGCGCGCGAGCGCCTGGCTCGGGATCGAATGCGCGGGGTTCGTGCAGACGATCCAGATTGCCTTCAGCGCGCCCTCGGCGAGCCGCTCGAACATTTCGACCGCGGTCAGGCCCGGTTTCGCCGGCAGATCGGGCACGCCCCAGAGGCGCGCGATTTCCGCGCGCTCGGCCGGGTTGGCGAGATCGCGATGCGCGGACGCGAGCGTCGCCATGCCGCCCACTTCGCGGCCGCCCATCGCGTTCGGCTGGCCCGTCAGCGAGAACGGCCCCGCGCCGGGCTTGCCGATCTGGCCGGTCGCGAGATGCAGGTTGATCAGCGCGACGTTCTTCGCCGTGCCGCTCGACGATTGATTGAGCCCCTGGCAGTACAGCGACAGCGACGGCCCCGCGCCGAACCAGCGCGCGGCCTGCACGATGTCGTCCGCGCGCAGCCCGCATACCTGCGCGGCCGCGGCCGGCGTCGCGTCGCGCACCGCGTCGCGCAGCGCGTCGAAGCCGTGCGTGTGCGCGGCGATGAACGCGGAATCGAGCGCGCCGTCCCAGATCAGCACGTGCAGCATCGCGTTGAACAGCATCGTGTCGGTGCCGGGCTGCAGCGCGAGATGCAGCGTCGCGTCGCTCGCCGAATCGGTGCGGCGCGGATCGGCGACGATCACCTTCATCTGCGGATTGCGCGCGCGCGCCGCCTCGAGGCGCCGGTACAGGATCGGGTGCGCGTACGCGGGATTCGCGCCCGCGATCAGCACGGTGAGCGCGTGATCGAGATCCTCGTAGCTGCACGGCGGCGCGTCGGCGCCGAGCGTCTTCTTGTAGCCGACGACGGCCGAGCTCATGCAGAGCCGCGAGTTCGAATCGATATTGTTCGTGCCGACGAGCCCCTTCGCGAGCTTGTTGAAGACGTAGTAGTCCTCGGTCAGCAGTTGGCCGGAGATGTAGAAGCCGACCGAGTCGGGGCCGTGCCGCTCGACGGTGCGCGCGAGGCGCTGCGCGACGTGCTCGAGCGCGTCGTCCCACGACACGCGCGTGCGCGTCGCGTCGCGCGATGCGCGCAGCTCCGGATGCGTCGCGCGCGTCTGCGCGTAGCGTTCGGGCGTGGCCGTCAGATGCAGCGTGCTGCCTTTTGAGCACAGGCGTCCGAAGTTCGCCGGATGGTCGGGGTCGCCGCGCACGCCGACGATCGTGTCGCGGCCGTTCGCGTCGCGCCGGGTTTCGATCACGACGCCGCAGCCGACGCCGCAATAGCAGCACGTCGAGCGCGTTTCGCGCACGGCGCCGGGCGTGGAGGGCGCGATGGGCTGCGCGAGCGTGTCGACCGTCATGCGGCTGCGCCCGGCGATGCGAGCGCAGCCGGCTGCGCCGCGTCGTCGACGCCGAGCGTCGCGAGCTCGGTGCGCTCGAGCAGCACCGTGTCGCCGTCGCGCTTCACGCTGAAGACGCTCGTGCAGCCTTCGTCGGGCGGCAGCGCGCAGCCGCTCGAGAACGCGACATTGAAGCCGTGCAGCGGACACGTGACCTGCTCGCCGTGAACGATCCCCTGCGACAGCGGGCCGCCCTTGTGCGGGCAGCGGTCGAGGAGCGCGAACACCGCGTCGCTCGCGGTGCGAAAGAGGGCGATCGGCATGCCGGCCTCGCGCGTGAGGACGCGTGCGCCGAGCGGCGGGATGTCGTCCAGTCGGCAGACGGCGATCCATTCGGGTTGGGTGGCGGACATGATTCGGATTCCTGGGTGATTGACGGGGCGCGCGGGCGGCGCGATGCGCGACGCGTCACGCATCGGCATCACGCATCGGCGGGCGCGACGGCGATCGGGATGAACTGGCGCAGATCGACCTTCGCGTCCTGCGTGTCGTGCCACGGGTCCGGCTCGTCCTTCAGCGCGAACTGCAGCCTGTCCCACAGCGCGCGGCGGTTTTCGGCGTCGTCGAGCACGCGCGCCTTCACGTGGTCGAGGCCGACGCGCTCGAGATAGTGCACGGTGCGCTCGAGATACCAGCCTTCCTCGCGATACAGCTGCAGGAACGCGCCCGCATATTCGAGCACCTCCTCGTGCGTCTTCACCTTGCAGAAGAATTGCGCGACTTCGGTCTTGATGCCGCCGTTGCCGCCGACGTAGATCTCCCAGCCCGAATCGACGCCGATCACGCCGACGTCCTTGATCCCCGATTCCGCGCAGTTGCGCGGGCAGCCGGACACCGCGAGCTTCACCTTGTGCGGCGCGTACATCCGCCACAGCGCGCGTTCGAGCTGCTGGCCCATCAGCGTCGAATCCTGCGTGCCGAAGCGGCACCATTCGGAGCCGACGCAGGTCTTCACCGTGCGCAGCGCCTTCGCGTACGCGTGGCCGCTCGGCATGCCGAGGTCGCGCCACACGCCGGGCAGGTCCTCCTTCTTCACGCCGAGCAGATCGATGCGCTGGCCGCCCGTCACCTTGACGGTCGGGATCGCGTACTTGTCGACGACGTCGGCGATGCGGCGCAACTCGTCGGCGCTCGTCACGCCGCCCCACATCCGCGGCACGACCGAATACGTGCCGTCCTTCTGGATGTTCGCGTGCGCGCGCTCGTTGATGAAGCGCGACTGCGGATCGTCCTTCGCGTCGTGCGGCCACGTGCTGATGCAGTAGTAGTTGAGCGCCGGGCGGCAGCTCGAGCAGCCGTTCGGCGTGCGCCATTCGAGAAAGCGCATCGCCTCCGGCACCGACAGCAGCTTGTGCTCGCGAATCGCCGCGCGCACTTCGGCATGCGTATGATCGGTGCAGCCGCATACGGGCTTCGCCTTCGGCGACGCCGAATAGTCGCCGCCGAGCGTCGACATCAGGATCTGCTCGACGAGGCCGGTGCACGAGCCGCACGACGCCGACGCCTTCGTGTGCTTGCGCACGTCGTCGAGCGTGAAGAGGCCTTTTTCCTTGATCGCCGATACGATCGTGCCCTTGCACACGCCGTTGCAGCCGCACACCTCGGCGTCGTCGGCCATCGTCATCGCGCGCGTCGCGCCGCTGTGGCCGGTGTCGCCGAGGCTCGTCTCGCCGAACATCAGCGTCTCGCGGATGTCCGCGATGTTGCGGCCTTCGCGCAGCAGCTTGAAATACCACGCGCCGTCGGCCGTGTCGCCGTACAGGCACGCGCCGACGATCCTGTCGTCCTTGATCACGAGCTTCTTGTAGACGCCCGCGATCGGATCGGACAGCGTGATGTCTTCGGTATCGTCGCCGCCGAGGAAGTCGCCCGCGGAGAACAGGTCGATGCCCGTGACCTTGAGCTTCGTCGACGTCACCGAGCCCGTGTAGCGGCCGATGCCGAACTGCGCGAGATGGTTCGCCGCGACTTTCGCCTGTTCGAACAGCGGCGCGACGAGGCCGTACGCGATACCGCGGTGGCTCACGCATTCGCCGACTGCGTAGATGCGCGGATCGTAGGTCTGCATCGTGTCGTTGACGACGAGCCCGCGATTGCAATAGAGGCCCGCGCTTTCGGCGAGCGCCGTGTTCGGGCGAATGCCGACCGCCATCACGACGAGGTCGGCCTTGCATTCGCCGCCGTCCTTGAAGTGCACCGCGCGCACGCGGCCGTGCTCGTCGCCGACGAGCGCCTGCGTTTGCTTCGGCATCAGAAACGTCAGCCCGCGCGCCTCCAGCGACGCACGCAACAGGTCGCCCGCCTTCGCGTCGAGCTGGCGCTCGAGCAGCGTCGGCGCGAGGTGCACGACCGTCACGTCCATGCCGCGCAGCTTCAGGCCGTTCGCCGCCTCGAGGCCGAGCAGGCCGCCGCCGATCACGACCGCGTGCGTGTGCCGCGCGGCGGCGTCGATCATCGCCTGCGTGTCCGCGATGTCGCGATAGCCGAGCACGCCGTCGAGCTGCGCGCCCGGAACGGGCAGCATGAACGGGTTCGAGCCGGTCGCGAGCAGCAGCCGGTCGTATGCGGCCTCGGTGCCGTCGTCGGCGATCACGACGCGCTTCACGCGATCGATCTTCACGATCTTCTTGCCGACGTGGAGCGTGACGCCGTGCGATGCGTACCATGCGTAATCGTTGAGGACGATCTGCTCGAGCGTCTGCTCGCCGGCGAGCACGGGCGACAGCAGGATCCGGTTGTAGTTCGGATGCGGTTCGGCGCCGAATACCGTCACGTCGTACAAATCGGGCGCGAGCTTGAACAATTCTTCGAGCGTGCGCACTCCGGCCATGCCGTTGCCGACCATCACCAGCTTCATTTTCCGCATCGGGGATCTCCTGACTGGGGCCGCTTGTCGTGGGGGCCCATGTTCGATGGACGGAAAACAGCAATTGCCATGCCACTTTTTATTTGGCCGCTATTTAAAAGGCCCGCGAGGTGGGGGCGGCGATCGCGCGCGTATGCGTGGTGCGTCGGCGCACGGCGGGCGCGCCGTTTCGCACGCGAAGCGTGCATTGCAGCAATCGCGCACCAGCAAAGTGCCGCCGGATCGGCGGCGCGAACCGGCGCGGCGCGCGCCGCGTTACACTCTCGGCCGTTGCCGCGGCGTTCGGCGCGGGCGGCTTTTCGCCCGTCGGCTTCGCGGCGAGCGCGGCCTGCCGCGCCCGAACGCCGGCGAGAAGATCGACGATCGAGACAATGAAGGACACCGATGAAGCTATATAGCTATTTCCGCAGCTCGGCGGCGTTTCGCGTGCGCATCGCGCTGCACCTGAAGAAACTGCCGTTCGACTACGTGCCCGTGCACCTGCTGCGCGACGGCGGCCAGCAACTGACGGACGACTATCGCGTGCTCAACCCCGACGCGCTCGTGCCGACGCTCGTCGACGGCGATGCGCCGCTGCAGCAGTCGCTCGCGATCGTCGAGTATCTCGACGAAGCGTATCCGGCGGTGCCGCTGCTGCCGCAGGCGCCCGTCGATCGCGCGTACGTGCGCGCGATCGCGCTGCAGGTCGCCTGCGAGATCCATCCGCTCAACAACCTGCGCGTGCTGAAGTATCTGAAGCACACGCTGAAGGTGGACGACGACGCGAAGGACGCGTGGTACCGCCACTGGATCGAGGACGGCTTCAAGTCGCTCGAGGCGCGCCTGTCGGGCGATCCGCGCACGGGCAAGCTGTGCTTCGGCGATACGCCGACGCTTGCCGATCTGTGCATCGTGCCGCAGGTGTTCAACGCGCAGCGCTTCTCGATCGGCCTCGAGCGGTTTCCGACGATTCAGCGCATCCACGATCATGCGATGACGCTCGACGCGTTCAAGGCGACGGCGCCCGCCGCGCAGCCGGACGCCGAGTGAGCGCGTCGGCCGCGCGCCGACGAAGAAAACGGGCGCCTTGCCGAACCGCGCCGCCCGCCGCCGGACATCGAATCCGGCACGGGGCGTGCGGCTCGCGCAGGGCGCCCGTTTCGCGGCGGGGCGGCTGCGCCCCGCCAAACGGATCGGCCGCGCGGCCTAGCCGAGCAGCGCGTCCGCGAATTCCTCCGCGCTGAACGGCTGCAGATCCTCGACCTTCTCGCCGATGCCGATGAAGTACACCGGAATCGGCCGCTGGCGCGCGATCGCGGCGAGGATGCCGCCCTTCGCGGTGCCGTCGAGCTTCGTGACGATGAGGCCCGTGAGGCCGAGCGCGTCGTCGAACGCCTTTACCTGCGCGAGCGCGTTCTGGCCGGTGTTCGCGTCGATCACGAGCAGCACCTCGTGCGGCGCGCCGTCGTGCGCCTTGCCGATCACGCGCTTCACCTTCCGGAGCTCTTCCATCAGATGCAGCTGCGTCGGCAGGCGGCCTGCGGTGTCGGCCATCATCACGTCGATGTTGCGCGCGCGCGCGGCGCTGACCGCATCGAAGATCACCGCGGCGGGGTCGCCGCTTTCCTGCTGGACGACGGTCACGTTGTTGCGTTCGCCCCAGATCGCGAGCTGCTCGCGTGCGGCGGCGCGAAACGTGTCGCCCGCGGCGAGCAGCACCGATTGATCGAAGCTCTGCAGATGCTTCGCGAGCTTGCCGATGCTCGTCGTCTTGCCGGCGCCGTTCACGCCCGCGATCATCATCACGAGCGGCTGCGCGCGGCCGAGCACGAACGACTTCTCGAGCGGCGCCAGCAGCTCGACGAGCAGCCCGCGCAGCGCGTCCTTCACCTGCTGCGGATCGGTGAGGCGGCCCGCGCGCACCTTTTCGCGCAGCGCGTCGAGCAGATGCTCGGTCGCGTCGATGCCGGCGTCGGACATCAGCAGCGCCGTCTCGAGCTCCTCGTAGAGCGCGTCGTCGATTTTCGTGTTGACGAATACGTTCGTGATGCTCGAGCTCGTCTTCGCGAGGCCGGACTTCAGCCGCGCGATCCACGATTTCTTCGCGGCCGGCTCGGGCGCGGGCGGCGGCACGATCTCGACCGTCTCGACGACGCCGTGGCGGCCGTTCGACGACGGCGTGACCGTCATCACGACCGACGGCGCGGGCTCGCTTGCGCGCGCGGCGGCGGCGCGCGGCTGCCCGACCGGCGCTTCCGACGCGGCGGCGGACGCGGGCGGCGTCGCGCGCGCGGCGGGCTGCGCGCCGGAACGGGAATGCTCGGCGGTCGGCGTTTCGTCGTGCTCGGGGCGATCGTGGTTTTCGCTGCGCTCGTCGCGCGGCTGCGGCGCGGCCGGCGCGTCGACTCGCGCGGCGTCGGGCGATGCCGGTGCGCGGGAAGCGTCCCGCGGCGCGTCGGGCGCTTGCTGCGGCTCGGCCGGGGCGGCATCGGGCGCTTTCTTGAATCGTTTGAAGAAACTGAACATGGTTTCGCTTGCGGAAGAGGCGGGGCGCGGCGCCGGGTGCGCCGGCCGGCGGGGCTTCGTGCGGGAAGCCCGGCGGCGCGTGCGGTGGCACGCGCGCTGCAAACCCGGCATTTTATCAGGCGCTCGCGCTTCGCCGTGCGGCGGCGGAATGACGGCGCGCCGCTTGTGGTAACGTGCGCGTCATCGCGGTGCCTCGCGCCGTTTCAGCCGGTTCATTCCGTTTCCAACGCTTCCGTATTGAATTCTTTCGTATGTCCCGTTCCTCTCCGGCGCGGCCGCAGGCGCAGCGAGCCCCGGCCGCCGGCCGCGGCAAGCCGCACACGATCCGCATCATCGGCGGCGACTGGAAGCGCACGCCGCTTCCGGTGCTCGATCTGGACGGCTTGCGCCCGACCCCCGATCGCGTGCGCGAGACGCTCTTCAACTGGCTCGGCCAGGCTCTCGAAGGGCGGCGCTGCCTCGATCTGTTCGCGGGCAGCGGCGCGCTCGGCTTCGAGGCGGCGTCGCGCGGCGCGGCGAGCGTCGTGATGGTCGAGCGCCATCCGCGCGCCGCGCAGCAACTGCGCGCGCTGAAGGACAAGCTCGCCGCCCGCGCGATCGAGATCGCGGAAGCCGATGCGCTGCGCATCGCGGCGGGCCTCGCGCCGCGCTCGTTCGACGTCGTGTTCGTCGACCCGCCGTTCGGCGACGCGGCCGCGTTCGCGCGCGCGCTCGATCTCGCGCCGAATCTCGTCGCGCCGGGCGGTTTTCTGTACGTCGAGACGGGCGCCCCGCTCGATCCGTCCGCGCACGCGTCGCTCGCCGGCTGGCAGGTGGCGCGGCGCGGCAAGGCGGGCGCCGTCCACTATCATTTGCTGCAACGCGAAAATGATGAATAATGCGCGTTCCAAACGAGGCGCCGCGTGCAGTCGCGACGTGCGCCCATGTCGGCGGCCGCGCGCGACGCGCCCGGCCGTGACCCCAATTGCTCGATGACAGGAGGAGCGACATGGTAGTCGCCGTGTACCCGGGTACGTTCGATCCGCTGACGCGAGGCCACGAGGATCTCGTGCGGCGAGCATCGAGCATTTTTGATACGCTGGTTGTCGGTGTCGCCGACAGCCGCGCGAAGAAGCCGTTCTTCTCGCTCGAGGAACGTCTGAAGATTGCGAACGAGGTGCTGGGCCATTACCCGAACGTGAAGGTGATGGGCTTCACGGGCCTCTTGAAGGATTTCGTGCGCGCGAACGACGCGCGCGTGATCGTGCGCGGCCTGCGCGCGGTGTCGGATTTCGAGTACGAGTTCCAGATGGCGGGGATGAACCGCTATCTGTTGCCCGACGTCGAGACGATGTTCATGACGCCGTCCGACCAGTACCAGTTCATCTCGGGCACGATCGTGCGCGAGATCGCGCAACTGGGCGGCGACGTCAGCAAGTTCGTGTTCCCGTCGGTCGAGAAATGGCTGACGGAGAAGGTGGCCGCGATGGCCCAGGGGCCGTCCGCGTAAGCGCCCGCGCGCGGCGCGCGGCCCGCAGCGGCCGGCCGCGCGCCGGCGGAAGTGAGACCAGTATGGCTTTGATGATTACCGACGAGTGCATCAATTGCGACGTGTGCGAGCCCGAGTGCCCGAACGGCGCGATATCGATGGGCCCGGAAATCTACGTGATCGATCCGAACAAGTGCACCGAGTGCGTCGGACATTTCGACGAACCGCAGTGCCAGCAGGTGTGCCCGGTCGAATGCATCCCGCAGGATCCGGGGCGCCCCGAGACGAAGGATCAGCTGATGGCGAAGTATCGCGCGCTGATCGCCGCCGAGCAGAAGGACGACGCGTGACGCGCCGCGCGGCGGCGCGGCCCTCGCCCGTTCGCTGAGCGCGGCGGTGCCGGTTCGCCGCGCGCCGCCGTATTGTTCCGACGTCGTTCCGATACCGTTCCGATATCGCTGCGGCCCGCCGGCCGACCGCGCGGGTCGGCCCGTTCCTGTCGTCCGGCTCCGCCGTGCCCGTCGTACGTTAAGCGGCGAGCAGCTCCCGCAGCGCCGCGACGAGCGCGTCGCACTCGGCGTCCGAGCCGACCGTGATGCGCAAGTGCTGGTCGATCCGCGGCAGCTTGAAGTGCCGCACGAAAATTTCCCGCTGTTTCAGTTGCGCGGCGAGCGTCGCCGCATCGTGGCTACGAGGGCGCGCGAACACGAAATTCGCCGCCGACGGCACGACGTCGAAGCCGAGCGCCGCCAGCGCGCCGACGAGCCGCTCGCGGCTCGCGATCACCTGCTTGCGCGTCGCCTGGAACCACGCCTCGTCCTCGTACGACGCTTGCGTCGCGACTTGCGCGAGACGGTCGAGCGGATACGAGTTGAAGCTGTCCTTCACGCGCGTGAGCGCGTCGATCAGCGCGGCGTCGCCGAACGCGAAGCCGACGCGCATGCCGGCGAGCGAGCGCGCCTTCGACACGGTATGCACGACGAGCAGATTCGGATAGCGCGCGATCAGCGAGACGGCCGATTCCGCGCCGAAATCGACATAGGCCTCGTCGATCACGACAACCGAGCTCGGGTTGGCGGCGACGATCCGCTCGATGTCGGCAAGCGGCAGCGCGCGGCCCGTCGGCGCGTTCGGGTTCGGGAACAGCACGCAGCCGGCGTCGTCGAGATAGTCGTCGACGACGATCGAGAAATCGCCGGCGAGCGGTACCGTCTCGTATGCGACGCGATAGAGCCGCGCATAGGTCGGGTAGAAGCTGTACGTGATGTCCGGGAAGCGCAACGGCCTGTCGTGTTGCAGGAGCGCCTGGAACGCGTGCGCGAGCACTTCGTCGGAGCCGTTGCCGGCGAACACCTGCTCGGGCGCGATGCCGTGATAGGCCGCCACCGTCTCGCGCAGCCTGCGCGCGACCGGGTCCGGATAGCGGCGCAGCGCTTCGCCCGTATCGCCGAGCTCGCGCCGGATCGCGTCGAGCGCGCGCGGCGACGGCGGATACGGATTCTCGTTCGTGTTCAGCTTGACGGGATGCGCGAGCGCCGGCTGCTCGCCCGGCACATACGGCTCGAGTTGACGGACGATGTCGCTCCAGTAACGGCTCACCACGTGGCTCCTGATGCGTTAAAACGACGAGCTTAACCGATGCGCGCGGCGGGCGCGCACGGCAGGCGCGGGCGGCACCCGCGGCGGCTTACGCGCCGTTGCGATGCAACTGCATCATCGCGCGCTCGGTCTCGCCCTTGATGGCGGTCGGCATCACGGCGAGCGCGCGCTCGATCGCGGCGTCGATCAGGTCCTGCTCGTCCTTGCGCGGCGGCTTCAGCACGAAGTTCGCGACGTCGGGCTTCGCGCCCGCGCGCGCGCTTTCGGGAATCAGGTCGCGCGGATGGCCGATGCCGATCCGCAGCCGCCAGTACTGCTGCGAGGACAGATGTGCGGAGATGTCCTTCAGGCCGTTGTGGCCGCCGCTGCCGCTGCCGAGCTTGAGCTTTGCCGCGCCGGGCGGCAGGTCCAGCTCGTCGTGCGCGACGAGTATCTCGGTCGGCAGGATTTTGAAGAAATGCGCGAGCGCGACGACCGCTTGGCCGGAGCGATTCATGTACGTCTGCGGCTCGAGCAGGTGCACTTCCTCGCCGAACAGGCGCGCCTTCGCATAGAAGCCGTGGAAGCGCCGTTCGTCGCGCAGCGTCGCGCCGGCTTCGCGCGCGAGCTGGTCGACGAGCCAGAAACCCGCGTTGTGGCGCGTCGCCGTGTATTCCGCCCCGGGATTGCCGAGGCCGACGATCAGTTTGATCATGATGAACGCTTGCCCGTCAGGGCTCGCCCTCGCGGGCGGCAAAAATGAAAAAACCCGCCGGGCAAGCCGCGGCGGGTCTCGTCGACCGTCGTGCGAAACGGTCCGAAGGGCGCTTAGGCCGCCGGCGTTTCGCCTTCGCCCGCAGCCGCCTCATCCGACACGGCGCCGGCCGGAATCGTCGCCGAGGCGATCACCGGGTTTTCTGCGTCGACGTGCGCGGTCAGCGCGACGCCGTTGGGCAGCGCGATGTCCTTCGCGTGCAGCGACTGGCCTGCTTCGATTTTCGACAGATCGACTTCGAGGAATTCCGGCAGGTCGGCCGGCAGGCACTCGATTTCGATTTCCGTCACGACGTGCGACACGACCGCGCTCGACAGCTTCACGGCCGGGCTCGTTTCCGCGTTCAGGAAGTGCAGCGGCGCCTTCGTGTGCAGCTTCTTCTTCGGGTCGATGCGCTGGAAGTCCACGTGCAGCACGAGCTGGCGGAACGGATGGTATTGCACGTCACGCAGCAGCACGCGTTGCGACTTGCCGGCCACCTCGAGATCGAGGATCGACGAGTGGAAGGCTTCCTTCTTCAGCGCGTGCCACAGCGCGTTGTGATCGAGTTCGATCATTTGCGGGGCGGCTTCGCCACCGTACACGATACCCGTGGTCTTACCGGCGTTGCGCAGGCGGCGGCTCGCACCCGTACCTTGCTGTTGGCGCTCGAAAGCGACGACTTTCATGTGTTTCTCCATGTGCTGCCCGCGACCAGGCAGTAAAACGGGGCCCCGCGACAGCATGAGGCCCCCGATCGATGGCCGGGGGTTCGTCGGTCCCGGCCGATTGTGCAAAAAGCGAAGCTCGTCGCTTCGCCTTTTGCGCTAAACCGTTTGGCGGCGGATCGCTTTACGATTCCGCGAACAGCGACATCACCGAATCGCCGCGGCGGATCCGCGAGAACGTCTCGGCGAGGAGGCCCGCGCTCGACAGCGCGCGGATCTTCGGGCACGCGAGCGATTCGGCGGACAGCGGAATCGTGTCGGTGACGACAAGTTCGTCGAGCGCCGAAGCGGCGATCCGGTCGGCCGCGCCGCCCGAGAGCACCGGGTGCGTCGCATACGCGAACACCTGCTTCGCGCCGCGCTCCTTGAGCACTTGCGCGGCCTTGCAGAGCGTGCCCGCCGTGTCGACCATGTCGTCCATGATCACGCAGGTGCGGCCTTCGACTTCACCGATGATGTTCATCACTTCGGCGACATTCGCCTTCGGACGGCGCTTGTCGATGATCGCGAGATCGCAGTTCAGCTGCTTCGCGAGCGCGCGGGCGCGCACGACGCCGCCGACGTCCGGCGACACGACGAGCAGATCCGGGTAGTTCTGCTTGCGCAGGTCGCCCAGCAGGATCGGCGTCGCGTAGATGTTGTCGACGGGGATGTCGAAGAAGCCTTGAATCTGGTCGGCGTGCAGATCCATCGTGATGATCCGCTCGACGCCGGCGATTTCCAGCATGTTCGCGACGACCTTCGCGGAGATCGCGACGCGCGCCGAACGCGGGCGGCGATCCTGGCGCGCATAGCCGAAGTAGGGGATGGCGGCGGTGATCCGGCCGGCGGATGCGCGCTTGAGCGCATCGACCATGATCATCAGTTCCATCAGGTTGTCGTTCGTCGGCGCGCACGTCGATTGCAGGACGAAGACGTCCTTGCCGCGCACGTTTTCCTGGATTTCGACTTGGATCTCGCCGTCGGAGAAACGGCTGACCATTGCTTTGCCGAGGGGAATACCCAGAATTTTGACGACTTCCTGAGCAAGCGCGGGATTGGCGTTGCCAGTAAAAACCATCAGGCCGTCATGGCTGCTCATCGTGCACCTGCTTCGGGCTTAAGGCGGGAAATGCGGGAAAGAAATTTTGGCAGGGGAGGAAGGACTCGAACCCTCGCATGCCGGAATCAAAATCCGGTGCCTTAACCAACTTGGCGACTCCCCTACACTTAACTTTGAGCTCCACCGGAAGTGTAGGCCATCCGATGGCGCGAAACTTTATGACGCGAAAGCGAAGAGTGGATGCTCACTCATGCTCTCGGCAACTGCGCTGTTCCAGCCGGCAGGCAGTTTGGCTTGCGCCGCTTCTGCATCAGCCTTGCTCTTGAACGCTGCAAACACGCTCGCTCCAGAGCCGGTCATCCGCGCGGGGGTCAGATTATAAAACCATTCGACCACCTTTGCAACTTCCGCGTACTTGCTTGTCACAACCGGCTGCATGTCATTCCGGCCGAAGCTGTCTGGCCATCCTGCGTCGATGCCGCGCTGTGCAAGAAAGTCCGTAATTGTGATGGGTTTCGAATCTCTTGTCAACGATTTTTCGGAAAAAATCGCTGCCGTCGGCACGTGAACCCGCGGTGTCACAACCAGGAACCAGCGAGCCGGCAATTCTACAGCTTGCAGCGCTTCTCCGATACCCTCCGCGAACGCATTTTTTCCGAAGACGAAGAACGGCACGTCGGCGCCGAGCTTCACCGCGAGCGATTGCAGCGTGGTGCGCGGCAGGTCGAGCCGCCATAGCCGGTTGAGCGCGAGCAACGTCGTCGCCGCGTCCGAGCTGCCGCCGCCCAGGCCCGCGCCCATCGGCAGCCGCTTGTCGATCTCGATGTCGACGCCCAGCGTCGCGCCGGCGTGCGCCTTCAGCAGCGACGCGGCGCGCACGACGAGGTCGGATTCCTCGGGCACGCCCGGCACGTCCGTCACGCGCGAGACCTTGCCGTCGTCGCGCAGCGTGAAGTGCAGCCGGTCGCCCCAGTCGAGCAGCTGGAACACGCTTTGCAGCGCGTGATAGCCGTCCGGGCGGCGGCCCGTGATGTGCAGGAACAGGTTCAGTTTCGCCGGGGCGAGGCAGTCGCGCAGCGAGCGGGTCGTATCGGTCATGCTAGGCAAACTTGGTCGGGCAAAAGCGCGCGTTCAGCGGTCGAGCACGAGCTTGATGTCGAGGGGCGGCTTCTGCCGCGCCAGATTGATGCGCTTCACGCCGGCGGCGGGCGCGTCGGCGTATGCGACGTAATCGATGGTCCAGCCGTCCTGACGGATTTCCTTGATTCGCGCGCCGTCCTGCGGATCGCGCACCGTCGTCGCCGGCGTCGTCGGCGACGGCGTCGGCAACAGCCAGTAGCGCAGGCCGTCGAGCGGCAGCGCGAAGCCGAGCGCGCGCTGCATCAGTTCGCCGACGTCCGGCGCGAATTGCGGCTGACGGTTCGGCAGTTCGAGCGACGCGCCGCCCGGCGCGGATTTCACGATCGCAAGCGTCTGGCCGAGCGGGCTGCGCAGTTCGAGCGACACGTTCGTGCCCTGCTCCTGCCAGTCGAAATTGCCGTAGACGTTGCGCGGATTGCCGAGCGGGTCTTGGTACTGAACCGCGAAGCGGCCCGTGTACGCGCGATTCTGCTCGGTCTGCCGCGCGTCGGGCGCGGCGTCGGGCGCGGCGGTGGGCGCGGCGGTGGGCGCGCGCGGCGGCTGCGTCGCGCAGGCGCCGAGCAGGACGGCGGCCGCGGCCGCCACGACGAGGGCGACGCCGCGCGCGCGCGGTTGGGCAAAACGCGGCATCGTCGTCAAAGTCCGTTCACCTGAAGGCGCTTGAGCGTCTGCACGAGCGTATCGTTGTCGGGTTCGAGCTTCTGCGCCGCGCGCCATGCGGCGCGCGCTTCGTCGCGCGAGCCGCTTCTCCACAGCACTTCGCCCAGGTGCGCGCCGATTTCCGCGTTCGGCTGCAGGTCGTAAGCGCGTTTCAGGATCGCCGTCGCGCCCGCCGTGTCGCCGAGGCGATACTTGACCCAGCCGAGGCTGTCCATGATGAACGCGTCGTTCGGCGCGAGCGAGTTCGCCTTCTCGATCAGCTTGCTCGCTTCCTGCAGGCGCAGGTTGCGGTCCGCGAGCGAATAGCCGAGCGCGTTGTAGGCTTGCGGATTGTCGGGCTGCGCACGCATCAGCAGGCGCAACTGCTGTTCCATCGTCGTGTACTGGCCGATCTTCTCGCTCGCCATCGCGTAGTCGTAGCGCAGATCGGGATCGTCCGGGAAATCCTCGACGGCCTGCGCGAGCCGGTCGGCGGCTTCCTTGTAGCGCTTCGACGTGAAGAGGATCGACGCGTCGGTGCGCGCGATCACCGCGGCGTCGCGCGGGTCGGACGCCTGCAGGTTCGCGAGCAGCTTGCGCGCTTCGTCGGCCTTGCCCTGCTTCTGCAGCAACTGCGCGCGCGTGACCTGCGCGGGTACGTACTGCTGGCTCGCTTCGTCGACCTTGTCGAGCCATTGCGCGGCGAGCGCCTCGTTGTTCTGGTCGAGCGCGATCTGCGCGAGATACACGTACGCCTGGCCGACGTCCGCGCCCGGCTTCTTCTGCGCGACCTTCACGTATTGCTTCAGGTACGTCGTCGCGTCGTCGAGGTGCTTCTGCTGGATCTTGATGAGCGCGATCGCCATCAGCGGCGTCGGGTCGCTCGAATCGTTGCGGCGCATCGCGTCGAACTGCTTTTGCGCGTCGTCGAGGCGATCGTCGGCGAGATACAGTTGCGCGAGCGCGAGGCGGCCGTCGCGCGATTTCGGATTCTGCTGGACGAACTTCTCGAACGACGCGATTCCGGCCGCGCGCTCGCCCGGGCCCATCTGCGACAGCATCAGCGCCGCCGGCAGATAATCGGGCTTGATGCGCAGCGCTTCCTTCAGCGATTGCGTCGCGCCGTCCTTGTCGTCGGTGGCGAGTTGCTGGCGCGCGATCGCGAGCCGCGCCTCGGGCCGGCCCATGTCGTTCTTCAGCAGATCCTGGAGCACCGTCAGGCCGCCGACGCGGTTCGGCCCGCGCGCGAGCAGCGCCTGCAGCGCGATGATCGCCTGGCCGCGATTCTCGCCGGTCGCGCGGGCGAGCTCTTGCGAGAGCATCGGCTGCGCTTCGGCCGGCTTGCCGCCGAGCACGAGGAGCGCGGCGTCGACCTGCGCGGCGCGCTGCGAACCCGGCGAATACTCGCGCCACAGATTGGCGGCCGTCAGCGCGTCCGCCGGGCTCTGCGCGGCGAGCGCGATCTCGGTCGCCCGCTGCGCCATCCGCGGATCGCGCGTGTCGCGCGCGAGCGCGAGGTAGGTCTGATAGGCTGGCGCGGGAAGACTGCGTTGCAGCGCGACCTCGGCCGCGAGCACCTGGTAGACGATCTGGCTCGTCAGCGCGACGTTCGGCAGATCCTTCTGCTCTTCCGGTAGCGCCGACGCGAACGCGGCCTGGGGGGCGTCGTCGCCTGCGTCGTCCTGCGCGTGAGCGGGGAGCGCGGCGAGCGCCCACGCCGCGACGAGCGCGGCGCCGATCGCGCGGCGCACCGGAACGGCGCGCGGGCCGCGCGCAGCGGCAAGGCGCTTCTGGGACAGCTTCAAGGGCAAGGTCATGGAAATCCGTTCAATGTTTCAGCCGATTGTAACGCGCTCGCTACAATACGCGCACCATCGCCATTAGCCAGATAGAGACCCGTAAAACATGCCAGAGTTGCCGGAAGTCGAGGTTACGCGCCGGGGCATCGAGCCGTTCGTCGCCGGGCGGCGCGTCGAGCGCGTCGACGTGCGCACCGCCATGCTGCGCTGGCCCGTGCCCGCCGGCTTCGCCGAGATGCTCCGATCGCGCGAGGTGCTGCGCGTCGAGCGGCGCGGCAAGTATCTGCTGTTCGAAGTCGACGCCGGCTGGTTCATCGTCCATCTCGGCATGACGGGCACGCTGCGCGTGCTGCCGAACGACGCGCCGCCGCCCGCGCCGGCGAAGCACGATCACGTCGACTGGATTTTCGACGAATTCGTGCTGCGCTTTCGCGATCCGCGCCGTTTCGGCGCGGTGCTCTGGCATCCGCGCGACGCGGGCGACGTGCACGCGCATCCGCTGCTCGCGAGCCTCGGTGTCGAGCCGTTCTCGGCCGCGCTCCTCTTCGGCCGCACGCGCGGGCGCACGGTGTCCGTCAAGCAGGCGCTGCTCGCGGGCGACATCGTCGTCGGCGTCGGCAACATCTATGCGTCCGAGAGCCTCTTTCGCGCGGGCATCCGGCCGACCACGGCGGCGGGGCGCGTATCGCTGCCGCGCTACGAGCGGCTCGCCGACGCGGTGCGCGCGACGCTCGCCGACGCGATCGAGCGCGGCGGCAGCACGCTGCGCGACTTCGTCGGCAGCAACGGCGAGAGCGGCTATTTCCAGCTCGACTGCTTCGTCTACGATCGCGCGGGCGAGCCGTGCCGCGTCTGCGGCGCGCCGATCCGCCAGATCGTCCAGGGGCAGCGATCCACCTATTTCTGTCCGAATTGTCAGCGTTAAGAACTTGAAACCGCCCCGCATTCCACCCGCGCCGCCCGTCATCACGCCGCTTCATTCGGCCTTCGCGCCGACGCTGATCGCGTGGCAGCGCAAGCACGGCCGCCACGACCTGCCGTGGCAGAACACCCGCGATCCGTACCGGATCTGGCTGTCGGAGATCATGTTGCAGCAGACGCAGGTGTCGACCGTCGTGCCGTATTACGTGCGCTTTCTCGAGCGCTATCCGGATGTGGCCGCGCTCGCGGCCGCGCCGATCGACGACGTGATGGCGCTGTGGGCCGGGCTCGGCTACTACTCGCGCGCGCGCAATCTGCACCGCTGCGCGCAGGCGGTCGTCGAGCGGCACGGCGGCGCGTTTCCGGCGTCGCCCGAGGCGCTCGCCGAGCTGCCGGGCATCGGCCGCTCGACGGCCGCGGCGATCGCATCGTTCGCGTTCGGCGCGCGCGCGACGATTCTCGACGGCAACGTGAAACGGGTGCTCGCGCGCGTGTTCGGCGTCGAAGGCTTCCCGGGCGACAAGCGCATCGAGAACGAGATGTGGGCGCTCGCCGAGGCGCTTTTGCCCGACGCGGCCGAGCCAACCGACGTCACCGCGTACACGCAGGGCCTGATGGATCTCGGCGCGACGCTCTGCGTGCGCGGCAAGCCCGAATGCGGGCGCTGCCCGTTCGCGGGCGAGTGCGTCGCGCAACGCAGCGGCCGGCAGCGCGAGCTGCCCGCCGCGCGCCCGAAGAAGGCGGTGCCCACGCGCCGCACGTGGATGCTCGTGCTGCGCGACGGCGACGCGGTGCTGCTGCAGCGGCGTCCGCCCGCCGGCATCTGGGGCGGCTTATGGAGCCTGCCCGAGGCGGACGGCGACGCGGCGCTCGCGCGGCGCGCGCGCGAATTCGGCGGCGCGGCGCTCGTGCCGCTCGCGCCGCTCACGCATACGTTTACGCACTTCAGGCTCGAGATCGAGCCGCGGCTCGCCGAGCTCGACGGCGCGGCCGGCGGCGCGCCGCCGGCGGCCGACGACGAGACCGCCTGGGTCTTGCTCGACAGGCTCGACGCGTACGGCGTGCCCGCGCCCGTGCGCAAGTTGCTCGACGGTTTGAGCGGACCGCTGCTGTAAGGGCGGCAGGCGCGGTGCCGACGCGGAACACGGATGGCGCCGCGTTCCGCCGCCCGCGCCCGCAGCCCGGCGCGCGGTGAATGCGCGCGGGGCACGGCGGCATGCGGACGGCGCGCAGGCGGCGCGGCCCGACCGCTTTCGCGATGGCGCGATGTTCGACGCGATTGCGCAGGAGGCGATAAGCGAACGCGAAGCCCGCTTCGAGCGCGGATGCGGGCTTGAGCGCGCGCGGGGCTCAGGGCTCGGGGCCGGGACGCGATCAAGGCTCGAAATCCGGCATTCGATGCCCCGTTCGACGCACGATTTCCACCGCACGCGCCGCGCACCCCACACGCGTTGCGCGGGCCTTGCCGCGAACCGCGCGTCAACCGGCGCGCCGCTGCGCGCCTACAGCCACCCGTGCCGATTCAGCTCCCGATGCACGGCGTCGATGCGCGCGCCGACATCGGGGAATTCCATCAGCTTCTGCCGCGCGCGCAGATCGAGCGGCAGCACTTCGGCGAGCCGGTTCGACACCCATGTCGGGTCGTCGAAGCGGAACGGCTCCGCGAACGGCAGCTCGGCGTCGGACCTGCGCAGCACCTCGACGATCCGCTCGAGCGCTTCGGCGCACGCGCCGAATTGCGCGAGCGCGCTGTCGCCCTCGAGCGGGATGTCTTCCTGCATCGGCTCGGCGATGCCGACGAGCAGGCCGTTTGCCTCGACCCGATGCGACAGCAGCTCGAAGCGCTGCGTGCCGATCGTGCGCAGGAGCAGCATCCCGAATTCGCCGGTATCGCATTCGACGATCCGCGCCATGCAGCCGATCGTCTCGGGTACCGATACTTCGCCTTCCTGAGCGACCTCCGGGCCGCTCTTCAGCAGGCACACGCCGAACGGCGCGTCGTCGCGCAGGCAGGCGCGCGCCATGTCCAGATAACGCGCTTCGAAGACTTTCAGCGGCAGCAGCCCTCCCGGGAACAACACCGTATGCAGCGGGAAGAGCGGCAAATCGATGAGCGTGGTCGACAGAGAGGACATGGCGGGCCCGGAAAAGGTGAGCGGCGCTAGGTCACGAGCCGCGACGACGCGTCCACGGCGACGGGCGCGTCACGATGCCGCACGATCACGCTGGCCTGCCGCGACAGACGCGCGGCAAGCGTCTCCGCGAGAAACACCGATCGATGCTGGCCGCCCGTGCAGCCGATCGCGACGGTCAGGTAGCTGCGATTGTCCTCGCGGAAATGCGGCAGCCACTTGACGAGAAACGTCTCGATGTCGTCGAGCATCTGATGGACGACGGGCAGCGCGTCGAGGAACGCGACGACCGGCTGGTCGAGCCCGGTGAGCGGGCGCAGCTCGTGGTCGTAGTACGGGTTCGGCAGCGCGCGCACGTCGAACATGAAATCGGCGTCGAGCGGCACGCCGCGCTTGAAGCCGAACGATTCGAACATCAGCACGAGATCGTCGTTCTTCTGCTCGATGAAGCGCTTGACCCACGTGCGCAGCACGTTCGCGCGCAGGTTGCTCGTGTCGATCTGATGGCCGAACTCGGCGAGCGGCGCGACGAGCTCGCGCTCGCGCTCGATTGCTTCCTCGAGCGACACGAGAAGGCCGACGTCCGCGTCGTGCGACGGCGAGCCCGACAGCGGATGGCGGCGGCGCGTCTCGGAGAAGCGCTGGATCAACGCCTGCGTGCTCGCGTTCAGGAACAGCACGCGCACGTCGTGCTCGTGCGACAGCGCGCGGATGAGGCCCGGCATTTCGTCGAGCGATGCGCTCGAGCGCGCGTCGATCGCGACGGCGAGCCGGTTCTGGCCTTCGTGCGCGAGGTAGCGGGCGAGCTCGGGCAGCACGTGCGGCGGCAGGTTGTCGACGCAATAGTAGCCCGCGTCCTCGAGCGCGTTCAGCGCGACGGACTTGCCGGAGCCGGAGATGCCGGTGATGAGGACAATGCGCATGGAAAGAGGAAATCCTGACGTTTCATCATAGCACCGGCTCGTTGCGCAAGCGTGGCAGGCGCGAAGCCGGCGCGGGTTACGCGGGTTACACGAGCTTGCCGGGGAACTGGCTGTCCGGATCCTGCATCGCGAGGCGCTGGCGGTCCATGAAGTCGCGCAGCGTATCGATGCCGCGCAGTTGCAGGATCGTGTTGCGCACCGCCGCCTCGACGAGCACCGCGAGGTTGCGGCCCGCGGCGACCTGGATCGTCACCTTGCTGATCGGCAGGCCGAGCACGTCCACCGTCTGGCTTTCGAGCGGCAGCCGCTGAAATTCGCCGTCGGGCCGGCGCACGAGCTGGACGATCAGCTTGAGCTTCATTTTCCGGCGCACCGCGGTTTCGCCGAAGATCGTCTTGATGTCGAGCAGGCCGAGGCCGCGCACTTCGAGCAGGTTCTGCAGCAGCGGCGGGCAGCGCCCTTCGACGAAATCGGGGCCAAGTCGGACGAAATCGACCGCGTCGTCGGCGACGAGGCCGTGGCCGCGGCTGATCAGCTCGAGGCCGAGCTCGCTCTTGCCGAGGCCCGAATCGCCCGTCAGCAGCACGCCCATGCCGAGAATGTCGAGGAACACGCCGTGCAGCGTCGCGCGCGGCGCGAGGATGCGCGACATGTACAGGCGCAGGCTGTCGATCACCGCGGCGGCCGACATCGGCGTCGTGAACAGCGGCGTCGACGAGCGCGTGCAGCGCAGGACGAGCTCGGGCGGCGCGGCGGCGCCGCCCGCGACGACGAGAAACGGCGGCTCGAGCGCGATCAGCTCGGCCATGTGGCGCGAGCGGTCTTCGTCGGTCTGGCGCTGGTAGTAGTCGATCTCGGCTTCGCCGAGCACCTGGATCCGGTTCGGGTGGATCAGGTTCAGGTGGCCGACGAGATCGGCGCTCGACGTCGCGTTCGCAACCGTGTCGGCGGAAAAACCGCGTTCCCAGCCTTCATGCCCCGTCAGCCAGCTGAGCTTCAGCATGGCTGCGTTGTCGTCGAAGATGCTCTGGGCGTTGATGCTGGACGTATCCATGAGTCCGTCACTCCAAGGAGCCGGCGCCCTGACGCAGCAACGACGGTTGCTGCGCCGGCCCGGCGGCGGGCGGCTCGGCTCGGCGGCGCGGGCCGCGACGCAATGGGGAACGAACCGCCCCGATCAGCCTAAGGTTGCCACTGAGTCAGGAGTCGATGCAACTCGTCGCGGTCCGGTTCGGTGTGCAGACGCTCGCGCGTGTCGCGATCGGACAGCAGCTGGGCAATTTCGGAAAGGATTTCGAGGTGCGCCTGCGTCGCCTGCTCGGGCACGAGCAGGAAGATCAGCAGCGACACGGGCTGGCCGTCGGGCGCCTCGAACGGAATCGGCTCGGCGAGCCGCACGAAGGCGGCGAGCGGATGCTTGAGCCCCTTGATCCGGCCGTGCGGAATGGCGACGCCCTCGCCGAGGCCCGTCGAACCGAGACGTTCGCGTGCGAACAGATTGTCGGTGACGGTGCTGCGCGCGATGCCGTTCTGATTCTCGAAGATCAGGCCGGCCTGTTCGAAGACGCGTTTCTTGCTGGTGACGGAGAGGTCGATGACGACGTTCTCCAAAGGCAGGATTTTGGCTAGGCGATTCATGTTGGCAGGCGTAGGGGCGGCCTGGGGTCTCCTCGCGGCGGACTGATTTTCCATGTCGGTCAAAAAGGACGGCGTTAGGCGACGGAGACCTGTGAAGCGCGGCGAGCCGGCTCGTCGCCCCCGGTAATAACCGAGACATTATAGAGCACTGCAGACTGCGCCGCGCACCGCGCGACATGCCGGGAATCGCCCGGATCGCGGCGCATCCGCGTCGCGTCACAGCGGTTTGCACAATAAAAAACCGCCCGTCGAGGCGGGCGGTTCGGCTGGCGCTGTCGCGCCGCGATCATTGCGGCGGAAGCTCGATCTGCTCGGCGGCCTGCTGGTGCTTGAGCGGCTCGTGCGCATGCGTCTGCAGGCGCTCCATGTGCTTGACGACCTGACGGTCGAGCTTGTCGATCAGCAGATCGATCGCCGCATACATGTCGCCGTTCGCGCTTTCGACGAAGATGTCCTTGCCCTTCAGATGCAGCGTGATTTCGGCCTTTTGCCGCTTGTCCTTCTCTTTGTGATTGTCGACCGTGAGGATCACGGCGCCATCGATGACCTGATCGCTATGGCGTAGCACCCTGTCGAGCTTGGTGATCACGTATTCGCGGATAGCAGGCGTGACTTCGAGATGGTGTCCACTGATCTTCAGGTTCATAGTGCTTCTCCAAGCTAATGACCACCTTCCGCATAGAGGCGGCATGCCTGCCGATTTTCGTTGCCGACGCCCGCGGCGAGCAGGTGTCGGTCGGCGGCTTTGCCGTCGACGATGCGGCGGCCGGAAAACGCCCGCCGGCGGGCGACGGGCTACAGAGACTTGCGCAGATTCACCGCCGGGATCTTGAGGGCTTCGCGATATTTGGCAACCGTGCGGCGCGCGACCACGAACCCTTGTTCCGCTAGCAGCTCGGCTATGCGACTGTCCGAAAGAGGGGATTTGGGGTCTTCGGCTCCTATCAGTTGTTTGATGAGGGCGCGGATCGCTGTCGACGACGCGGCACCTCCGGTGTCTGTCGATACGTGCGATCCGAAGAAGTACTTAAATTCAAGTGTGCCGAACGGGGTCAGCATGTACTTGCCGGTTGTCACACGGGAGACAGTCGACTCGTGTAGGCCCAGCGTATCAGCTATTTCCCGCAAAACCAAGGGGCGCATCGCAATTTCGCCGTGCGCGAAGAAATTCTTCTGACGCTCGACAATCGCCTGCGCGACGCGCAGGATCGTCTCGAACCGCTGCTGAATGTTCTTGATCAGCCAGCGCGCTTCCTGAAGCTGTTGCTTCAGCGATCCCGCGCTCGGATCGCCCCGGCTGTTGCGCAGGATGTTCGCGTAAAGATTGTTGATCCGCAGCTTCGGCACCACTTCCGGATTGAGTTCCGCCTGCCAGTTTTGGCCGGCCTTCTTCACGATGATGTCGGGCACCACGTAATCGGCTTCGGCCTTGCCGTACGCCGCGCCGGGGAACGGCTCGAGCGAGCGGATCAGCGCGTGCGCGTCGCGCAGCGCGTCGTCGGTCGCCTTCAGTTGCTTGCGCAGGCGCGTGAAATCGCGCGCGGCGAGCAGCTCCAGATGCTGCGACACGATATCGAGCGCGAGCGCGCGCGTCGGGGACGGATCCAGGCGCAGCAACTGCAGCTTCAGGCATTCGGACGCGGAGCGCGCGCCGACGCCCGCCGGATCGAAGCTGTGCACGAGCGCGAGCGCCGCGTTCAGTTCGTCGACGTCGACCTCGAGCTCCGCCGGCAGATCGGCGAGCACTTCCTCGAGCGACGCGCTCAGGTAGCCGTCGTCGTCGAGCGATTCGATCAGGAACGTGACGAGCGCGCGATCGCGCGGGCTCGCCTGCGTGACGCGCAACTGCGCCATCAGATGATCGCGCAGCGACGTCGACGTCTCGTGGATCTGCATCGGCGGCAGATCGTCGTCGTCGGACGCGGCGGGCGAGCGGCCGAAGTCGTCGAGGTTCCACTGGCTCGCGTCGCCGCCGTCGGCCGAATAGCTGTCGTATTCGTCGACGCCGGCGGTTTCGTCGCGCTCGGTGCGCTCATTGGTCGCAGCCGTGCCGTTCGGCGCGCCCGCCATCGGCTCGGGCGCGGACGACGCGGGCGTCTGCGCGATCACCGAGCCGTCGGCCGCGACGCGCAACGGGCTCGCGATCCAGTCATCGTCGTTCTCGAGCAGCGGGTTCTGCGCGATCGCCGTCGCGACTTCCTGTTGCAGTTCGAGCGTCGACAGTTGCAACAGCCGGATCGACTGCTGAAGCTGGGGCGTGAGCGCGAGATGCTGCGACAGGCGAAGTTGAAGACTGGCTTTCATGGCAAAAAGGGATTCATACCGGAAGTTTGCCACGAGGGCGGCGCGTTGAGGCATTCGGGATGACGCTTGGCGCGCGGGACGCGCACGCGCGGCGCGAGCCGGGCGGGCGGTGAGGCGGCGCGGATCGCGCCGCGGAAAGGGCGGCCGCGGGATCGTGTCCCGCTTTGCCTACATGCGGAAGTGCTCGCCGAGGTAGACGCGCCGCACGCTTTCGTTTTCGATGATTTCCTTCGGCGCGCCGGACGCGAGCACCGAGCCGTCGCTGATGATGTACGCGTGATCGCAGATGCCGAGCGTCTCGCGCACGTTGTGATCGGTGATCAGCACGCCGATGTTGCGCTGCTTCAGGAACTTCACGATCTTCTGGATCTCGAGCACCGCGATCGGGTCGACGCCCGCGAACGGCTCGTCGAGCAGGATAAAGCTCGGATTGCTCGCGAGCGCGCGCGCGATCTCGACGCGGCGGCGCTCGCCGCCCGACAGCGACAGCGCCGGATTCTCGCGCAGATGCGCGATCTGCAGCTCTTCGAGCAGCGCCTCCGTGCGCGCGCCGATCGCGTCCTTCGACAGCCGCTTGCCGTTTTCGTCGTGCTGCAGCTCGAGCACCGCGCGCACGTTCTGCTCGACGGTCAGCTTGCGAAACACCGACGCTTCCTGCGGCAGGTACGACAGGCCGAGCGACGCGCGCTTGTGGATCGGCATCAGGCTGATCGGGCTGCCGTTCAGCGAGATGTCGCCCGCGTCGAGCGGCACGAGGCCGACGATCATGTAGAACGACGTCGTCTTGCCGGCGCCGTTCGGGCCGAGCAGGCCGACGACTTCGCCGCTCTTCACGTCGAGCGACACGTCCTTGACGACGGTGCGCGAGCCGTAGCGCTTCTTCAGGTTGCGCACGACGAGCGAGCTCGTCGTGCCGGCCGGCTGGCGATTGGGGAGCGCGTTCACGGGTTGGGCGCTCCCTGCATGTCGTTCGACGGCGCGAGCTGCGCGGGGCCGCCGGACAGCGGCGCCGGGCCGCTGTTCTTCGGCGTGAGCATCGCGCGCACGCGCCCGCCCGGGTTGCCGGGGCCGGCGACGTCCTTGCCGCCGCGCGCCGTGTAGAAATCGCGCTGGCCGTCGTACGTGATCACGCTGCCGTGCACCGTGTCGGCGACGGTCGACACGCCCTGCAGGCGGCGCACGGTCGCGTTCGTCGTGAGCGTGGTCAGATCCTGCTTGCCGTCGTAGTCGATCCGTTCGGCGTCGCCGTCGATGTATTCGTCGAGGCCTTCGCGCTTCTGGCGGAACGACGCGTGTTTCTTGCCGGAGGCCGTCGCCGTCGCGTACTGGTAGCCCTGCGGGTCCTGGCGCACTTCGACGCGATCGCCCTTGATCAGGATCGTGCCCTTCGTGATGACGACGTTGCCCGTCGCGACGGTGACCTGTTTCAGGTCGTCATAGGTCAGGTTGTCCGCTTCGACGTTGATCGGCTTGTCGCGGTCGGCCTTTTCGGCGTGGGCTGCGGGCGCGAGGCCCGCGAGCGGCGCCGCGACGAGCGCCGCCGCGACCATCGCGCGCGCGGCGCGGCGTGCGCCGCTCGGAAATAAACAGGGGAACGATTCGTTCATGCAGTCCCGCGTGGTGAGTTACTTGGGTTGGCCAGCAGCGCCGCCGGACGTGTCGGAAGCGGCGATCGTGCCGCGCACGTTGCCGTAAAGTTCGATGACCCGGGTGACGTTGTTGTACTTCATCCCGGCGGCGGCGTTCGCGATCGACAGGCCGCGCTGAAGTTTAACCGGCTTTTCGGTCTCGATCACATCGTCGTTGACCAGCACCCGGAAATGCTGGGAATCCGCCTGCATCGGCGGGTCGCCCGCGCCCGCCGCGCGCAGGATCCGCGCATCGTCATACAAATCGACGATCGACACGTCGCCGTTGACGGCGCCGCGCTTGGCGGTGGCGGTCACGGTCGGCTTGCCGGGCTGGAACGCGCGCAGTGCCGGCCGCGTGAGGTTGCTCGTCTCGTCGTCTTCGTAGTGGACGAGGCCCGCGGCCGTGAGCCGGTACTGGGTCGAGCCCGTCTGGTCGAGCTCGGTGACGGAGAAATTGTCCGCGAAATAGTCGGGCGTGTGCGACTTCGGCCGCACGACGGCCTCGCCGGGCGGCGGCAGCGTCGCCTGCAGCAGCCAGTACGTGCCGCCCGCGAGCGCCGCCATCGCGGCGAGCGGGATCATCGAGGTCAGCCGGAATTTGCCGTCCATCCCGTTCAGGCTCCGCAGGCGGCCGCGAGCAGCGCGTCGTAGCGGTGCTGCGCGCGCAGGATCGCATCGCACACTTCGCGCACCGCGCCGTGACCGCCGCGGGCCTCGGCGACCCAATGCGCGCGCGCGATCACGTCCGGATGCGCGTTCGCCGGCGCGGCCGCGAAGCCGCAACGCAGCATCACCGCGAGGTCGGGCCAGTCGTCGCCCATGTAGCCGCACTCGCCGGGCTCGAGGCCGAGCGCGCGCAGCAGTTCGCCGAACACGGCGAGCTTGTTCTCGACGCCCTCGTGCAGGTGCGCGATGCGCATTTCCTTCGCGCGCGCGGCGAGCGCCTCCGAGCGGCGGCCGGTGATGATCGCGGTCGCGATGCCCGCTTCGCCGAGGAGCTTCACGCCGTGGCCGTCGAGCGTGTTGAACGACTTCATCGCGTCGCCCGCCGCGGTGAAATGGAGGCCGCCGTCGGTCAGCACGCCGTCGACGTCGAAAATCATCAGCTTCACGCGGCTCGCGCGTTCGGCCGCCGTGGCAGGGGGCGCGGACATCAAATCACCTTCTTCGAGAACAGATCGTGCATGTTGAGCGCGCCGATCAGCGCGCCGCGCTCGTCGACGACGAGCATCTGATTGATCCGGTGGCGCTCCATCAGTTCCACCGCCTCGACGGCGAGGTGATCCGGCGCGATCGTGCGCGGATGGCGCGTCATCACGTCGACGATCGGCAGCCGGCGGAAATCGCCGTCGCGCTCGAGCACGCGGCGCAGGTCGCCGTCGGTGAAGATGCCGGCCACGCGGTTCGCGTCGTCGATGACGGCCGTCATGCCCATGCGCTTCGCGGTGATCTGGAACAGGGCGTCGGAGAGCGTCGCGTCGAGCGGCACGGCGGGCACTTCGTCGCCCGTGCGCATCACGTCGCGCACGTACGTGAGCAGGCGCCGGCCGAGCGCGCCGCCCGGGTGCGAGCGCGCAAAATCGTCGGAGCCGAAGCCGCGCGCGTCGAGCACCGCGACGGCGAGCGCGTCGCCGAGCGCGAGCGCGGCCGTCGTGCTCGCCGTCGGCGCGAGGTTCAGCGGGCAGGCTTCCTTCGCGACGCCCGCGTTCAGGTGGACGTCGGACAGCGTCGCCAAGCTCGATGCCGGGCGGCCCGTCATCGCGATCAGCTTCGCGCCGAGCCGCTTGATGAGCGGCAGGATCGCGACGAGCTCCTCCGATTCGCCGGAGTTCGAGATCGCGACGAACACGTCGTCCTTCGTGACCATGCCGAGGTCGCCGTGGCTCGCCTCGGCCGGGTGGACGAAAAAGGCGGGGGTGCCGGTGCTCGCGAGCGTCGCGGCGATCTTGCGGGCGATATGCCCCGATTTGCCGATGCCGGACACGACGACGCGCCCGCGGCAGTTCAACAGCAGCCCGACCGCGGCGACGAATTCGCCGTCGAGCTGCTCGGCGAGCGCGCGCACGGCGTTCGCCTCGATGTCGAGCACGTCGCGGGCGAGCGCGAGCGCCCGATCATCATTGATTTTCGCTATCATGCGCGGAGTATAGCAAAGGCGTTTGTTCGCCGCGCCGGGCCCCTTGCGCCCACCTTTTCCGAGTAGTCTCCCGGCCCACCCCGGCGTCCGTTGCGCGGCGCCGTCGACGAACGAGGACGCTTCGCCCGTGATTTCCCCGCTCGAAATGACGCTTCTGCTGCTGCTTGCCTCGGTGGTGGGCGTCGTCGTGTTCCGTTCGCTGAACCTGCCGCCGATGCTCGGCTATCTGACGGTCGGCATCCTGGTCGGTCCGCATGCGCTCGGCTTCGCGGCCGACCTCGAGCGCGCCGAGCATCTCGCCGAGTTCGGCGTCGTGTTCCTGATGTTCTCGATCGGCCTCGAGTTCTCGTTGTCGAAGCTGCGCGCGATGCGCCGGCTCGTGTTCGGGCTCGGGCTCGCGCAGGTGCTCGGCACGATCGCGATCGCGCTCGTGCTGGGCGCGCTCTTCGAGCGCTGGATGCACATCACGTGGGAAGGCAGCGTCGCGCTCGGCGGCGCGCTCGCGATGTCGTCCACCGCGATCGTCTCGAAAATGCTCGCCGAGCGGCTCGAGATCGAGACCGAGCACGGCCGCAACATCTTCGGCGTGCTGCTGTTCCAGGATCTCGCCGTCGTGCCGCTGCTCATCGTGATCGCCGCGTTCGGCGGCGAATCGTCGAAGGATCTCGCGATGTCGCTCGGGTTCGCGGCGGTGAAGATCGTCGTCGCGCTCGCGCTGCTGCTGATCGTCGGCCAGCGCTTCATGACGCGCTGGCTGAACGTCGTCGCGCGGCGGCGCTCGCAGGAGCTGTTCGTGCTGAACCTGCTGCTCGTCACGCTCGGCGCCGCGTTCATCACCGACCGCTTCGGCCTGTCGCTCGCGCTCGGCGCGTTCATCGCCGGGATGCTGATCTCCGAGACGCCGTATCGGCATCAGGTGGAAGAGGACATCAAGCCGTTTCGCGACGTGCTGCTTGGCCTGTTCTTCGTGACGACCGGGATGCTGCTCGATCCGAGCGTGATCTGGCGGCATCCGTTGCTCGTGCTCGCGTTCTTCGTGGGCCAGGTGCTGCTCAAGAGCGTGATGATCACGGGGCTCGCGCGCGCGTTCGGCGCGACGCCCGGCGTCGCGATGCGCACGGGGCTCGGGCTCGCGCAGGCGGGCGAGTTCGGCTTCGTGCTCCTGAACCTGATTCTCGACCGGCATCTCGTCGACGCGACGCTGTTGCAGTCGATCCTCGCTTCGATGCTGCTGTCGATGCTCGCCGCGCCGTTCCTGATCCAGAACGCGGATCGCATCGTGATGCGGCTGTCCGCCGCGGAATGGATGCAGCAGTCGCTGCAGATGACGCGCATCGCGACGCAGAGCATCAAGCAGAAGGGCCACGTGATCATCTGCGGCTACGGCCGCGCCGGGCAGAACCTCGCGCGGATGCTCGAGCAGGAGGGGATCGCGTACGTCGCGCTCGATCTCGATCCGGACCGCGTGGCGGCCGCGGCGGCGGCGGGCGAATCGGTCGTGTTCGGCGACGCCGCGCGCCGCGAATCGCTGCTCGCGGCGGGCATCCATCGCGCGGCGGCGGTGGCCGTCACCTACGCGAACACGCCGTCCGCGTTGCGCGTGCTGCACAACGTGCACGAGCTCGAGCCGACGCTGCCCGCGATCGTGCGCACCGTCGACGACGCCGATCTCGAGAAGCTGCTCGCCGCGGGCGCGACCGAGGTGATTCCGGAGATCGTCGAGGGCAGCCTGATGCTCGCGTCGCACACGCTCGTGCTGATGGGCGTGCCGATGCGGCGCGTCGTGCGGCGCGTCGAGGAGATGCGCGACGCGCGCTACAGCCTGCTGCGCGGCTACTTCCACGGCGCCGACGACGCGGACGACGACGACCACGAGCAGGTGCGGCTACAATCGGTGCCCGTCGACGCGCGCGCGGACGCGGTCGGCCGCTCGCTCTCCGAGCTGGGGCTGTTCGCGCTCGGCCTGGAGGTGACGGCGATCCGCCGGCATGGGATTCGCGGCGTCGAACCCGACCCCGAGACGAAGCTGCGCGCGAGCGACATCGTCGTGCTGCGCGGGTTGCCCGAGGCGCTCGCCCAGGCCGAGGAGCGGCTGTCGCGGCATCGGCGCGAAGGCGGATCGGCCGCGGTGGCGTGACGCCGGGCGGCCGCCGCTTGTTCAGTTGTCGAGCGATCGACGAACGGCGCGAGATTGCAGCGCCGTTTTTTTCGGAGAGTTTCATGATGTCCACGTCGGACGCGCCGCTCGATCCCGTCGAGTTCATTCACAGCCGCATCCGCACGGTGCCGGACTGGCCGCAGCCCGGCGTGATGTTTCGCGACATCACGCCGCGCTGCAAAGCGCGAAGGCGTTGCGCGTGCTCGTCGACCTGTTCGTCGAGCGCTATGTCGACGCGAAGCTCGACTACATCGCGGGCCTCGATGCGCGCGGCTTCATCATCGCGCCGATCGTCGCGTACGAGCTGTCCGTCGGCTTCGTGCCGATCCGCAAGGTCGGCAAGCTGCCGTACGCGACGCAGCGCGAATCGTATGCGCTCGAGTACGGCACCGCGACCGTCGAGATTCACGAGGACGCATGCAAGCCGGGCGATCGCGTCGTGATCGTCGACGATCTGATCGCGACGGGCGGCACGATGATGGCGGGCAAGAACCTGCTCGAGCGGCTGGGCGCCGTCGTCGTCGAAGGCGCGGCGATCGTCGATCTGCCGGATCTCGGCGGCTCGGCGCTGCTGCGCGAAGCCGGCCTGCCGCTCTACACGGTCACCGAATTCCCCGGGCACTGAGCGCGCCGACCGCGCGCCGGCCGCCGTGCCCGGTTTCGTGCCGCGCCTGCACCGGGCGCGGTCCATTCAGCCACCGATTCAAGCGAGCCCACGATGCCGAACTTCATGCTGTTTCTCGCGACGTCGATCGCGATCACCGTCGCGCCCGGCCCCGACAACCTGCAGGTGCTCGCGCGCGGCATCTCGCAGGGCCGCGCGGCCGGCATCGTCGCGGCGCTCGGCTTCGCGTCGGGCGTGCTGTTCCATACGACGCTCGCCGCGTTCGGCGTCGCCGCGCTGCTGCGCTCGTCGCCCGTCGCGTTCCATCTGCTCAAGCTCGCGGGCGGCGCGTATCTGATCTGGATCGGCATCAAGGCGCTGCGCAGCAAGGGCCTCGCCACCGCGCACGCGCGCGCGCCGCAGCCGCTGTCGACGATCTTTCGCCAGAGCGTGATCGGCAACCTGCTGAATCCGAAGGTGACGCTGTTCTTCGTCGTGTTCCTGCCGCAGTTCGTCGATCCGCACGGCGCGCAGCCCGTCGCGCTGCAGATGCTCGAGCTGGGCGCGCTGTTCATGGCGCAGACGGCCGCCGTGTTCTCGGTGTTCGGCGTCGGCGCGGGCGCGATCGGCGTGTGGCTCGACCGCCTCGCGGGCGCGACGTTCGTCGCGCTCGGGCTGCGCGTCGCGCTGAAAGACTGACGGAGGGGCGCGATGACGTTTGCCTGCATCGCCGCCGCGCGCCGCTTCGATGCGGCCGCGCACGTGCCGTTCGCGATCGCCGGCCGGCAGGTCGGCTGGCTGCGCCGCGGCGACGTCGCGCGCCTTGCGCGCTGGCCCGACGTGTTCGAGTTTCCGGCGGGGCGCGTCGAGCTTGCCGCGCGCTACGACAGCGTCGACGCGCGCAGCATGGCGCTCGCGAGCCCGATCGGCGCGCTCGCCGCCGAAGGCGCGATCGTCGGCTGGCGCGACGAGATCTACGCGATCCGCAACCGCTTCGACGATCCGCCGCTCGCGTACATCGAGCGGGCCGCGTCGCGCTTCTTCGGTACGATGACGTATGCGGTGCATCTGAACGGCATCGTAGAATATGCGCCTTCGGCGCCGCTTGCGATGTGGCTCGGCCGCCGCAGCGCGACGAAGGCGACCGATCCGGGCATGCTCGATAACGTCGTCGCGGGCGGCATCGGCTGGGGGCTCGGGATCGAGGACACGATCGCGAAGGAATGCTGGGAGGAAGCGGGCATCGCGGCGGAGCTCGCCGCGCGCGCGATTCCCGGCCGCGTCGCGCATGTGCTCCGCTCGCTGCCGGAAGGCACGCAAGCCGAGCAGATCTTCGTCTACGACCTGCCGCTGCCGCGCGATTTCGTGCCCCATAACCAGGACGGCGAAGTCGCCGAGCACCTGCTCGCCGGCGTCGACGAGATCGTCGCATGGCTGCGCGCGGGCGAAGCCACCGTCGACGCGAGCCTCGCGATGCTCGACAGCCTGTTGCGTCACCGCGCGATCGCGCCCGAGGACGCGCGCGGAATCGACGTGCTGTTCGCGCCGCCGCCGCTGGGCTTGGGTTGAGCGCGGCGCATTGTTCGGAAGATTTGAGAATTTGAGAAGGGAGTCGCGGTCATGCCGGCCGATCACAGCTTTATCCTGAAACTGTCGTGCCCGGACCGGCGCGGCATCGTTCACGCGGTCTCGGGCTTTCTGCTCGAGCGCGGCAGCAACATCCTCGATTCGGCGCAGTTCGGCGACAGCCGCACCGGCGAATTCTTCATGCGCGTGCATTTCGAGCAGGCGGGCGCGTGCGGCGCGGCGGCCGCGCTCGACGCCCTGCGCGCCGAGTTCGCGCCGCTCGCCGAGGCGTTCGCGATGCGCTGGGAGCTGCACGACGCGGCGGTGAAGCCGCGCGTCGTGATCCTCGTGTCGAAGATCGGCCATTGCCTGAACGACTTGCTGTTCCGCTACCACACGGGCCAGTTGCCGATCGAGATCTCGGCGATCGTGTCGAACCACAAGGATTTCTATCAGCTCGCCGCGAGTTACGACATTCCGTTCCATCATCTCCCGCTCGCCGCGGGCGCGTCGGCCGACGCGAAAGCCGCGCAGGAAGCGCGCGTGCTCGAGGTGATCGACGGGCACGCGGCCGATCTCGTCGTGCTCGCGCGCTACATGCAGATCCTGTCGCCCGCCCTGTGCGAGCGGCTCGCGGGGCGCGCGATCAACATCCATCACTCGTTCTTGCCGAGCTTCAAGGGCGCGAAGCCGTACTACCAGGCGTTCGACCGCGGCGTGAAGCTGATCGGCGCGACCGCGCACTACGTGACGACCGACCTCGACGAAGGCCCGATCATCGAGCAGGAAGTCGAGCGCGTCGATCACAGCATGACGCCGGACGAGCTGACGGCCGTCGGCCGCGACGTCGAATGCGTGACGCTCGCGCGCGCGGTCAAGTGGCACGTCGAGCATCGGATCGTGCTGAACGGCACGAAGACGGTGGTGTTCCGCTAGGCCGGCGCGCGCCCCGCCTTTCGCGGGCCGGCATGCCGTGCGGCAGGCGGGCGCGGGCTGCCGGCGGCGCGTGCCGCCGCGCGGGGACGAAAAAGGAAGGCCGCGTTCGATGACGCATGCGGCCTTTCTTTTTGGATTTTTCGGGTGTCGGGGAGAGGTAACGGCGGGCCGGGAACGCTGCTTTCCCACGCCGCGCGCCGGCGGGCGCGCAACGGCGGCGGTGCGTTCGCGACGAGGATGCGCGGGCGACGCGCGTTCGCGCGGGCAGCGCGAACGCATGCCCGCCGCGCGGCGCTCAGATGAGGCGCAGGTAGATCAGCTCGCGCTTCACGTAGGCATAGAAGATCGGCGCGGCGATCACGCCGGGCACGCCGAACGCGGCCTCCATCACGAGCATCGCGAGCAGCAGCTCCCACGCGCGCGATTCGATCTGGCCGCCGATGATCTTCGCGTTCAGGAAGTATTCGAGCTTGTGGATCACGACGAGGAACACGAGCGACGCGATCGCGGTGCCCATGCTGACCGACAGCGACACCGCGACGATCAGCGTGTTCGAGATCAGATTGCCGACGACGGGCAGCAGGCCCGCGATGAACGTGACGAGCACGAGCGTCTTCGACAGCGGCAGCCGCTGATGGAAGATCGGCAGCGCGACGAGCAGGTAGATCGCGGTGAAGAACGCGTTGAGCGCGGAGATCTTGATCTGCGCGAACACGATCCGGCGGAACGCGTCGGAGAAGCGCGAGATCCGTGCGACGAGCGCGGTCGACAGCGGCTGGCGCAGCTTGTGGCGATCGATGCCGATCGCGATCATCGCGCCAATGATCATCCCGAACAGCACGTGCCCGAAGCCGCGCGCGACGCTCTTGCCGCCTTGCTGCAATTGATCCATGTGCCGGTTCATCAGGCCGGCGGCCTTCGCGCGCATCTGCTCGGCGTCGACGGGCAGCAGGTTCGAGATCCACTCGGGCGTGCGCGTGCGCGCCTGATCGACGATCTGCATCACCTGGCCGAGCAGGTTCTGCGCGTTCGGTACCGTGTGCTCGAAATGCTCGATGACCGCGATCGTGAGGCCCGCGAGGCCGCCGACGATCGCGGTCGACAGCAGCACGACCGCGACCCAGCGCGCGCGCTGGCTCGACATGTGGCGCTCGATCGCGGGCGCGATCATGTGGACGAGCTGATAGACGAGGAGGCCGGCGAGGAGGCCGCCCAGCAGCTTCAGACGCAGGACGAGCCACAGGCCGAAGAGGGCGAGGAGGTAGCTGCCGATCTCGATCGCCGAAAGCTTCGGCAGGCTGAAATCGCTCGTCAGCCGGACGCTGCGCAAGTGCGGTTCGCGTGCTTGCGGCTCGCGCGTCGGCTCAGATTGCTTCTCCATGACTATCCCTGTATTCGGAGGCTACTCGGCGCGCTTGTGGCCGCAAGCGGGCGTAACCTTGCATCGTCGCGAGTATAGCAACGATTATCGGCCTGAATATTAGGATGTTGTAAGGAAGATTTTGGCGCCGCATCGGCGGCGCACGCTCGCGCGGCGGCGCGCGATCCACGCGCGGCCGGGGCGGCCGCCGGGCGCTCGCCCGGCCGGCCGCATTCCGCCTACTTTTTGCGCTTCAGGAGCGGCGCGAGGTATTTGCCGGTGAAGCTCGCCTTCGTTTTCGCGACCTGCTCGGGCGTGCCCTGCGCGATGATCTGGCCGCCGCCCGCGCCGCCTTCCGGCCCCAGGTCGATCACCCAGTCCGCCGTCTTGATCACGTCGAGGTTGTGCTCGATGATCACGACCGTGTTGCCCTGGTCGCGCAGCCGGTGGATCACCTCGAGCAGCAGCGCGATGTCGTGGAAGTGCAGGCCGGTCGTCGGCTCGTCGAGGATGTAGAGCGTTCTGCCCGTGTCGCGCTTGGAGAGCTCCAGCGACAGCTTCACGCGCTGCGCCTCGCCGCCCGAGAGCGTCGTCGCCGACTGGCCGAGGCGGATGTAGCCGAGGCCGACGTCGAGCAGCGTCTTCAGCTTGCGCGCGACCACGGGCACCGCGCTGAAGAACTCGTACGCGTGCTCGACCGTCATGTCGAGCACTTCGCTGATGTTCCTGCCCTTGTATTGCACTTCGAGCGTCTCGCGGTTGTAGCGCTTGCCGTGGCACACGTCGCACGGCACGTAGACGTCGGGCAGGAAGTGCATCTCGACCTTCAGCACGCCGTCGCCCTGGCACGACTCGCAGCGGCCGCCCTTCACGTTGAACGAGAAGCGGCCCGGATCGTAGCCGCGCTCCTTCGATGCGGGCACGCCCGCGAACAGCTCGCGGATCGGCGTGAACAGGCCCGTGTAGGTGGCCGGGTTCGAGCGCGGCGTGCGGCCGATCGGCGATTGATCGACGTTGATGACCTTGTCGAAGTGCTCGAGGCCCTCGATCGACTCGTGCGGCGCCGGCTCCGTCGCCGAGCCGTACAGGTGGCGCGCGACCGCGTTGTACAGCGTATCGTTGATGAGCGTCGACTTGCCGGAGCCCGACACGCCGGTGATGCAGGTCAGCAGGCCGACCGGCAGATCGAGATCGACGTGCTTCAGGTTGTTGCCGTGCGCGTCGACGATGCGCAGCATGCGCTGCGGATCGGGCGAGATCCGCTCGTCCGGGTATTCGATCGTGCGCTTGCCGACGAGATACTGGCCCGTGAGCGAATCGCCGTTCGCCTGGACCTGCTTCGGCGTGCCTTCGGCGACGATCATGCCGCCGTGCTCGCCCGCGCCGGGGCCCATGTCGACAACATAGTCGGCCGTGCGGATCATGTCCTCGTCGTGCTCGACGACGATCACCGAGTTGCCGAGGTCGCGCAGATGCTTGAGCGTGCCGATCAGGCGATCGTTGTCGCGCTGGTGCAGGCCGATCGACGGCTCGTCGAGCACGTACATCACGCCGGTCAGCCCCGAACCGATCTGCGACGCGAGCCGGATGCGCTGCGCCTCGCCGCCGGAGAGCGTCTCGGCGCTGCGCTCGAGCGACAGGTAATCGAGGCCGACGTTGTTCAGGAACGTGAGCCGCGCGACGATTTCCTTGATCACCTTGTCGGCGATCTCGCGCTTCGCGCCGTCGAGCGTCAAGCCGTCGAAGTAGCCGAGCGCGTCGCGCAGCGGCCAGCTGCTCACCTCGAAGATCGCGCGCGCGTAGTCGCCCTGGCCGACGCGCACGAAGCGCGCCTCGCGGCGCAGGCGCGTGCCGTCGCACGACGGGCACGGCTGGTTGTTCTGGTACTTCGCGAGTTCCTCGCGCACGGCGGCCGAATCGGTTTCGCGGTAGCGGCGCTCGAGGTTCGGAATGATCCCTTCGAACACGTGCTCGCGGATCGTCGTGCGGCCGCGCTCGTTGATGTACGAGAACAGGATCGTCTGCTTGCCGGAGCCGTACAGCAGGATCTTCCTGATCTTCTCGGGCAGATCCTCGAACGCGGTGTCGATGTCGAAATCGTAGAACGCCGCGAGGCTTTGCAGCATCTGGAAGTAGAACTGGTTGCGGCGGTCCCAGCCCTTGACCGCGCCCGCGGCGAGCGACAGCGACGGGTGCGCGACGACCCGCTTCGGATCGAAGAAGGTGATCTGGCCGAGGCCGTCGCATTCCGGGCACGCGCCCATCGGGTTGTTGAACGAGAACAGGCGCGGCTCGAGCTCCTGCAGCGAGTACGAGCAGATCGGGCACGCGAACTTCGAGCTGAACAGGTGCTCGCGGTCGGTATCCATCTCGAGCGCGATCGCGCGGCCATCGGCCAGGCGCAGCGCGGTCTCGAACGATTCGGCGAGCCGCTGCTTCATGTCCGGGCGCACCTTCAGGCGGTCGACGACGACGTCGATCGTGTGCTTGTCGTTCTTCTTGAGCTTCGGCAGCGAATCGACTTCGTAGATCTTCGCGGCGCCTTCGTTCGCCGCGCCGCCGCCCGAGCGCACGCGAAAGCGCACGAAGCCCTGCGCCTGCATCTCGTCGAACAGCTCCGCGTGCTCGCCCTTGCGGTTCGCGACGACGGGCGCGAGGATCATCAGCCGGGTTTCCTCGGGCAGCGCGAGCGCCGCGTCCACCATCTGCGACACGCTTTGCGCCTCGAGCGGAATTTCGTGATCCGGGCAGTAGGGCGTGCCGACCCGTGCGTACAAAAGCCGCAGGTAGTCGTGGATCTCGGTGACGGTGCCGACCGTCGAGCGCGGATTGTGCGACGTCGCCTTCTGCTCGATCGAGATCGCGGGCGACAGGCCCTCGATCAGGTCGACGTCGGGCTTCTCCATCAACTGCAGGAACTGGCGCGCATAGGCCGACAGGCTTTCGACGTAGCGCCGCTGCCCTTCGGCGTACAGCGTGTCGAACGCGAGCGAGGATTTTCCGGAGCCCGAGAGCCCGGTGATCACGATCAGCTTGTGCCGCGGAAGGTCGAGATTGACGTTCTTCAGGTTGTGGGTGCGCGCCCCACGGATACGAATTTGTTCCATGAACCCGGCGGAAGACGAGAGAACCAAACCTGCTACTATAACGACTTTTCGAGTCCGTCGTTTCAGGCTCCCAACCAATTCCCGCGCCCTCCGGCAGCGGGCTTACGCGACGCCCGGGCCGCACCAGGGCGGCGCGCGGCGGCAGGCGGCCGGCCCCGGATCTTCCGCCGCCCGGCAGCGGGCGGACCACCGATTCAATCGAACACACGCCCGATGTCCAATCCGTCCGCTACCTCCACTCGCATGAGCGCGCCCGAGCTGCGCGCGACCACGTCGCTCGCGGCGATCTTCGCGCTGCGCATGCTCGGCCTGTTCATGATCATGCCGGTGTTCTCCGTCTACGCGAAGACGATTCCCGGCGGCGAGAACGTCGTGCTCGTCGGCATCGCGCTCGGCGCTTACGGCGTCACGCAATCGCTCCTTTACATCTTCTACGGCTGGGCATCGGACAAGTTCGGGCGCAAGCCGGTGATCGCCGCGGGCCTGCTGATCTTCGCGCTCGGCAGCTTCGTCGCGGCGTTCGCGCACGACATCACGTGGATCATCGTCGGCCGGGTCATCCAGGGAATGGGGGCGGTATCGTCGGCGGTGCTCGCGTTCATCGCCGATCTGACCTCCGAGCACAACCGGACCAAGGCGATGGCGATGGTGGGCGGCTCGATCGGCATGTCGTTCGCGGTGGCGATCGTCGGCGCGCCGATCGTGTTCCACTGGGTGGGGATGAGCGGGCTCTTCGCGATCGTCGGCGCGCTGTCGGTGGCCGCGATCGGCGTCGTGCTGTGGGTCGTGCCCGACGCGCCGCGGCCCGTGCACGTGCCCGCGCCGTTCGCCGAAGTGCTGCACAACGTCGAGCTGCTGCGCCTGAACTTCGGCGTGCTCGTGCTGCATGCGACGCAAACCGCGCTTTTTCTCGTCGTGCCGCGCCTGCTCGTGGACGGCGGGCTGCCCGTCGCGTCGCACTGGCAGGTTTATCTGCCGGTGATGGGGCTCGCGTTCGTGATGATGGTGCCGGCCATCATCGTCGCGGAAAAGCAGGGCAGGATGAAGCCCGTGCTATTGGGCGGAATTGCGGCTATCCTGATCGGCCAGCTGTTGCTCGGCGTGGCAACGCATACGATATTGATTGTCGCGGCAATTCTGTTCGTCTACTTCCTGGGCTTCAACATTCTGGAGGCGTCGCAGCCGTCGCTCGTGTCGAAGCTCGCGCCCGGTTCTCGCAAGGGCGCGGCCACGGGCGTCTACAACACGACGCAATCGATCGGGCTCGCGCTCGGCGGCGTCGTGGGCGGCGTGCTGCTGAAGCACGGCGGCCCGGACACGGTGTTTTTCGCGTGTTCGGCACTCGTAGCCGTGTGGCTTATAATCGCGGCCGGCATGAAACAGCCGCCGCGCAAAGCCTGACACGCGAACGCCCTTCGAAGCGCGCGGCGTGCTCCGGTCCGGCACACGCCGGGCCGATGAAGCCCTGAACGGTTTTGCCGCGCTGTTTGGCATCGAATCAACTGGAGAAACACATGGCATCCGTCAACAAGGTCATTCTCGTCGGCAACCTCGGCGCCGATCCCGAAGTGCGTTATCTGCCAAGCGGCGACGCGGTGGCAAACATCCGCCTCGCGACGACCGACCGCTACAAGGACAAGGCGTCCGGCGAATTCAAGGAAATGACCGAGTGGCACCGCGTCGCGTTCTTCGGGCGCCTTGCCGAGATCGTCAACGAGTATCTGAAGAAGGGCTCGTCGGTGTACATCGAAGGCCGGATCCGCACGCGCAAGTGGCAAGGCCAGGACGGCCAGGACCGTTACTCGACCGAAATCGTCGCCGACCAGATGCAGATGCTCGGCGGCCGCGGCAGTTCGGGCGGCGGTGGCGGCGGTGGCGGCGGCGGTGGCGGCGGCGGTGACGACGGCGGCTACGGTGGCGGCGGCGGCGGTTACGGCGGCGGCCGGGACATGGAGCGCGGCGGCGGTGGCGGCCGCGCGTCGGGTGGCGGCGGCGCGGGTGCGCGCAGCGGCGGCGGCGGCGGCGGCGGTGGCGGCGGCGGTGGCGGCGCGAGCCGGCCGAGCGCCCCGGCGGGCGGCGGGTTCGACGAGATGGACGACGATATTCCGTTCTAGTGAGCATACCCACAAGAGGAAGGAAGATTCTCACTCTAACTCCTTGATGGGTATCGGAAAAAGGTGACTTTAGGGCGTCCTCTCGTGACGCCCTTTTTTGTGCCATGGCATGGTGCTGTGAAACAGGAAGATGGGCTGCACCTTGAGTCGCCTAACGGTTTGAGCGGAAAGGAAAAAATTCGCGGAGCTGTAGACCTCAGTTTGCAGATAAAGCAGATGCATCTTCCTCTTGGTTGGAACTGCATCGTTCTGTCGCGAAGCTGCCCATACGTCGAATGATGGCCGATGAGTCAGACCGAGTACCTTCGCGGCATCGGCCAACGCGTTTTCCGTTGGCTGTTTTCGTGCACAATGTTCGAGCCGACGATAATTTATACATCGATGTGCGAACGTCGGATTCGATGACATTTGACCTGCCCCCTACAAACAGGGCCAGCCGGAGTCTAGTAAAGTTCGTTTTCGGAGAAGAAGACGAACATGAAGAAGCGCTTTACGGAACAGCAAATCATCGGGTTTCTGAAGGAAGCCGAGGCCGGTATGCCGGTCAAGGAACTGTGCAGGAAGCATGGGTTCAGTGACGCGTCGTTCTACACCTGGCGCGCGAAGTTCGGCGGCATGGAAGTCTCGGAAGCCCGCCGGCTCAAGGGCCTCGAGGTGGAGAATGCCCGACTGAAGAAACTGCTGGCCGAAGCAATGCTCGATATGGAAGCGTTGAAGGTTGTCGTCAAGGGAAAGCCCTGAGCCCGCAAGCCAAACGCGAAGCAGTGTTGGCGATTCGGGAGAAGGTCAACATCTCCGAGCGCCGCGCCTGCCGGCTTGTCGGGCTTTCTCGCAGCGTGCTGCATTACGACGCGAAGCCGGACCACGAGAATGAGGTGCTCGCGGCGCGTCTGGTGAAGTTGGCGCACGAACGTCGTCGATTCGGCTACCGCCGACTGCACGCCCTGGTGGAACGCGAAGGCACGCACGCCAATCACAAGCGCATCTATCGCCTGTACCGTGAGGCAGGGCTGGCTGTGCGGCGCCGTCGCAAGCGCCACGGCGTCATGATTGAGCGCGAGCAACTGGCATTGCCGGGCGCACCCAACGAGGTATGGTCAATCGATTTCGTGATGGATGCGCTTTCCAACGGCCGGCGCGTGAAGTGCCTGACCGTCGTCGACGATTTCACGAAAGAGGCTGTCGACATCGTCGTCGACCATGGCATCTCAGGTTTGTATGTCGCTCGGGCATTGGACCGTGCAGCTCGCTTCCGTGGCTATCCCAAGGCGGTGCGAACAGACCAGGGACCCGAATTTACGAGCCGCGCGCTTGACCAGTGGGCGTATGCGAACGGCGTCACGCTGAAGTTGATTCAGGCGGGCAAGCCCACGCAGAATGCGTACATCGAATCGTTCAACGGCAAGTTCCGCGACGAATGCCTTAACGAGCACTGGTTCACGACGCTCGCGCACGCTCGGGCAGTCATCGCGGCATGGCGTCAGGACTACAACGAGCAAAGGCCGCACAGCGCACTGAACTACCTTGCGCCGTCAGAGTTTGCGGCGAAACATCGGGCAACCGCGGACGCTCCTGCCGCTTTCCAGGAGTTGGTTTAAAGGGACTTTGCTAGAAGCCCATTGGCCCTATCGAAGGGGGCAGGTCATCGCTTCTCCGCGGGCGTTGCCGCGCGGTTGCGCGCGCGCAAAAAAGCCCGCGTTCGGGCGGGCTTTTTCGGGGCGGCACGCGTGCGCCGATCACTGGCGGTGATAGATCTCCGAGCCGCTCTTCACGAACTCGACCGCCTTCACTTCCATCCCCTTCTTCAGCGCGTCGTTTTCTGACACGCCCTGCTGAGCGGCGAACTCGCGCACGTCCTGCGTGATCTTCATCGAGCAGAAGTGCGGGCCGCACATCGAGCAGAAATGCGCGACCTTCGCCGAATCCTTCGGCAGCGTTTCGTCGTGGAATTCTCGCGCCTTGTCCGGGTCGAGCCCCAGGTTGAACTGGTCTTGCCAGCGGAACTCGAAGCGCGCCTTCGACAGCGCGTTGTCGCGCACCTGCGCGCCCGGGTGGCCCTTCGCCAGGTCGGCCGCGTGCGCGGCGAGCTTGTACGTGATGATGCCTTCCTTCACGTCGTCCTTGTTCGGCAGCCCGAGGTGCTCCTTCGGCGTCACGTAGCACAGCATCGCGGTGCCGAACCAGCCGATCATCGCGGCGCCGATGCCCGACGTGATGTGGTCGTAGCCCGGCGCGATGTCGGTGGTCAGCGGCCCGAGCGTGTAGAACGGCGCTTCCTTGCACCAGTCGAGCTGAAGATCCATGTTCTCCTTGATCAACTGCATCGGCACGTGGCCGGGGCCTTCGATCATCACCTGCACGTCGTGCTTCCACGCGATCTGCGTGAGCTCGCCGAGCGTCTTCAGTTCGCCGAGCTGCGCTTCGTCGTTCGCGTCGTAGATCGAGCCGGGGCGCAGGCCGTCGCCGAGCGAGAAGCTCACGTCGTACGCCTTCATGATCTCGCAGATCTCTTCGAAGTGTTCGTACAGGAAGCTTTCCTTGTGGTGCGCGAGGCACCACTTCGCCATGATCGAGCCGCCGCGCGACACGATGCCCGTCATCCGGTTCGCGGTGAGCGGCACGTATTGCAGGCGCACGCCCGCGTGGATCGTGAAGTAGTCGACGCCTTGCTCGGCTTGCTCGATCAGCGTGTCGCGGAAGATTTCCCAGGTCAGGTCCTCGGCCTTGCCGTTGACCTTCTCCAGCGCCTGGTAGATCGGCACCGTGCCGATCGGCACCGGGCTGTTGCGGATGATCCACTCGCGCGTTTCATGGATGTGCTTGCCGGTCGACAGATCCATCACCGTATCGCCGCCCCAGCGGATCGCCCACGTCATCTTGTCGACTTCCTCGCCGATCGACGACGTGACGGCCGAATTGCCGATGTTCGCGTTGATCTTCACGAGGAAGTTGCGGCCGATGATCATCGGCTCGGTTTCCGGGTGGTTGATGTTCGCCGGGATGATCGCGCGGCCGCGCGCGACTTCGTCGCGCACGAACTCCGGCGTGATCTCGGCCGGCGCGTTCGCGCCGAACGCGGCGGCGCCGAATGCCTGGCCCGCGTGCTGGCGGCCCATCATCGCGGCGAGCTTCGCGCCGTTCGGGCCGCTTGCCTTCAGGCTTTCCAGATACTCGGCGCGGCGCTGGTTCTCGCGGATCGCGATGTATTCCATTTCCGGTGTGATGATGCCCTGGCGCGCGTAGTGCATCTGCGTGACGTTCTTGCCCGCCTTCGCGCGGCGCGGATGACGGTGCAGGCCGGGAAAGCGCAGCTCGGCCGTCGCCGGATCGGCCGCGCGCTCGCGGCCGTAGTCGCTCGTGAGGCCCGAGAGCGTCTCGGTGTCGCCGCGCGCGTCGATCCAGCGCTGGCGCAGCGCGGGCAGGCCCGCGCGAATGTCGATCTTCGCGTCCGGGTCCGTGTACGGGCCCGACGTGTCGTAGACGTAGATCGGCGGGTTCTTTTCGCCGCCGAAGCTCGTCGGCGTATCGGCCTGCGTGATCTCACGCATCGGCACGCGGATGTCGGGTTGCGAGCCCGTCACGTAGACCTTGCGCGAATTCGGCAGCGGGGCGACGGCGGCGGCGTCGACGCGGGCGTCGGCCGACAGGAACTTGGGGTTGGCGTTCATGCGATCTCCTGTGTCGACCCGAGCTGGCGCTATGGCGCTCGCCCGGGTCCCATGCAAAGCGGGGGTAGGGCGCTAAGCAGGAGACGAGATTCGCGACGCGACGGGATTCTGACGTGAAACAACGGCGAAACCCTGACGCTTCCCTGCGCTGGCATTATCCAGATCAGGTTCAAAGGGTATTTCTCACCCGCTGCGCACGATCGTTTGACCGAGCGCATTGCAGGACCCCCGCGTTAGCAAGCGCACACGATACACCGGGTCGGCGGCGGTTTCAACAGGGGACAGATCGATTGCGCGCGCGTCCGCGGTCGGTCGCCGATATTGCGCCGCGGCGGCGCGAGGCGGCGCGCACCGGGTTCGCGCCGCGCAGACGCGTTCGCGCCGCGCGGGCGGGCACGGTTGCGCCGCGCATCGGAGTGGCCGGCCCGTGTGCCGATGATGCGTCGATCGCGCGTCGATCATGTGCCGGCCGCGCGTCGGCATGCCCCCGCGGTTTGCTTGCGCTTGTCTGTTTGCGTGCGTGTGCCGCCGCGCGATCGTTGTCTGGCGGTGCAAGCGCCGGTCCCGAAAAATTTTTGCGCGCCGGTGTCATATCGGCCTTCGCGTCGCGACTATTCGGCTCTTCAATCAATAACGATGGAGCTATCCCATGAAAAGGAATCTGATTGCTTTCGCCTGTGTCGCCGGTTTCGCGCTCGCCGCGCCGTTCGCGCATGCGCAGAACGATGCGATGTCGAAGGACGGCATGGGGATGTCGAAGGACGCGATGTCCAAAGGTGCGATGTCCGGCGATGCGATGTCGAAAGACGCGATGTCGAAGGATGCGATGTCGAAGGACCGGATGGGCAAGCGGCACGATCACATGGCGAAGGGCGGCATGAAGGCCGGCCCCATGTCGAAGGACGCAATGAAAGAACCGATGTCGTCCGACAAGATGAGTCCGATGTCGAACTGAGCGGCGCGCTTCGCCGCGTCTTCGACGACGCGAACGGCTCGGTCGCCCGTGCGCTGTTCGGGCGGCCTTCGTCTTGCGGCGCGGTGCGCCGCGGGAAGCCGGATCGCGCCGTGCGCGCCGGCGTGCGACGCGCATCGCGCCCGCGCACCGGCTCCCACCGATGAGCACCGATATGTCGATTTCATTTTCCGTTTCGCTCCGCGCCGTCGCGGCGGCGCTCTCGCTTGCCGCGGCGGGCGCCGCGCAAGCGGCCGCGGACGGCGCGTGCATGGCCCGCAGCCCCGACGGCCGGCAGGCGCTCGTCGAGCTCTATACGAGCGAGGGCTGCAGCAGTTGTCCGCCCGCCGACGACTGGCTCGCACGGCTCGCCGCGCGCCGCGCCGCGTTGCGCGTCGTGCCGCTCGCGCTGCACGTCGATTACTGGGACGGCCTCGGCTGGGCGGATCGCTTCGCGCAGCATCGCTTCACCGAGCGGCAGCACGCGCTTGCCGCGCGCGGCGGCGGCCGTTTCGTCTATACGCCGGAGGTCGCGGTTGACGGCCGCGAGCTGCGCGACTGGCGCGACGCGGACGCGTTCGGGCGGCGCGTCGTCGCGACGGCGGCCGAGCCCGCGCGCGTCGGCATCGCGCTGGCCGCCAAGCGGCGCGCGGGCGCGCTCGACGTCGCGCTGTCCGTGACGCCGCGCGTCGGCGCGCCGCGCGCGCTCGACGCCTATCTCGCGCTGTACGAGAACGGCGTCGAATCGCAGGTGCGCGCGGGCGAGAACCGAGGCGCGACGCTGCGGCACGAGCGCGTCGTGCGTCAATGGATCGGGCCACTCGCCGCGACGGCCGACGCGCACGCGTCGCTCGACGTGCGGCGCGCGCTGCCGCTGCCCGCGAACCTGCGCGCGGCGGACGCCGCACGGTATGGCGTCGCGGCGTTTGTCGAGGATCCCGCGACGGGCGACGTCCTGCAGGCGCTCGATTTGCCGCTGTGCGGCTGAACGATGCGCGCGCGATCGATCAACGAACGAGGGTATCGCCGATGAGCGCGACGCCGACGACGAGCGCATCGACAACGGCCATGGCCGGCGCGCGGGCGAGCGGGGCGGCCGACGCGCCGGCACGCGCGCCGACCGGTGCGGACATCGATGCCGGCGCAACGGCATGGGCCGAAGCGAACGCCAATGCGACGGCCAACGCGACGACCGATCCGACGATAGACGCGACGGCCGACGCGACGACCGATGCAATGGCCAACGTAACGACCGACGCGGCGACCCGCGTCACTGCCAACCCGCCGATCCATGAAACAGCCAACGTGCCGGCCAGCACGGCAGCCGCCGCAACGACCGAAGCGGTCGCCGGCGCACGAGCCGGCGCGGCGCTCGATGCGGCACACCCCGGAGCGACCCAAACGATGAGCCAAACGATGGCCCAAACGATGGCCCAAACGATGACCCAAGCGGGCACCGAAGCCGCGAGCCCGGCCGGCACGGACGCGGCCGCGAGCGGCGCCTGCATCACCCGCGCCACGCGTGCGCGCCGGCCGATCCACCCGCTATGGGTGCGCGCGAGCCACTGGCTCAACGCGCTCGCCGCGGTGACGATGGCGCTGTCGGGCTGGCGGATCTACAACGCTTCGCCGATCTACGCGGGCTTCGTGTTTCCGCGCGGCGCGACGCTCGGCGGCTGGCTCGGCGGCGCGTTGCAATGGCACTTCGCGGCGATGTGGCTGCTGTTTTTCAACGGCGTGTTCTATCTGACGATGGGCGTCGCCACCGGGCGTTTCACGCGCAAGCTCCTGCCGCTGAGCGCGTCGGGCGTTGCGCGCGACTTGCGCGACGCGCTGCGCGGGCGGCTGTCGCACGACGATCTGTCCGTGTACAACGCGCTCCAGCGCGCCGCGTACGTCGCGGCGATCGCCGATCTCGCGTTGCTCGTGCTGTCCGGGCTCGTGATCTGGAAATCGGTGCAGTTCCCGCTGCTGCGCGAGTGGCTCGGCGGCTACGACCGCGCGCGCGTCGTGCACTTCTGGGCGATGGCGTTTCTCGTCGCGTTCTTCGTCGTGCATGTCGCGATGGCGGCGCTCGTGCCGCGCTCGCTGCTCGCGATGCTGCGTGGACATTAAAAGGAGTCGCTCATCATGTCGGAAAACGACAGGAAAAAGCGCGAGAACGACATCGCGCGAATCGATCGCGCATCGCTGCTGATCGACGTGCGCAAGTCGCTCGCGCTGCCGTCGCGGCGCCTGTTCGGCAAGCGCATGCTGACGCTTGGCGGCCTCGCGATGCTCACCGGCTGCACGCTGCGCGACGACGCATCGGTCGACGACTTTCTCGAGAAGGTGTCGCGCGCGAACGATCGCGTGCAGGCGTGGCTGTTCGGCCCGACGCGGCTCGCGCCCACGTATGCGAAGGCGGACATCACGCGCCCGTTTCCGTTCAACGCGTTCTACGGCATCGACGACGTGCCGCGCGTCGATGCGGACGGCTTCCGGCTCGCCGTGTCGGGTCTCGTCACCGGCCAGCGAAGCTGGAGCTTGCCGGCGCTGTATGCGCTGCCGCATGCGGAGCAGATCACGCGGCACATTTGCGTCGAGGGCTGGAGCGCGATCGGCCGCTGGGGCGGCACGCCGTTTCGCGAATTCCTGCGCCGCGTCGGCGCGGACACGAGCGCGAAATACGTCGGCTTCAAATGCGCGGACGACTATTACGAGAGCATCGACATGGCCACCGCGCTGCACCCGCAGACGCTGCTCGCATTCGAATACGACGGCAAGCGGCTGCCGCCCGAATACGGATTCCCGATGAAGCTGCGGATGCCGACGAAGCTCGGCTACAAGAATCCGAAGCACATCGTGGAGATATTCGTGACCAACGCGTATCCGGGCGGATATTGGGTCGACCAGGGGTACAACTGGTTCGGCGGTTCGTGAGCCGACCGGGCGCGGCCGCGCGGGCGGCGTGTGGCGCCGTCGCGCGTGCGTGCCACGCGCGCCGCGCGCCGCGCGGGTTTTGCCGCGCGTCGTTGCGCCTCGCGATTTCTCGCGGCTTCGGCTCGGCGGTCGAAAAAGAGAAAACCCCGTCTCGCCGAGTGCCGAATGTCGCGCCGAAACGTCACCGCGCGCGCGATCGATTCGAACCGGCATTCGTTTTCCATTCCTTAATGCATAATGCTGACGAAATGCGGCCGCCATGCCGCGCACGTCATCATTCGAGTCCGCCTTCGAGTCCGTTCGTCTCCTTCGGTCATGTTCGCCGCCGCACGCTCCGACCTGTCGTTCCGCACGCCGCCGTCTCCCGTCATTCCGGTTTTCCCGGCGCCGCTCGCCGGCGGTCGCATCGCACGGCGTTCGACCGCGCGGCGCTTCACGCGGGCGGGCTGACCGATGACGCCGTTCGACCGTTTTCTCGCCTTCGTCGCGCGTCATCCGCCCCGCCTGCCGCAGAGCCGCAGCGGCCGCGTCGCGCTCGCGCTCGTGTTCATCTATTTCGCGTGGGGCTCGACGTACCTCGCGCTGCACGTCGCGCTCGAATCGTTTCCGCCGCTGCTGCTCTCCGGGCTGCGCAATCTGCTCGCGGGCGTCGGGCTCTTCGTCTTCGCGATGCGGCGCCGGCCGGTGCGGCCAACGCTCGTCGAAATCCGCAACGCGGCGCTCGTCGGCACGATGCTCGTCACGATGTCCTCCGGCCTCATCGCGCTCGGCATGCGCACCGTCAGCAGCGGCTCGGCCGCGGTGATGGTCGCGACGGTGCCGCTCTTCGCGACGGTGATCGCGTCGGTGGCCGGGCGGCGCGTCACGGGCGGCGAATGGGGGGCCGTCGCGCTCGGCATGGTCGGGATCGTCGTGCTGAACTCGGGCGGGCCGTCGTCGCCGGGCTCGACGCTCGGCAGCATCACCGTGCTCGCGGGCGCGCTCTTCTGGGCGGGCGGCGCGCATCTCGCCGCGCGGCTCGCGCTGCCGCACGATCTGTTCCTGTCGACCGCGCTGCAGATCGGCCTGGGCGGCGCCGCGTCCACCTGCATCGCCTGGGTGCTCGGCGAGCGCATCGGGCACGTCGCGTGGGTGCCCGGCGCCGCGTTCGTCTACCTGATGCTCGCCGGCACGATGGCCGCGTACGTCGCGTACGGCTATCTGATTCGCCACACGAGCCCGATCATCGCGAGCAGTTGCATGTACGTGAACCCGGTCGTCGCGGTCGCGCTCGGCGCGCTGTTGCTCGGCGAGCCCGTTACGGCCGCGACCGTGATCGCGACGATCGCGATTCTCGGCAGCGTCGGCTTGTCGTTCGTGTTCGATCCGGCGCGCCGGCGCGCGCAATAGCGGCGGCGCGCGCGACGAAATCGCGCGGGAGGCGGGGGAGGCGCGGCGCGACATGAACGATGGCCGCGCGCGGTCGGCGGCCGCATTGAACGCGCGCCGCTTATCGTGATGGCGAACCGCGAACCGCGAACCGCGAACCAAGAACCAAGAACCAAGAACCAAGAACCAAGAACCAAGAACCAAGAACGGCGAGTGGCGGACCATGGGCGACGGACCGTGAACCGTGAACCTCGGGTCGCGAGCCACGAGTCACGAGCCGCAAGCAGTGAGCCGTCGTAAGCCGCGAACCTCGCGGCTCGTGTCCCGCCCCCGTACCCCGCAAGCGCTCGACAAGCCGCACGCCCCGTTTATCGCGCGCCCGCGCCGCCGCGGAAATGCACGATCGCCGCGACGATCGAGAACAGCAGGCCGACCGCGCACATGCCGAGCCAGCCCGTCGCGCGCCATGCGGCGACGCCCGCGGACGAGCCGATCGCGCCGCCGATGAAGTAGCAGACCATGAACACCGTGTTCACGCGGCTGCGCGCGTCCGGCTTCAGCGCGTAGATGCGCGACTGGTTCGAGATCTGCGCGGCCTGCACGCCGACGTCGAGCACGATCACGCCGATCACGAGCCCGATGAGGCTCGCGCCCGACAGCGCGAAGATCGCGAACGACGCGGCGATCAGCGCGATCGCGAGCGAGATGATCGCGCGCGGGCCGCGCTTGTCGGCGAAGCGGCCCGCGTACGGCGCGGCGAGCGCGCCCGCCGCGCCGACGATCCCGAAGAGCCCCGCCGCCTGCGGGCCCAGATGAAACGGCGCGCCCGCGAGCAGCAGCGTGAGCACCGGCCAGAACGCGCTGAACGCGGCGAAGATCGCGCCGCCCGTCATCGACGCCTCGCGCAGTCCGCGCAACTCGCGCACGAGCTGCCACATCGACGCGAGCAGCTTGCCGTACGGCAGCGTCGATGTCGGCGAGCTGCGCGGCAGGCGCGCGACGATCACGGCTGCGAGCGCGGCGAGCGCCGCGACCGATGCGGCGAACACCGCGCGCCAGCCGAAGTATTCGGCGACGAAGCCCGCCGCCGTGCGCGCGAGCAGGATGCCGAGCAGCAGGCCGCTCATCACGGTGCCGACCGCCTGCCCGCGCGCGGCGGGCGGCGCGATCTCGGCGGCGAACGGCACCGCCTGCTGCGCGATCGTCGCGAGGATGCCGATCGCGAGGCTTGCCGCGGCGAGCACGCCGAGCGTCGGCGCGGCCGCCGCGACGACGAGCGCGGCCGACAGCCCGGCGATCTGCAGCAGGATCAGCGTGCGCCGGTCGAAGCGGTCGCCGAGCGGCGCGAGGACGAGCATGCCGGTTGCGTAGCCGAGCTGCGTCGCGGTCGGCACGACGCCGATCCATGACGCGCTGCCCGGGAACGATGCGCGGAATGCGTCGAGCAGCGGCTGGTTGTAATAGATATTCGCGACGGAGACGCCCGCGATCGTCGCGAGCAGCAGCAACAGGCTGCGTGAATAGTGGCCGGGCGTGCCGGCGGAGTGGCGAGGCTGTGAGGACATGGTGCGTATGGGCGAGGCGCGGCGTGCGGGAGGGCGCGCCGTCCGAGCATCGATCGAAATCAACGAAGGCGAAATGCCGCGAGCGCCGATCATACCGGAGCCCTCGGAATTCCGCCGGCGCGCCGCGCGCCCGCTCGGCGCGCCGTTAATTTCGCCTTAAGCCGCGCGCTTGCATAGTGGCGTCCGAGCGAGTCGCGGGAGCGTTCGTCATGCGTCGCGCGCCGCCGTTGCCGGCATCCGGCTCGCTCTTCGCAACCGCCGCGACAAGGAGAGTCCGATTGAACCAGCCAGCCCGTTCGCCTGCCGTCGCAGGCATGCTCAACAAAGTCCCGGAAGTCACGCTCGCGTTCTGGATCGTCAAGATCATGTCGACGACGGTCGGGGAGACCGGCGCCGATTATCTCGCCGTCCACGTGGGGCTCGGCGCCGCCGTCACGGGCGCGCTGACGGCCTGCCTGCTGGTCGGCGCGCTCGCGCTGCAATGGCGCGCGCGCGCCTATGTGCCATGGATCTACTGGCTGAATATCGTCCTCGTCAGCGTCGCCGGTACGCAGATCACCGACGCGCTCACCGACGGTCTCGGCGTCAGCCTCCACGTCAGCACGCCGCTTTTCGCCGCCGCGCTCGCGGCGACGTTCGCGCTCTGGTATCGCAGCGAGCGCACGCTGTCGATCCATACGATCGTCACGCCGCGCCGCGAGGGGTTCTACTGGGCCGCGATCCTGCTGACGTTCGCGCTCGGCACGGCGGCGGGCGATCTCGCGACCGAGGCGCTCGGCCTCGGATTCCGGCTCGGGATCGTCGCGTTCGGCGGCGCGATCGCGCTCGTCGCGGCGGCCGCGCTCGGCGGGATGAACCGCGTGCTCGCGTTCTGGCTCGCGTACATCCTCACGCGTCCGCTCGGCGCGTCGCTCGGTGATTTCCTGTCGCAGGCGCAAGCGTACGGCGGCCTCGGGCTCGGCACGATCAGGACGAGCGCCGTGTTTCTCGCGGTGATCGTTGCGCTCGTCGCGGGGCTGAGTGTCGCCGCCGCGCGCGCGGGCCGGCTCGGCGCGCGCGGGCGCTGAGGTCTTGCCGTCGCGGCTGCCGCTGACGTTGCTGTTGCTGTTGACGTTGACGTTGACGTTGACGTTGACGCAAACCGGAGGCGGCGTCGTATTCCACCGTTTCATTCGAGTTCAACACGAGGAGGTTTGTCATGATCAAGCGCAAGCTCATCGCCTTCGCCGCCGCGCCCGCGCTGGCGCTCGCCGCGTTCGGCATCGGCACGGTGTCGCCGGCAGGCGTCGCGCCGAGCATGGCCGAAGCCGCGACCGTCTCGAAGCTCGGCGATCTGTCGCCGTTCCGTGCGATCGCCGTCGACGTCGCGCAACGCGTCGACAAGGGTGACCTCGCCGGCGCGAAGGCGCGCATCAAGGATCTGGAAACGTCGTGGGACGATGCGGAGCCGTCGCTCAAGCCGCGCGCGGCGGCCGATTGGCACGCGGTCGACCACGCGATCGATCGTGCGCTCACCGCGCTGCGCGCCGACAGGCCGCAAGCTGGCGCATGCAGGCAGGCGCTCGCCGATTTGCTCGCGGTTATCGATCGGCCAGGCGGTGCACGCTGAGTACGGCATGCGGCATGCCATACTCAGCGTGAGGGGTGACGTGTGACGTAGCCGGCTTGCGCCGTGACGGCCCGCCTACGAAATGCGCGGGAGGGCCAGGGGCGCGCATGCGCCGCGCGTCGACGCTCGCGTGCCCGGTGCCCGCGGGCCCGAATGCACGCCGTCGCGCGCATGACGTTTGCCGGGCGCGTGCGGCGCCGCGTCGTGCGACGCCGCACGCGATGCGCCGCGGACCGTGCGGCCCGACGGCGCCGAGCCGCAAGCCGCCGCCGAGGGATCGCGCGAAGGCGTGCGCCTCGGCACGTTTGCAGCGAGCCGCGCCGCCGTGCGAGCGATCGGCCGCTCGATTGCGCGCTCAATCGATCAACGTTCCCGTCGGCTCGAAGAACGGATGCGGCCCATCGCTCGCGTCGACGTACACGTGATGCGACGCGAGCCCGGCGCCCGGCGCATGGCGGTGCACGGCGAACGCGGGCGGCTCCATCGAGAACGACGAAGGCCCGCCGTCGCGCAGATCGAACGTGACCTGATGCGCGGGCGCGGGCACGGCCGACGCGATCGTGCCGCCGAAGCGCGCGAACATCGTCCGATGCACGTGGCCGCACAGCACGCGCTCGACGTTCGGATGGCGGCGCAGCAGCGCGTCGAGCCGGCTCGACGCGTCCGGGGCGAGCCGCATCGCGTCCATGTGGCCGATGCCGCACGCGAACGGCGGATGATGGAGCGCGACGATCACGGGGCGATCGCGCGCGGCGTCGAGCTGATCGGCGAGCCATGCGAGCCGCGCGTCGCACAGCGTGCCGCCGCTCGCGCCCGGAATCTGCGAATCGAGCGCGATCACGCGCAGCGGCCCGAGATCGAGCGCGTACTGGACGAACTCGCCCGATTGCAGCTCGACGCGCGCGGGGAAGGCGCGCCGCAGCGCCGCGCGGTCGTCATGGTTGCCGACGAGCAGGTAGTACGGCATCGCGAGCGGCGCGAGCAGCGCTTTCAGGTGTGCGTATTCGTCGTCGTCGCCGAAGTCGGTCAGGTCGCCCGTGACGAGCACCGCGTCCGGGCGCGGCTCGAGCGCGTTCAGCCGCGCGACGCAGCGCGCGAGATGCGCGGCGGTATCGACGCGCCGATACGCGAGCGCGCCCGGCCGCTTGATATGCAGATCGCTGATGTGGGCAAGCAGCATCATCGTTCCTCGTTGTGATTGTATGGGGTTCGGGTCGTGTCTCGTTTGGTTCGGGGCGTCGGCGGCGTGCGCCGCGCATCGCCTTCGCGCATCATGTGTCGCCGGTCGCCGGTCGCCGGTCGCCGGTCGCCGGTCGCCGGTCGCACGATGCACGATGCACGATGCACGATGCACGGCGCGAGAGGCCTGTCGCGGGACGCAAGACCTCCGACGCAGTGCCCGCGCCGCGCGCACGCGCATCACGCGAGTGCGATGAGCCCCTCGGCCGCGATCGCGACGCCGACCGCGGTGCCGCGCGCGAGATCGACGCGGCCCGGCACGTCGATGACGAGCGGGTCGGGCGCGGCGTGCTCGATCGTCACGCGCGTGCGCTCGCCGAGGAATGCGCAGTGCGCGACCGCGCCGCGCAGCGGCGCGTCCGACGGATCGACGAGGCGCGCGTCCTCCGGTCGAAAGAATAGCTCGTTTGCCGGCGACGCGACGGCGAGCGCGCCGCCCTCGGTCACGAGCGCACCGTCGCGCCACACGCCTTCGAGCCGGTTCAGCGTGCCGATGAAGCGCGCCACCGCGCGGGACGCCGGCCGATAATAGACGTCGCGCGGCGTGCCGATCTGCTCGATTGCGCCCGCGCTCATCACGACGATCCGGTCGCCGAGCGCCATCGCCTCGGCCTGGTCGTGCGTCACGTACACCGTCGTCACGCCGAGCTCGCGCAAGAGCGCGTTCATCTCGCGGCGCAACGCGTCGCGCAGTTGCGCGTCGAGCGCGGTCAGCGGCTCGTCGAGCAGCAGCACGCGCGGGCGCGCAGCCAGCGCGCGCGCGAGCGCGACGCGCTGGCGTTGGCCGCCCGACAGCGCGTCGATCGGCTTGTCCGCATGCGCGGTGAGCCGCATCATCGCGAGCAGCGCGTCGACGCGCTCGCGCAGCACGCGCGGCTCGGTCCGGCGGATCCGCAGCCCATAGCCGACATTGCCGCGCACCGACAGGTTCGGAAACAGCGCATAGTTCTGGAACACCATCCCGACGCCGCGCTTTTCGATCGGCAACGCGGTCACGTCGTCGGCGCCGAACGCGATCGCGCCGCCCGCATCGGGCGTATCGAGCCCGGCGATCAGGCGCAGCGTCGTCGTCTTGCCGCAGCCGGACGGGCCGAGCAGCACGAGCGTCTCGCCCGCGCCGATCGCGAGATCGAGCGGCTCCAGCACGCGCGTGCCGTGGAAGGTTTTCGCGCAGCGGGTCAGGGTGATCGGTACGGAGTCGAGTTTCATCGTCGAGGCAGCGGAAAGGGCGGCGATAAAGGAGAAGGCGACGGCAGAAGCCACCGCAAAAGCCGCCGCAGAAGCAAGGCCGGAAACAACGGCGGCGCAACGAAAGCGCCGCGCGCACAAGCATCGCGAAGGCGGCGCGGCGGCGCCGGCACATCAGCGGCGCTTGCACGTGCGATCGCGCGCGCCCGGCGGCTCGACGCCGAGCCGTTGCATCGCGACGAGCAGCGGCAGCGTCATCAGCAGGAACAGGATCGTGTACGCGCTGCCGATTTCGAGGCGCAGTGACGCGTACGTATCGGCGAGGCCGACAGGCAGCGTCTTCGTGTCGGGCGTGTGGAGCATCCACGTGAGGTTGAATTCGCCGATCGACAGCGTGAGCACCGCGAGTGCGCCGGCGACGATGCCCGGGCGCAGGTTCGGCAGCACGATCGTCGCGAAGCGCGTGGCGAACGATGCGCCGAGGCTCGCCGCGCCTTCCTCGAGCGTGCGCAGATCGGCGCGCGCGGCGACGGCTGCGACCGCGCGGACCATGAACGGCAGCGTGAACACGACGTGGCCGACGACGATGAACCACAGGCTCGTGCGGAACGCGGCGAAGCCGCCGTAGACGCTCAGCAGTGCGAGCGCGGACGCGAGGCCCGGCAGCGCGACGGGCAGCACGAGCGCCTCCTCGATCAGGCGCGAGACGCGGCTGCGGCTGCGCGCGAGCGCGTAGCCGGCGGGCACGCCCGCGACGAGCGTGACGGCGAGCGTCGCGAGCGCGACTTCGAGCGACAGGAATACCGAGCCGTGATATTGCGCCCACACCTCGCCGAGCCAGCGCAGCGTGAGCCCGCTCGACGGCCCGCGAAAATAATTGACCGTGAGCCCGGCGAGCACCGACATCGCGACGGGTACGATCAGGAACGCGCACAGCGCGAGCGTGACCGCCCATTGCGCGGCGGCGAGCCAGTCGAGCGGCGCGCGGCGTGCGCGGCGGACGGCGGGGGGCGCGTGCGGGCCGGCCGCGGCGGCGGGGCGGGCGAGGGCGGCGGCGTCCTTCGAGGGAGGCGTCATGGGCGTGCGCAATGCGATGTAAACGTTTTCGTCGACGAGGATTATCGGCGGCGTCGATGAAGAACTGATGACGGCACCGCGCGCGGCGACGGGGAGCGCGCAGGCGAGGTGCGCCGCGCGGCGCGACATCGCTTGGGCGGCGCGCGCGCGTCGATCGTCGGTCGTTCTGCGCCTCGTCGAATGCATGCGCGGAACGATCCCGTAGTTTTAAACGTTTGAATGAAGAGCGCGAGACGGCTCGCGCGGCGTCGTGCGTGCCGATTGCGGTCATGGCGGCGATGCGCGCCGTGCCGCGCCGACGCGGCTGCGAATCGCGCGCATGCAACGGCGGCGCGCTTGCGCGCGCGTGCGCCATATGCGCGCCGCGCGGCGAAACGGCGGCGAACCCCGCCGCGGGCGGCGACCCACGGCCGCGACCGCATGCGCGTTGGCGGGCGTCGACGCTCGTCGCGCCGTCCGCATCGAGCACATCGAGCGCATCGAGCGCATCGAGCGCATCGAGCGCGGCGATCGCCGAGCAATTCGTCTAATTGCCGGTTCTCCGGATGTCGCCGCGCATGCGGTTACGCTATATTGAGTCGCCGAATGGCGTTCAGGAGTCCGGGAAAAACGGGCCGAACGCCGGGCGCGCCGCCCGGAAGTCAGGTTTGAACACGGCGCGTCGCGCGGCACGTTGCGGGGCGATTGTTGATGGCCAGGCACGAGAGTGGCAACCCCGCTCTTTTTTGTTGTCTACGAGGAGGGAGTGATCGATGCAAACGATAACGATGGAGCAGTGCAAGCGCATTCACGGCGGCGACAACCTGATCGACGGGACGTTCAACCTGTTGGGCGGCACGTTCACGATCAATAGCAGCTCGCTCAGCACGCTGCTCACCAACGCCAATACGCTCGTCGTCAACGCGAACAACTGGTTGACGAATCCGAAGGGAACGTTGTCGTCGACGAAGAAGTAGCCGCCGGCGCGACGCGCGGCCCGTGCCCGGCCCTGGGCTCGCGGCCGCGACGCGTTGGTCCGGCGCACGTCGATCCGGCGAGGCGGCCGAGGCGCGCGGGGCGGGCGTCTCGTCCTGACCGAGCTCTGTCCAAGCCCTGATCGAATCGTGACGGAGGCCTGACCGGGCCGACCCACATCGGCCCGCATCGGCCCGCATCGACCGGGCGTCCCCTGCCTCTTCCTTCGCAATGGCGGCGATTCTTCGGTCGCTGCGTCTTTCTCACGCGGATGCGGCCGTCGCCTGGCCCGTCAGGTTCCGCGCGAGCGCCAGCACAGCCCACGTGACGATGCCGAGTACGATCGACAGACCGGCCGCCGTCGCGATGTTCGCGTTCAGCGTGAACTCGGTGTAGATCGTCATCGGCAGCACGTCGAGATCGGTCGCCAGCGTGAACGCGGTGCCGAACGCGCCCATCGCGGTCGCGAAGCAGATCGCGCCCGCGGCGACGAGGCCCGGCGCGAGCGCGGGCAGCACGATGTCGCGCAGCACGTGCCAGCGCGACGCGCCGAGCGAGCGCGCGGCCTCCTCGAGCGACGGATCGAGCTTCGACGCCGCGGCGATCACCGTGACGATCACGCGCGGAATCGAGAAGTACAGATAGCCGACGAACAGGCCCGAAACCGAATACGCGAACACCCAGCGATCGCCGGCGAGCTTTTGCGACAGCATGCCGATCAAGCCCTGGCGGCCGGCGAGCATGATCACCATGAAGCCGACGACGACGCCCGGGAACGCGAGCGGAAACGTGAGGAGCGCGATCAGCGCGCGCTTGCCCGCGAATGCGCGGCGCGCGAGCAAGAGGCCCGCGATCGTCGACAGCGCGAGCGTCGCGAGCGTGACGGCCGCGGACAGCGCGACCGTCGATGCGAGGCTTTTCATGTAGCGCGCGTTCGACAGCAGCGCGAGATAGGCGTCGACGAACCCGCCGCCCGCCGACACCCGCACGAGCGAGACCATCGGCAACAGCCAGAACGCGACGAACACGGCGAGCGCGGGCGCGAGAAGCGCGATGCGCCAGCGCGACGGGAGCGTGAGATCGGACATCGTGAGAGCGGCTCTTGCGGGTGACGGGTGATGGATGATGGGCGACGAACGACGAACGGCCGCCTGTCGCCCCGCTTGCCGCGGCGGTTATTGCATCGCTTGCAGATACTGCTTGCCGAACGCCTGCTGGCCGGCCGCGAGCTTGCCGAAGTCGACGCTCTTCGCGCGCGCGTACTCGCTCGCCGGCAGGAACTGCGCGGCGACGTCGGCGCCGAGCGCCTGCGCGCGCACCGGCCGCAGATACGCGTTCGCCCACAGCTTCTGGCCTTCGTCGGACAGCACGAAATCGAGCACCTTCCTGCCGTTCGCCTCGTGCGGCGCGCCCTTCACGAGGCTCATCACGTACGGCACCGAGATCGTGCCTTCCTTCGGAATCACGAATTCGACGTTCGCATGATCCTTGTACTTCGCGCGATAGGCGTCGAAATCGTAGTCGAGCAGGATCGGAATCTCGCCGGACAGCACGCGCGCGTATGCGGTCTGCTTCGGCACGATCGGCTGGTTCGCCTTCAGCTTGCGGAACCAGTCGAGCGCCGGGCGGAAATCGTCGAAGCTGCCGCCGAGCGCCTGGTTCACCGCGACGGCGCCCGCATAGCCGACGAACGCGCTCGACGGATCGAGATAGCCGACCATCCCCTTGTACTCGGGCTTGAGCAGATCGGCCCACGTGCGCGGCACCGGCTTGCCGTCGAGCGCGTCCTTGTTGACGAAGAAGCCGAGCGTGCCGGAGTGGATCGCGAACCAGTAGCCTTGCGGGTCCTTGAGATTCGCCGGGATGTCGCTCCAGTGCGCGGGCTTGTAGGGGGCGACGACGCCCTTGTCCTTCGCCTGGAACGCCGAGGACACGCCGAGATAGACGACGTCCGCGACGGGGCTCTTCTGCTCGGCGATCAGTTGCGCGATCGCCTGGCCCGAGTTCTTGTTGTCGAACGGCACGCGAATGCCGGTCCGCTGCTTGATCGCGGCGATCTGCGCGGCCCAGTCGGCCCATTCGGGCGGGCAGTTGTAGCAGATCGCGGTGTCTTGCGCGTGCGCGGCGGATGCGCCGAGCGACAGCGCGAGCGACGCGACGGGGATCAGCATGGCGGCGCACGCGCGACGCACGGCGGCGAGCGGCGAGCGCGGAAGAAGCGAACGGCGGACGGTCACGGCAGGTCTCCTTGAGGGCGAAGCGAATGGAAAGCGACGGAAAGCGAAAGCACGGTTCAGGCGATGCGCGCATCGCGCGGCGGCGCGACGGTCGCGCCGTCGCGCACCGCGTGCGGCAGCGTCAGCGCGGGTTGCGCATGGCGCTTGCCGGCGATGCGCTCGGCAAGGCGCCGCCACGCGGCGCGGCCGATCTCGCGATTCGGCGTCGCGACGCTCGCGAGCGGCGGCGCGAGCAGCTCGCCGACCGCGAGGCCGTCGAAGCCGAGCACCGACATGTCGTCGGGCACCGCGAGGTGCGCGTCGCGCAGCCCGCGAATCACGACCATCGCGAGCCAGTCGTTGCTGCAGAAGAGCGCGGTGGGGCGCGTCGCGCGCGCGCTCAGATGCGCGAGCATCGCGTGCGGCAGCGCGGGTGCATTGAAGTCGAGCTCGAGCGCGGGCAGCGGTTCGAGCCCGCGCTCGTCGAGTGCCTGCGCATAGCCGTGCACGCGCAGCCGCGCGCGATCGGATGCGTCGAGCGAGCCCGCGAGCATCAGCACGCGCCGATGGCCGCGCTCGATCAGCATCCGCACGCCGTCGTACGCGGCGCGGCGATTGTCGACCGCCACCGACGGGCGATGCGGCGTGTCGTTGTGCATCAGCACGTAGAGCGGGCCGTCGCGGTCGAGCTCGTCGAGCAGCGGGTGCGCGTCGGCGTCGGCGACGGTGAGCATCAGCCCTTCCACGCGCTGCGCGCGCAGTGTCTCGATCGCATGGCGCTCGCGCGCCGCATCGTATTCGGTCGACATCACGATCAGCTTGAAGCCGGCCTGCGTCGCGAGTTCGTCGACGCCCTGCAGGCATTCGGCGAATACGGGATTCGCGAGCGTCGGCAGCACGACGCCGATCAATTGCGTGCGGTCGCTGCGCAATTGCCGGCCGAGCGGATTCGGGCGAAAGCGCAGCGCGCCGATCGCCGCGCGGATCTTTTCGAGCGTCGCCGGATGGACGGTGTGCGGCGCGTTGATCGCGCGCGACACGGTGGCGATCGAAAAGCCGGCGAGCGCGGCGACGTCTTTGATGGTGGGCGTCATGAAGCGGGAAGCGGAGGCGTGTAAACGTTTTCGTCGACGGGATTATCGGCGGCGTCGATGAAGAACTGATGACGGCGGCGAAGGCGAGCGGGCGCGGCTGGAGTGCGGCCGCCGGCCGACGTTCGGCAACGCGGGGCGGACAGGAGGCGGACAGGAGGCGGGGGGGCCGGGAGCGCGGCGGATGGATCGCGTCGAACGATCGGGCCGCCGAATCGCGGGAGAGGGCGGCTTCGCGCACCGATGGCAATCGCGCAGGCGGCGCGCGACGAAAGCGGGGCCTGCGCGAGGCGGCGCGGATGCGGATTGCCGGAGCGCGCCGCAACGGCGTGCGGGCGGACGGGCGCGCTTGGTGCCGGGGACCGGACTCGAACCGGCAAGCCAATTAAGGCGGCGGATTTTCGTCACACTGCTTCTTTCGAAGCCGGCGCCGCGCGGCGCCGTTCGTGCGCTGGACTATGCCTTCGCCGTCGTCCGTACGCGGTTCGACCGCGTGAACCTTAGGCGCCCCCCGTCTAGTCTCTACACCTTTCCCGCCACAGCCGCCTCGGCTGTCTCGGGACTTGGCTCGGCGTTGCCTCGGCGCGTCGCGCGCCAGGGGTTTCGCCGAATTTGAAGGATTCTGCACCGGCCGTTTCCGGCCGGGCACTCAATCGTTTAAGTCCGCTATGTTTACCAATTTCATCACCCCGGCAAGGGCGGAGCGCATTCTACCACCGGTCGGGCCCTCCAATGCGCTTTCGCCCGCGGCGGCGGCACGCCGAGTTCGCGCGCCGGACGCTCGGTGGCGTTCGCGGCGCGCCGTCGGAACCGATGCCGGATGGCGATCGTCGCCGCGACTTGCGTATGCGTCGACGATGCGCCCGGCACGTGGGGCGACGCGAAGCCGAGCGCCCGGCCCGTCGCTGCCGCTCAGGCCGAACACCGTGTTCGACGGCAGGCCGCGGCCTTGCCGCCACGTGTGCTTGCCCCACGCGTGCTTGCCCGATTGATTGTTCGTGTACGCGATGCTCGCGTCGAGCAGCCCGTGGAGCGCGACGCTGCTTTGCGCGTGCGCCGCCGCGGTTGCGGTTATGCCGAGCACGGCGGCGCATGCCGCGCCGATGACATGTCGGTTCGTGTTGGAAGCCTGGCATGGTTCGGTCGTCAAAGAGCGTGACGACTGCCGGGCGCGGCCGGCGGCCGATGCGCGAGACGGCTCGCCGGTTGCCGGCCGTGCCGGCAAGGCGCGTGGATCGATTGCACGGCCGGGCGTGTCGATCGCCGACGACGGCATGGCGAACCATGCCGGACCCATCCGTCGAATGGCGGATGCGGGACGCCGGCGTGCCGACGCAATCCGGTCAGCCGCGTGGTGGCATGCGCGGCGCGCGGGCGGAGGGGGCGCGCGGCGAGAGACGGATCTTGCCGAATTCCGCTTCGGGCAACACGCGCATGATCGACGTCATCGCGTCCGATACGGAGGTGCTCGCCAATTCGAGCTGCAGGCTCGCCTGCCCGGTCTGGTTGTCGATGACCGCGGTGTAGATGTCGAGCGCGGCGCCGAGCACCTGATGCAGCAGGCGCCGCACATGCGGCAGATTGCCGGCGCCGACGCGTATCGACATCAGCACGCGAGGGTTCGCCCGCTCCGCTCGCATGCGAACCGGCGCCGTTCGGTCGCGAACGCTCGCGTGAGATGCATGCAAGGACGGTGCGGCGATCGGCTCGGAATGGAAACGCAGCGGCTTCATATGCGGATCTTTCGCGCGGCGATGCGGCTCGGGCCGCGGCGATTTCGTCTGGAACATGACGGGCATTCTAGGAAGCGGCGCGAAGATTCGGTGTATAGAGTGCCGCGTTCGACGAAAAAATCGCGTAAACCGCGTGGCGTGCATGGCGCGGGCTGCGTGCCGCGCGGCTGGGCGTGCGGCGGCGCAGCCTGCCGTTGAAGGCGCGACGCGCGCGTGTTGAGGTCGGGCATTGCCGGCCAGGTGCGATCGAGCGTCGCAACGGTATCGGCGCGGCGGTCCGGACGGCTGCGCGAGAGGCGGTGCGTCTTGGGCGCGCGAGAGGCGGTGTGTGTACGCGCCGCGCGCGTGTTGCGCGCGGCGGGCGATGTCTGGCCGGAAGAGGGACGAGACGGGGCGAATGCGACGGGCGCGCATCGCCCGCGTTGCGACGAACGCGGTGCAGACAGATCGGCTGCGGGCGCGATCGAAGTCGAAGGGTGCAGCGCAGAAAGCAGAAAGCAGAAAGCGGATAGTGGATAGTGGATAGTGGATAGTGGCGAGCGAAGAGCGAACGGCAAGGCGCGCAAACCGGGGAAACGATCCCCGCGATCTCGAGATCGACCGCCGCGCGCCGGCTAAACGAACTCGAACGTGCGCATCCGGCGTGGCCGGGGCCGCACGGCCGACGCGTCCGCCTGCACGCTGCCGATCGACTCTTCGACGATGCGCACGTCGCGTCCGTCCCGCGCTTTCAGCAATACCGAGCCATGCCGGACGATGCGCTCGGATTCGGGGAGCCAGAACGCAACGTCGGGACGCCGCGCCTCGGGCGCGCCCGGCGATGCGCGCGTCGCCTTCGCGTCGTCCAGCGAGCCGCTCGCGTAGCCCCTGTCGCGCCACTTGCGCAGCACGCGATCGATTTGCGCGTCGAGCGAGCGCTTCTGCCGATCGGACCGATGGGCTTCGTCGATGCTCAACGCAATCGCGATCGCGATGTCGTCGATGTCGTGCGACACGAATACATTCTGTCCGCACATGCCGCCCGCCGCGTCGGCGATCGCCAATACGTCGTCGCGCAGTTCGTCGTGCGCGTCGCGCCATGCGCCGATGCCGACGGCGGCCGCGCCGTCCGGTTCGCGCGCTTGGTGCGTTGCGTCCGCGCCGGCCGAGCGCTGGCGCGAACGATGAAACGATAGGCTGACGATCGCGGGCGGTCGCACTTCGTCGTACAGCAGGAAGTAATAGGCGGCGCTGAGGAGTGCGATCGGCGCCGCGAGCGGCGCGATCGCACCGATCGCTCCTTCCGACGCATAGGCCGCGACCGCGACGGCGAGCGCCGGCACCGCGAAGGCAAGCAGCTTGCCCGCGAGGAAGCCGAGCATGAACGGCAGCGCGTGAATGACGGGGCGCTTGCGGCGGTTCAGCCATCGGCCGGGCGCCGGCCACGTCAGGTAGCGATGAAACATCAGCGCGACGAGTACCGCGACGAGCGAGATCCCGGTGTAGGCAAAGGGTTTCGAATTGGCGAGCGACATCAGCTCGGACATGACGCCGAGCGGCACGTCGTGCCCGACGTTCGCCGGCAGGACGGAACGGTAATGCGCGACGAACGCGGCGGCCAGATGATAGGCCGCCCACGCGGATGCGCCCGTCGGCACGAGCCAGTCCAGGAACCATCGCGTGGCCCAGCCGAATCGGCCTGTCTCCAGCTTCGGCGGCGGCAGGCGCAGATGGCGATACGCGAAGGCCGAGAGCGTGTCGCGCCACGTCGGCTGGGCAGGAGATGTCATGGTCGGAGTCGGTTGTTGTCGTGTTCGTGGAGCGATGTGACGCGCGGTGAACGGGCGTTCCTTCGCGTTGGCCCGTCAGGGTTATCGGCGGCGACCGGGGAAACTGAAACGATGAGCCCGCCCGTGCCCGCGGGCGGCGCGAGCGCGGCGCGAAGGCGGTGCGCTCGCGCCGCGGAGCCGCCGTACCGCCGCTTCGGTGCATTGCTTCATCGGCCCATCGGCCCATCGACCCATCGGCTCATCGGCTCATCGGCCAGGTAGCGGCGCGAATCGCCGCGCCGTGGCTTGCGATCCCGGTGGCGCGCGCCGGATCGCCGCCGATCGGGCCGTCCCGCCTGTTCGGCTGTCCCGCGGCTGACGAGGGTCTACGACGCGACGACGCGATTGCGCCCCTCGTTCTTCGCGCGATAGAGCAGCTTGTCGGCGGCGCTCAGGATTTCGTCGACGGTGTCGCCGTCGCGCCCGTACTGCGACACGCCGATGCTCACGGTCACGGGCGTGTGCTTGCCGTCGATGCCGAACGATGCGTTCGCGATCGTGGTCCGCACCCGCTCGGCGATGCCGCTCGCCGTGTCGGCGAGCATGCGCGGCAGCAGCACCATGAATTCCTCGCCGCCGACGCGCGCGATGTGGTCGTAAGGGCGAATCGCGGCGAGGCACTGGCGCACGAAATTGCGCAGCACGACGTCGCCGACCTGATGGCCGTAGTTGTCGTTGATCGTCTTGAAGTTGTCGAGATCGAGCGCGAGCAGCGAGAACGCGGTGCCGTCGCGTTTCGCGCGCGCGATCTCCGATTGCATCTGCTCGATGAACTTGCGCCGGTTGGACGCGCCCGTCAGCGGATCGGTGGTCGCGAGGTGCTCGAGCTTCTGATTGGTGCGCTTGAGCTCCTGCAGCACGCCCTCGGTGCGCGCCATCGATTCGGCGAGCCGCGCCATCAAGTCCTGCTGGCTGTAGACGGTCGCGAACGAGCGGGTCGTCATCAGCGCCTGCACGACGCCGAAGCTCAGCATGAAGAAGCCGCCCGCGAAGACCGCGTGCGCGAGCCACCACATGTGATTCCACGGCTTGCCGAGAATGAACGCGATCGACGACAGCGCGAACGACGTCACCGAGATGCCGTAGACGAGCATCAGCGGCGTGCGGATGCGCCGCACGAGCAGCAGCGCGACGTTGACGAGCGACACGATCATCGCGCCGCCCTCCATCGATGCGCGCGTCCACAGATGGCCGGCGATCGGCGAATACGCGATCGCGGCCACGGCGAAGCACACGACGACGTAGCCGGCGATCCACGGCAGCCACATCGACAGATGCGTGCGGCGCTCCGGTGGATCGGCGTCGCGGAAGTACGACAGTTGCCCGACGAGCAGCAGGATCGACATCACGAGGCGCGATGCGGGCCCGTACAGCAGGAACAGCCAGATGTTCTGGTGCGCCATGCCGGTGAACGCGCCGTGCAGCGAATAGATCAGCGCGAAGCCGAGGAAGCCGAGCGTGAGCCAGCGCAGCAGCGGCTCGCCCGACGCCAGATAGCAGCGCCATGTGACGTAGGTGACGAACAGCCCCTCGAGCGTCGCGGCGGCGATCGCCAGTTCGTGGAACTGATGGTTCTCGAAGACGAGCCGCGGATCGATGAAGAACCGCACATAGGCGATCAGGAACGCCGGCACGAGCGCGAAGCCGATCAGCAGGCATGCGGTGTAGAGCCGGGCGATCGTGCCGATCACACGCGGCGATTCATGGGCTGTGAAGACGGTGCTCACGGTGGCCTCCGCAACGCTGTTCCTGGATCGAAGTGGGAAATCCGCGCGGGACGCCGGGCGGCGAGCGGCCGTCGCGCCGGGTCCCGCGCCGCATCGTTTCGCTGCGCGTCGTGTGTTGTCTGAGGTGAGTATAGGCGGCGCCTTTCATTTGACAATATGGTCGAAACGGTTTCATGCACTCGGGCGGGTAGCCGGCGCGCTCGATCGTTCAATTTTGAGCAGCACCGGCGAGCCGGGAAATTGGTGTTGAAACATTCGCGCGGCCGCGCGCGAAGGGCGTGCGCCGGTCCGGCGCGATCGCGGCGCCGGGCCCGGACGGCACCGCGCGAATCGGAAAGCCGCCGGCGCCGGGCGCGGCGCCGAGCCGCGCCCTTTCGCACGTCCTTTAGCGCGTCCCTTCGCGCGGCGATGGTGGGGCGGCGCGCGTCGCTTCGGGGCGGCATTCGAGCGCGCGCCGCGTGCGTACGCACGCACACATGCATGCATGCATGCCGCGCCGACGCATGCGGACACGAACGGCACGACCCGCCGTTTCGTCTGTCTAGGGTTTTCATATGTCGCGAAGGCACCGCCACGCGGAGTCGGCGTGAATATAGTTAACCGATGGACCGGCTCGAATCCGGTGTGTGTGGGGCGCAGTGGAGGTCATCATGAGCTATAGCCTGGAGGGACGCATACTCGAGGTATGCGATTGCAAGGTGCTTTGTCCGTGCTGGATCGGCGAGGACCCCGACAACGGCACGTGCCGGGCGACGGTCGCCTATCACTACGACAAGGGCATGATCGACGACGTGGACGTGGCGGGGCTGACGGTCGCGTTCGCCGCGTTCGTGCCGGGCAACATCCTGCAGGGCAACTGGCGGGTGATCATCTTCATCGACGAGCGCGCGACCGACGCGCAATTCGACGCGCTCGCCAGCGTCTATCGCGGCGAACGCGGCGGCCCGCTCGCCGATTTCTCGAAGCTCTTCGGCGACATCGTCGCGATCGAGCGCGCGCCGATCGATTTCGACGTGCGCGACGGCCGGGGCACGCTGAAGGTGGGCAATACCACTTACGCCGAGCTCGAGCCGTACCTCGGGCCGACCGGCGAGCCGACGAAGCTCGTCGAGAGCATTTTCTCGACGATTCCCGGCTCGCCCGCGTACGTCGGCAAGGCCGGCACGTTCCGCATGCGGGAACGCAAGCTCGGCATCGAGCTCGACCTGAGCGGGCAGAACGCGATCCAGGGTTTCTTCACGTTCCGTTCGTGATGCGTAGCGGCGTGAAGCGCCGTTTCGCTTCGCCCGCGATGAAGCGCGCACCGTGCTGAACGCGACTTCGCCGCGCCGCGTGTTCGTGCCGCTCGCGATCGCGTCGATCGTCGCGGCCTGGGGCGCGTTGTGGACGTGGGACAGCAGCCCGTATGCGCGTTTTCTTCATCCCGTCGACTGGTCGGCGACGAGTCTCGCCGGGCTGTGCCGGCTGGTTCCGGCGGGCGGCGCGATCGTGCCGGCGGCGCTGCACGCCGCCGCGTGGCTGCTGATGATCGTCGCGATGATGCTGCCGACCGTGCTGCCGCTGCTGCGCACCTTCGAGCGCCTGACGGCCGCGCGGCCCGAGCGCAACCGGTTGATGCTGCTCGTCGTGCTCGGCTATCTCGCGGCATGGAGCGCGTTCGGGCTGCTCGCCCAGGCGGGCGACGCCGGCCTGCACGCGCTCGCGCGACGCGCGCCGTGGCTCGCCTGGCATGGGTGGCTCGTCGGCGCGGCCGTGCTGGCGCTCGCGGGCGCCTATCAATTCAGCCCGCTCAAGTACCGTTGCGTCGACAAGTGCCGCTCGCCGCTGATGTTCGTGAGCGAGCAGTGGCGAGGCGGGCATCCGCGGCGGGACAGTTTCGCGCTCGGCCTGCGTCACGGCCTCTTTTGCGTCGGCTGCTGCTGGATGCTGATGTGCGTGATGTTCGCGCTCGGCGCGGGCAGCGTCGGCTGGATGCTCGCGATCGGCGCGGCGATGGCGGCCGAGAAGAACCTGCCGCACGGCCGGCGGCTGAGCGCGCCGCTCGGCGTCGCGCTGCTCGGGTGGGCGGCGTCGATCGCCGTCGCGGGCATGGGCGCGGCGTGACGCGCGGCGGCGCCGCCCGGTTGCGCGAGCCCGGGCCGGCGGCCGAGCGAGCCGTCGGCCCGGGCTCGCTCGAACGTGTACGCCGGTGGCTTCGATGCGGCAACGCCGCGGCCGACGAGCGACGGGCTGCGGCGCCGCACGGCGCGGCGGCTCGATGCCCGATGCCCGATGCGGGATGCCCGATGCGGCCGACGTGCCGAAGCGGCGCACGCGCCGGTCCGAATCCGTGCCGGTTACGGGCGCTCGACGATCGGCCGGCGCCGGACTGCCGGATCGCCGGCGCGCGGTTCGCCGAGCGCGGGCGGCGAGTCCGGCGTCGCATGCAACGCCGACGGTCCGGATCGCGGAATGAAACGCATCCGGATGCAACGCGTCCGGCGCGATCATTGCGCCTATTCGGGCTTTTCGGCGGCCTTCGCGAGCATCCGATTGCCGATCGCGTCGTCGCCGCGCGCCTTCAGCGCTTGGCCCGCGCCGCGGATGTCGCGCGCGTCCTTGTTCTGGCCGAGCTTGCATTTGCCGACGAGCCGCGTGATGTCGATCTGCAGGCCGACGATCGCCTGCAGCATCGTGTCGATGTAGTCCCGGGGCGCGTCGCCGATCTTCCATGGCACCGGCTGCGCCGCCTCGTGCGTGCGCGTGAGGCGGGCGACCACGCCGCGCACGAACGACGCTTCGTCGCGCACGGCGATGCGCCCGTGCGCATGGACGACGACGTAGTTCCAGGTCGGCACCTGCCGGTGCAATTCGTGCTTGCTCGGATACCAGTTCGGCGAGATGTAGGCGTCGCCCGCGCGGAACACCGCGAGGACTTCGTCGCCGTCCGACACCTGCTGCCAGACCGGATTCGCGCGCGCGACGTGCGCGCGCAGTACGCCGAGCGGGCCTTCGCCCGGCGCGAGCTCGAACGGGATGTGGTTCGCGTCGAGTCCGCCGTCGCCGTGCGTGACCAGGATGCCGAACGGGTGTTGCGCGATCAGCGCGTGCAGCGCGTCGGTGCGGTTCTCTTCGAAATGAGCGGGGACGTACATGGCGGCTCCACGGTTCGGCCGCGTTCGCGCGGCGCATCGGGATTGAACGGTGCGGCTATTGTCGTCCCGAACCGGTTTATTCTGTAGAACCAGTTTGAATGGTTTGGGGTGAACCGGAATCATGGCCAGACGCGCCCGCATCATCGAGATTCCGTCGCTCGGCATGCTCGAGCGCACGGCCGGCAACCTGAGCCGGCAACTGGCGCAGGCGCTGCGGGACGCCGTTCGCCGCGGCGAGGTGATGCCGGGCGACGCGCTGCCGTCCACGCGGCTGCTCGCCGCTTCGCTGCGCATCGCGCGCGGCACGGTGATCGACGCCTACGAGCAGCTGATTGCGGAAGGGTTTCTGGAGTCGCGCGGCGGGGTGGGCACGCGCGTCGCGCCCGCGCTCGCCGAGCCGCGCGGCGCGCGCCGCCGCGCGGCCGCGGCGGCGCGTTCGGCCCTGCCGCCGCCCGCCGCCGAGTATGCGCGCGTCGCGCGCGAGTTTGCGCCGTTGCCGCCGGCGCCGTTCGCGATTTCGGTGCCGGCCGGCGCGACGGCGCCCGACGACGTGTGGCGCCGCCTCGGCAACCGCCTGCGGGCGAGGGGGCCCGCCGCGCCGGCCGGCTACTCGGATCCGCTCGGCGTGCGGGCGTTGCGCGAGGCGATCGCCGGCTACGTGCGCAAGTCGCGCTCCGTGCATTGCGCGCCCGATCAGATCATCGTCACGAGCGGCGCGCAGCAGGGGCTCTATCTCGCGTGCCAGGTGCTGCTGGGCGCGCACGATCGCGCGTGGGTCGAAAATCCCGCGTATCGCGGGCTCACCGCGATTCTCGAATGCACGGGGCGGCGCGACGCGATGGTGCGCGTGCCGGTCGACGCGGAGGGCATCGACGTCGATGCGGGCGTCCGGCTCGCGCGCGATGCGCGCGTGGCGTTCGTCACGCCGTCGCATCAATATCCGCTCGGCATGCCGATGAGCATGGCGCGGCGCGCCGCGCTGCTCGCATGGGCGCGCGCGAGCGGCGCATGGGTGGTCGAGGACGATTACGACAGCGAGCTGCGCTACGAGGGCTATCCGTTTCCGTCGCTGCAGGGGCTCGATCCGGCGCGCGTCGTCTATCTCGGCACGTTCAGCAAGATCCTGTTTCCGTCGTTGCGGCTCGGTTATCTGATCGTGCCGGACGAACTGGTCGACGCGTTGCGCGGCGCGCGCGTGCTGATGGATCGACACGCGCCGACCGCGGACCAGCACGTGCTCGCGGCGTTCATCGCCGGCGGGCATTTCGATCGCCACATTCGCCGCGTGCGAGGCGTGTATGCGGAGCAGCGCGCGCAACTGATCGATACGGTCGGCAGGCTGCTGTCGGGCGATCTCGCGTGGCTGCAGCCGGGCGATCAGGGGATGCACGCGGTGCTCTGGCTCGCGGCGGGCGTCGACGACCTGCGCGTTGCGGCGATGGCCGCGCAGGCGGGCGTCGCGGTCCGCCCGGTGTCGCCGATGTTCGCGCCGGGCACGGCACGCCCGGGCCTCGTGCTCGGCTTCGGCGGCTTCGGCCGCGAGCAGATGGACGCGGCCGCGCGCCGGCTCGCCGAGGTGATCGCCGCGGCGAGCGGCTCGGCGGTGCCGCGTGCCGGGGCCGGGCGTCGGCGTCGGGATGGCGCCGGCGGAACCGACGCGTGACATCGGCCGTTCGCGATGCGATCGTGATTGAAGGCGAAGGCGAAGGCGAAGGCGAAGGCGAAGGCGAAGGCGAAGGCGAAGTTGACGTGGACGACGCGGACGACGCCGATGTCGCGGATGTCGCGGATGTCGCGCGGCGGAAGCCGGGCGCGTCACGTGCGCGCGCGCCGCCGCCGGCGCGCGCGGTTCCGTTCGGTCGACGCCGTCAGCCGCCCGCTCGCTTGCCCGGCGTGGCGCGCACCGGCGCATTCGCTTCGAATTTCGCGCGATGCGTCGAGAAGAAGGTCCGCACGTTGCGGACGTTCGATGCATGCGTGAACAGCCGGCGCGCGAATTCGTCATACGCGGCCATGTCGGCGAGATCCGCGACGATGACGAAGTCGGGCCCGGGCGACACGCGGTAGCACTGCGTGACTTCCGGCTGCGCGCAGGCGTATGCCTCGAACGCGTCGTAATCCTCGGCGGTTTGCCGATCGAGGCCGATCTCGATGATCGCGGTGACGCTCGTGCCGATCCTGCCGCGATCGAGGACGGCGATCCGGCGCTCGATGATGCCGGCTTCGGTCAGCTTGCGCACGCGCCGCATGCAGGTAGGCGGCGACGAGAGCGCGTGCTCGGCGAGCGCCAGGTTCGACAGCGACGCGTCCGCCTGCAGCGCGGCGAGGATACGAAGGTTCAGTTCGTCGAGAGAGTAGGCCAAGCGCTGCTCCTTGCGCGAGCGGGTTGAAATTTAATTTCAAGCCGAAATGGAATGATATGGAAATTTCAGAGAATCGATATTTTTGAAATTAAATTCCATTGTGCCGATTCTACCATCGCGTTCGTCGATCCCGAGCGGATCGTTTCACGGAGAGCGATATGTGTGGAATTGTCGGCGCGGTGGCGCGGCGCGATGTCGTGCCCAACCTGGTGGACGGGCTGAAGCGGCTCGAATACCGCGGCTACGATTCGTGCGGCGTGGTCGTCTATCAGGACCGGCGGCTCGTGCGGGCGCGCAGCGTCGATCGCGTCGCGGCATTGCAGCGCGAGATCTCGGCCCGCGCGTTGTCGGGCTACACGGGTATCGCGCACACGCGCTGGGCGACGCACGGCGCGCCCGTGACGGCCAACGCGCATCCGCATTTTTCGTCGGGCGTCGCTACGCCGGGCGTCGCTACGTCGGGCGCACCGGCGGCGAGCGCCGCCGCGTCCGGCGGCACCGCGCAGGCCGACGCGTCACCCGAAGCCCGCGCGCGGATCGCGCTGTCGCACAACGGCATCATCGAGAACTACGAGGCGCTGCGCGCGGACCTCGAGCGGCACGGCTACGCGTTCGCGAGCCAGACCGACAGCGAGGCGATCGCGCATCTCGTCGATCATCTGTACGACGGCGACCTGTTCGACGCGGTGCGGCGCGCGCTCGCGCGGCTGCGCGGCAGTTACGCGATCGCGGTGATGTGCCGCGACGAGCCGCACCGGATCGTCGGCGCGCGCGACGGGATGCCGCTCGTCGTCGGCATCGGCGACGGCGAGCACTTCCTCGCGTCGGACGCGATCGCGCTGTCGAACCTCACCGACCGGATCGCGTATCTCGAGAACGGCGACGTCGTCGATATCCAGCTGCACCGCCACTGGATCGTCGACGCGAGCGGGCGGCGCGTCGAGCGGACGGTGCACACGATCGCCGCGCATGTGGCGGCGGCCGATCTCGGCGGCTATCGCTACTACATGCAAAAGGAGATCTTCGAGCAGCCGCGCGCGGTCGCCGATACGCTGCTCGACGTCACGTCGATCATGCCCGAGCTGTTCGGCGATCGCGCATGGCGCGCGCTGAGCGCGGCGGACTCGGTGCTGCTGCTCGCGTGCGGCGGCAGCTATCACGCGGCGCTCACCGCGAAATACTGGATCGAGAGCATCGCCGGCCTGCCGGCGAACGTCGAGATCGCGAGCGAGTTCCGCTATCGCGACGGCGTGCCGAATCCGAAGGCGCTCGTCGTCGCGGTGTCGCAAAGCGGCGAGACGGCCGACGTGCTCGGCGCGGTGCACGCGGCGAAGCGGCTCGGCATGCCGAACACGCTCGCGATCTGCAACGTGCCGACGAGCGCGCTCGTGCGCGAATGCGCGTCGAGCTTCATCACGCGGGCCGGCATCGAGGTGGGCGTCGCGTCGACGAAGGCGTTCACGACGCAGCTCGTCGCGCTGTTCCTGTTGACGCTCGCGCTCGCGCAGGTGCGCGCGCGCTTGTCCGACGAAGACGAGAAGCGGCACCTGCACGCGCTGCGCCACCTGCCCGAGGCGATGAGCAAGGTGCTCGCGCTCGAGCCGCGGATCATCGCGTGGTCCGAGCGGCTCGCGCGGCGCGAGAACATGCTGTTCCTCGGCCGCGGGATGCATTATCCGATCGCGCTCGAAGGCGCGCTGAAGATGAAGGAGATCTCGTACATCCACGCGGAGGCGTACGCGGCGGGCGAATTGAAGCACGGCCCGCTCGCGCTCGTGAGCGACGAGATGCCCGTCATCGCGGTCGCGCCGAACGACCGGCTGCTCGAGAAGCTGCGCTCGAACATGCACGAGGTGAGCGCGCGCAACGGCCGGCTCTTCGTGTTCGCCGACGTCGACTGCGCGATCGCGAGCGCGCCGGGCCTCGACGTGATTCGCCTCACCGAATACTACGGGCCGCTCTCGCCGATCCTGCATGCGGTTCCGATGCAACTGCTCGCGTTCCACGCGGCGCTCGCGCGCGGCACCGATATCGACAAGCCGCGCAATCTCGCGAAATCCGTGACGGTCGAGTGAGGCCGGGCGCGCACCGCCGCTCGCCGCACCAAGCGAGGGCCGGCGCGCGCGGTTTTCGGGCGTCGCGAATACGCGGCGCGCGCAATGGGCCGGTGCGCCGAGCGCGCGCCGCAGGCGGCGCGCGATTCGCGCGGCCGTCGCCGTTTTCGATTCCGCTTTTGCGTCGTGTCGTGTCGTGTCGGCTCGGCTCGGCTCGCCGCGCGGCGTTTTCGCTCATGCGCCGGCCGGCAGCCACGCGCCATGAAAACCCGCCGGGACGCGGCGCGGCAGGTGCACGGTCGCGATCGGCCCGTCGCCGATCGACCGGCCGTCGAGGATCACGACGTCGCTCGTATCCGTTGCATGGCGATACACGCAGACGAGCAGCCAGCCGTCGTCTTCGCCCGCCGCGCCCGGACGCGGGACGAACACGGGCTCGCTGTTCTGGTCGCCGGGCGGCACCCGGTAGCGCTGCGTCGAGCCGCCGTCGAGGTCGTAGCGCACGATGCCGCGCAGCTCCACGGGGGTCGGCTGCTCGGCCGCGTACAGGAACCGGTGGCGGCGCCCGGTGCGGCGCGCGTCGATCCGGGGCAGCTCGATGCCGGCGTCGTCGAGCGGCTGCTCGGCGACGGTGCCCGTCACGAGATCGATCACGTAGCGCCACAGCACGCCGGGCGGGTTGTCGTCGAAGCCGCGCCCGTCGCGGGCGACGCGCAGGAACCACGGATAGCGGACCACGTCCAGCACGATCGCCGGGCGGTCGAGATCGTATGCGTTGACGACGTGCTGAATGAAGCACGGCGCGATGTCGAACCAGCGCGCATCGCCGCCGCGGCGCGGCACGACGCCGATGCGCGCGCCGCGCGCGTCGTGCCAGCGCAGCGGCATCCGATGGCCGCGCGACAGCATCGAGAAGTCATACGCGACGTTCAGGTCGAACACGATGCTGTGCGTCGCGGTGATCGCGATGTCGTGCATCATCGACGGCGCGGGCAGCGCGATCTCCGTGTCGACGGTCTGCGCGCCGGCCGCGTCCGCGACGAGGTAGCGCAGCCACGGCCGGTTCCAGTCGGCGCGAAACGCGATCAGCTCGCCCGTGTGCGGATCGACCTTCGGATGCGCGGCCATCCCGTGCGCGAGCCCCGGGTGGCGGCGCGCCGCGCCGATGCTGTCGAGCCCGGCCGTGATCGCGAGCGGCGCGCCGCCCTCGGCGAGCGCGAGAATCTCGCCCGCGTGAGCGAGCACGTTGACGTTCGGATTCGTGTCGACGAGCGACGGCTCGCGCGCCGGATCGTGCACGCGCGCCCAGCGCCGCGTGCGCGCCCAGCGGTTGCGGTAGCGGGTCGCGCGGCCGTCGTCGAACGATATCGCGTGCAGCATCGCGTCCTGCGGCCACCACGACAGCACGTCGCCGCCGTCGAAGCGGCCGCGCAGCGGATTGGGCCCGTTGCGCACGAGCACGCCGTTCAGCTCGCGCGCAAGCGCGCCCGTCACGCGCAGGTCGACGGCGTCGATTTCGTCGGCCACGGGCGCCAGCGCGCCCGCGTTCAGGTCGATGGTCGTCATCGGAGGTCTCGGGGCGGGGCGTCAGCGAACCTCGGGCAACGGCGCGCCGTCATCCGGCGACGCGAGCGCGAGCGCGTGGTCGCGCACGTCGGCCGGCCATCCGGCGATCTGGGCGCGCAGCCGCGCGGCGTCGTTCGCGAAGAGCGCGCGCGACGCTTCCTCGAAGCCGGGCATGTCGCCCGCGATCGCCGACATGAAGTGATAGGCACGTTCCTGCGCACGCCGGCTTCGGTCCTTGTGCGCATGTGCGCGGCGCGCTTCGTCGACGAGGCGGCGCAGCGCGACCGACGCGCCGCCCGGCTGCGTCGCGAGCCACGCCCAATGGCGCGGCAGCAGCGTGACCTCGCGCGCGACGACGCCGAGCTTCGGGCGGCCGCGGCCGCGCGGCGGTTCGGGCGCGAGCGGGTCGGCATCGGCGGCGTTGGAGGTGCCGGCGGCATCGGCGAGGTCGGCGGCGCGCTCGCGGTGCGCCCCGGCCGCTGCGCCGGGCGCGATGTCCGCGGAAGCGGCCGGCGCGTAGCGGGCGGCGACTTCGTCGTCCGAGCCGCGCGTGTCGATGTCGATCGAGCGGCCGGTCGCGTTGTCGAAGATCAGGAGCGCGCCGCCGATCGCGTCGTTGGCGATGGCCCGCTTGACCGCGAGCGCGACCGTCGGCAACGGCCCGGCCGCAAGCCGCCGGTAGCCGTCGAACGCGATATGGGAAGGAAGCGCAAAGGACGTCATCACATGGTCTCGTGGATCGGAACAATGCGATATTTATATCCGGGTATAAATGAGTCGTCAATAACACCCGGGTAATATTTTTCGTTCGACGTCGCCGCCCGGCCGCGCCGCCGGCCGCCTGAGGCGCGCGCGGCGCGATCGAAGCGGGGCGCGCGTTCCGGCGCGCCTACAGTACCTTCGCCCGCAGCAGCGCCTCGAGCCACTCCGCGAACACCTGAAAACGCCGCGACAGATGCTGCCGGTGCGGATACAGCAGCGTCATCGGCATCGGCGCCGCGCGATGGTCCGGCAGCACTTCGACGAGTTCGCCCGCGCGCAGGTGCGCGTTCACGTCGTACGCGGGAATCTAGATCAGGCCGAGCCCCGCCAGGCAGCACGCGATGTACGCCTCCGCGCTGTTGACGGTCACGCGTGCGCGCAGCGCGACACGCTTCACTTCGTCGCCCTCGACCCATTCCCAAGGCGCGACGCGCCCGTTCGACGGCGACGCGTAATTGACGGGCCGGTGGCGCTCGAGATCGGCGGGCGTGCGCGGCACGCCGTGGCGCGCGAGATACGCGGGGCTCGCGACGTTGATGAGCGGCAGATCGCCGATCGCGCGCGCGACGAGGCCCGAATCGCTCAGCGTGCCGACGCGCAGCACGCAATCGACGCGCTCCTCGATCAGATTCACCGCGCGATCGGTGACGCCGAGCTCGACGCTGATTTGCGGGTAGCGCTCGAGAAACTCGGGCAGCGCGGGCGCGACGATCAGGCGGCCGATGCGCCCCGGCATGTCGACGCGCAGCGTGCCGCTCGGCCCGACGATCGAATGGCGGAACAGGTTTTCGGCTTCCTCGACGTCCGCGATGAGGCGCAGGCAGCGCTCGTAGAGCGCGGCGCCGTCCTGCGTCGGCGTCACCTTGCGGGTCGTGCGATGCAGGAGCCGCGCGCCGACGCGGCCCTCCAGTTCCTGAATCGCCGCCGAAACCGACGAGCGCGGCATGCCGAGCGTGTCGGCCGCGCGCGTGAAGTTCGCGCATTCGACGACGCGCGCGAACACGCGGAAGAGATCAATACGGTCCATCGGCGGCTCCTCGGCGGCGCGGACGGGGCGACCTGCCCGCCGCATCGGAGGCGGCGGGCGCAGGGCGCGCGGGTGGGGACGCAAGCGGAGTCATCGCGGCGGGAGGGAAAAGGCGCGAAGCGGCAATTGATCGAGTTTCCTGACAGGTCATGTCAGAACAGGTGACTTTATAAGGATTTTCTGGACTATATCATCCGAAGGCATGCGAGGCCGTATCGGACGGCCCCGCGCATCGAACCGGAGAGCCAACATGGCGGACCACAGCATCAAGGGCAAGACCGTGATCATCGCGGGCGGCGCGAAGAACCTCGGCGGGCTGATCGCGCGCGATCTCGCCGCGCAGGGCGCGCAGGCGGTGGCGATTCACTACAACAGCGCGGCGTCGAAGGGCGCCGCCGCCGAAACCGTGGCGGCGATCGAGGCGGCCGGCGCGCGAGCGGTCGCGCTGCAGGCCGACCTGACGGCGGCGGGCGCCGTCGAGAAACTGTTCGTCGACACGGTGGCCGCGATCGGCCGGCCGGACATCGCGATCAATACCGTCGGCAAGGTGCTGAAGAAGCCGTTCGTCGAGATCACCGAGGCCGAATACGACGAGATGGCCGCCGTCAATTCGAAGACGGCGTTCTTCTTCCTCAAGGAAGCCGGCAGGCACGTGAACGACAACGGCAAGATCGTCACGCTCGTCACGTCGCTGCTGGGCGCGTTCACGCCGTTCTACGCGGCCTACGCGGGGATGAAGGCGCCCGTCGAGCACTTCACGCGCGCGGCGGCGAAGGAGTTCGGCGCGCGCGGCATTTCGGTGACGGCGGTGGGCCCGGGCCCGATGGATACGCCGTTCTTCTATCCGGCCGAAGGCGCGGACGCGGTGGCGTATCACAAGACGGCCGCGGCGCTGTCGCCGTTCTCGAAGACGGGGCTGACCGACATCGGGGACGTCGTGCCGTTCATCCGCCATCTCGTCAGCGACGGCTGGTGGATCACCGGCCAGACGATTCTGATCAACGGCGGTTATACGACGAAGTAAGCGCGGCCGGCGGCGGGCGCGGTGACAGGGGCGGTGGGGTGCGCCGTGCGCGGCGGGAGCTGCGGTGAAAGCCGCGACGAAGCGCGTGGCGAGGCGCGCGTCGGGCGGGCCGTGGCCCTGCGCCGCCGCGCACGCGGCCGGGCCGATCGATTGCGATCGTGAGGGCGATGGCGAAGGCGCTCGCGCCTCAGCGGGTCGCGAGCGCCGGGGGCCGTGCTCAGTTCGTTGCGGCGTCGTCGCGGGGGGCGGATTGCATCGCGCCGGCGGTCGCGGTGGCGTTCGTCGCTGCGGCCGCGGCGGTTGCCGGCGATGCCGCCGGCGCGAGCGGCGCCGTCCGCGCGGTGTCCGCCGGGGGCGACGGCGCGTCGGGCGACAGCAAGGGCGGCAGCAAGGGCGGCAGCCACGGCGACGACGGCGACGACGGCGCGGCGGCCGAGGCCGGCGTCGATGTCGAACCGGCTGTCGTCGCCGTCACCGCCGGGGCGAACTTCTCGGCGCGCGCAGGCGGGATCGCCGAGGCGAATGGCGCGGCCGTCGGCGCGATCGATGACGCCGGGCTCGTTGTCGGAGCCGGGGCTGGAGCCGAGGCCGGGGCTGGAGTTGAAGCCGGGGCCGACGCTGGAGCCGGGGCAGGAATCGAAGCGGGAGTCGGAGCTGAAGCGGGAGTCGGAGTCGGAGCGGACGCGGGGGCGGGTGTGGAAGCCGGCGCGGGAGCCGACGCGGGCGTAGGCGCCGGCGCGGATGCCGCGGTGGGTGCCGATGCGGCGGCCGTCGCCGAAGCCGGCGCAGGCGCGGCGTGCCTAACGGGGGCGGCGGGGGCCGAAGCGGCCGGCCCGGAACCCGCGGCCGCCGGTGCAGCCACGGCCGACGACGCCGACGTCCCGGGCGCGGCCGAGGACGCCGGCACGGGCGCGGCCGGCGGTGTCGGCGCGGCCGGCGTCTTCAGCTTCATCGGCGCGCCTTCGGCCGTCTCCGCCGGTTCGGGCAGCGGCGCGACGCGCTCCTTCTCGGCCGCCTTGACGGCCGCCTTGTCGCGCCGCGTCGGATCGATCTTCAGGAAATGGTCGACGAGATTGAAGAAGCGCTCGTAGAACACGCCGGCCGGAATGGTTTCGCTCGCGATCTTGACCATCGCGTCGTCGCTCGAGCCGATCGGCAGCGACAGCGAGCCGAACACGCTCAGCCCGACGCTCGCCGACGTGTTGCTCTTCTTCAGCGAATAGCGGTCCTGCACCGCGTTCACGTACGCGATGCTCGATGCGCCGTCGACGTCCGACTCCGCGCAGACGACGTGAAATTCGATGACGACGTGCGAATCGTTGCTCGGCTGGAAGTTCTTGCTGCCGTCGACCGCGTCCGGGCGCGTCGCGCTCGCCATGTAGCCCTGGCTCAGCAGCGCGCGGCTTCGCACGTCGCGGCCGATTTTTCGTGGAACGTGCGCGCGTAGGGGCTCGTGGTCGCGTCGAACTGTTCCTGCTGATAAAGAGGCTTGGGCGCCGACGAACAGGCGGACAGCACGGCCGCCACCGCAACGGCGGACGGGGCGGGAAACGGTCGGAATCGGTTAGGCATGGCGTCATTCAAAGAGGCCGGCCACGTGCGGCGCGATCCGGCGGAGGCAGTTGCGCGGGCTCGACGCGGCCGGCGCGCACGGCCGGGCGGCGCGGCTTGCGCGGACGAACCGGCGCGGCGGCCCGCGTGGCCTTCGCGCATGTGGCATGGGCCGACGAGGTGGCATGGCGAGCCGGCTATTATAGTTTTTCTGGGTGCGCGGCAGCATGAAGCCCCCGCGCCGCGCCGCGCGCGCCGTTCTTTCGGCTGCGTTGCGAAGCGGGCGGCCGCGCCGCGAGAAGCGACGAACGCGCCGCCGAGCCGGCGGTTCGCGGCCCGCATCGGCCGCGCGGACGCGCCGCGCGCGCCCGCCTGCGGCGCTTTGCGTACTCGCGTACGCAAGCCGGGTGCCCGCGTCGTCATCGGCTTGCGCGACGGGGCGGCGCAAGCCGGCGGCCGCGTCGCGCGCCAGCGGCTAAAGCGGGTCCGCCGGCGCGCTCACGCCGCGCTGATAGAACCCGCCGAACCGTTCGAGCTGGCGCCGCGCGGCGTCGAGATCGGCGTCGTCGGCGAGCACCGCGCTCGAAAAGCCCATGCGCTCCAGCTGCAGCAACTGATCGATCAGCACGTCGCCCGTCGCGCGCAGCTCGCCCGCGAAACGGAAGCGCTTGCGCAGCAGGTACGCCTGGCTGTATGCGCGGCCGTCGGTGAACACCGGAAAATGCAGGTCGATGCGCGTCGCGCGCGCGATGCGCGCGGCAAGCGGCGTCAGCTCCTCGTCGTTCGCGATGGCGAGCGGCGCGCCGTCGCGGGCGGGCGCGGCGCGCGTCTCGTCGCCGTGGGCGCTCGCGCTCAGCAGGCGGATGCGGTTCGGCGGGCTCATGCGACACTCGTCTCGGGATGGCGCGCCGCGTTCGCGGCGGCCTTGAAGGGCTCGGGGCCGACGCGGCGGTACGCGTCGATGAAGCGTTCGACGCGCCCGGCCTCGGTTCGCCGCACGCGCAGATAGGTGGCGACGAGCGCGTCGACGACGTCGACGATCTCGTCGGCCGAGAACGACGGCCCGATCACCTTGCCCGGCTGCGCGGGGCCGTTCGCGGCCGTGCCGTCGGAGCCGCCGAGCGTCACCTGGTACCACTCGTCGCCGTCCTTGTCGACGCCGAGGATGCCGATGTGGCCGCTGTGATGATGGCCGCACGAGTTGATGCAGCCGCTCACGTGCAGGTCGACGTCGCCGATGTCGTGCAACTCGTCGAGATCGTCGAAGCGTTCGGCGATCGCATCGGCGATCGGGATCGAGCGCGCGTTCGCGAGCGCGCAGAAATCGCCGCCGGGGCACGCGATCATGTCGGTCAACAGCCGCACGTTCGCGCTCGCGAGGCCCGCGTCGCGCGCGGCCTCCCACAGCGCGTGCAGATCGATCGCGCGCACCCACGGCAGCACGACGTTCTGCGCGTGCGTGACGCGCGCCTCGCCGGCGGAAAAGCGCTCGGCGAGGTGCGCGAGCGCGTCGAGCTGCTCGGGCGACGCATCGCCGGGCGCCTGATGCCTGCGCTTGAACGACAGCGTGACGATCCGCCGCGCGGGATCCCGGTGCGGCGCGACGTTGCGCTCGAGCCAGCGCGCGAACGCGGGCTGTGCGCCGGCGAGCGTGCGCATGCGCGCGAGCGCCGCGTCCATGTCGGCGTCGATATCGGTCTTTGCGTGGCGCCCGGCCGCGCACGGCGGCGGCACGGGCGGCACGAACGACGCGCATACGCGGTCGAACTCCGCCTGCTCGATCGTATGCGGGCCGCCGTCGTGCTCGACGATCTGCCGGAATTCCTCGTCGACGTCGTCGATGTAGCGCTGGCCCTCGGCCTTCACGAGGATCTTGATGCGCGCCTTGTACCTGTTGTCGCGGCGGCCGTAGCGGTTGTACACGCGCACGATCGCCTCGATGTAGTTCATCACGTGCCGCCACGGCACGAATGCGCGCACGAGCGTGGCCGTCATCGGCGTGCGCCCCATGCCGCCGCCGACGCTCACGCGAAAGCCGAGTTCGCCCGCCGCGTCGCGCACGAGCCTTAAGCCGACATCGTGCCAGTCGGTCGCCGCGCGATCGTCGGCCGCGCCCGTGATCGCAATCTTGAACTTGCGCGGCAGGAACGCGAATTCGGGATGCAGCGTCGTCCATTGGCGCATCACTTCGGCGAACGGCCGCGGATCGGCGATTTCGTCGGGCGCGACGCTCGCGCGCTCGTCGCACGAGATGTTGCGGATGCAGTTGCCGCTCGTCTGGATGCCGTGCATGTCGACGGTCGCGAGCAGGTCCATCACGTCGGCCGCCTTCTCGAGCGGGATCCAGTTGAACTGCACGTTCGTGCGCGTCGTGAAATGCGCGTTGCGCGTCGGCAGGCGCACGGTGCCGAGCCGCGCCTGCGCGTCGCACGCGGCGCGGTAGCGCGCCGGCTCCGGCACGTCATAGTCGCGCGCGATGCGCGCGAGCATGCGGATCTGCGCGCTCGACAGCTCGCCGTACGGCACCGCGACGCGCAGCATCGGCGCGTGGCGCTGCACATACCAGCCGTTCTGCAGCCGCAGCGGGCGGAATGCGTCCTCGCTGAGCGCGCCTTGCCGCCAGCGTTCGAGCTGGTCGCGAAACTGGGCGGCGCGGTTGCGCACGAACGCCTTGTCGAATTCGGTGTATCGGTACATGGCCGGGCAATGCGGTGGGGCGGCACGCGCGCGGTCGCGCGTGTCGGTTGCGAGGCGCCGCATCGGCGGCGCGAGGATCACCAAGCGTAGGGCGCGCGGCCGCGCGCAACAAGCAGCAGATTCGGACGGATTTTGCGCAGCAGATGCGGCGGGCGCGCGTAGGGCGGTCGCGCCCGAGGTCGAAGGCGATCGCGCGGCGCGCGGGGCGGGCGATGCCGGGGGCGAGGATTTCGATGGCGCCGGCGCTTGGGCATCGATACTTGCCTCTGCGTTCGAGTCCGAGTTCGAGTCTGAGTCTGAGTCTGAGTCTGAGTCCGAGGCGAATCGAATCGAGACGAGACGAAGAGCCGAGCCGCGTCCAACCCCAACCCGATTCGACCCAAGCAAGCGAGAAGCTACAAACCGATCTGCTGCGCGAAAACCATCCGGAACTGCTGCTTTCCTCGCCCGCGGCGCGAAGCTATCGTGGTGCGCAAGCAATGCGGTTCGCGCTTTCGGCGAGCCGCGACAGCGGAGGATGGCGATGAGCCTGGCGAGAATGATGCGAATGGTGTTGTGGAGTTTCTTCGGCGTGCGCAAGGGGGCCGGGCATCAGGCCGACCTCGCGTCGGTGAAGCTGCCGTGGGTGCCGGTGATGGCGATCCTGCTCGCCGCGTGCTTCGGCGGCTTGCTGTTCGGACTCGCGAAGGTCGCGATTACCGTGATTCACTGAGCGGTGCGCGTCGCCCGACACGGCCGTCGGCCGCGCGCGCGGCGGGCCGCTCGTGTCGCTCGCGCCGCGTCGCGCGTCAGCGCCGCTTGCGCACCGACGGCTGCGCGACCAGCTCGCCGACGGTGCGGATCGCGTCGTCGACGGCGGCGCTCCACGGGTGGCCGAAGTTGATCCGCACGCAGCGCTCGAACGCATGCGCGGCGGAGAAGAGCGGCCCGGGCGCGACGCTCACGCCGCGCCGGATCGCTTCGCGATGCAGCCCCATCGCGTCGATCGCGTCGGGAAATTCCAGCCACACGAAGTAGCCGCCGTCCGGCAGCGTCCAGTGCACGTCGGGCGGCAGATGGCGCATCAACGCGTCGTTCATCCGCTCCATCTGCCCGCGCAGCGCGCCGCGCAGCTTGCGCAGGTGCCGATCGTAGCCGCCGTGCTCGAGATAGTCGGCGATGCCGACCTGCGCGGGAATGCTCGCGGACAGCGTCGTCATCAGCTTGAGCCGCTGCACCTTCTCGGCGAAGCGCCCGGCCGCCGCCCAGCCGATCCGGTAGCCGGGCGCGAGCGTCTTCGAGAACGAGCTGCAGTGCATGACGAGCCCGTGCTTGTCGAACGCGCGCGCGGGCAGCGGGTAGTCCGGCCCGTGATGGAGCTCGCCGTAGACGTCGTCCTCGATGAGCGGCACCTCGCGCGCGGCGAGCATGTCGACGAGCGCCTTCTTCTTGTCGGCCGACAGCGTGACGCCCGTCGGATTCTGGAAGTTCGTCATGAACCAGCACGCGCGCACGTCGTGGCGTTCGAGCGCGGCGGCGAGCGCGTCGAGGTCGAGGCCCGTGCGCGGATCGACGGGAATCTCGACCGCGCGCAGATCGAGCCGCTCGATTGCCTGCAGCGCCGCATAGAAGCCGGGCGCTTCGACGGCGACCACGTCGCCGGGGCGCGTGACGGCCGTCAGGCACAGGTTGAGCGCCTCGAGCGCGCCGTTGGTCACGACGATCTCGTCGATCGGCTGCGACACGCCGATGCCGAGGTAGCGCAACGCGATCTGGCGGCGCAACTGCTCGCTGCCGGGCGGCAGATCGACGACGGCGCTCCACGGGCTCACGAGCCGCGCGGCCTGCGCGAGCGACTTCGCGAGGCGCGGCAGCGGAAACAGATGCGGCGAGGCGAACGCGGAGCCGAGCGGCACGATGCGCGGATGCGTCGCGGCCTCGAGCACGGAGAACACGAGATCGCTGATATCGACCTTGCGCGATTCGGCGGGCGCGGCATCGCGCGTGAGACGGCCGTCTTGCGTCGCGTGCGCACCATTCATGCCGTTCATGCCGTTCGCGCGGACGCTCGCCTGCGCGCCGTGCGCGACGTAGTAGCCCGAGCGTTCGCGCGCGCGAATCAAGCCCCACTGCTCGAGCAGATAGTAAGCACGAAACACGGTCGATTGGCTGACGCGATGCTGGGCGATCATCTGGCGCAGCGACGGCATGCGCGTGCCGGTCGTGATGTTGCCGGACCGGATGTCGTCGGCCATCGCGCGGGCGAGCGTTTCGTAACGTTTCATCGACAAGGGCAGGTTGGGGAAGGGTGCGCCGGCACGGGTCGAATATTGTCTTATGCGGTGCAGTAAAAGGAAAGGCGCGGCGCGATCGGGAGGCGACGCCGTGGGCGGCCTGCGCGTTCATGCCGCGTTCGACGCAAGGCGATGAATCCGCGTGCCGATGCGGCTCACGGTGTCGCCGGCGCCGCTCGTCGCGAGCGGCGAAAATCGGAACGTGCCCGTTGCGATGACGTACGGCGAATCGGTGCCGAGGGCGGCTGTCGAGATGGCCTGTACCGAATGCGACGGGGTCGACTCTTCTCCCGTCGTGCGCGATCGTGACGGGCAACTTCCACGCGCGGCGCCATGACGAGGACGACTTGCGTGCGATCGACGGCATGGGCATGGGCATGGGCGTGAGCGATGCGATGCGGTGCGGTGCTGCGTCGAGCGCTACACGACCGCGACGGCCGCGCCGATCGGGCAAGCCGTGGCGCAGCCGGCGCCGCGCACCGACGCGCCGCTTGCCGCGAGCCCGACTCTCGCCGCGCCGGTGCCTGGCGGCGGCGTCGACGACGTGGCGCTGAACGGACGGGTGTCGCGCCGCGCGCTCGCGCGTCGGCGCGCGCGAAAAGCGAGCGCGCCGCGCGGCACGCCCGATGCGTGCGCCGCCGCGCCGTCGTGCTTCACGCAGCGGCGCGCACGAAGGCGCGCGCCGCCGCCGTTTTTCACTGCACGTCGATGCGCCGCGGGCGCGCTTCGTCGCGCCTCGGGATCGTCAGCTTCAATACGCCATCCTGAAGATTCGCCTCGATCTTCGTCGTGTCGAAGTCCGGGCTCAACTGGAACGTGCGTGCGAAATGCGGCTCGCGCACCTCGACGTGCTGCGCGCGCAGGCTCGCCGGCATCGGCAGCGCCGCGTGCGCGTCGATCGACAGATGGCCGTCCTGGATCTTCACTTCGAGACGCTCCTTCGACACGCCGGGCAGGTCGGCCCACAGCGTTACGCCGTGCTTGTCTTCGTATACGTCGACGGCCGGCGTGACCGTGAGCGCGCGCGGCGCATCGCCCGCGTCGCGGCGAGCGGGTACGGCGGATGGACGTTCTGCGGCTGGATTGCGGGTGTTCACGATCGGCTCCTTGATTCGAGACTGACGGGGCTCATTGCACGGTGATCGCGCGCGGCTTCGACGCTTCGCGCTTGCCGACGCTGATCAGCAGGCAACCGTTCTCGTAGCGCGCGCGGATCTTGTCGGGATCGGCGTTCTGCGGCAATTCGACGACGCGCCGGAATGCACCGCTGAAGCGCTCCTGCGCATAGGCGCGCACCTCGCCCTCGGCGCGTTGCGCGGCCTTGCGTTCGCCGCTGATCGCGAGCAGCCCCTTGTCGATCGACACGTCGAAGTCGGCCGCGCGCATGCCGGGCGCGAACACGACGATCTCGATCGAATCCTCGGTCGTGCCCACGTTCAATGCCGGGAAGCCGCCGAGCCGGCTCGCGCGAATGCTGGAAGGGAAGCCGCCGAACAGGTTCGCCATCTGCCGATGCAGACGATCGAATTCGCTGAAGAGATCGGCGCCGAAATAGAGATCGCTCATGGTCGTGTCCTCCTGGAACGAAGCCTGGCGAACGCGCCGGCGGCGTCTGCGGACGTACCGGTTCGTTTGCCTGGCCGCGACAAATCGGTCGAAACGCGCAGCGCGCGGGAGGCGGCTGCGTCGGCGTTTCGAAGATAGGCGCGGCAAAGGCGATTTCAAGAGGTCATTTTTCAGGCGGCGCGTCGCGGGCGTGCGCGACCCGCGTCGCATGCGGGCCGCGCGCGGGCGGGAACGGTTCCGGTCGTGAGGCGCCCTCGGTGTCCGGACCGTGTTGAAACGGTGTCGAAACGGTATCGGAGCCGTATCGCCGAAGCCGTATCGCCGAAGCATGGCGGCGGGCACGCGGATTGCGCGCGTCGGTCCCGATGTCTGACAGCAGGGAGCGGACGATGAACGAACGATATGAAGCGTGCATGCGCGCATGCGATGCGTGCGCGCGAGCATGCGACCAGTGTGCGGTCGCGTGCCTTCGGGAGCCCGATGCGTCGGGCCTCGCCGCCTGCGTGCGGCTCGATGTCGATTGCGCGTTGATGTGCCGATTCGCATCCGGCGCGATCGCGAGGCGCAGTGCACGGGCGGGCGATGTTTGCAGGCTGTGCGCGGACATCTGTGAAGCCTGCGCGCGCGAGTGCGACAAACATGCGCACGCGCATTGCCGCGAATGCGCGCATGCGTGCCGCGCGTGCGCGAGCGCGTGTGTCGAGATGACTTGACGCGACAGCGCGATCGGGCGGCGCTGCTGCGCCGCGTCGCAGTGGCGCGGCGCGGCGAGGGCGGAAGCGGGGCAGCGGCGGCGACTGACGTTGGAGCCCGGGCGCAAGTCAAAGTCAAAGTCCGAGTCCGAGTCCGAGTCGAAGCCAAAGCCGAAACCGAAACCGAAACCGAAGCGTGCGCCAACCGGACGCTCGGCGTTCGAGCGTGAAGCGTCGCGTGATGAAACCTCCGCTTGCAGCCCGAGCGCGGGCGCAGGCGACGCGCCGTCTATCGCACGCACGCCTCGCGCGCGTTCGCGAAACGAAGTCGTTCTATATGCAGTCCGCCGCATCAGTATCGATGCCGCGCGCGCAGCATGCGCGGCGGCCGTGGCTCACCCGCTGCACCCGCTGCACCCGCTGCACCCGACGCACCCGACGCAGCCGATGCGCCCGATGCGCCCGATGCGACCGATGCGACCGATGCGACCGATGCGACCGATGCGACCGATGCGCCGGGTGCGCGGCCGAACGCGCGCGCCCCTCGGTGAAAACCCGCGCCGGCGCGCATCGCCCGCATGCTGGATTGCTCCAATTGCGTTCGGCGGGCGGCCCGGCGGGCGTTCGCCGCCGCGCGGCTCGCGCCGCGCGGGCGCGGGCCGCGTCTTGTTGCAGCGCAGCGCCGCCGCCCGCACCGCGATGGTATGCTGGTTTTCACCTTGATCGTATGGCAGGTGCATGAGCAAGCTCGGCGATTCAGTCGTTCCCAACCCTAAAAAAACGAACGCTCCGCCATTTTCGGAGTCGGAACGTGGAACGCGACAGCCCCGATGCGCGGAGCGCGCGGGCGTCGCCCCCAGCCATCGCGTAGCGCCGCTACGCCCGCCGCGCGCGTCATCGCGCGGCGCACGCACGCAATTCTGGTTCTACAACACGGAGACACTCTCATGACCCGAAGCAACGTGGTCGCGGCGACGCGCACCGTTCCGATCGACGTTCCCGAATACGTGAAGCACCGCGGCCTGATCGACTGGGTCGCGCGTATCGCGGAGTTGACCGAGCCGGATCGCGTTGTCTGGTGCGACGGTTCGCAGCAGGAGTACGACCGCCTCTGCGACGCGATGGTCGAACAGCGCACGATGGTGCGCCTCAATCCGGCGAAGCGGCCGAACTCGTTTCTTGCGCTGTCCGATCCGTCCGACGTCGCGCGTGTCGAAGACCGCACGTTCATCTGCAGCGAGCATCGCGACGACGCGGGCCCGACCAATCACTGGGTCGCGCCCGCCGAAATGCGCGCGACGCTCAACGGCCTGTTTCGCGGCGCGATGCGCGGCCGCACGCTGTACGTCGTGCCGTTCTCGATGGGCCCGCTCGGCTCGCCGATCGCGCACATCGGCGTCGAGCTCTCGGATAGCCCCTACGTCGTCGTCAACATGCGGATCATGACGCGCATGGGGCGCGCGGTGCTCGACGCGCTCGGCGAGCGCGGCGAGTACGTGCCGTGCGTGCACAGCGTCGGGCGCCCGCTCGCGGCGGGCGAGCAGGATGTGCCGTGGCCGTGCAATCCGACCAAGTACATCGTGCATTTTCCCGAGTCGCGCGAGATCTGGAGCTTCGGCTCGGGCTACGGCGGCAACGCGCTCCTCGGCAAGAAGTGCTTCGCGCTGCGGATCGCGTCGACGATGGGGCGCGACGAAGGCTGGCTCGCCGAGCACATGCTGATCCTCGGCGTGACCTCGCCCGAGGGCCGCAAGTATCACATCGCCGCGGCGTTTCCTTCCGCGTGCGGCAAGACCAACTTCGCGATGCTGATCCCGCCGAAGGGCTTCGAGGGCTGGCGCGTGACGACGATCGGCGATGACATCGCGTGGCTCAAGCCGGGCCGCGACGGGCGGCTGTATGCGATCAACCCGGAGGCGGGCTATTTCGGCGTCGCGCCGGGCACGGGCGAGAAGACCAATCCGAACGCGCTCGCGACGCTCAGGGAGAACGTGATCTTCACGAACGTCGCGCTCACGGAGGACGGCGACGTCTGGTGGGAAGGCCTCACCGACACGCCGCCCGCGCGGCTCACCGATTGGCAGGGCAACGCATGGACGCCCGAGATCGGCCGCGAGACGGGCCGCAAGGCCGCGCATCCGAACTCGCGCTTCACGGCGCCCGCGTCGCAGTGCCCGTCGATCGACGACGATTGGGAGAACCCGGGCGGCGTGCCGATCGACGCGTTCATCTTCGGCGGCCGCCGCTCGACGACGGTGCCGCTCGTCACCGAGGCGCGCGACTGGATCGAAGGCGTGTACATGGCGGCGACGATGGGCTCGGAGACGACGGCCGCGGCGGCGGGGCAGCAGGGCATCGTGCGGCGCGATCCGTTCGCGATGCTGCCGTTCTGCGGCTACAACATGAGCGACTATTTCTCGCACTGGCTCGCGCTCGGCGAGAAGCTCGCGGCGGCGGGCGCGACGTTGCCGAAGATCTACTGCGTGAACTGGTTCCGCAAGGACGCGGACGGCCGCTTCGCGTGGCCCGGCTTCGGCGAGAACATGCGCGTGCTGAAGTGGATGCTCGACCGGATCGACGGCCGCGGCGAGGGCGTCGAGCACGCGTTCGGCGTGACGCCGCGCTACGAGGATCTGCATTGGGCGGGGCTCGCGTTCTCGCCCGCGCAGTATGCGCAGGTCACGTCGATGAATCCGGACGAATGGCGCGCCGAGCTCGCGCTGCACGCGGAGCTGTTCGACAAGCTGAGCGCGCGGCTGCCGGATGCGCTAGCCGAAACGAAGGCGAGGATCGAGAAAAGGCTCGGCGGCTGAGCAACGCGGCAAATCGCGAGCACGCCGCGCGGCGGCGACGCGGCCGGGACGGCGCGCGCCGGAGCCGCGCGCGAGATATGCCGCTCGCGCCGCCGTGCGCGTGCACGGCGAGGGCCGCGCGAATCGAAACAACCGCATGACGCTTCGGCGCGCAGGCGGTTTTTTTCGACGGGCAGGCGCGCGCGGGCGGCCGCGCGCGCGCGGCGGCGGCCGGACGGACTCGGCGCGTCGCGCAGCCAGGGTGGTTCGATGCGACAATCGTGCGCACATTCGAACATCTTGGAGACCCCGCCCATGAAGATTCAGCGGATCGCCGTCGTCGGCGCCGGCGTGATCGGCGCGAGCTGGACCGCGTTCTATTTGTCGAAGGGCTTCGACGTCGCCGTGACCGATCCCGCGCCCGGCGCGCGCGAGCGGCTCGACGCCGCGCTTGCGAATTTTCTAGGCGAGCGCGCCGGCACGCTCGCGTCGCGCGTGGCGTTCGAGCCGACGCTCGACGCCGCGCTCGAAGGCGCGGACTTCGTGCAGGAGAACGGCCCCGAGCGTCTCGATTTCAAGCGCGAGCTGTATCGCCGGATCGACGCGCGCCTGCCCGCGCACGTGCTCGTCGCATCGAGCTCGTCCGGGCTCAAGATGTCCGATATCCAGACCGCGTGCGACGCGCATCCGCAGCGCTGCCTCGTCGCGCATCCGTTCAATCCGCCGCACCTGATTCCGCTCGTCGAACTCGTCGGCGGCGCGGCGACGTCGGCCGACGCGATCGCGCGGGCGAAGCGCTTCTACGACAGCCTCGGCAAGGTGACGATCGTGCTCAACAAGGAGAGGGCGGGCCACGTCGCGAACCGGCTCGCGGCCGCGCTCTTTCGCGAGGTGTATTACCTGGTGGGCGAAGGCGTCGTGAGCGTCGAGGACGCGGACAAGGCGGTGTCGTGGGGGCCCGGCCTGCGTTGGGGGCTGATGGGGCAGAGCCTCGTCTACCACCTCGGCGGCGGAGAGGGCGGCATCGCGCATTTCCTCGAGCACCTGTCGGGCCCGATGGCGAGCTGGTGGAACGACCTCGGCGCGCCGTCGTTCTCGCCCGACGTCGATCGCCAACTGATCGACGCGCTGCGCGAGATCCAGGGCGCGCATTCGATGCGCGAGCTCGGCGCGGAGCGCGACCGTCTGCTCGTCGAGCTGATCGACGCACGGCGCAACAGCTTTCTGCCGTAGGCGTCGCACGCCGGTCGCGGTGCGCCCCCACCGTACACGGCGGCGTGCGGCGGCATACGGCGGCGTGCGCCGGCGGCACGCGGCGGCGCGGCATCGAGCGCCCGCATGCGCGGCGCGGCCGGGCGACGGTTGCTGCTCGCGCGCCCACGCGGGTTGGGTGGCCGCGAGGCGCGCGCGGTTCGCGTCGATCGTCGCCGGGCTCGGCGGGTAGTCGCCGTCCGACGTCGGGATCACGCCGTCGCGGTATGTCTGGATCAGTGCGGCGCGCACCTGGGCGCGGGTCTTGCCTTGCGGCGCGTCGGGCGTCGACGCGAGCGCCGACGTCGCGCTCAGCGCGGCGGCCGCGACGGCGGCCGTCGCGGCGAGAAAGCGACGCGTATTCATCGAAAGCTCCACAAAGGTGACGGAATCGGAGGCGCGAAGCGCGGCGGCTTCGCGTGCCGGTGAAGTCGCATTCCGGACAGGTGCGCCTGAGCGGACGATGACCGCATCGTGGCGATTGGGTCAGCCTCGCCCGAGGCCGGGCAAGCGGCGCGCCGCGCGCCTTCGCCGCCTTTACGCGGGCCTTCGTCAGAATTCGTGCGCGGCCGCGACAAGCGTTGCCTCGAGCGCGAGCGCCGGGCGCGACGCGTTCGCGGGCCGGTCGATCACGTATTCGAGCTCGCCGAGCGGCGGCAGACCGGCCTCGAGCTTCGCGAGCCCGTGCGGGATCACGTAGCCCGCGAACGCGCTGATGCCGAGGCCCGCGCTCGCCGCCGCGCGCAGCACCGCGATGCTCGTGCTCGCCACCGCGATCCGGTACGGCCGGCCGATCGCATCGAGCGTCTCGAGCACGCGCTGGCGCGACACGCTCGGCTGCGGATGCAGCGCGAGCGGCAGCACGGGCTCGCGCCCGGTGAGCGGCGAAGCGGGGCCCGCGCACCAGTAGAGCGGCTCGGTGCGGATCACGCGGCCGCGCCGGCTGCCCGCGATCCGCTTGGCGAAGACGAGATCGTGCCGCCCGGCGTCGAGCGCGTCGAACAGATCGCCGGACAAGCCGGTCGCGATCTCGAGCTCGACTTCCGGGTTGCGCTGCACGAAGCTCGCGAGCGCGGCCGTCAGGTGCGTGAGCGCGAAATCCTCCGACAAGCCGAGCCGTACCTTGCCCGACAGCGGCGGCCCGCAGACCGACGCGACCGCCTCGTCCATCAGCGCGAGAATGCGCACCGCGTAGCGAAAGAGCGCCTCGCCGCTGGGCGCGAGCCGCACGTTGCGGGTGTCGCGCTCGAAGAGCGGGCGGTCGAGCAGTTCCTCGAGGCGGCGGATGTGCTGGCTGACCGTCGATTGCGACAGGCTCACGCGCTCGGACGCGGCGGTGAAGCTGCCCGTCTGCGCGACGGCGACGAAACTGCGCAGCAGTTCAGGCGGTAACGGACGCATTGCTAAACCCACTGAATCGAATTCGACAACTTCATAAATGGCCGCGGGCGGCGGGACTACGATGTGCGTGGCCTGCGCCGTCGCGCGACGCGGGAGGCGCGCGACGGCGCAGGCCACGCCGCCGCCAGTCTACGGCAAGCCGGCGCGGCGGGCCGTCCGTACTTCACGCCATTGCCGACGTACCGCCATCGCCGCCCGAGAACGCGCTTCGCACGACGAGCCGCCGGGCCGCGGCGCGCGCGATCCATCATCAGGAATCAGGAGACAAGCATGATCATCTACGGAACCGCGCTGCTCGCGTTCTGCCATCTGGCCGGGCTTTTCATCGGCGATCTACTGGGCGCCGCGATCGGCGCGAAGACCAACGTCGGCGGCGTCGGCATCGCGATGCTGCTCCTCATCGGCCTGCGGCTCGCGCTGCATCGCCGCGGCTGGCTGCCGGAGGAGACCGAAGCGGGCATCGCGTTCTGGGGGGCGATGTACATCCCGGTCGTCGTCGCGATGGCGGCCAATCAGAACGTCGTCGCCGCGTTGAAGGGCGGCCCCGTCGCGCTGCTGTCGGCGGTGGGCGCGGTTGCCGTGTGCGTGCTGAGCATCGCGGCGCTCGCGCGCGTGGGCCACGACGCGACATCGCTCGCGGCGCTGCCGCGGCCCGAACAGAACTGACGGGGAGGCGGCCATGATCGACATGCTCGGAAAGGTCGTCGCGCACAACGGGCTCGTCGCGTCGTTCGCGCTCGTCGGCTGCGTCATGTTCGCGTCGGCGGCGCTGTCGAGGAAGCTCACGCTCGGCCGCGTGCACGGCTCGGCGATCGCGATCGTGATCGGCCTCGCGCTCGCGTACGCCGGCGGCGCGTACACGGGCGGCGAGAAAGGTATCGCCGACGTGCCGCTGTTCGCGGGCGTCGGCCTGATGGGCGGCGCGATGCTGCGCGATTTCGCGATCGTCGCGACGGCGTTCGAGGTGCAGCCCGCGCAAGCGCGCAAGGCGGGGCTCGTCGGCGCCGTGTCGCTGCTGCTCGGCACGGTGCTGCCGTTCATCGTCGGCGCGAGCGTCGCGCGCGCGTTCGGCTATTCGGACGCGGTCAGCATGACGACGATCGGCGCGGGCGCCGTCACGTACATCGTCGGCCCCGTGACGGGCGCGGCGATCGGCGCGAGCTCCGACGTGATCGCGCTCAGCATCGCGACAGGCCTCGTGAAGGCGGTCATCGTGATGGTCGGCACGCCGTTCGCGGCGGGCTTCATGGGGCTGCGCACGCCGCGCGCGGCGATGATCTTCGGTGGGCTCGCGGGCACCGTGAGCGGCGTGAGCGCCGGGCTCGCGGCGACCGACCGGCGGCTCGTGCCGTACGGCGCGCTGATCGCGACGTTCCATACGGGCGTCGGGTGTCTGCTCGGGCCGTCGCTATTGTTTTTCGCGACGAAGGCGGCGATGGGCGGGTGAGTCGGCGCATGAGGGCGCGCGTGGCGTTGTTCCGTGAAAGCGCCCGTGAAATCGCCCGTGACATCGCGTGCGGCAACGAGGCGGCGCGTGCCGCGCGAGGCGGCACGCGCGGCTTCGATCCCGAGAGGGGCGCGAACGACACGAACGACGCGAACGACGCGAACGACGCGAACGACGCGAAGGCGGCGTGCGCCGCCTTCGCCCCCCGATCCATCGCGCGCGCCACTGAGTCGTATCGCGCAACTTCATCAATCGCGCCGGCGGTGCGGCTTACAATGCCGCAGAACCAACCGGGACGGATTTCGCAGGAGACGATTCTATGACGGGATGGAACGAGGCCCGCGCCGCGCGAGCGGCGCGCCTCGCCGCCGCCGCGCCGCTCGCGCGGGGCAAGCGGGTGGCCGCGCGCGATGCGACCGCGCTGCTCGAAGCGGTGCTGCGGCCGGGCGAGCGCGTCTGCATCGAAGGCGACAACCAGAAGCAGGCGGACCTGCTCGCCGCGGCGCTCGCCGCCGTCGACAGCGCGAAGGTGCACGGCCTGCACATGGTGCAATCGGGCGTCGTGCTGCCCGAGCATCTCGACGTGTTCGAGCGCGGCATCGCGAAGCGGCTCGACTACGCATACTCGGGCCCGCAATCGCAGCGGATCGCGAAGCTGCTGTTCGGCGGCGGCATCGAGCTCGGCGCGGTGCACACGTATCTCGAGCTCTTCGCGCGCTACTTCATCGATCTGACGCCGCACGTCGCGCTCATCGCCGCGGTGAGCGCCGACGGCAACCTGTACACCGGCCCGAACACCGAGGACACGCCGACCGTCGTCGAGGCGACCGCGTTCAAGGACGGCATCGTGATCGCGCAGGTCGAGAAGATCGTCGAGCGCGTGCCGCGCGTCGACATCCCGGGCGATCGCGTGCACTTCGTCGTCGAGGCGGGGCGGCCGTTCTACGTCGAGCCGCTGTTCACGCGCGACCCGGCGGGCATCACCGAGACGCAGATCCTCACCGCGATGCTCGCGATCAAGGGCATCTACGCGCGCTACGGCGTGAAGCGGCTCAATCACGGGATCGGCTTCAACACGGCGGCGATCGAGCTGCTGCTGCCGACCTACGGCGAGCGGCTCGGCCTGAAAGGGCAGGTCTGCACGCACTGGGCGCTGAACCCGCATCCGACGCTCATCCCCGCGATCGAATCCGGCTGGGTCGAGCAGATCCATTGCTTCGGCTCCGAAGTGGGGATGGACGACTACATCCGCGCGCGCTCGGACATCTTCTTCACGGGCGCCGACGGCTCGCTGCGCTCGAACCGCGCGTTCTGCCAGACGGCGGGCCTCTATGCATGCGACCTGTTCATCGGCTCGACGCTGCAGATCGATCTCGCCGGCCACTCGTCGACGGTGACGGCCGAGCGGATCGCAGGCTTCGGCGGCGCGCCGAACATGGGCAGCGACGCGCGCGGCCGGCGCCACCCGAGCGAGCCGTGGCTCAAGGCGGGCGAGGAGGCCGATGCGCGAACGCCCGCGGCGCTGCGGCGCGGGCGCAAGCTCGTCGTGCAGATCGGCGAGACGTTCGGCGAGAAGAACGCGCCGATGTTCGTCGAGCAGCTCGACGCGCTGCGCCTCGCCGATAAACTCGCGCTCGATCTCGCGCCCGTGATGGTGTACGGCGACGACGTCACGCACGTCGTCACCGAGGAAGGGATCGCGAACCTGCTGATGTGCCGCGACGCCGACGAGCGCGAGCACGCGATTCGCGGCGTGGCCGGCTACACGGAGATCGGCCGCGGCCGCGATCGCCGGCTCGTCGAGCGGCTGCGCGAGCGCGGCGTGATCCGGCGCCCCGAGGATCTCGGCATCGATGCGCTCGACGCCGACCGGCGGCTGCTCGCCGCGCGCTCGATCAAGGATCTCGTGCATTGGTCGGAGGGCCTCTACGCGCCGCCCGCCCGATTCCGCAATTGGTGAGGAGCGTTTCGCAATGGAACAGTTGAACTATCGCCACACCGCGCGCGCGCGCGCGAAGGGCGACGCCGAGTGGGCGCTCGTCGGCGTCGTCGCGTCGGGGAATCTCGAAGTGCTCGTCGAGCGCGTGCTGCCCGGCAACGAATGCGAGGTCGACATCCGCACGGCCGCCGTCGGCTTCGGCGACGTGTGGCAGGCGGTGGTCGCCGATTTCGTCGAACGCCGCTCGCCGGGCGGGCTGCGGCTGTCGGTCAACGACGGCGGCGCGCGGCCCGACATGGTGTCGCTGCGGCTCGCGCAGGCGGTGCGTGCAATCGAGGCGAACGCGCGATGAACGCGGCCGCCACGACGCTGCATCCGAAGCTCGCGCCGGCGGGCGCGAGCTGGTTCGAGGCGTCCGCGCGGCAGCGGCTCGCGGGGCTCGTCGACGCCGGTTCGCTCGACGAGTTCGCCGGCCCGCCCGCGCGGCTCGCGAGCCCGCATCTGCCGCTGTTCGATTTGCCGCAGCAGTTCGACGACGGGATGATCGTCGGCCGCGCGACGCTCGCCGGCGAGCCCGTGTTCGTCGCCGCGCAGGAAGGGCGCTTCATGGGCGGCGCGTTCGGCGAGGTGCACGGCGCGAAGCTCACGGGGCTGCTGCGCGCGGCGCGCGAGCTGCGCGCGGCGCCCGTGCTGATCCTGTTCGATACGGGCGGCGTGCGGCTGCAGGAGGCGAACGCGGGCGAGATCGCGGTGTCCGAGATCGTGCGCGCGGTGATCGATGCGCGCGCGGCGGGCGTGCCCGTCGTCGGGCTCGTCGGCGGGCGCGCGGGCTGCTACGGCGGCGGCGGGATCATCGCCGCGTGCTGCTCGGCGCTCGCGGTGTCGGAGGCCGGGCGCATCGGCGTGTCCGGGCCGGAAGTGATCGAGAGCCGGCGCGGCGTCGACGAATTCGATTCGCGCGACCGCGCGCTCGTCTGGCGCACCATGGGCGGCAAGCATCGGCGGCTCGTCGGGGGCGCCGACGCCTTTGTCGACGATACGATCGACGCGTTTCGCCACGCCGCGATCGCGCTTCTCGCGCGCGTGCGCGCGGGCGGGGCGTTCGGCACGGCGACGCTCGAAGCGGAGCACGCGCGCCTTGCCGCGCGCATCGCGCGCTTTCGCGATTGCGACGACGCGCTCGACGTGTGGCGCGCGCTCGGCGCGCCCGACGCGGGCGCGATTCCCGCGCTCGACGCCGCCGCGTTCGCGGCGCTCGCCGATCGGCTCACGGAGGTGTGCGATGACGCTCGATGACGTGCTGGCTTCACTGTTTCCGTCCGGGCACGACGTCGCGGCCGACGCCGCCGGCCTGCTTGCCGGGCACGGTATGCTCGCGGGGCGCGCGCTCGACGTGATCGGTGTCGCGCATGGCGCGGCGCTCGGCGTCGACGGCGCGCTCGCGCTCGCCGAGCGCGTGCTCGCGACGATCCGGCGCGGCGGCGAGACGCCGATTCTCGTGCTCGTCGACGGCGACAGCCAGCGGATGAGCAAGCGCGACGAACTGCTCGGCCTGAACGAATGCCTCGCGCATCTCGCGAAGTGCCTGCTGCACGCGGACGCGCTCGGTCATCCGACGATCGGGCTGCTGTACGGGCACGCGGCGGCGGGCGCGTTCATCGCGACGGCGCTCGCCACCCGCACGCTCGTCGCGCTGCCGGGCGCGCAACCGGAGGTGATGGATCTGCAGGCGATCTCGCGCGTGACGAAGCTGCCCGTCGACGTGTTGCGCGAGAAGGCGCGATCGACCGCGGTGTTCGCGCCGGGGCTCGAGAACTTCGCGAAGACGGGCGCGGTGGACGCGGTGCTCGATCCGGCGCGCCCGCTCGCCGAGCAACTCGCCGCGGTCCTCGCGCGGCCGGCCGATCGCTGCGACCGGCGCGACCGGTACGGTGCCGAGCGCGGCGGCCGGCCCGTCGCGGCCGACGTCGCGCAACGCGTGTATGAGCTCGCGCGCGCCGGCCGCTGATGCGCCGCTCGTGCGGCACACGCTCGTGCGCGTGCGCGCGCAGGCGTGGCCGGCGCTGCTCGCCGCGCATGGCGGCATCGGCACGTTGCCGTTCGTGCGCGACTGGGCGGCGCGCGGCTGGCCGCTGATCGTGCGGCGGCGCTCGCCGTGCGACGCGGGCGTGCCGCTTGGCCTGCCGCTGCCGCCGTCGGAGGGGAAGCGGCGCGTCGCGCTCGCCGCCGCGCGCGAGCAGATCGATTCGGCGTGCGCGCTGCCGACGCTCGCCGACGTCGGGCGGCAGGCGCCGCCCGCGTGGCGGCCGACGCTCGCGCGGCTGCGCGCGCTCGCCGACGCGCATCGCGTCGACTGCCGCGTGTTCGGCAGCCTCGCGTGGCAGACGCTCACGGGGCTGCGCTATTTGAGCGACGAGTCGGATCTCGATGTCTTGCTGATGCCGTGCGGGGCGTCTTCGTCCGCGTCTTTGTTTCGGTTTTCGTCTTCGTTTGCGTCTTCGTTTGCGTCGGTGTCGGTGTCTCCGTCCTCGCCGTCGGTTTCGATCCCGCAATCGTCTCGCGCGTGGCCGGTGCCCGCGCTGGCGAGCGCGTCGTCGTCGGCGGCGGTGACGGGAGCGGAGGCGTCTGCGCCGATGACCGCGCAAATGGAGGCTTCGGCATCGCGTTTGTCGCGGTGGCCGGGGTCTTCGTCGATGCCGTCGCGACGCGACGCGATCGCACCGTTTCTCGCGGCGCTCGCCGAGATCGATGCCGATGCGCCGATGCGCATCGACGGCGAGCTGCTTTGCGCGGACGGCGCGGGCGTGAACTGGCGCGAACTGCATGCGGGCGGGCGAGCAGTCGCGATGAAAACCGCGACGGGCGTCGAACTGGTCGCTCCGCGGACGTTTCTGGAGGCGTGGCGATGAAGCGACACGCATGCGCGGTGGCGAAGCCGGCCCGGCGCGACGCGATGTGCCGGGATAGGGCGCGGGCGCTTGACGACGGAGGCGGGGCGGATACGCTGTTGGATGCGTTGGATGCGTTGGATGCGTTGGATGCGTTGGATGCGTTGGATGCGTCAGGTGTATCGAATGCGTCGAGTTCGATGGGAGCGGGGGACGCATCGAACCGGCCGAACATCGCAGCGGTGTCGAGCATATGGGCTTCCCAGTATTTCCCCCCGGCCACGCGGAACGCCTCCGACGGGGCTGACGCGCGAGATAGCCGGGGGCGCCGTCGACATCCGACGTTCGCCGCGCATCGGCTAGCCTCGCTGACCGCGACCGCGACCGCGACCGCGACCGCAGCCGCAACGCCGGCATCCATCCCCACGCCGACGCCAAGGCCAACATCAACAGCAACGCCCACGCCAACAGCAACGGCGATCGCGGCCAACGCGGTACGCTGCCTGCGCGTCGAGATCGACACGTGGCCGAAGCCCGGACTCGTGAGCCACGTCGACGCGGGCAGCCACGACGACATGACGGCTGACACCTTCTATCGCAGCGCGGCGGCGCTTGCGCCGTTCTTCGCCGAGCTCGCCGATGCCGGCGCGCGCGACGCCGGCATGCCGGCGCTGCGCAAGATCGGCCTGCGCGCGGAACGCGCGATGCTGGCCGCGACGGGCGGCGTGAACACGCATCGCGGCGCGATTTTCGGGCTCGGGCTGCTGTGCGCGGCGGCGGGCCTGCGCGGATCGCGCGAACGGCGCGCGCAACGGGGGCAAGCCGCGGGCGCGACGCTCGGCGATCTCGTCGCCGCGCGCTGGGGCGACGAGATCGCCGGCGGTCCGCGCGCGGCCGACAGTCATGGCGCGCGCGCCGCGCGCCGCTACGGCGCGGGCGGCGCGCGCGCGGAGGCGGCGGGCGGTTTCGCGCGCGTCTACGCGGTCGGCGTGCCGGCGCTGCGCGACGGCGCGCGGCGCGCGCGGGGCGACGCCGAGGCCGCGCGCGTGCACGCGTGTTTCGCGCTGATCGCCGCGCTCGACGACGACACGAATCTGCTGCATCGCGGCGGCCGCGACGGCCTCGACTTCGCGCAACGAACCGCGCGCGAATTTCTCGCGGCGGGCGGCGTGGGCGCGTGCGACTGGCGCGCGCGCGCGGCCGCCGCGCATCGCGCGTTCGTCGCCCGCCGGCTGAGCCCGGGCGGCGCGGCGGACCTGCTCGCGATGAGCCTCTTCGTCGTCGCGCTCGACGACGCGCGGGCATTGCCGTGACGATCGCGATTCTCTGTTCGGGGCAGGGCGGCCAGCATGCCGGCATGTTCGCGCTGACGGCCGATTTGCCGGAAGCCGCGCCGCTTTTCGCGCACGCGGCGGCGTTGCTCGGCGCCGATCCGCGCGAGTGGGTGTGCGACGCCGATGACGAAGCGCTGCGCGAGAACTTCGCCGCGCAGCTCGTGTGCACGCTGCAGGCGGTGGCCGCGATGACGCGGCTCGACGCGCTGCTGCCGCGCAGGCGCTGCGTCGCGGGCTACAGTGTCGGCGAACTCGCCGCGTGGAGCGTCGCGGGGCTCGTGGAGGCGCGCGATGCGCTCGATCTCGTCGCGGCCCGCGCGCGCGCGATGGACGCGGCGAGCGACGGCGATGCGCGAATGCTGTTCGTGCGCGGGCTCGCGCGCGACGCCGTCGACGCATCGTGTGCCGCGCACGGCGCCGCGGTCGCGATCGTCAACCCGGGCGACGCATACCTGCTCGCCGGCCCGCGCGCGGCGCTCGACGCGCTCGCCGCCGATGCGCGCGCGCGCGGGGCGGCGCGCGTCACGCCTGTCTGCGTGCGCGTCGCGTCGCATACGCGCTGGCTCGACGCCGCCGTGCCCCGGTTTCGCGCCGCGCTCGCCGGCGCGCGCATCGCCCGCGCGCCGGCGCCCGGCACGCGGCTCCTGTCCGGCATCGACGGCGCGCCGGTGCTCGACGTGGCGGCGGGCGCGGACAAGCTCGCGCGGCAGATCGCCGAGCCGCTCGACTGGGCCGCATGCGTCGCGGGCTGCGTCGAGGCGGGCGCGCGCGCGTTCGTCGAGCTCGGGCCGGGGCGCGCGCTCGCGGAGATGGCGGCCGCCGCGTTTCCCGCGCTGCCGGCGCGCAGTCTGGCCGATTTCCGCTCGTGGGACGGCGTGCGCGCGTGGCTTTCCCGCGTCGATCTCGACGCCTAGCGCGCTTCGCGTGCGCGCGCGGCGACGCGCCGCGTGCCGCTCGTCGACGAAACGGTTTGCAATGAAAGAGGAGGTGGCTACAATTGCCGCCCCATGACATGCCGCGTTCGTTTCGCTTCCGGTCTTTCCTTTTTCTGCGCATTGCTTTGCGCAGTGTCGGCGTTTGAGTGCGCGCGTGCCGCGCAACTGCCCTCGCGCGACGCCGCGCTTGGCGCGTACTTCGACGCCGACGCCGGCTCGACCGACATCGAAGTCGATCTGATCCACCGCGCGCGCACGCGTGTGCTGGTCGCGGGCGGCGCGTCGGTGCCGGCCGCCGTCGCAGCGGCGCTGTGCGCGGCGCGCGGGCGCGGCGTCGACGTGCGGGTCGTGCTCGATCGGACGGGGCGCGCGACGCGGTACAGCGGCGCGGCGTTCCTCGCGAACGCGGGCATCGACGTCGTGCTGAGCGATCGCGTGCCGAACGCGCACGGGCCGTTCGTCGTCGTCGACGATGCGGTGGTACTCGGCCGCGCGAGCTTCGCGCAAACGCGCGACGCGCGCGCGGCGGGCAACTTCGACGTGTTCTATCGCGCGCCGCAGCTCGCGCAGTCGTATGCGACGGCATTCTGGCGGCTCTACGGCCTCGCGCGCCGATAACGGGCGGCGGCTGCGGCGTAGGCGCGGGACGTGCCGCACCGTCGCGCGCGCGTCGACGCCCGCGCCGCCCCGTATCGCCGACATCGCCGACATCGCCGACATCGCCGACATCGCCGGGCCGGTCGGACCAGTGCGACCGAAGAGGCCGGCAAGTCTTGCAAGGCCGCCGCAACCGGTTGCGGTTCGCCACCGCACCTTCGCGATGGAGGGCGGCTGGCGGCCGATCGCGTTCGCTTGCACAATAGCCGCTCGATAGCGAGGATGTCGATGCACGAACGACCGCCGATCACGGCCGAGACGACACGGTTTGCCGCGCGGGACGGCCGGCTGCTGACGGGGACTTTCTATGCGCCGGGCGCGCCGTCGGCGAGCAACGGCCGCAGCGTGCTGGTGAGCGGCGCGCTCGGCGTGCCGCGCGGCTTCTACGAGCGCTATGCGCGTTTTTTGGCGAGCGACGGCTTTACCGTGCTGACCTACGACTATCGCGGCATCGGCGATTCGCGCAAGCCGCCCGCCGAGGCCGACGGCGCGTCGCTGCGCGACTGGGGCGAAGCCGATCTGCCGGGGGCGCTCGATCATCTGGCCGCGCGCGCGCCGTCGCATCGGTTGCTCGCGGTCGCGCACAGCGTCGGCGGCCAGCTGTTCGGCCTCGCGCACAACAACGGACGCGCGGCGGCGCTGCTGTCGATCTGTTGTCCGAGCGGCTACTGGCGGCTCTGGCCGTGGCCGCACCGGCTATGGCTCGCGCCGCTCTGGTTCTGCGTCGTGCCGGCGCTCGGCGGCGTGCTGTCGCATCTGCCGGTGCGGCGCGCGGGACTGGGCTTCGCCGCCGATCTGCCGGCCGGCGTGATGCGCGAGTGGGCGCGCTGGTGTCGCCACGCCGATTATCTGGTCGACGACGAAGGCCATCCATTGCGCGAGCATTTCCGCGGCTACCGCGGCCGGATTCTCGCATACACGGTCAGCGACGACTGGATGGCGCCGCCCGCCGCGGTGCAGGCGCTGCATCGGTTCTATTCGACCGCGCAGGTCGAGCATCGCGAGATCGCGCCGGATCGGCGGCGGCACGCGATCGGCCACTTCGGCTATTTCCGCGACGACAATCGCGCGCTGTGGCCGCTCGGCGCGGCGTGGCTGCGCGAGCAGTGAGTGGCCGCTCGCGCTCGCGCGGGTGCGCGTATCGGGTGAACTCGGCCCACGCAGTCCAGCCGGTGAAAAACGAAACTATGCCGACTGCCGACTGCCGACTGCCGATTGCCGATTGCCGATTGCCGATTGCCGATTGCCGATTGCCGATTGCCGATTGCCGATTGCCGACTGCCGACTGCCGACTGCCGACTGCGGATCGCCGACTGCTTGCTGACTGCCAACCGCCAACCGCTGACCACCAACCGCTGACCGCCGGTCCACACGATATCGCGTCACGCCGAATCATCCGACGTCGAACGCGTCGATCCTCGCGTCGCGTTCGGGCCCGCTAGGCGAAGCGCGCGCGGCGCGCTAAAGTCGACGGTCCCCCACGTCACGCGGAGCGTTACCGATGAAGCTGATTGGCATGTTGGATTCCCCGTTCGTCCGCCGCGTCGCGATTTCGGCGAAGCTGCTCGGCCTGCCGTTCGAGCATCACTCGATATCGGTGTTTCGCCAGTTCGATGCGTTCAAGTCATTCAATCCGGTCGTGAAGGCGCCGACGCTCCTGACCGACGACGGCACGATGCTCGTCGATTCTGACCTGCCCCCTGACCTGCCCCCTTCGATAGGGCCAATGGGCTTCTAGCAAAGTCCCTTTAAACCAACTCCTGGAAAGCGGCAGGAGCGTCCGCGGTTGCCCGATGTTTCGCCGCAAACTCTGACGGCGCAAGGTAGTTCAGTGCGCTGTGCGGCCTTTGCTCGTTGTAGTCCTGACGCCATGCCGCGATGACTGCCCGAGCGTGCGCGAGCGTCGTGAACCAGTGCTCGTTAAGGCATTCGTCGCGGAACTTGCCGTTGAACGATTCGATGTACGCATTCTGCGTGGGCTTGCCCGCCTGAATCAACTTCAGCGTGACGCCGTTCGCATACGCCCACTGGTCAAGCGCGCGGCTCGTAAATTCGGGTCCCTGGTCTGTTCGCACCGCCTTGGGATAGCCACGGAAGCGAGCTGCACGGTCCAATGCCCGAGCGACATACAAACCTGAGATGCCATGGTCGACGACGATGTCGACAGCCTCTTTCGTGAAATCGTCGACGACGGTCAGGCACTTCACGCGCCGGCCGTTGGAAAGCGCATCCATCACGAAATCGATTGACCATACCTCGTTGGGTGCGCCCGGCAATGCCAGTTGCTCGCGCTCAATCATGACGCCGTGGCGCTTGCGACGGCGCCGCACAGCCAGCCCTGCCTCACGGTACAGGCGATAGATGCGCTTGTGATTGGCGTGCGTGCCTTCGCGTTCCACCAGGGCGTGCAGTCGGCGGTAGCCGAATCGACGACGTTCGTGCGCCAACTTCACCAGACGCGCCGCGAGCACCTCATTCTCGTGGTCCGGCTTCGCGTCGTAATGCAGCACGCTGCGAGAAAGCCCGACAAGCCGGCAGGCGCGGCGCTCGGAGATGTTGACCTTCTCCCGAATCGCCAACACTGCTTCGCGTTTGGCTTGCGGGCTCAGGGCTTTCCCTTGACGACAACCTTCAACGCTTCCATATCGAGCATTGCTTCGGCCAGCAGTTTCTTCAGTCGGGCATTCTCCACCTCGAGGCCCTTGAGCCGGCGGGCTTCCGAGACTTCCATGCCGCCGAACTTCGCGCGCCAGGTGTAGAACGACGCGTCACTGAACCCATGCTTCCTGCACAGTTCCTTGACCGGCATACCGGCCTCGGCTTCCTTCAGAAACCCGATGATTTGCTGTTCCGTAAAGCGCTTCTTCATGTTCGTCTTCTTCTCCGAAAACGAACTTTACTAGACTCCGGCTGGCCCTGTTTGTAGGGGGCAGGTCACCGCACGCGAACCGATGCGCCGCCCGCATGCGTCCTTCCACTCACTTCCAGTTCGGATCCTGCTTCAACTGATCCTGCAGATACGTTTTCATCCGCTCATCCGGCTTGCCGAACCAGCGAAAGCTCGCATACTTGCTCGGCGCGTCGTACGCGCCCGGCGTCTGCGGCAACGTCACGAGCATGCCCCACATCCGGTGCGAATCCTCGTCGATCACGCCGTAGAACTGATTGGCCGCGCAATCGTGCGGCTTGCACATCCATCCCACCAGATACGACGCGCCCTCGACCTGCTCGCGCCGGTAGGGCGAGCTGACCCGGTTGTCGCTCTTGAGCCAGCCCGGCACACGCTTCTCGCTCGAAATCATCCGTTTCCACTCGGCGCGATGCGCGCTCTGGGCGATGGCTTCGGAAAAGGTGGGCGCCGGCTCGTCGGCGGCCACCGCCGCGCCCGCGATGCCGGCAATCGTCACGGCAAGCGCCGCGCGTCGAATGGACGAAGGAAAGAATGAACGGATCATGAATACCCCCCGGGACGAATCGTTTCGAATGAGACGCAAGCCCGATCGGCAAGTTCCGGCCGGCATGCCGGCGTGACGGCCCGTCGCGCGATTGCGGCATGCAAACGCGCAATAAACGGGCGGACCGTCTCGTCCCGCATGCGCGCCACCGGCGGTCGATCTCGGCGCCGCGCAGCGCCGGCACACCGCCGCCCACGCGCCGTGCCAAGTCCACGGGCGAGTTGCGACAGACGTCCGCCGTCCTCCGGCATGCGCGATGCATGCCTTGCAACACGGCAAGTTTTGCTGCGATGATTAGCGCTGATTCGACGCTCCGGATGCAGTCCGCGCACGCGAAGCCGATGGCAACCGAACGTCGCCTTCGACGATACACAGCCGGCTCCCGGCACGTCGATCGCCGCCCGAGCGCCGCGCACCGCCGCGCGTGCGGCCGATCATGAAGCCTGCCGACTCGCGATGAAATCCGCCCCGCCCGATCCCGCCGACCCAAAACGCCGCCGCCCGTCGAACCTCGTGCTCAATCTCTTCGCCGTGCTGGTTGGCGTCGTCACGTTCGGCCTCGGCGCGGCCTGGGTGATCTATACGTGGCTCGTCGATCGCGAAGCGCCGTATTTCGCGATTCCGCTCGTCTTCTCGGTGCCGGTGATCGTCGCGGTGGCCGTGCGCAGCATCTGGGAATGACGCGCGCCCGCTCGCACACGCGGCACACCGCGCACGGCGCCTTCGCCGCCTTCCGCTACCTGTCGCGGCCGCGCGCAACGCGTTGTCGCGTTGTCGCGTTGTCGCACCGTCGCACCGTCGCATCGTCGCGTTGTCCATCGGCCTTCGACGCCGTCGACACCATCAATATCGCCGTCGCCGAGAATTTCCCGACCGCTCCGCGGTCCTATCGCGCGACACGCTCGTTCGACTCTCTCCCGCTTCCTGTCCGATCGCCATGCCATCCACGCCGCATCACCCAAGCCGCCTCCCCGTCCGTCTGCTGTTCGCCGTCTGCATCGTCTGGATCGCGTCCGTTCTGGGCGTCGGATTCGCGTCGCCCGCTCACGCGGCGGGCAAGGCCTGCGCACGCACATCGGCTGCGCACGGCCACGCGTGTCGCAGCGCGCGCGCCGCGCATGCGAAACACGCCCAGCGCGCCGCTCGCGCGCGGCATCATGCGCCGCACGCGAAACACAAACGCGCGGCCATACCGGGAAAGGCCGGACATCGCGCGCGCACGGCCGCGCATCGGCATCATCCGAAGCGCAAGCGGCCGCGCGCGGCGCGCGATACCGTCGTCGCGGCCGCGAAGCCGCAACTGCTCGCGCGCTGCGGCTACACCGCCGCGTCGCGCCACCTGCTGCGCTCACGCGCGATCTACGTCGTCGATGAGCGCACGGGTACGGTGTTGATCGAAAGAAACGCAAATCGCGTCATGCCGATCGCGTCGGTCACCAAGCTGATGACGTCGATGGTCGCGCTCGATACGCGTGCGCCGATGTCGCGCCCGCTGCGCGTAAGCGCGCAGGACCGCGACTACGAAAAATTCACGGGATCGCGCCTGAAGGTCGGCTCGGTGCTGTCGCGCCGCGACATGCTGCACATCGCGCTGATGTCGTCGGAAAACCGCGCGGCGGCGGCGCTCTCGCGCGACTATCCGGGCGGCCGGCCCGCGTTCGTCGCCGCGATGAACCGCAAGGCGCGCACGCTCGGCATGAAGCGCACGCACTTCGTCAACGCGACCGGGCTGTCGCCGCGCAACGTATCGACAGCGCGCGACCTGTCGCGGCTCGTCGCCGCGGCAAGCCGCTATCCGCGCATCAAGACGTTCTCGACCGCGACGTCGAAGACGGTCTTCCCCGGCCGCGGCCAGTTGCGCTATGTGAATTCGGACGCGCTCGTGCGCGCCGGCGATTCGAGCATCGTGTTGCAGAAAACGGGCTTCATCAACGAAGCGGGCCACTGCGTGGTGCTGCGCTACGCGGTGCGCGGGCGGCCGGTCGACATCGTGCTGCTCGGCGCGCCGGGGCCGCACGACCATGTTGCCGATGCGGCGAAGATCCGCCGCTGGCTCACGTGCTCGATGCAGTGACGCCGCAGCAGCGCAACCGCCGTCGGGGCGCCGGCGCGATCCGCGCGCGGCACGTCGCGCCGCGACCGCCGCGGATCGCAGCGAGCCGCCGCGCCGCTTACTTCTCGACCGCGCGCGCCACTTCGTTCGACCCGTACCACAACCGGTAGCGAACCTCGAACTCCTTCGGCACGTACACGACGATCGGCAGGCGGCTGTTGTAGCGCAACAGGTAGCCGCTGCCGCGCACCGGCACGAACGCCTGCTGCGATTCCTGGCCCGGGCAGGCCATCAGCGTGGCGGCCGGCCCCTTCGCGTCGGCGAGCACGTAGTACGGATAGCCCCAGCCCTGCACCGTTTCATGCTTGAGATCGCCGCCGAACCAGTGCTGATTGCAATCGACCTTGATCGTCCTGCCGACGACGAGTTCGACGCGAATGTCTTCTTCCAGCTTTTCGGCGGGCAGCACGATGACCTCGCGCTTCTGCCCCGCCTGGGCGGCCGGGAACATCTTGATGTCTTCCACGGCCGGCTTCGGCGACGACGCGGCATCGGCGCCCGCGGCGGGCGTCGACGCGCTCGCCGCCGCCGCGACGGCGGAATAGCCGGCGAATGCGGCATACGCCGCCCAGGCTGCCAAGCGAGAGGCTGATTTCATACGGTGCTCCTGAAGAAGAGTGTTGAATTGAACGAAAAACGCGACACGCAGCCGGCTTCCGTACTTCGACCGCTTACGTGATTGTAATGTGCGGACACAATTCGCTTCGCACGGAGTCGGCCGGCGCCCATCACAATGAAAGCGATACGGAAGCAAGAGGAAGGGGAACGTCATGCTGAAACTCGTCGCTTTGCTTGGAGCCGCCGCGCTCCTCGCCGGCTGCGTCGCCGTGCCGGACGACGGGTACGGCTATGGCTACGCGCAGCCGTATTATCCGGGCGGCTATGCGTATGGGCCGGGCTACGCGCCCGTGTACGGAACGGTGAACGTCTGGGGCGGCGATGGATGGCGCGACCGCGACCATTGGCACGGCGGCGACGATCGCTGGCATGGCGGCTGGCGCGGCGGCGGCAACTGGCGCGACGGCAACGATTGGCATGGCGGGCGCGGCAACGGCTGGCAAGGCGGCCGAGGGCCGGCCGGCGGCCGCAACGTCCGCGGCGGCAACGATTGGCCGGATGGTGGCGGCAACGGCCGCGGCGGACGACACTGATCGACACGAGCCGCGGATTTGCAACGAGTTGTATCGACGATACGATGCGGCGCGAACGGTCGCGCCGCATCGACATGCCGTTCATCGGGACGACGGCGGCCGGTTCGTATGATCGATGTCACGCGCACCGGCGGCGCCGTAGCCGTGATTGATCGACGCGGACTCGGCCCCGCCGCCGCGCTCGACCGCCGCGCGCGCATGTGTCGCATGTGTCACAGATAACACGCATCACGCGGCGCGCAATCAAAGCCCGATCGCCGTCGATCGCGGCGGTGATCCGAGTGTGGCGCTTCACACGCCTGCGGCGATGGCCCGTCGGGCCGCCGCAGTTCTCGTTGCCGCGGAATCATGGAAAGCCGCGCACTCGGCTCGACCGAATCGGCCCGATTCCGTGCGTCGCGCCGCAGCGGTGCAACTTCCGCCGCGCCTGCCGCCGGGCGCGCGAATGCGCGGATGCGCGCATCGGCTCAGCGATTCACCCGTTCATCACGATCGCGCGCCGCTCGCGCTCACCACCCGGCAGGCCACGGCTGCGCGGAACCGTATCCGCGATAACCGTCGTCGTACGCTTGCGCGCCGCAACCGACGTATGCGCGTCGATACGCGTCATAGCGATTGTCCACGGCTGCGCACCGTAAGGCGGCGCCGGCTGATATCGCGCCGGCTGATAGCGGGCGCCCGATACGCCGGAGCCTGATACGCCGGCGCCGCATATGCAACGGCCGGTGCGGGATTCAATGCGGACATCACGATCGCGCCCAGCACCGCGCCGACGATCAGCGCGCCGACGATGACGCCGCCGCGATCGTGCGCGCTCGCCGGCCCCGCCAGCGCGAGGCTGCCCGCCGTCAATAGGACTACCGCGATCTTCTTCATGATGGACTCCGCCGAACGTGGTGGATGACGAAGCCCATTGTGGGCGGCGTGCGCCGTAATAGACGCAGCAAGGGGGTAACGCGGCATTACGCCTGTTGCGCGCGCTCGCACATGCATGGGCCGTGCTACGATTTTCGGCATAAAGGAGACGCCGTCGATGAGCCCTGACACCGCCCGCCGATTCGATACCGAATTCGCGCCGCGCATCGCGCGCGCCATCGCCGATTTGCTGAACCATCGGGCGCACACCGACGTCGTCGGCTACGGCGGCCACGGCCATCCGACGCAGGTGCGGATCGTCGCGCCGCACGCCGAGCACGTGCGCGGCTACGCACACCCGCTGAACCTCGCGCTCACGTGGGACACCGACGAGATCGAACGCCTGATGGAAGCGGACGGCGCCGCACGCTTCGAGCGCTATCTGGCGGCGCTGCCGCGCAAGCTGGCGGCATGGGAAAACGCGCGCGGCGTCGATTTCGGCTCGCGCACGCAGGCCGACGCGCTCGTACTACTCGGCGGGCTCGATTTCGAGGCATGAAAGCGACAGGCAACCACAATGCGAGCCGGGTCGTACGCGTGGCGGCGAGATGCGGCCCGATATGCGGCGACGATGCGATGCACCACGATGCCCCGCAGTGCGCCGGTCAACCCGGTCAGCCTGCCTGACGGACGCCGCAGTCGACCCACGTCGTCACGACTGCGTTGCCGAGACGGCCCCGCCCTTGCGAACATCCCTTCTTACGCGATCGCCCGATTGCCGGTCGCGGGTGAACATCCGCTCGCCTGACCGATGCGAAGCCGGACAACCTCGCATCCGTCCATTCGACCGATTAGCCTCGATGTGCCTCGACGCGCCCCGACATATCTCGACGTGCCCCGACTCGTGCTCCGACTTGCACCTCGACTTGCGCCGCGATCACGCCCCTTCGCGCCACCCGCGCGCGCCCGCGCAAGGCACGACACGGCCCGCTCCCAGCGCCGTGCCGCCGCATGCGCCGACTTCACGTTTCATGCGCCGGTGATACACTCGACCGGCTTAACGCCGGTGCTCGCGCGCGTACGTCGCCGCGGCGCGCAGGCGTCACTCTGTCGAACTTCACAAGGAGGCCCCCATGGCTGATTTCCGGCTTTGGACTGACGAGTTTCCGGCCAACGGCTTCATGCCGAAGGCACAAGAGTACAAACACGAAGGCTTCGGCGTCGACGGCGGCAACCGCTCGCCCGCGCTCCATTGGGAAGGCGTGCCCGCCGATGCGAAGAGCCTCGCGCTCACCGTCTACGATCCCGATGCGCCGACGGGCAGCGGCTTCTGGCACTGGGCCGTCGTCAACATCCCGGTCGACACGGCGGGCCTGCCGCAGGACGCGGGCGCGGCGGGTAGCGCGGCGCTGCCCGCCGGCGCCGTGCAGGTGCGCAACGACTACGGCGACGAAGGCTTCGGCGGCGCCGCGCCGCCGCGCGGCGACAAGCCGCATCGCTACATCTTCCGGCTGCACGCGCTGAAGGTCGATTCGCTGCCCGTCACGAAGGAGACCACCAACGCGGTCGCCCGCTTCATGATCCATCTGAACGAAATCGATTCGGCAACCTACACCGGTCTCTACGAATTGAAGGAACTGAAGTAATCCGCCCCGGCCGGGCGCTGCGCCCGGCCCTCGCCGCCGGCCGCACGGCTCGCCCGCGCATGCCGGCGGTTGCGTGCGCAACGGACTCGCCGCCCAGCTTCTCGCCTCGCCACCGCCTCCGCCATGAACGCCGACTCCGGACTGCCGTTCCCGCAACGCTACTGGGCGATCGTCTGCGTCGCGCTGGGCATCACGCTCGCCGTGCTCGACGGCGCGATCGCGAACGTCGCGCTGCCGACGATCGCCCGCGATCTGCGCGCCTCCGACGCCGCGTCGATCTGGATCGTCAACGCGTACCAACTCGCCGTCACGATCTCGCTGCTGCCGCTCGCCTCGCTCGGGGACCGCATCGGCTACCGGCGCGTCTACATCGCGGGGCTCATGCTCTTCACGGCGGCGTCGCTCGGCTGCGCGCTGTCGGGCACGCTGCCCGCGCTCGCGACGCTGCGCGTGATCCAGGGCTTCGGCGCGGCCGGCATCATGAGCGTGAATACCGCGCTCGTGCGGATGATCTATCCGTCTTCGCAACTCGGGCGCGGCGTCGCGATCAACGCAATGGTCGTCGCACTGTCGTCGGCGGTCGGGCCGACCGTCGCGTCCGCGGTGCTCGCCGTCGCGCCGTGGCCGTGGCTCTTCGCGATCAACGTGCCGATCGGCGTCGCCGCCGTGTGCGGCAGCCTGCGCGCGCTGCCGGCGAATCCGGGCCGCAGCGCGCCGTACGATTTCATCGGCGCCGTGATGAACGCCTGCGTGTTCGGGCTGTTGATCGTGTCCGTCGACGGGCTCGGCCACGGCGGGAATCGCGCGAGCGTCGCGCTCACCGCGCTCGTGGCCGCCGTGATCGGCTACTTCTTCGTCAAGCGCCAGTTGACGCAGCCCGCGCCGCTGTTGCCCGTCGACCTGATGCGCGTTCCGATCTTCGCGCTGTCGATCGGCACATCGGTCGCGTCGTTCACATCGCAGATGCTCGCGTTCGTCGCGCTGCCGTTCTGGCTACAGAACACGCTCGGCTTCTCGCAGGTCCAGACGGGGCTCTACATGACGCCGTGGCCGCTCGTGATCGTCGTCGCGGCGCCGCTCGCGGGCGTGCTGTCCGACCGCTATTCGGCGGGCGCGCTGGGCGGCATCGGCCTCGCCCTGTTCGCATCCGGCCTGTTCGCGCTCGCGACGATCGGTGCGCACCCGACGCCCGTCGACATCATGTGGCGGATGGCGCTGTGCGGCGCGGGCTTCGGGCTCTTCCAGTCGCCGAACAACCGCGCGATCCTGTCGTCCGCGCCGCGCGAGCGCGCGGGCGGCGCAAGCGGGATGCTCGGCACCGCCCGGCTCACCGGACAAACGCTCGGCGCCGCGCTCGTCGCGCTGATCTTCGGCATCGCGCCGCAGCACGGGCCGACGATCGCGCTCTACGCGGCGAGCTCGTTCGCCGCCGTCGCGGCGGCCGTGAGCCTGCTGAGAATCCGCGCGCGGCGCGATACGACCGCCGCAGCGGGTTGAGCGCCGTGGAACCGCCCGCTTGGGTCCGGGGTCGAGTCCGCTTGGCCTAGGTCCGCCTAGGTCCGCCTAGGTCCGCCTAGGTCCGCCTAGGTCCGCCTGGGCCGCCTGGGCCCGCGTAGGTCCGGTTGCGTTTTAGCCCCGGCTGGGGCCGGCCGGGGCTGCCCGGACGGGATTGGGCACGCTTGCCCCCACCCGAGCTCGCCCCGCGTGCGGCTCTCCTCTGCACCTACCCGGCTCCGCACGCTCACCGATGCATGAGCGATCGCACGCCCTGCCCCCCGACGGCCTCCCACGGATCGCCGAAGCGCACCGGCCAGCACACCGCACACGCCCGCATCTCGCCCGACCCGTCCACCTCGACGGCCGCGATCCGTCCCGCATACGCCTTCACTATCGCCGCTTCGCACGGCCGCGTCGACTCGGCCGTTCAGCCATCCTCCCCGCCGCGCGCGATGGGAACGGAACCACGAAGCGATCGCCATCTCCCACACCGCCCTCGTGCTCCCACCCCGTTATCCCCGACCCGCCCCGCCGTTCGCCTTTGCACGTCGAAAACGCGTCGAAGACGCATTGGACATACTTCGGAAACGCAGCAGCAGCGCGTCGGAATCCGCACGCGAGCCCGTTGCCGCCCGCACTCCGCCGCGCGCCGGCTGTCCAATACATCGTGCCCGCGCCGCAAGCCGAGCGCATCCGCGCCCGGGCGACGGGCATTCGGATGGCCTTCACGCCACCATCAGGAGGGCGCCATGTCATTGATCGTCGCAGCACGCTTCACGACGCAGCGCGCCGCCGAGGCCGCCACCCAGCGGCTTCTCGACAGCGGTTTCGTCGCCGAGGACGTCAGTCTGTTCTTCGTCAATCCGCGCGGCCAGCATGCGCCGCGATGGTCCGAGCGTCTGTCCCGCGCCCAGCACGCGGCCACGCGTCCCCTCGATGCGATGCAGCATGCGAGACACGGCACGACGATCGGCGCCGTCGCCGGCGCGATCTTCGGTGTGGCGCTGTTTTCGCTCGTCACGCCGTCGCTCGTGGTCGCGCTCTGCGCAGCGGGCGTCGGCGCGTTTCTCGGCGGATGGATCGGCGGGATGATGCACAAGGAAGACTTCACACGCACGCACGTGCGCGAGCTCGCGCACGATGCGATCCATCACGAGACGCGCGCGTCCGGGATGCTCGTCGCCGTGCATGTGACGGCCGATTCGCAGGCCGACGCCGCGCGCGCGCTCGCCGAAGCAGGCGGCGCCGACATCGAGCGCGCGACGGGGCGCTGGCAATCGGGCCGCTGGGCCGACTTCGATCCGACCCGCGCGCCCCAGCCGTTCGACGGCGCGCAGCAGCCGGCGCAGCGCCACGCGTGAGCGGCGGCCGGCATCGGGCGAAAGCCCGGCGGGTAACGGCGGCGATCGGCAAGGAAGTCAGGCACGCAAGCGAAACAGGCTGGAAACGACGGCGTCGGGCCGATGCGATATCGGCCGGCGCCGTCAGCCGCCGGCACCCGCGAAACACATCCAGCCGCGCCACCGCGGACGATCACACCGCCGCGGCCGCCTCGACGACATCGAGCACGAAACGGCAGCGCTCGTCGACGCTCGCGCGCGGCAGTTCGATCAGCCGATAGCCGCACGCCGCATACGTGTCGACCATCGCGCCATAGGTACGCACGGCCTCGGCGTAATCCTGCCTGCGTTCGGCATCCTGCGCGTAGATCTCCGGCCACGGCGGCGCGATGAACACGTCGCGGCGATAGCGGAACCGCTCGGCGGCCGCGACGAGATGCGCGGGCACGGGCAGCGCGGACAGTTTCAGATAGCCGATCACGTCGGGCACGCCGCGATCGAAGAACACCGGCCCGCGCGCGCGCCGTGCGAGTTGGTGCGAGCGCATCTCCCAGCCGAGCATCATGTCGGCGAACGCGGCGCGGTCCCGCCACGGCAGCGCGTGACCGCCGATCGCCACCTGATCCTGAATCACGCCGCGCCCGGCTTCGTGCGAGCGCGCGTAACCGCGCGCCTCGAGCGCGTCGATCAGCGTGCTCTTGCCCGAGCCGGGCCCGCCCGTGATCACGAAGAAGCGGGCGAGCGCCGCATCGGCGTCGAGCCCGCCCGCGTGCGCGCCGACGCCCGGCTCAGGCATTCGCGACGCGCCGTCCGGCGCGCTGCGTGACGGACGCAGCCGTCGCGACGCTGCGCAGATCCGTGAGGAACGAATCGCGCCACACCGACAGATCGTTCTTGCGCAGCCGCGCGATGTTCTCCGCGTGCCGCGCCTGCCGCTCCTCGAGCGGCATCGCGAGCGCGCGCTCGAGCGATTCGGCCATCTGCGACAGATCGAACGGGTTCACGAGCAGCGCGCCCGGCAGCTCGGCCGCGGCGCCCGCGAACTCGGAGAGCACGAGCACGCCCGGATCGTTCGGATCCTGCGACGCGACGTACTCCTTCGCGACGAGGTTCATCCCGTCGCGCAGCGGCGTCACATAGCCCACCTGCGACAGCCTGAACAGCGCCATCAGCAGATTGCGCTCGTACTTGCGGTTCAGGTACTGGATCGGCGTCCAGTCGAGCTGCGCGAAGCGCCCGTTGATGCGCCCCGCCTCGCCTTCGAGGGTCTGACGGATGCGCTGATAGGTCTGCACGTCGGAGCGGGTCGGCGGCGCGATCTGCACGAGCGACACGCGCCCCTGCCAGCCCGGCGCATTCGCGAGCATCCGCTCGAACGCCTGGAAGCGCTCGACGAGGCCCTTCGAGTAATCGAGGCGATCCACGCTGATCACGAGCTTGCGCTCGCGCATCGTGTCGCGCAGCGCCTTCACCGCCTTGCGCGAGCCGTATTCGATCGCCGCCTTGCCGATCGCGTCCGGATAGATGCCGATCGGATACGCGGCGACCTTCACGACGCGGCCGTGCGCGTGCAGGATCCCGTCCTCGCTCGACGTGCCGAGCCCGCGCCGCTCGATGTAATCGACGAACGCCTGCTTGTCGCTTTCGGTCTGCAGGCCGATGACGTCGTACGCGCACATGAACTTCATCAGCTCTTCATGCGGCGGCACGGTCCGCAGCACCTCGGGCGACGGGAAGGGAATGTGCAGGAAGAAGCCGATCGGGTTCTTCACGCCGAGCTCGCGCAGGCAGTGCGCGAACGGCAGCAGGTGATAGTCGTGCACCCAGATGATGTCGTCGGGCTGCACGAGCGCGCACAACTGCTTCGCGAGCGCGCAGTTCACGCGCAGATAGCCTGCATATTCCTGGCGATCGAAGCGCGCGAGATCGCCGCGATAGTGAAATACCGGCCACAGCGTGGCATTCGAGAAGCCGCGATAGTACTGGTCGTAGTCGCGGCGGGTCAGGCCGACGGTCGCATAGGTCACGTTGCCGTCCCGCTCGATCACGGGCTCCTCGGGCGCGCCGGCGATCTCGCCGTTCCAGCCGAACCAGACGCCGCCCGTCTCCTTCAACGCGTCGAGCACGCCGACCGCCAGCCCGCCCGCCGTCGGACGCGCATCCTGGCCGGCCGCCACGCGATTCGATACCACGATCAATCTGCTCATTACGGCTTACCCTCCTGTATCAGATTGCCCGGCGAGCGGGAAAAAAACGGCATTCCCGCCGAATCAAGCAAGTCGCATGCCACCTCGCGACATTTCGAACGTTAAAAATGAAAACGGATGTAACAAGAACGTCCTCATGCGTCCTGTTCCGAACCGAGATCGCGTTGATAGTCGAGCCCTTCCGGGCGTGTGCCGCCCTGATTGTGATCGCCGTCCGTAGGCGTATCGGGCGCGGAGCCGGCAGGCGCGGGAGATGATGGAGCATGGGCCGGCCGCGACGGGCCGGTGCCGGCGTCGCGCCCGCGATGCTCGGGGCGCTTGGAACGGCGCATGGCAGGGTGTCTCATGATCGGAGCGGCGCGAGGCCGTCGTTGAAACAGTCCATAGCGCTTTAGTTTAGATTCGTCGCGAAAGGTTCACGGTAACAATTACATTCAATTTGTAACGATTCGACCCCTGTCCGCCGCTTTGCACCAAAATATTGCCGCTCGCGCGCGCTCGGCGTGCTCGATGGGCGTTTTGTCAATTGTTTGCATTCTCGTCGGACAATTGCAGAACAATGGCGCTCTACGCTCGCTGCGCCGACGCGCGGCGCACGAAGACAGGACCGCATTCAGGGATGAACCATCGCATCGCACGGCCGGCGCGCCGTTGGGCCGCATGGGCCACACTCGGCGCCGCCGCCTTCTCGACGCTGCTGTCCGGCTGCAATTCGCTCTATAGCGAAGGCGCGACGGCCGGCGCGGGTATCGCCGGCGCGGCCATCGCGTCGAAAGTCACCAGCAACGCCGCTGTCGCGACCGGCATCGGCCTGGGCGCCGTCGCCGGCGCGCGCGCGGGCGTCCAGTACACGCAGCGCGTCGCGCATCGCTATTCGCAGGCGCAGATCGCCGCCGCGGCGGGGCCGCTCGAGGTCGGCGGCGTCGCCCCCTGGTCGACGCATCACTCGTTCCCGATCGAGGACGACGAGCACGGCCGCGGTGACCTGCCCCCTACAAACAGGGCCAGCCGGAGTCTAGTAAAGTTCGTTTTCGGAGAAGAAGACGAACATGAAGAAGCGCTTTACGGAACAGCAAATCATCGGGTTTCTGAAGGAAGCCGAGGCCGGTATGCCGGTCAAGGAACTGTGCAGGAAGCATGGGTTCAGTGACGCGTCGTTCTACACCTGGCGCGCGAAGTTCGGCGGCATGGAAGTCTCGGAAGCCCGCCGGCTCAAGGGCCTCGAGGTGGAGAATGCCCGACTGAAGAAACTGCTGGCCGAAGCAATGCTCGATATGGAAGCGTTGAAGGTTGTCGTCAAGGGAAAGCCCTGAGCCCGCAAGCCAAACGCGAAGCAGTGTTGGCGATTCGGGAGAAGGTCAACATCTCCGAGCGCCGCGCCTGCCGGCTTGTCGGGCTTTCTCGCAGCGTGCTGCATTACGACGCGAAGCCGGACCACGAGAATGAGGTGCTCGCGGCGCGTCTGGTGAAGTTGGCGCACGAACGTCGTCGATTCGGCTACCGCCGACTGCACGCCCTGGTGGAACGCGAAGGCACGCACGCCAATCACAAGCGCATCTATCGCCTGTACCGTGAGGCAGGGCTGGCTGTGCGGCGCCGTCGCAAGCGCCACGGCGTCATGATTGAGCGTGAGCAACTGGCATTGCCGGGCGCACCCAACGAGGTATGGTCAATCGATTTCGTGATGGATGCGCTTTCCAACGGCCGGCGCGTGAAGTGCCTGACCGTCGTCGACGATTTCACGAAAGAGGCTGTCGACATCGTCGTCGACCATGGCATCTCAGGTTTGTATGTCGCTCGGGCATTGGACCGTGCAGCTCGCTTCCGTGGCTATCCCAAGGCGGTGCGAACAGACCAGGGACCCGAATTTACGAGCCGCGCGCTTGACCAGTGGGCGTATGCGAACGGCGTCACGCTGAAGTTGATTCAGGCGGGCAAGCCCACGCAGAATGCGTACATCGAATCGTTCAACGGCAAGTTCCGCGACGAATGCCTTAACGAGCACTGGTTCACGACGCTCGCGCACGCTCGGGCAGTCATCGCGGCATGGCGTCAGGACTACAACGAGCAAAGGCCGCACAGCGCACTGAACTACCTTGCGCCGTCAGAGTTTGCGGCGAAACATCGGGCAACCGCGGACGCTCCTGCCGCTTTCCAGGAGTTGGTTTAAAGGGACTTTGCTAGAAGCCCATTGGCCCTATCGAAGGGGGCAGGTCAATCAGCAAGAGGAAGTAAAAGAATGTCGCTCTACAAACGTAATAACAGCCCAAATTGGTATTACCGCCTTACCCCACCGGGCGGCGGTCCGGTCGTACAGGGCAGCACTGGAACCAGCAACAAGGCACACGCGCAGGAGCTCTACGATCGGTTGAAAGTAGAGCTGTGGAACCAAGCAAAGCTCGGTCACAAGCCGCGCTATCTCTGGAACGATGCCGTCGTACGGTACGTTGGCGATCGCGAGGGACTTTCGAGTTTGGAAACATCGAAGACACATTTGCGATGGCTCGATCCGCATCTGTCCGGCGTCGCACTCGCGGATATCGACCGGGATCGAGTCGACGCGATCGCACACGCGAAGCGTTGCGAGCCGCGCGTTGTCCGGACGCGCAACGGCCCCAAGCCGATCGGCGGGACGATCGGCGAAGGAACCGTGCGACGGGTCATTGGAGTGCTGATGGCGGTTCTCCATGCTGCTGTCGAATGGGAATGGCTCGACCGGGCGCCGGTGTTGAAGCGGCGGAAAACGACACCCAAGCGAGTGCGATGGATCACCCCGGCCCAAGCCGAGCGTTTGCTCGCCGAGTTGCCGGCTCATCTGTCCGACATGGCGCGCTTCAGCCTCGAGACTGGCTTACGCCGTTCGAATGTAACGGGGCTGGAATGGTCGCAGGTCGACCTCGCTCGCCGCGTCGCCTGGATTCACCCGGACCAGGCGAAGGCAAGGAAGGCGATCACGGTGCCGCTGTCGGACACGGCGGTTGATGTGCTGCGTCGCCAGTTGTCGAAACGGCGAGCCGCCGAGCACATCGAACGCGTGTTCGTTTACCGCGGTTCAGCGATCGGACAGCCGAATACGGCGGCATGGCGAAAGGCACTGAAGCGAGCGGGCATTCGCGATTTTCGCTGGCACGATCTGCGGCACACCTGGGCGAGCTGGCATGTGCAGCGCGGCACGCCGTTGCAGGTGCTCAAGGAGCTCGGCGGCTGGGAAACGTTGGAGATGGTGCAGCGCTACGCGCATCTGTCAGCCGATCACCTTGCGCGTTGGGTGCAGCCGCATCTGCGAACGGCCGAGGTAATCGAACTGGCGTCAGCGTCGGCCGAAACGCCGAAGGTCGCCGCCGGCTGACTGAAATTTCACTGAAGTAGGGAGAAACGATGACGTAGCGAAACCGCTGAAAGCCTTATCTGGCTTGGCGCGCCCGGCTGGGATCGAACCAGCAACCCCTGCCTTCGGAGGGCAGTACTCTATCCATTGAGCTACGGGCGCTTACGGATACGTTGCGCCCCTAGATAGCCGCAACGCATAGCAAGACCGCAAGCATACCTTGTTTCCGCAGGAGCGTCCACCGCGCTCCCGCATCCGTCCAGCCGCCTTCCCTCATCGCCCCGCCACGCGTGCCGAGCCCCTCCGACGTGCGGGTAAACACGCGCCGGCTGATCGCTCGCCGCCATGTAAACGTTCCGTCTATAATCGTCCGAGCTTCACCCGCAGCCATTCATTGCCGTACCGCTCACAATTCCTATTCATGGAGACGAGGCAAGCATGAGCGAAGCACCCCACGGAGCCCCCATCAAAACCCCCGGGCAACTCATCGCAGTTGTCATCGCCTCATTCGTGATCCCCATCGCGATCATCGTCCTGTTCGCCACCTACGCCAACCACGCGTTCCGCACCGGCGCCGGCACCGACGGCCTCTCCGACGAAGCTGTCGCAAAACGCATCGCCCCGCTCGCGCAGGTCGATATCAAGGACGCCAACGCACCGCGCGTCTACAAAACCGGTGAGGAAGTCTACAAGGCCGTCTGCGTCACCTGTCACGGCACCGGCGCCGCCGGGGCGCCGAAATTCGGCGACGCCGCCGCCTGGGCGCCGCGCATCGCAGCCGGCTATGACGAAGTCCTGCATCTCGCGCTGACCGGCAAGGGCGCGATGCCCCCGCGCGGCGGCACGAACCCCGACGACTATAGCGATTACGAAATCGCGCGCGCAGTCGTCTATATGGCGAATCAGGGCGGCGCGAAGTTCGCCGAGCCGGCCCAGCCCGCCGCGAACGCCGCGCCCGCATCGGGTGCCGCCGCCGCATCCGCGCCGGGCGCATCCGATGCGGCGGCCAACTCGCAGGCCGCCGCCGCAATGGCCGCAATCGCCGCGCTGCCGAAAGCCGGCGAAGCACCCGCGGCCGGCGCGAACGCGGAAAGCTCGGCGTCGGCCGGCAAGGCGCTGTACGAATCGACGTGCCAGGCCTGCCATGCCACCGGCGTGCTGAACGCGCCGAAATTCGGCAACAAGGCCGACTGGGCCCCGCGCCTGAAGGACTCGATGGATACCGTCTACAACTTCGCGCTGCACGGCAAGGGCGCGATGCCGCCGAAGGGCGGCTCGAACGCGTCGGATGCCGACGTGAAGGCGGCCGTCGACTATATGGTCAACGCCGCCAAGTAACCCGCCCCGCCCACACGGCGAACGAAAAACCCCCGCGCCGCGCAAGCAATGCGGGGGTTTTCGCTTTGCAGCAGCCGGCCATCGAAAACAGCCGCGCATCGGCCAATCCGCCTTTTCTCCCGGCATTCGAAACGCGGTCGGGGCAATCCCGGGCCTCGGCCGCTCGTCACGTAGCCGCGCGTCCGGACGCACCGCACCGCGTCGAGGCTGCCGACGTGAGCATGCCGCCGCGCGGCAAGGTCCAACCGCAACGCCGGCCGAGCGCAATGGGCCGAGCCGGCCGGTGGCGGCCGGCGCGATCGCGCGGCCCCCGGCCCGCGTCACTTCTGCAGCAGCGCCTTCAGGCTCGCGAGGCGATCCTTCGGCGTCATCGGCGCCTCTTCCGGCGTAGGCGGCGGCGCCTCGTCGAGCCCCATCTCCGCGATGAAGCGCGACTGTTCGCAGACGATCGTCTCGCGCGCCCGCTTGCGCTTCTTGCACCAGTTCAGATGCAGGCTGCGCTGCGCGCGCGTGATCGCGACGTACATCAGCCGGCGCTCTTCCTCGATCCGCTCTTCCTCGATCCGCTCGTCGTCGATCGGGCCGTCGTCGCTGCCGCCGCTGTGCGGCATGATCCCTTCCTCGACGCCGACCAGGAACACGTGCGGATACTCGAGCCCCTTCGACGCATGCACGGTCGACAGCCGCACCGCGTCCGGATCCTCTTCCTTGCCCTCGAGCATCGACATCAGCGCGACCGTCTGGATCAGCCCGAGCAGGTTCTTGCCGGTATCGGCGAGGCCGTCCGCGTTGTGGAACCCTTCGGCCTCGCCGTCCACCGCCTGCTCGGCCTCCGGCTTCGTTCCCTTGCGCTTCAGCCATTCAAGGAATTCGAGCACGTTCTGCCACTTCGTCTGCGCTTGCCGTTCGTCGTATGCGTCGTACAGGTACGCTTCGTAGTGGATCGCCTCCATCATGTCGTCGAGGACGACGGTCGCGGGCTCCTTGTCCGCGCGATCGGTCAGGCGCTGGATGAAATCGCAGAAGATCCGCAGCGGCTCGACCTGCCGCGCGGACAGCCGCGCTTCGATCCCGCCCATGTAGACCGCCTCGAACAGCGACACCTTCGCCTGCCCCGCGAACGCGCCGAGCGCCTCGAGCGTCGTGTTGCCGATCCCGCGGCGCGGCGTGGTGACCGCGCGGATGAACGCGGGATCGTCGTCGGCGTTCGCGATCAACCGCAAGTACGCGCACAAATCCTTGATCTCGGCCTTGTCGAAGAACGACTGGCCGCCCGACAGCACGTAGGGAATCCGCTCGCGCCGCAGCACCTGCTCGAAGACGCGCGCCTGGAAGTTGCCGCGGTACAGGATCGCGTAGTCGCGAAACTGCGTGCGCCGCTCGAACTTGTGCGCGGACAAGCGAAACACGACGGATTCGGCCTCGTGCTCTTCGTCGTTGCACGGCGTGACGGTGATCGAATCGCCCATGCCGTGTTCGGACCACAGCTTCTTCTCGAACAGCTTCGGGTTGTTCGCGATCACGTTGTTCGCGGCGGTCAGAATGCGCACCGTCGACCGGTAATTCTGCTCGAGCTTGATCACGTGCAGTTTCGGGAAGTCCTTGCCGAGCTGCGCGAGATTCTCGAGCGTCGCGCCGCGCCAGCCGTAGATCGCCTGATCGTCGTCGCCCACGGCCGTGAACGCCGCGCGCGGCCCCGCGAGCAGCTTCAGCAGCTCGTACTGGCACGCATTGGTGTCCTGATATTCGTCGATCAGCAGATAACGCAGCCTGTTCTGCCAGCGGTCGCGCACAGGCTCGTTTCTCGCGAACAGTTCGGTCGGCAGGCGGATCAGGTCGTCGAAGTCGACCGCCTGATACGCGTGCAGCGTCGCGACGTAGTTCCGGTAGACGAGCGCCGCCTGGTGCTCGTCCTCGTTCGCGGCGATCGTCATCGCCTCCTCGGGCGCGACGAGGCCGTTCTTCCACAGCGAAATGATCGTCTGGATCTTGCGGATCAGGCCCTTGTCGGTCGTGCCGATCTGCTCCTGGATCATCCCGAAGCAGTCGTCCGAATCCATGATCGAGAACTGCGGCTTCAGGCCGACGTGCTCGGCTTCCTGCCGCAAAATCTGCACGCCGAGCGAATGGAACGTGCACACCGTCAACTGATTGACGGGCACCTTGCGGCCTTCCTTGCCGGGCGTCGTGAGCGTCTTGCCCTCGAGGAGCTTGCCCACGCGCTCGCGCATTTCGGCGGCCGCCTTGTTCGTGAACGTGACGGCGGCGATGTGGCGCGGCTCGAAGCCTTTTGCCTCGATCAGGTGCGCGATCTTCTGCGTGATGACGCGGGTCTTGCCGCTGCCCGCGCCGGCGAGCACGAGGCAGGGACCGTCGAGATAGCGCACCGCTTCGCTTTGAGCGGAATTCAGGCCTGCGGACATGATGGCGGATGGTGTTGCGGTTGACGGCGGCGAAGCCGGAAGGCGCTGCGAGCGACGTGCGGCCGGCGCGTGGTATGCGGCGGCGAACGGCTCGCGGGACGCGCATGTTAACACGGCGGCGGCCGGCGATTCTTTCGCAAATGTGAAACGAACGCCGCGTCGGCCGTTCGGGCGATGCGCGGCGGACGGGCGCGCGCTTGCCGGCGATGCCGCGCGTGCGGGGGCGGACGATCCGCGCGTTCGCGCGGCATGGCGCGGCGCTCTGATAGCATGCCCCTTTTACCGGACGCCCCCGCGATGCTCGCGCTGAAGCTCACGCTGGTCCCGCTGTTCCTGCTGCTCGTGTCGATCGCGGGCAGAAGGTGGGGGCCATCGATCGCGGGCTGGCTCGCCGGGCTGCCGGTCGTCGCCGGCCCGATTCTCTTCCTCGTCGCCGTCGAACGCGGCCCCGCGTTCGGCGCGCATGCGGCGTTGCTGTCGCTCTCCGCGATCGCGGCGTCCGAAGCGTTCAGCTTCGCGTACGCGTGGACCTGCCGCCGACATCGATGGCCGCTCGCGCTCGCGGCGGGCCTCGCCGCCTGGGCAGCCGCCGCGAGCGCGCTCGCACGGCTGCCCGCGACGCCGCCCGCCGCGACGGCCGTCGCATTCGCGGCAACATGCTTCGGGCAGTCCTGCCTGCCGCGCGGCGCGACGCTCGCGCCGCGCGCGCCGTTGTCGCACGCCGATCTGGCCGGCCGGCTCGCCGCGGGCGCGGCGCTCGCATTGGCCGTCACGTCGCTGGCCGGCGCGCTCGGTCCCGCCTGGAGCGGTCTCCTTGCCGTCTTTCCGCTGCTCGGCAGCGTACTGGCGGTCTCGTCGCACCGCGCGCACGGGCCCGACTTCGTCGTCCCTCTGCTGCGGGGCATGGTGTTCGGCCGCTTCTCGTTCGCCGCGTTCTGCCTGTGCGTCGCGCTCACGCTGCCGCGTCAGCCGGCGCTTCAGGCGTTCGCCGAAGCCGCCGCGCTGTCGGTTGCCGTACAGGGCGCGACGAAGCGGCTGGCCGCGCGAGGCCCCCGGCCAACCGCGCTCGCGCAGACGGCGACGCCCGATTGACCCGCGCGCGCCGCTATCATGAGCGCACACTTTCGATCTCGACGCCCGTCACCATGGAACGCCATATGGGATACCACTTCGCCACCGCCGCGCTCGGCCCGTTGCTGCTCGCGCAGGGCCGCCACGTCAGGCGGGTGACGCCGCGCCTCGCCGAAGCCGACGGCCCGCGCGGCGGCGCCGACGGCGCCGGGCCGCCGTTGCGGCTGCTCGTGCTCGGCGATTCGGCCGCCGCCGGCGTCGGCGTTGCGAGCCAGTCCGACGCGCTCGCCGGGCAACTCGTGCGCGCGCTCGCGCCGTTCCATCGTGTCGAGTGGCGGTTACTCGCGCGCACCGGCGCGACGACGCGGGATCTGCTCGACTGGCTCGATGCCGAGCCCGACGCACGCTTCGACGCGGTCGTCACCTCGCTCGGCGTCAACGACGTGACGGACGGCGTGCCGCCCGCGCGCTGGCTCGACGCGCAGGCAGCGCTCGTCGAACGGCTGACGGCTCGCTTCGGCGCGGCGCACGTGGTCCTGACCGCGGTGCCGCCGATGCATCGGTTCCCGGCGCTGCCGCAGCCGCTCAGGTGGTATCTCGGGCTGCGCGCGGCGCGCCTGAATGCCGCGCTGTCGCGCTGGGCCGCCGGACGGCCCGCCTGCGAGTTCCTGCGGGTCGACATGCCGCTCACGCGTGACGCGATGGCCTCGGACGGCTTTCATCCGGGCACGCAGGCCTGCGCGGCATGGGCCGGACAGGCCGCCGCGGCGATCAGGCGGCGGGTAGCGGCGGCCACGCGCTTGCAGGCGGCGGTCGGCTGACGCGCGACGACAAACACGCTGCCGCCCGCGGTGCGCGCACCGGCGATCCGTCGGCAATCGCCGCGTGAGCGACGCGGCGCGAATGCGCGCGGGCTTTCCGTTTTCGCCTTGCCGGATGAGTCTCGAAGGGCGCGGCGTTCAAGGAGCAGCGGCTCCGGCGCCGGATGATCGCCGCAGCGGGCGTCCCGCGCCGAGCGGCCGTCCGGAGGTTCGAACACGCCGGCGCTATCCAGCGGCCGCCGCGCGCGAAGCACCGGGCGGCGGCATCGCACGGGGCTGCGACGGAGACCGAACTCCGCCCCGCCTTGCCCATCGCCTTCGACTCAGCCGCCCGTCCGGGCGCATCGCGCATGCGGCCGCGCCCACCTGACGTTTCGCTTTCGCACGCCTTGTCCGTTCGGCCGACGTCGCCGACAAACCGTTCCGCCCCCATTCGTCATGCCACAATAGGCATCCGTCGCCGTGCGGCGTCCGAGCCGCAGCGCCCCGTTTCGCAAGCAGACAGGATCGTTCATGTCGTCAACGCTCAAGATTGGTTTGATGGGTTTCGGTTTTGCAGGCGCGACGTTCCATGCGCCCGTCATCACGCACAGCGGCCGCACGCGGCTCGCCGCGATCGCGACCGGGCAGCCGGAGCGCGCGGCCGCCGCGTATCCGGAGGCGGCCGTCGTGCCGGATCTCGACGCACTCGCCGCGCGCGATGATGTCGAGTGCGTCGTGATCGCGACGCCCAACGATACGCATGTCGACCTGGCGAAGCGGGCGCTCGAAGCGGGCAAGCACGTGGTCGTCGACAAGCCCGTCGCGCTGTCGGCCGCCGATGCGCTCGTGCTCGCGCGCCTCGCGGCCGCGCGCGGCCGCGTGTTCGCGCCGTTCCACAACCGCCGCTGGGACGGCGATTTCCTGACGGTGCGCCAGCTCGTCGAAAGCGGCGAGCTCGGCCGCATCGTCTGTTTCGAATCGCATTTCGACCGCTTCCGCCCGCACGTGCGCACGCGCTGGCGCGAGGAAGCGGCGCGCGGCGGCGGGCTGCTATTCGATCTCGGCCCGCACCTGATCGACCAGGCGCTCGCGCTGTTCGGGCCGCCGGAGACGGTGAGCGCGACGGTCAAGACCCGTCGCGACGGGGGCGACGCGCCCGATTTCGTTCACCTGCAGCTCGGCTATCCGGACAAGGACGTCGTGCTGCACGCGAGCGCGCTCGCGGCGATCGAACCCGCGCGCTTCACCGTGCTCGGCACGCAGGGCGGTTATCAGAAGCACGGGCTCGACACGCAGGAAGATCAATTGAAGGCCGGCCTCACGCCGGACGACGTCGAATTCGGCGGCGGCAACCCGCCGGGCGTGCTGCGCGGACTCGACGGCGAGCTCGAAGTCGAGCGGCCCGTGCCAACACTCGACGGGCAATACGCGGAGTTCTATCGTGCGCTCGCGGCGTCGATTCACGATGGGGCGCCGTTCCCCGTCGCGCCGCAGGACGCCGTCGACGTGATGACGATCATCGAGACCGCGATGCGCAGCGAACGCGAAGGGCGGCGCCTGCCGTTCGTGCGCGAAGCGGTCTGAGCGGGCAGCGCACCGCCGGTGCGCTCACGCGCGGCTCGTGCCGCCTGGACTTTGATCGCCGATAAACGTCAACAAACGGTTACAAACAATCCGGAAACGAACGTCATCTCAATGCCGGCCTGAGCCGTTCGTCCATTTGCCTGTCCGGCATCGACAATCAGGAGAATTGCAATGCAACGGTTGATCCGCGCGGCGGCATGCTGCGTCCTCGTCTCGTCGCTCGCGGCATGTGTGGTCACGCCGCCGCGTCCGGCGCCCGCGCCCGCGCCGCGCCCCAGTCCGCAGGTGGTCGGCTATGAGCGGATGCAACAGATCCAGGGCCGCATCGATAACCTGAGTCACCGAATCGACGCGCGTGTGAACGCCGGCTACTATCCGCCGCCGCAAGGCGCCGCGCTGCATCGCCGGCTCGACGTGATCCGCCAGGAGTCGACCGACATGGCGGCTCAACACGGCGGCGGCCTGTCCGGTGACGAGCAGCGCGTGCTCAACCAGGAACTCGACGTCGCCGCGCGCGCGATCGGCGAATGAACGTCCGTCGGCCGGCCGCCTTCGAGCCTCCGGCCGACGACGTCCCGACGCATGGTTTCGGCGCCCTTCCCGCCCAAGCCGCGCGCACCGTCGAAACGCTTGAGGCTTGGGCTTTCGACCCCGGCACCGCTCACCGCTCACCGCTCACCGCTCACCGCTCACCGCTCACCGCTCACCGCTCACCGCTCACCGCTCACCGCTCACCGCTCACCGCTCACCGCTCACCGCTCACCGCTCACCGCTCACCGCTCACCGCTCACCGCTCACCGCTCACCGCTCACCGCTCACCGCTCACCGCTCACCGCATCGGCGAGCAAGCGCCCGCCGCCTTCGCGACCGTGCCGCCCACGCCCGGCAACCGCCGCCGCTTGTCTTCAAGCGACAGCGATTTGCCCAAATTGACAACCCATCCGCGCTCGCGTACATTCGTCCGCACGCGTCGGGAGAGCGCGCGGCCGCCGTTCGTTGATCGAAAGGCAAGCCGCGCCGCCGAAGGGGCACACCCGCAAACTCTCAGGCAAAAGGACCGACCGCGTCGAAGAATCCGTCTGACGACATGCGTCGGACGGCGTTTTTCGCACTCTGGAGAGCGGCAGTAGCCGCGTGCGCGCAACGCGACGCACGGGCAGGCTGCCCACCGAAGGGGCGCGCGCGAGCCGGATCGAAACCGTCGCGCAATCTCTCAGGTATCGAGGACAGAGGGGCATGCACGCATCGCAGGCGGCTTCATGCGCCGGCGGTTCGCCGAGTTGCCGTTTTGTTTTCGCGCCCGGGCTCAAGGCCCGGCCGCCTTGCCTGGGACCCCGATGACCGTTCTCAAAACCACCCCGCTTCATGCCGCGCATCGCGCCCTCAACGCCCGCATGGTCGATTTCGGCGGCTGGGACATGCCCGTCAACTACGGCTCGCAGATCGAAGAGCACCAGGCGGTGCGCACCGATGCCGGCATGTTCGACGTGTCGCACATGTGCGTCGTCGATTTCACGGGCCCGCGCGTGCGCGCGTTCTTCGAACACGCGATCGCGAACAACGTCGCGAAGCTGCAAACGCCCGGCAAGGCGCTCTACTCGTGCCTGCTGAACCCGCAAGGCGGCGTGATCGACGATCTGATCGTCTACTACTTCACCGAGGAATTCTTCCGCGTCGTCGTCAACGCCGGCACTGCGGAAAAGGACATCGCGTGGTTCAACCAGCTCAACGAGCAAGGCGGCTTCGGCCTCACGATCGCGCCGCGTCGCGACTTCGCGATCGTCGCCGCCCAAGGCCCGAACGCGCGCGCGAAGGTGTGGGACACCGTCCCCTGCGCGCGCGCAGCGACGAGCGAGCTCAAGCCGTTCAACGCCGCGCAGGTCGCGGGCACGCCGTTCGGCGATCTCACCGTCGCGCGCACCGGCTACACCGGCGAGGACGGCTTCGAGATCATCGTCCCGGCGACGCACGTGGAAGCGCTGTGGAACGCGCTCGCCGAGCGCGGCGTGCGCCCGTGCGGGCTCGGCGCGCGCGACACGCTGCGGCTCGAGGCCGGCATGAACCTGTACGGCCAGGACATGGACGAAAGCGTTTCCCCGCTCGACGCGGGCCTCGCGTGGACGGTCGACCTGTCCGCACCGCGCGCGTTCGTCGGCCGCGACGCGCTCGAAGCGCACGGCTCGCGCGCGGCATTCGTCGGCCTGATCCTGCAGAAGGAGAACGGCCGCGCGGGCGGCGTGCTGCGCGCGCACCAGAAGGTCGCCACGCCGCACGGCGAAGGCGAGATCACGAGCGGCACGTTCTCGCCGTCGATGCAGGAATCGATCGCCTTTGCGCGCGTGCCGAAGGACGTCGCGATCGGCGACACGGTGCACGTGCAGATCCGCGACAAGCAACTTCCCGCGCGCGTGGTAAAACTGCCGTTCGTGCGCAACGGCAAGGTCCTCGCTGCGTAACGGGCCGGGCGGCGCGCCGCCCGGCGATACCGTACCCGGCGCGCCGATTGCGCGCCAGAAAGAATCACACCCTTTTCCATTCAGGAGCATTCGATGAGCAACGTCCCGGCCGAACTGAAATACACCGACGAACACGAGTGGATTCGCACCGAAGCCGACGGCACGCTGACGATCGGCATCACCGACCACGCGCAAACCACGCTCGGCGACATCGTCTTCCTCGAGCTGCCGAAAGTCGGCTCGCAAGTGAAGGCGGGCGACGCCGTCGGCGTCGTCGAATCGGTGAAAGCCGCGTCGGACATCTACTCGCCCGTGACCGGCGAAGTGATCGCGATCAACACGGACGTGGCCGATGCGCCGGAAGAGGTGAACGGCGACGCGTACGGCGCATGGCTCTTCAAGATCAAGCTGGCGGCCGACGCCTCGACCGACAGCCTGCTCGACGCCGCCGCCTACGAGAAGCTGGTCGGCTGACCCGCACCTTACTCATCGCGCGGCGCGCAGCCCGGCGGCATGGGTCGTGCACCGCGCGGGACCGGGGGAGGTGCTGAAACGCCGGCCCTGGTCGATTGCGAAGCATCGGACGATGGGCAAGCGCTGAAGCGCCAATTTCGGTCGACCGCAAAGCATGGGACCGGGGTACGCGCTGAAGCGCCAGCTCCGGTCGATCGCAAAGCATGGGATCGGGGTACGCGCTGAAGCGCCAACTTCGGTCGATCGCAAAGCATGGGACCAGCGTAAGCGCTAAAGCGCTAACTCTGGTCGACACAGGACCACCATGAAGCTCGAACACCCGGACCGCCTGATGAACCGCACGCCCCTCTCGCTCGCCGCGCTCGAAACGCACGACGCGTTCGCCGAACGCCATATCGGCCCCGACGCCGCCAGCCAGCAGGCCATGCTCGACACGCTCGGCTTCGCGACGCGCGCCGCACTGATCGACGCCGTGATCCCCGCGTCGATCCGCCGCGCCGAAACGCTGCCGCTCGGCCCGTTCGCGCAGCCGAAGAGCGAAGCCGAAGCGCTCGCCGCGCTGCGCGCGCTCGCGGACAAGAACCAGGTGTTCCGCTCGTACATCGGCCAAGGCTACTACGACACCCACACCCCGGCGGTGATCCTGCGCAACGTGCTCGAAAACCCGGCGTGGTACACCGCGTACACGCCGTACCAACCCGAAATCTCGCAGGGCCGCCTCGAGGCGCTGCTGAACTTCCAGCAGATGGTCGCCGACCTGACGGGCCTCGAGATCTCCAACGCGTCGCTGCTCGACGAAGCCACGGCCGCAGCCGAAGCGATGACGCTGCTGCAACGCGTCGGCAAGCCGCAGTCGAACGTGTTCTACGTCGCCGACGACGTGCTGCCGCAAACGCTCGAAGTGATCAAGACGCGCGCGAAGCCGATCGGCATCGAAGTGAAGTCGGGCCCGGCCGCCGACGCCGCCGCCGCGAACGCGTTCGGCGTGCTGCTGCAATATCCGGGCGCGAACGGCGACGTGCGCGACTACCGCGCGCTCGCCGACGCGATCCACGCCGCGGGCGGCCACGTCGTCGTCGCGGCCGACATCCTCGCGCTCACCGTGCTCATGCCGCCCGGCGAATGGGGCGCGGACGTCGCCGTCGGCAACACGCAGCGCTTCGGCGTGCCGATGGGCTTCGGCGGCCCGCACGCCGCATACATGGCGGTGCGCGACGAATTCAAGCGGCAGATGCCGGGCCGCCTCGTCGGCGTGACCGTCGACGCGCAGGGCAAGCCCGCGCTGCGCCTCGCGCTGCAAACGCGCGAGCAACACATCCGCCGCGAGAAGGCAACGTCGAACGTCTGCACCGCGCAGGCGCTGCTCGCGATCATGGCGAGCATGTACGCGGTCTACCACGGCCCGCGCGGCCTGAAGACGATCGCGCTGCGCGTGAACCGCATCGCGGCGCTCCTCGCCGCGGGCATCAGGCATCTCGGCTACGCAACCGTCAACGACACGTTCTTCGACACGCTGACGATCGACACCGGCGCGCGCACCGCGCAACTCCATGCGTTCGCGCAAGCGAAGCGCATCAACCTGCGCCGCGCGGGCGACACGCGAGTCGGCGTGTCGGTCGACGAAACGACGACGCGCGCCGATCTCGCCGATCTGCTCACGATCTTCGCGCAGGCCGCGGGCGCGACGGCGCCCGACATCGACGCGCTCGACGCCGGGCTCCTCCCCGCGCCCGCGCTGCCGCCGAGCCTCGAGCGCACGAGCGCGTACCTGACGCACCACGTGTTCAACCGCCACCATTCGGAAACGGAAATGCTGCGCTACCTGCGCAGCCTGTCGGACAAGGATCTCGCGCTCGACCGCTCGATGATCCCGCTCGGCTCGTGCACGATGAAGCTGAACGCGACCTCCGAAATGCTGCCCGTCACGTGGCCCGAATTCGGCCGGATCCACCCGTTCGCGCCCGCCGAGCAGACCGTCGGCTATCGCGAGATGATCGACCAGCTCGAGCAGATGCTCGTCGCGGCAACGGGCTACGCGGCCGTGTCGCTGCAGCCGAACGCCGGCTCGCAGGGCGAGTACGCGGGCCTGCTCATCATCCATGCGTATCACGAATCGCGCGGCGAAAGCCACCGCGATGTCTGCCTGATTCCGGCGTCCGCGCACGGCACGAACCCGGCGTCGGCGCACATGGCCGGCATGAAGGTCGTGGTGGTCGCGTGCGACGCGCAAGGCAACGTCGACATCGCCGACCTGAAGGCGAAGGCCGACGCGCATTCGCACGACCTCGCGGCGATCATGATCACGTATCCGTCGACGCACGGCGTGTTCGAGCAGAACGTGCGCGAGATCTGCGAGATCGTCCACGCGCACGGCGGCCAGGTGTACGTCGACGGCGCGAACATGAACGCGATGGTCGGCCTCACCGCGCCCGGCCAGTTCGGCGGCGACGTGTCGCACTTGAACCTGCACAAGACCTTCTGCATCCCGCACGGCGGCGGCGGCCCGGGCGTCGGCCCGGTCGCGGTCGGCCCGCACCTCGCGAAATTCCTGCCGAACCAGCGCTCGACGGGCTACGCGCGCGGCGAAGACGGCATCGGCGCGGTGTCGGCGGCGCCTTACGGCTCGGCGTCGATCCTGCCGATCTCGTGGATGTACATCGCGATGATGGGCGCGAAGAATTTGACCGCGGCGACCGAAACCGCGATCCTCAACGCGAACTACATCGCGAAGCGCCTCGCGCCGCACTATCCGGTGCTGTATTCGGGCCCGGGCGGGCTCGTCGCGCACGAATGCATTCTCGATCTGCGCCCGATCAAGGATTCGAGCGGCATCACCGTCGACGACGTCGCCAAGCGCCTGATGGACTACGGCTTTCACGCACCGACGATGAGCTTCCCGGTGCCGGGCACGCTGATGGTCGAGCCGACCGAATCGGAATCGCAGGAGGAACTGGACCGCTTCATCGCGGCGATGATCGCGATCCGCGACGAAATCCGCGCAGTCGAGGAAGGCCGCGCCGACCGCGAGGACAACCCGCTGCGTCACGCGCCGCACACGGCAGCCGTCGTCACCGCGAACGAATGGCCGCACGCGTACTCGCGCGAGCAGGCCGCGTTCCCGGTCGCGTCGCTCGTCGCGAACAAGTACTGGCCGCCCGTCGGCCGCGCGGACAACGCATATGGCGACCGCAATCTGTTCTGCTCCTGCGTGCCGGTATCGGATTACGCCTGACGCGCCGGCGCGGCCCGCGCGCCGCGCCGCCTTCCTTTCATCGACGACGCGCCGTCCGCAATACGCCGTTGCGGACGGCGCGCGCGTTCGCATTCGCTCGCAAGTCCGGCTAACATCTCACACCGCGATCCAGCCAACAAAGGAGTTCTGCATGGTGCGTCAGACGTTTCCGGGCCGCGCGCAGGCGCTGCGGCAGCGCTTGAGCGCGCTCGCGCCGGCGCTCGTCGCCGCCGCCGCGCTGGCGGCGGCCGGCCCCGCACGCGCGGCGATGAATTTTTGCGCCGCTCCGGCGCTGCAAAGCAGCGAGGCGACGCATGCCGAACCGGGCGTGCAGGCGCTCATCAAGAGCGTCGATGCGCATCTGAACGATGAGCCGAAGGCGCTGCCGCGCGTGCACACCGAGGGCACGCTGCCGCACGAGGGCATTTACGACCAGAGCGCCGAGGCGCTCAACGACATGGAGCTGATGCGCAACGCGGCGCTCGCGTGGCGCGTGACGAACCAGAGCCGCTATCTGGCGCTCGTCGACCGCTTTCTGTCGACGTGGGTGAACACTTACCGCCCGAGCTTCAATCCGATCGACGAAACGCGCTTCGAGAGCCTGATCCTCGCGTACGACATGACGGCGAGCGCGCTGCCCGTGAAGACGCGCAACGCGGCGGCCGCGTTCATCGCGGCGCTCGGCAACGGCTACGTGCAACAGATCGATGCGCAGAAGCGCCCGCTCAAGGGCACGTGGCGCAACAACTGGCAGAGCCACCGGATCAAGCTGATCGCGCTCGCCGCGTTCACGCTCGGCGACCGTAGGATGATGAACGCCGCGCAGCGGCTTTTCGTCGAGCATCTCGCCGACAACATCGAGCCCGACGGCACGACGTACGATTTTCTCGAGCGCGACGCGCTGCACTACGCGGTCTACGATCTGCAGCCGCTCGCGACGGCCGCGCTCGCCGCGCGGCGCTTCAACCGCAACTGGCTGCGCGAGCGCGCGCCGAACGGCGCGACGCTCGCCGCCGCGCTCGACTGGCTCGCGCCGTACGCGCGCGGCGAGAAGACGCACGAGGAGTTCGTCCACTCGCCCGTGCCGTTCGACGCGAAGCGCCGCGAGGCGGGCCTGCCCGGCTATTCCGGCATGTGGGAGCCGAAGAACGCGACCGAGCTGTTCCATCTCGCCGCGCGCCTGGACGGCCGCTACGCGGGCATCGCCCAACAACTGTCGCCGATGCCGCCGGCGTGGCTGGCCGCATGCCTGCCGCTGCCGGCGCGGTGATCCCCCAATACATCCCGTCACTCAGGAAACGAAATGGCAGTCAGCGTGTTCGATCTTTTCAAAATCGGTATCGGCCCTTCGAGCTCGCATACGGTCGGGCCGATGCGCGCCGCACTGATGTTCGCGCAAGGGCTCGAGCGCGACGCGCTGCTCGCCGCGACCGCGAGCGTGAAGGTCGAGCTGTACGGCTCGCTCGGCGCGACCGGCAAGGGCCACGGCACCGATCGCGGCGTGATGCTCGGCCTGATGGGCGACGCGCCCGACACCGTCGATCCGTCGACGATCGCCGCGCGGCTCGACGCGGTGCGCACCTCGAAAACGCTCGCGCTGCTCGGCACGCATCCGGTACCGTTCGTGCCGAAGGAACACATCGCGTTCTACCGGCAGGCGCTGCCCGAGCACCCGAACGCGATGAAGCTGCGCGCGGCCGACACGGCGGGCGCGGTGCTGCGCGAGGCGACGTATCTTTCGGTGGGCGGCGGCTTCGTCGTCACCTCGGGCGCGCCGAACACGAAAGTGCTCGCCGCCGCCGAACAGATGCCGCACCCGTTTCGCACGGGCGCCGAGTTGCTCGCGCTCACCGCGTCGACCGGCAAGTCGATCGCGCAGCTGATGTGGGAGAACGAGCGCGCGTGGCACACCGAGGAGGAAACGCGCACGGGCCTGCTGAAGATCTGGGACGTGATGCAATCGTGCGTCGCGCGCGGCTGCGAAATCGGCAACCCCGACGCGGACGGCAACCTGCCCGGGCCGTTCCAGGTCAAGCGCCGCGCGCCGCAGCTCTATCGCACGCTGACGGGCCATCCGGAACGCGCGCTGCAGGACCCGCTGTCGATGGTCGACTGGATCAACCTGTATGCGATCGCGGTCAACGAGGAAAACGCGGCGGGCGGGCGCGTCGTCACCGCGCCGACCAACGGCGCGGCGGGCATCATCCCGGCCGTCCTCCATTACTACACGCGCTTCACGCCGGGCGCGAACGAGCAGGGCGTGATCGATTTCCTGATGACCGCGGCGGCGATCGGCATCCTCTACAAGCTCAACGCATCGATCTCGGGTGCCGAAGTCGGCTGTCAGGGCGAAGTCGGCGTCGCGTGCTCGATGGCGGCGGGCGCGCTCGCCGCGGTGCTGGGCGGCACGCCGCAGCAGGTCGAGAACGCGGCCGAGATCGGGATGGAGCATAACCTCGGCCTCACCTGCGATCCGGTCGGCGGGATGGTGCAGATTCCGTGCATCGAGCGCAACGCGATGGCGTCGGTGAAGGCCGTCAACGCCGCGCGAATGGCGCTGCGCGGCGACGGCAGCCACTACGTGTCGCTCGACTCCGTGATCAAGACGATGCGCGAAACCGGCGCGGACATGAAGACGAAGTACAAGGAGACCTCGCGCGGCGGGCTCGCGGTGAATATCGTCGAGTGCTGACGCGAAAAGGCCGCGCGCCGTTGCGCCGCGGCCTTCAGCCGCCGTTCGCGCGCGGGCGGCTTCGGTGTTTCGGCGACGCCGCCGCGCGCCCGGTCGCGCGCTGCGCACCCCCGGCGGCCGCGGCCGGCGCTTGCGCCAACGGCGCGGGCCGGGCGGCGGACAGCGCCGGCGGCCGTTGCCAGTGCGCATAGCCGAGCACGGCCGCCAGCGCGACGAGGGCCGCGCATCCTCCGTAGGCGACGCGCCGCCCGGCCCGCACGCGCGCCAGTTGTTCCGCCAGTGCCTGCTGCTTGCGCAGCGCCCGCGTGCGCTCGTCGGAGACCGCGCTCAACTGCTCGCTCACCCGCTCGAGCGCCGCCCGCGCATCCCGGCACCGTTGGTCACTCTGCAATTTCGCCTCGGCCGCCGCAGCCAACCGGCCGTCACGCTCGGCGATGCCTGCGGCGAGCCGATCGAGCTCGGCTTGTTGCGAGTCGAGCTTGCGCCGCTGCTCGCCGACGAGCTTCTGCAAATATTCGTTCGATGATGGATTGCTCAACACGACACCTTGCAGGAATCCGTTTTCATGCTCGAGCATGTGCTTGAGCCGCTTGCGATGCGCGTCTTCTCGTTCGTCGGTCGTTTCGTCGTCGCTGAACGGATACATGTATGCCGGATAATTGATGTCCACCTCGACCACCGGGATGCCCAGCGTACGCAATTCGTCCTGCTTGCGCGCGTCGACCGCGTGTGCATGCCTGATCTCGATATAGACTCTCCGCTGCCACTTCAGGCCGAGATCGTCGTCCGTGGCGAACTCCAGGTAGACGTCCGCGCGATAAGGCGGGCCGTCGCGCCTCGGCACCGGCTCTTCGGCTCGGGCGGCCTGCACGGTGATCGGCACCTTGCGGCGCCACAATGCCGGCGCGCCGGGCGTCTGCCTGTACAGCACGAGCTTCGTGTGCGACACGCTGCAGAGCGCTTCCTTGAACAGGATATGGTTCAGCGATTCGCCTTCGGCCGCGCCGCCGTGACCGGCGTCGCCGCGCTTGTACGCGAAATAGCCGCTCCCCTTGCGCACGTGCACGACGTCCTTTCGCTCGCCCGCGGGGTGCATGCTGTAGTACGACTTGCCCGTCGGCGCCCCGCCGTAGAAGCGGTTACGTTCTTTCAGGACGGCCTGCGCCGTCACTGTCTGATTCCCCGTCTTGCTGGTATAGGCCCGTTTCTTGGTCATTCCGTCCCTCGCCTGCCCGCCCGCACCGGCTCGGCGGCCGTCGCGACGCGCGGCCTCGACGCGTGTCGCGCCGCCCGCATCGCCTCTCTCAGTCACGTTCTGTCGCGGCACCCGCATGAACGAACGCCCGCAGCTTCGATATTAAGAAACATCGGCCATCCGCGCCTTCCGTCCCCCCTTCAACCGGCGTAAGCTGTACGTCCCGCCACGAAGGGAGCCCGTCTTATATGTCGATTTCCCCGGACCGCGAGCAGCGCGCCACCACCGGCGCGCGCCTGCTCGTCGACGCCCTGCTCGCGAATCACGTCGAGCGCGTGTTCTGCGTGCCCGGCGAGAGCTTCCTCGCCGTGCTCGATTCCCTCGCCGACGAAACCGAACGCATCCGCACCATCGTCTGCCGGCACGAAGCCGCGGCCGCGAACATGGCGGAAGCCGTCGGCAAGCTGACCGGCCGGCCCGGCATCGCGTTCGCCACGCGCGGGCCCGGCGCGACGCACGCGTCGATCGGCGTGCACACCGCGTTTCAGGATTCGACGCCGATGATCCTCTTCATCGGCCAGTGCGCGCGCGAGCATCTCGATCGGGAAGCGTTCCAGGAGATCGACTATCGGCGCATGTTCGGCCAGCTCGCGAAATGGGTTGCGCAGATCGACGATCCGCGCCGCATTCCCGAATACCTGAGCCATGCGTTCCACGTCGCGATGTCGGGCCGGCCGGGCCCCGTCGTGCTCGCGCTGCCCGAGGACGTGCTGTCCGAGCCGTGCGCGGCGCAGCCCGTCGCGCCCGCGGCCAGGCGCGTCGCCGCCGCGCCGTCCGCCGCGCAGATGAGCGAGCTGCGCGAGCGGCTCGCGCGTGCGCAGCGCCCGCTCGTGCTCGCGGGCGGCAGCGGCTGGACGCCCGGCGCGTGCGCGGATCTGCGCACGTTCGTCGAACGCTGGCAGTTGCCGATCGCGTGCGCATTCCGCTATCAGGACACGTTCGACAACGCGCATCCGCAGTACGCGGGCGACGTCGGCCTCGGTGTGAACCCCGAGCTCGCGCGCCGCATCCGCGAAGCGGACCTGCTGTTCGCGCTCGGCCCGCGCCTCGGCGAAGCGACGACGGGCGGCTATACGCTGATCGACATTCCGAGGCCGAAGCAGGTGCTCATTCATGTGCATCAAGGCGCGGACGAGCTGGGGCGCGTCTACGCGGCCGATCTGCCGATCGCCTCCGGCATGCCCGAGATCGCCGCGCAGCTCGCCGCGCTCGAACCGCCCGCGTCGCTCGCGTGGGCGGGCAGCGCCGCCGACGCGCATCGCGCCTACCTCGACTGGCACGCGCCCCGGCCGATGCCGGGCGAGGTGCAGCTCGGCGACGTGATGCGGCAATTGCGCGAGCGGCTGCCGCACGACGCGATCGTGACGAACGGCGCCGGCAACTACGCGGCGTGGCTGCACCGCCATTTCGCTTATCGGCACTTCCGCTCGCAGCTCGCGCCGACGAGCGGCGCGATGGGCTACGGCGTGCCGGCCGCGCTCGCCGCGAAGTCGCTGTATCCGCAGCGCACGGTGGTCGCGCTCGCGGGCGACGGCTGCTTCATGATGGCCGGCAACGAACTCGCGACGGCGATCCAGTACGGGCTCGCGATCATCGTGCTCGTCGTGAACAACGGCCACTTCGGCACGATCCGCATGCATCAGGAACGCCATTACCCCGGCCGCGTGCACGGCACCGGGCTCACGAACCCGGATTTCGCCGCCTATGCGCGCGCGTTCGGCGCGCACGGCGAGACGGTCGAGCGCACCGCCGATTTCCTGCCCGCGCTCGAACGCGCGCTCGCGAGCGGCGCGCCCGCGCTGATCGAGATCCGCGTGCCGCAGGACGCGTGCACGCCCGCCGCGACGCTCGAGCAGGTGCGCGAGCAAGGGCTGCGCGCGCGTCGCGCTTGACGATACGACCGATGAACGCTCCCATGCGATGACGCCGACCCTCGACGAAACCGCGCTGCCGCCCGCCGACGCGCTCGCCTACCCCGGCACGCTGCTTTCGCCGGACGGGCGGCTCGTCGCCCCCTACGATCTCGAACGCCCGGGCGCCGACGCGCGCGGCCACGTCGGCGCGGCGGCCCGCGCCGGGCTGTTGCACGCGGCAAGCGGCCCGTTCACGCTGGATTACGCGACGTTGTCGACGGTTCACGTGATCAACGGGATGGGCGTCGCGCTCGGCGATTCGGTGGTCGGGCTGACCGCGCTCGCGGCGATCAAGGCGCGGCATCCGCATGTGCATTTCGTGTTGTACCGCCCCGCGCACGCGCCCGCGTACGTCGACGCGCTGTACCGGCTCGCGGCCGACGCAATCGCGCCGATCCGCGCGCTGCCGTGGCCCGCGGCGGAGCTGCCGGCGCGCGACACGCGCATCGACCTCGGCAATCACCTGTACTGGCCCGCATTCGCGGCGCGGCCGATGATCGACTTCTTTCTGGCGTCGCTCGGCATGCCGCCCGAATCGATCCCGGCCGACGCGAAATGCAACCGCTGGCTCGCGCGGTTGACGCTGCCCCCGCTGCCGCCCGAGTGGCGCGACCGGCCGTACGCGCTGTTCTGCCCGCAGGCGAGCACGCCGCTGCGCAGCATCCCGGCCGCGCAACGCGCGGCGCTCGTCGAGCGGCTCGCGCGCACCTATCGGCTGCCCGTGCTCGGCTTCGGGCCGATCGATCATCCGGACTATGTCGACGTGAGCGGCCACTCAGCCGATACCGCGCAGTTCGTCAGCTGGGTCGGGCGGGCGCGCGTCGCGCTCTGCTCGGACACGTCGGCCGTGCACATCGCGGCCGGCTTCGACGTGCCGACGCTCGCGTGCTTTTCGAGCATCGCGCCCGAGTTGCGGGTGCGCGATTACCCGCTTTGCACGGCGATCGAACTCGATATGCCGGAGATGCTGCGCAATCGCCACAAAAGCGATGCGGCGAACGACATCGCGCAGGTCGACGCCGCGTATCGGCGCATCGATTGGGACGCGATCGCCTGGCCACCGGCGCGGGAATGAGCATCGGCGCGGCGGGGTGGCGGTCTCGCGCGGTATGCGGCCGCCGCCGCAGCGTCGCCGGCTGGCCGGTGAACGCCGGCGGCCGGTGCGCCGCGCCCTTCGCCTCCTTCTCGCCGCCTCAACAGGCGAGCGCGTCGCGCAGCGTCTCCGACGGCCGCGCGCCGAACATCCGCCGATAATCGGTCGCGAACTGGCTCAGATGCCAAAACCCCCATGCAGCCGCGGCGTCCTGCACCGAGGCGGCCGCGCGGCCGCGCAGATCGCGCCGCACGCCGTTGAGCCGCAGCGCGCGCAGGTAGGTCGCGGGCGCCATCCCGAGCACATCCTGGAAGCAATACTGCAGCGTGCGCCGGCTCACGTGCAGTTGCTCGCACAGCTCCGGCACGCCGACAGGCCGCGAGCGATGCGCGAGCACGTAGTCGCGCGCGGCCGCGACGATCTTGCGGCGCCGCGACGAGTGCTCGACGCTCGCGTCGGCCGCGGGCGACGCGCACAGGTCGAACAGCGCCGCGAGCACCTCCGCCTGCAGGTCGTTGCGCGCGCAGTCGGATAGCGGCTCGCCCGCCGCGCTCATCGCGTCGGCGTCGTCCAGACGCTGCGCGAGCAACGCGCACAGCCGCGTGAGCCGCGCCTCGCCGACGCGCACGACGGGCACGAGCGGCAACCGCTCGTCGAGCCCGCAGCGCTCGACCTCCTGCGCGTAACGGCGCAACACCGCGCCGCGCACGACCACCCCGTAGATCGAGAATTGCGCGGGCGTCAACAGCTCGAACTCGACGTTGCCGGGCCGGAACGCGAGCGCGTCGGCGGCGATCGGCCGCGCGTCGATGCGCGCCGCGCCGTCGCGCGCGAGCGGAATGCCGAACCAGTACGCATCGCCGCGCACCTCGCACGCCTGCCGCAGCGTATGGCTCGTCGTCTCCCGGAACACCTTCATCGTGTCGAGCGGCAGCTCGGTCAACGTGCCGACGAAGCGGCCCGCCGCGAGCTGGTCGTAGGTCTGGCGCCAGCCGATCAGGTTGCGCGCCTGCTCGTCGGCGTCGTGCGCGACGCTCACGAGCGCGCGCCCGGCCGCGCCGCCGTCGCCGTCCGCGCTGCGCCCGGTGTCCTCCGCCGTCGTCTCGGCGCCGGTGTGCTCGTGATCCATCGCGCCTCCTTGTGCGTCGCTGAAGCTGAAACGGTCCGCCCGATTACGCAATTCCCATGCCGAAGCGTACCGTCGCCAAAATCGCCGGTGTCGATGCGACGCTGTGCCGCATTTGAACAACCGGCGCGCGACGAGTGTTCAGCAATGGCGCAGTCCGCCGCGCCGAGCGCGCGCCGAGCCCCGCGCCGGCGCCCCGATGCACCGCGGCGCGGCGTGCTGGCACGGTTTTGGCGTAACGAACGGCGTCGCGCACGTCGCGCGGCGCATCACCGATACCGACATGCGAGGAGCAACGATGAATCACGCGGACATGCAACATCTGAACATCGAATTCCCGTACCGCAAGCAGTACGGGAATTTCATCGGCGGCGAATGGGTCGCCCCGGTCGGCGGCGAGTATTTCGACAACGTCTCGCCCGTCACCGGCCGGCCGTTCACCGCGATCCCTCGCTCGCGCGAAGCCGACATCGAGCTCGCGCTCGACGCCGCTCACGCGGCCAAGGCGGGCTGGGCCGCGAAGGGCGCGGCCGAGCGCGCGAACGTGCTGCTGAGGATCGCCGACCGGATGGAGGCGAACCTCACGCGCCTCGCCGTCGCCGAGACGATCGACAACGGCAAGCCGCTGCGCGAAACCACCGCAGCCGACGTGCCGCTCGCGATCGACCACTTCCGCTACTTCGCGGGCTGCATCCGCGCGCAGGAAGGCTCGATCGCCGATATCGGCGGCGACATGGTGGCCTACCACTTCCACGAGCCGCTCGGCGTCGTCGGCCAGATCATCCCGTGGAACTTCCCGCTGCTGATGGCCGCGTGGAAGCTCGCGCCGGCGCTCGCGGCCGGCAACTGCGTCGTGCTCAAGCCGGCCGAGCAGACGCCCGCGTCGATCCTCGTGTTCGCCGAGCTGATCCAGGATCTGCTGCCGCCCGGCGTGCTCAACATCGTCAACGGCTTCGGCCTCGAGGCCGGCAAGCCGCTCGCGTCGAGCAAGCGGATCGCGAAGATCGCGTTCACGGGCGAGACGTCGACGGGCCGCCTCATCATGCAGTACGCGAGCGAGAACCTGATTCCCGTCACGCTCGAGCTGGGCGGCAAGAGCCCGAATATTTTCTTCGCCGACGTGATGGATCGCGACGACAGCTACTTCGACAAGGCGCTCGAAGGCTTCGCGATGTTCGCGCTGAACCAGGGCGAAGTCTGCACGTGCCCATCGCGCGCGCTCGTCGAGGAGAGCATCTACGATCGCTTCATCGAACGCGCGCTCAAGCGCGTCGAGGCGATCAAGCAGGGCCATCCGCTCGATTCGCAGACGATGATCGGCGCGCAGGCGTCGGCCGAGCAGCTCGAGAAGATCCTGTCGTACATCGACATCGGCCGCGGCGAAGGCGCGCAATGCCTGACGGGCGGCGAGCGCAACGTGCTCGGCGGCGAGCTCGCCGAAGGCTATTACGTGAAGCCGACCGTGTTCCGCGGCCACAACAAGATGCGCATCTTCCAGGAAGAAATCTTCGGGCCGGTGCTCGCGGTGACGACGTTCAAGACCGAGGAGGAAGCGCTCGAGATCGCGAACGACACGCTGTACGGCCTGGGCGCCGGCGTCTGGACGCGCGACGGCAACCGCGCGTACCGCTTCGGCCGCGGCATCCAGGCGGGCCGCGTGTGGACGAACTGCTATCACGCGTATCCGGCGCACGCGGCGTTCGGCGGCTACAAGCAATCCGGCATCGGCCGCGAGACGCACAAGATGATGCTCGACCACTACCAGCAGACGAAGAACCTGCTCGTCAGCTACAGCGAAAAGCCGCTCGGGTTCTTCTGATCGCGCGCGGCGCGGGGCGTTTGCGCGCAGCATGAACGGCTTGGCCGGGCCCGGCGGAATCGCGTGTCGATGCGCGTCCGTCGGGCCTGACGATTTCGGGGCCTTTCGATTTCGGGGCCCTGTGCCTTCGGGGCCTCCGGACCCTTCCGCTTTCGCGGCCCTTCCCCCCCCCCACGCCCCTTCGCCGTCGAAGCATGGCGCGCCGGCGTCGAATCGGCCTAGCACGGCCGAATCGACGCCAACCGGCAGGCGGCCGTCGCCGCCGTTCAACCGCACTCGCGATCGAGCGCCAGCGCACGGCGCTCACGCGAGCGCGCCGGCTCGGCCGCCGGTTCGTCGTGCACGCGGCCCCGGCTCAGGAACACGAACGCGGCGAGCGCGCACAGCAGCGTGACGGCCGTCAGCCCCTCGAGCAGGCCGCCGAACGCAACGGCGTCGCTTTGCCGCAGCGCGTCGCGCGCGACGCCCGGCAGCAGCGCGGCCCGCGGCGGCAGAATCGCCGAACACGCCAATGCGCCGAAGCGGGCACGCGTCGCGCGCCGTCGCGACGCGCCGGCCGCCGCCCGGCGGGCGCCCGCTATTCCTGCGCGGGCCCCGGCGCCAGACGCCGCGTTTGCGCCTGCGCGGCGGGCAGCAGCGCATCGCTATCGTCCTTGAGCCCGACGCCCGTGATCCCGAGCCGCCGCGCGTGCGTCAGCAGGTAGTGCAGCTTGTGCGCGGCCGCATCGTGCGGCAGCCCCTCTGGCCGCACGTTCGAGATGCAGTTGCGCTGCGCGTCGTGACAACCGACCTTCGGCGCATACGTCAGATACACGCCGAGGCTGTCCGGCGAGCTCAGGCCGGGCCGCTCGCCGATCAGCACCGCGACGAGGCGCGCGCCGAGCAGCTCGCCGATCTCGTCGCCGAGCGCGACGCGCGCCTGCCGCGCGACGACGACGGGCCCCACCCGCCAGCCGTCGAGCTTCGGCCGCATCGCGTTCAGCAGCGGCAGCGCCTGCTTCGCGGCCGCGAACGCCGACAGCCCGTCGCCGACGACGAACACCAGGTCCGGCGCTTCGCCGAGCGCCGCGCCGTGCGCGGCGAGCAGCGCGCGGCTGTCGTCCGCGAGCCGGCGGCCGAGATCCGGCCGCCGCAGGTAATGCTGGCGGTCCGGCGCGGCGCTTTGCACGCCGAGCGTCGGCAGCCCCGCCGCTTCGATGTCGCGGCGCAGCGCATCGGCATCGAGCGGCTGATGGACGGCATCGCGCGCCTGCGCATGCGACAGGTTGAACGCGAGCAGCGGCGCGGTCGGCAGGCTGTTGCCCGCGCGGCCGAGCGCGATCCGTGCGTTCGTGAACGATTTCAGCTGTCCCCACGGATTCTTTTCGACCCCGTCGCTCATGCGCAGCGCCCCATCCAGTCGTTCGCGCCGGCGAGCAGCGGCACGCGCGCCGACGCGGCGCGCAGCGCGCCATGCGCGTCCGTGATCTCCATCGTCTCCAGCCACTCCTCGAACTCGGGCGCGCGGCGCAGGCCGAGCACTTCGCGCACGTAGAGCTGATCGTGGAACGACGTGCTCTGGTAGTTCAGCATCACGTCGTCCGCGCCGGGAATGCCCATGATGAAGTTGATGCCCGCCGCGCCGAGCAGCGTGAGCAGGTTGTCCATGTCGTCCTGATCGGCTTGCGCGTGGTTCGTGTAGCAGATGTCGCAGCCCATCGGCACGCCGAGCAGCTTGCCGCAGAAGTGGTCCTCGAGCCCCGCGCGAATGATCTGCTTGCCGTCATACAGGTATTCGGGGCCGATGAAGCCGACCACCGTGTTCACGAGAAACGGCTCGAACGCGCGTGCGACCGCGTACGCGCGCACCTCGCAGGTCTGCTGGTCGACGCCGTGATGCGCGTTCGCCGACAGCGCGCTGCCCTGCCCCGTCTCGAAATACATCAGGTTGTTGCCGACCGTGCCGCGCTTGAGCGCCAGCGCCGCTTCGCGCGCCTCGGCGAGCAGCGCGAGCGAAATGCCGAAGCTCGCGTTCGCCTTTTCCGTGCCCGCGATCGACTGGAACACGAGATCGACGGGCGCGCCCTTGTCGATCGCCGCGATCGTGTTCGTCACGTGCGTAAGCACGCACGATTGCGTCGGCACGCGGTAGCGCTCGCGGAACGCGTCGATCATCGCGAGCAGCTTCGTGATCGCGGCGAGGCTGTCCGTCGCCGGGTTGATGCCGATCATCGCGTCGCCGCAGCCGTACATCAGCCCGTCGAGCATCGACGCGGCGATGCCCTTCACGTCGTCGGTCGGATGGTTCGGCTGCAGCCGCACCGACATCCGCCCCGGCAGCCCCACCGTGTTCCGGAAGCGCGTGACGACGCGGCGCTTTCTCGCCGCCGCGATCAGGTCCTGATTGCGCATCAGCTTCGACACCGCCGCGACCATCTCCGGCGTGAGGCCCGGCGCGATCCGCTCGAGCGCGGCCGCGTCGGCCGCCGGCGACAGCAGCCAGTTGCGGAAATCGCCGACCGTCAGGTGCGAGATCTCGGCGAACGCGTCGCGCGAATGCGTATCGACGACGAGACGCGTCACCTCGTCGTCCTCATAGGGAATCACCGCCTCGTTCAGGAACGCGGTGAGCGGCGCGCTCGCGAGCGCCATCTTCGCGGCGACGCGCTCCTCCTCGGTCGAGGCCGCCACGCCCGCGAGCTGGTCGCCGGAACGCAAAGGGCTCGCCTTCGCGAGCACAGACTGCTGACGAACCCCACGTTTTTGTGAGCGTGGGGTTTTGTCTTTCTGGGATCAGGATTGCGGGTTCGCCGCGAGCGGGTAGTCGAAGCTGCAGCGCAAACCGCTCACCAGACGCAGCAGCATGCGCACGAAGCGCCAATCGGGACCCGCTGGCCCCTTTTTCCGCTTCCGCGCCAGCAGCATCGCAATCTTCTTGATGTTCTGTGCCGCCGCGGCCAGCAAGCACTGCTCGGCCACCTTGCGTAGCCCACGCATACGGGCATAACGGTGCCCATGCAGCTGCTTGGCATCGGCGAAGCTGCGCTCCACCGTCTGCTTGCGCCGCGCGTAAATGCGTTGGCCCCATTCGGTCAAGCGCCGCGCGTCCACCCGCTCCTTGGCGCGCTCCCACACGTGGCGCGTTACCACCTTCACCGCGATCGCACTGTTCGTGCACTGCGATCGTACCGGGCAGCGCCCGCAGATCTGCGCATTGGATTTGTATTCCCGATAGCCGAGCCGATTGGTCGTGCTGTACGGCAGGGCCTGCCCCTGCGGGCACACGTATTCGTTGCGATACGCGTCGTACTTGAACTGCCGTTTGTAGAACATGCCCGGCTTGTGGTTCGGCGTGCGATAGCCCATCACCCCGGCAATCCCTCGCTCCTCCAGCCCCTGGCACACCGCCGGCGTGAAGTAGCCCGCATCCAGCCCCACCGCCTCGACCTTGAACTCAAAGCGCTCGCGCTGGCGATCCAGCCGATCCAGATACGGCTGGCTGTCATGCACCGAGGCCGGCGTCACATGCGTATCGGTGATGATCGCGTGCTTGGCATCCACCGTGCGGTGGTCCAGATAGAAGAACCCCTTCGGCTTGTCGTCCCGCACCATGTAGCCGCTGTCCGGATCGGTCCGGCTGAGCTTGGTGTCCTTGCTAGACGGCGGCTCATCGTCGTCGCGATCCAGCGGCTTCCTGCCATGCGCGGCCCGGTCCGCATCCACTGCCGCGTTCAATGCCTCCGTGTAGGCGGCCGGCGTCTGCTCCAGCTTCACCACATCGAACTTGCCTTTGTTCGCGTTCGCCTTCAGGTGCGTGCTGTCCGTGTACAGCACCCGACCGTCGACCAGCCCGCGCTTGATCGCCTGCCGCACGATCTCGTCGAAGATCTCCTGATACACCGTCGTGTCCGTGAAGCGTCGGCGGCGATTCTGCGAGAACGTTGACGCATCCGGCACCTTGTCGGTCAGCCGGAACCGGGCGAACCAGCGATAGGCGACGTTGACCTGGACCTCACGCATCAGTTGCCGCTCGCTGCGCACCCCGAACAGGTAGCCGATGAACAACAGCTTGAACATCACCACGGGATCGAGCGCCGGCCGCCCGTTGTCCGCGCAATACAGATGCGCCACCTTCGCGCGGATGAACTCGAAATCCACCGCCGCATCGATCTGGCGCAGCAGGTGGTCCTTCGGCACGAGTTCCTCGAGCGTCACCATCTCGAGTTCGTGCTGCGTGGGCATGGGCGTCTTCAGCATCACGCCATTAAAAAACAAAAATCCCCCACTTGGCGAGGGTTTGTCAGCAATCTGGGCTCGCCTTCGCGAGCAGCGTTTTCAGGTCCACGAAGCGGTAAGTGCGCGAACCGATCGTCTCCGTATATCGCATCTGTACTCCCTATCGTAACGGCCGCGCGCCGCCCTCCCGCGCGCGGCGCACGCCTGCTACTCCTCGAGCAGCGCGTCGGCGGGCGCGGCCTCGCGCTGCGCGCGCGTCGCGAGGAAGTAGCCGTACCCGAGCGCGACGAACGCGACGAAGATCGACGCGACGAGCGCGTTGAAGTACACCATCGTGCCGAGGCACACGAGCGCCGCGACGAGCGCGAACGCCGGGAAGAACGGATACAGCGGCGCGCGGAACGGGCGCTCCATCCTCGGCTGCACGCGGCGCAGCTTGAAGAGCGCGGCCATGCTGACGATGTACATCACGATAGCGCCGAACACGGACATCGTCACGATGTTCGCGGTGAGCGTCTGGCCGCCGAACTGGATCAGCTCGTCGCTGTAGATCGCGGCGATGCCGACCACGCCGCCCGCGAGGATCGCGCGATAAGGCGTCTTGAAGCGCGGGTGCACCTTCGCGAGCCATTCGGGCAGGTAACCTTCGCGGGCGAGCGCGAAGATCTGGCGCGAATAGCCGAGAATGATCCCGTGGAACGACGCGACGAGGCCGAACAGGCCGAGCCACACGAGCATGTGCATCCAGCCGCTGTTCGCGCCGACGATGTACTTCATCGCCTGCGGCAGCGGATCGTTGATATTCGCGAGCTTGGTCCAGTCGCCCGCGCCGCCCGCGAACACCATCACGCCGATCGCGAGCGCGACGAGCGTCAGGATGCCGGCCACGTACGCGATCGGAATCGAGCGTTTCGGGTGCTTCGCCTCCTCGGCCGCCATCGCGACGCCCTCGATCGCGAGGAAGAACCAAATCGCGAACGGGATCGCCGCGAACATGCCATGGAACGCGCCGGCGCTGAAGTGATCGGCGCCCGCCCAGCCGCCCTTCACGAAGTTGCTCCAGGCGAAGCCCGGCGACACGACGCCCATGAACACGAGCAGCTCGAAGATCGCGAGCAGCGTGACGACGAGCTCGAACGTCGCGGCGATCTGCACGCCGACGATATTCAGCGCCATGAACACGAGGTACGCGCCCATCGCCGCGTGCTTCGGCTCGAGGCCGGGAAACTGCACGTGCAGGTACGCGCCGATCGCGAGCGCGATCGCGGGCGGCGCGAACACGAACTCGACAAGGGTCGCGACGCCCGCCAGATAGCCGCCCGTCGGGCCGAACGCGCGCCGCGCATAGGCGAACGGGCCGCCCGCGTGCGGAATCGACGTCGTGAGCTCGGTGAAGCTGAAGATGAAGGTCGTGTACATCGCCGCGACGAACAGCGCGGTGACGACGAAGCCGAGCGTGCCCGCGCTCGCCCAGCCGTAACTCCAGCCGAAGTACTCGCCCGAAATCACGAGGCCGACGGCAATTCCCCACAGCTGCCACGTGCCGAGCGTCTGCTGAAGCGCCGGCCGCGCTGCGCCGCCGCCCGCGCCGGGGCGGCCATTCGACTCTGTCTGCATGAATCTCTCCTCGAAGGGGCGGAATCCGGCACCGAGACAGGCGCGGCTCGCCACTGAGAATCGATGCTAGTGAGTCATTAATCGACGTGTTATCGAAAATCGGCAAACGTCCGCGCTTTCATTTCGCATACGGAAATGTTTCGTGCGGCCGGCGCATGGGCGTGGATGCGCGCATGCGGACGGCGGCAGGCGTTGCGCCGAATGACGCCGGGTCGCACCGGGTAGCGCGAAACGGCGCCGAACGACGCGTGCGAAACCGGCTCGTACGAGAAGAAGCCCCGGTCGCCCGGCGGATGTACGCGGCAAATGCACGGCGGCTGCGAGCCCGAACGATGCGCCATCGCGCATACAACCGGTAAGCGCACAGTCGCGCCGCACGTGCCGCCGCCGGTTCGCGTCGCGCCGCTCGCCCGCATGGCTCGCATGGCCTGCCTCAGTTGCACCGCTCGCAGCGGCGGCTTCAGCCGCGCGGCCCGACAGCGAACTTATGTCGTCCGGCACACAGATCGCCGTCGCGCGAACCCCTACATTGTCCATGTGCAGCAGGCGTACCGCGCACCGTTTTCGAGCGGCGCCCGGCTGCCCCACGAAAAACCATTCCAATGACAGAGAGACCATGCGGGACTCCTATCTCGATACCGCTCGGGGCGCGGGCATCATCCTCGTCGTCTACGGCCATGTGCTGCGCGGGCTGTTCTCGGCCGGCCTCGTGCCGGCCGGCTGGCCAAGCGCGTTGCTCGCCGCGACCGACTACACGATCTACACGTTCCACATGCCGCTCTTCTTCCTGCTGTCGGGACTGCACGTGCCGAAATCGCTGCGGCGCGCGGGCGATGTCTTCCTGCTCACGAAGCTGCGCACGATCGTCTACCCCTATTTCGTATGGTCGCTGCTGCAAGGCACGGTGCAGATCGCGCTGTCGGCACGCGGCACGAATCACGCATTCACGCCGAACGATCTGCTCGCGATCGGCTGGCGGCCGTTCGGGCAATTCTGGTTCCTGTACGCGCTGTTCATCTGCATGCTGATTGCATGGGCCGTGTCGGCGATCACGCTGCGCGCGCGAACGCACGGTGGTGCGAACGGTGCAAACGGCGAGAACGGCGGGACCGAGGTGAGCGGCGAGAACGGCGAGCCATCGGGCGCGCCGTGCGCCGTTCCCGCGATGCCCATCGTGCTCGTCTTGCTCGCGATCGGCGGGCTCGCCGCCGTCGCGTTCGTCGCCGGTTCCGCGACGCGGTGGGGCATCGTGTCGATGACGCTCGCGTACTTCCCGTTCTTCGTGCTCGGGATGCTGATCGGCGAACGGTTGCCCGCGTTCCTCGAACGCGTGTCGAGCGGGCCCGCGCTCGTCGCCGTCGCGGCAACGTTCGCCGCTTCCGTTGCGTTCGCGCACCGCTTCGGCGAATCGGACAGCATCTGGGCGCTCCCCGCCGCGCTGTCGGGCAGCGCGCTCGTGCTGCTCGTCGCGCACCGCGCGGCACGGCGTGGCGACGCGGCGCGGCACGCGCCTCGCGCGTCGTGGCTCGAATACCTCGGTTTCGCGTCGATGCCGATCTATCTCGCGCACATTCTCGCGACGGCCGCGACGCGCATCGCGCTCGTCACGCTCGGCATCGTCGATGTCGGCGCGCAGCTCGCGCTCGGCACGTTCGCGGGCGTTCTCGGGCCAACCCTGCTGTACGCGCTCGCACTGCGCGCCGGAACCGCGCGGCTCGCCGGTTTCCCGCCGCTGCCGGCCGGCTACGCGATGACGCCCGACAAAGGCCGGATCGGCCGAGCCGATGCGGCCTGAGCGACGGCGCAGCCGTCAGGAACGCTAACCGATCCACGCGTGCCGCGCATCCGGCGTGAGGAGCGTCAACGAGCCGCCGCCGTGGGCGCGCTCGTGACGCAGGCCGGGCCGTTCTCGAGCGCGCCGAATGCGCCGCACGCGCTGCGGATCGCACTCGGCCCGATCGCGCGGGATCCGCTCGAAAACGCGCTGCGCGAGGTGCGGCGCGCGGTGCCGGGCTGAGCGGCGCGCGCCGCACCCACGCGCGAGCGGATACCGCGCGTCGGCCCGGCGGCTCCCCTTGTGCGATGCCGCCGCGCGCGGCTCACATGCGAAACGCGCGCCGCCGTGCGGGTGCGCGTCGCGCGATCGCCCGCCGTCAGCGCGTCCGCATCATTCCTGCTTGCCGCGCTGATTGAACCAGCGATCGAGCAGCTTGCCCGCCGCCTCGCGCCCGCCAAGGCCGAACGACAGCGCAACGGCCACCGCGATCGCGCCGAGCACGAGGCCGAACGCGAGCTGCACGATCTCGTTCGCGATGCCCATCGCGCGCAAGCCCATTGCGAACACGAGGCCGAGAATCGCGAACTGCGCGATGCGCGACAGCAAGCGGCTGTGCTCGTTGTCGGCCTGCTCGATCACGCGGCGCGCGAGGCCCGCGAGCCAGAAACCGATCACGAGGATCACGCCGCCCATCAGCACGTGCCCGCCGAATTCGATGAACAGCGTGACGACGTCGCGCACCTGCGTGAAGCCGAGCCGGTTCGCGGCTTCGACGGTGGCGAACAGCATCGCGAAGAACACGATCAACCGGCCGGCGAGCACCGAAGGCTGCAGCATCCCCGTGAACACGCGCTCGACGCCGAGCATCGCGGGCAGGCCGTCGACGCCCGCCGCGACGAGCAGCTTCTGCACGAGCGCGCCGACGAAGCGCGCGACGTAGAACGTGACGAGCACGATCACGACCGCCGCGACGATATCGGGCACCGCGTTGAGGAACTGGCCGAGCAGGTCGGTCGCGGGCCGCGAGATCGCCTCGATCTTCAGCGCGTCGAGCGCGGAGATCAGCGTCGGCACGAACACGAAGATGAAGACGACCGTGCCGACGAGATTCGAGAGCTTCACGGGCGTCGGGCTCTCGACGCTTTGCGTGAGCCGGTCGGCGCCCGCCGCGACGAGCAGGTTCGTGACGAGCCCGCGCAGGATGCGCGCGACGAGCCAGCCGACGAAGCCGATCACGGCCGCGGCGAACACGTTCGGCACGATCGCGAGAATCTTGTCGATCATCCGCTGCACGGGCGAGAGCAAGCCGTTCAGATCGAATGCGGCGAGGATCGCCGGAATGAACATCAGGATCACGAGCCAGAACAGCACGTCGCCGAGATACGAGCTCATCGGCCGCATCCCCGCCGTCTCCGACAGCTTGCTGTCGATCCTGCTCGCCTTCAGCGTCTTGTCGGCGAGGCTGCGCAGCAGCGAGGCGATCAGCCATGCGACGAGCGTGAGCGCCGCGCCGCCGAGCAGATTCGGCAGATAGTTGATGATCTTCGTGACGAGCAGCGAGAACGGGTTCGAGATCGCGTAGAGATTCAGCACGTTGAAGATGCCGACCGCGGTCACGAGCAGGACGAGCCAGAACAGGCCGCCCGCGATGATGCGCTCCACCTGCGTGCCCTGCCCGGTGCTTTCGGCGATGCGCGCATCGACCTTCAGCGCGCTCAGCAGGCGGCGCACGCCCGCCCGGACGATCACGGCGATCAACCAGCCGATGACCAGGATGCCGAGCGCGCCCGCGATCTTGGGCAGATAGACGCCGAGCGTGCTCTGCATCGACGTCAGGAAACTGGATGAATCCATATGTGCTCTCCCGAAAAGCGTGATGTTGCGTTGGACCTCGACGAACAACCTGCGGACTCCGAAGAAAAACCGGGCTCCGCAACTGGCGACCTTACACGGGGAACGATGACGGCTTCAATCGTGCTTCACTGTACTCGTACTTTAATCTAAGGGATCGATCCGGCTAATAAAAAATCGTGTGTCGGCACGGCGCGGTGGCGGGCCGCGCAGCCGTTTCCGGCGAAACGGGGGCTACGCCCGCGCGGGCGGAACGGCGCAATTCGCCAGCGCAATTCGTCGATTAATGAAGGGTTCGCGCGCGGCTATCGAGCGCGGCGCGAGGGCGCGATGCGCGGCTCGCACCGGCAGGCGGCAAATGCCGCGCAACGAACCGTGCGATTGAACCGGACGATGGAGGGAAACGGAAGAATGTGAACGGAACCGCGCACCGTGTGCCGTGTGCCGTCCGGCCCGCTTCGGCTACGGCGTCGCGTGCGTGCGAACGGCGTCGCGCGAGCTCACGCCGAGTGACAGGCTCGTTGCTTGCCGGGCCATGCGCCGCGCCGACGCAACGCGCACGGCCGCGCGCAACTCAAGGCACTGCGGCGGCGACAGCGGCACAGGTTCGGCGATGCGTCGGCGGTGCTGCTTGCGCGCGTCTCGCGGCATCGGCATTGCTTCGCGTTCGCATGAAAGCGCGGCCGAAGCCGATTCGGAGGTTCGGCGCGAGCTCGGTTTCGACCGCTTCCAGCCGGCCGATGTCGTGACGATGACAGGCCACGCGGCCGCCGCGCGATTCGATCCGACTCCGCGTGCACGCAATGCGCGGGGCTGCGCCAGGCGATCGCGGACGGCGGCGCGATCGACGTGTGCGAAGCCGCATAAGCGGCACGCCGCATCCGCGCGCCGCCGGCGATTCGGGCCGCGCGCCGCATGTCATCCGCGCTGCACCGAGACGGCCGTCCCGCACTGCGGACAGAAACGCGCCGAAGCGGCGAGCGGCGCACGGCATGCGCCACAAACGGGCGGCGTCTGCGATGCGCCGCACTGCGCGCAGAACTTCGCCTCCGCACCATTGATCGCGCCGCATTTCGCGCATGCGGCGTGCTGCGCGGGCGCGCCCGCTTCGCCTCGAAGCGGCGCGCCGTCACGCGCATCATTCCAACCGCCGCCGCGTTGCACGCCCTGACGGCCCCAGCCATGGCCGCCGTAGCCTTGGCTGCCGTGATCGCCACGCTCGCCGTGGCCGCCGCCATGGCCATGCCCGCCGCCCGCTTCACCGCCGTGATGGCCGCGGCGGCCGCCGTAGCCGCGATGCCGCCCGCCGGCAAGCCACTTGAACCAATCCATCGCCGCCTCCGTTCATTGGCCGCGGCGCAACAGCCGCAAGCCGTTGCCGACGACGATGAGGCTCGCGCCCGCGTCGGCGAACACCGCCATCCACATCGTGCCCATCCCCGCGACCGTGAGGCCGACGAACACCGCCTTCACGGCGAGCGCGAACGCGATGTTCTGCACGAGCACGCGATGCGTCGCGCGCGACAGCCGCACGAACGCCGGGATCTTGCGCAGGTCGTCGTCCATCAGCGCGACGTCGGCCGTCTCGATCGCGGTATCGGTGCCCATCGCGCCCATCGCGAAGCCGATGTCGGCGCGCGCGAGCGCCGGCGCGTCGTTGATCCCGTCGCCGACCATGCCGACCGCGCGGCCGCCCGCCGCGAGCGCTTCGACGGCGGCGAGCTTGTCCTGCGGCAGTTGGTTGCCGCGCGCGTCGTCGATGCCGACCTGCTGCGCGATCGCTTGCGCGGTGTGCGGGTTGTCGCCCGTCAGCATCGCGGTCTTGATGCCGAGCGCGTGCAGCTCGGCAACCGCCGCGCGGCTCGTGTCCTTCACCGTGTCGGCCACCGCGAAGAGGCCGAGCACGCGCGCGCCGTCGATCAGCATCACGACCGTCTTGCCCTGCCGCTCGAGCTCGTCGAGACGCGCTTCGAGCGCGCTCGTGCAGCAGTCGAGCTCCTCGACGAGGCGATGATTGCCGAGCCAGTACGGCACGCCGTCGATCTTGCCGCGCACGCCGCGGCCGGGAATCGCCTCGAAATCGGCGACGTCGGCGAACGACGCGGGCTTCGCGCGCGGGACGCCGCCCGCGCCGGCTTGAGCCGCGCTCGCCGCCGCGACCGCCTGCGAAACCGGGTGATCCGAGCGCGCGGCGAGGCTCGCGGCGAGCCCCCGCACGAGCGCGGCGTCGACGTCGGCTGCGCGCATCTCGAAATCGGTCTGCACCGGCTTGCCGCGCGTGATCGTGCCCGTCTTGTCGAGCGCGAGCCACGCGAGGCGGCGCCCCTGCTCGAGGTACACGCCGCCCTTCACGAGAATCCCGCGCCGCGCGGCCGCCGCGAGCCCCGATACGATCGTCACGGGCGTCGAGATCACGAGCGCGCATGGGCACGCGATCACGAGCAGCACGAGCGCGCGATAGATCCAGTCGCGCCATGCGCCGTCGAGCACGAGCGGCGGCGCGATCGCGACGACGAGCGCGATCGCGAACACGATCGGCGTGTAGACGCGCGCGAAGCTGTCGACGAAGCGCTGCGTCGGCGCCTTCGCGCCCTGCGCCTCCTCGACCGCATGGATGATCCGCGCGAGCGTCGTGTTGCTCGCGACCGCCGTCACCCGATATTCGAACGAGCCGGCTTCGTTGATCGTGCCCGCGTACACCGCGTCGCCCTCGGTTTTCTCGACGGGCAGGCTCTCGCCCGTGATCGGCGCCTGGTTGACGGTCGAGCGGCCGGCAACGATCTCGCCGTCGAGGCCGATGCGCTCGCCGGGCTTCACGCGCACGATCGCACCGAGCGCGACCTGCGCGGCGTCGACCGGCTGCCACGTGCCGTCGGGCTGCCTGAGCGTCACGGTGTCGGGCGCGAGGCGCATCAGGCTCTGGATCGCGTTGCGCGCACGGTCGAGCGAGCGCGCCTCGATCAATTCGGCGACGGTGAAGAGCACCATCACCATCGCGGCCTCGGGCCACTGGCCAATCGCCATCGCGCCCGTCACCGCGATGCTCATCAGCGCGTTGATGTTCAGGTTGCCGTTCGTGAGCGCGATCCAGCCCTTGCGATACGTGCCGAGGCCGCAGGTCGCGACCGCGGCGAGCGCGAGCGCGGCGGCGAGCCATACCGGCAGTTGCAGCCACGTGGCCGCTTCCGACGCCGCCGCCGCGACGCCCGCGACCGCGAGCGGCCACCACGGGCGCGGCGCGTCGGCCGGCGCGGGCAACGCGCCACGGCCCGACGCGCCGGCGTCCGCCTGTTCGGGCGTCATGCCGAGCGAGCGGATCGCGGCGGCGATGCCGGCTTCCGCGCCCGGCACGTGCTCGACCGCGAGCATCCGCTGCATCAGGTTGAATTCGAGCGCCGCGACTTCGGACATCGCGCCCAGCTTCTTGCGGATCAGTGTCTCCTCGGTCGGGCAGTCCATCTGCATGATCCGGAACGCCGAGCGCACACGGCCGCCGGCGGCCTTTCGCGCGCCGGGCAACGGCGCGAACGCGACGGGGGCGGGCGCGCAGCACGCCGCGCCGTCGTGGTCGCGGTCGTGGTCGCGGTCGCGGTCGTGGTCGTGGTCGTGGTCGTGCGGATGGTCGCCGTTCGCATGCGAATGGGGTGCATGTGCGTGGTCGCTCGAATCGCGATTGCTTGACTGAACCGCGAGATTCGCCTGCGTTTCGACCTCGCCATGCGGGTAATGGTGCGAGCAGCAGCCAGCGGCGCGCGCCGATGTGCGCGCACCGCCCGACTGCGCGCCGCCGCGATCGGCTTCTGGCGTTCGCGGCCGGTTTTCGGCCCGGGTGGCCTCGGTCATGGCAACCTCCTCAGTAACTGACGGTGTACAGTTAACACCTTGTAGTCACTACAAGGTCAACTCTTTTTGTAAGGAGATTCGAATGAAGATCGGCGAACTGGCGAAAGCGGCGCGGTGCACGCCGGAAACGATTCGCTTCTATGAAAAAGAGGGGCTGATGCCCGACGCGGAACGGACCGATTCCAACTACCGCCACTACACCGACGCGCACGTCGAGCGGCTGCGCTTCATCCGCAACTGCCGCGCGCTCGACATGACGCACGATGAAATCCGCGCACTGCTGCGCTTCACCGACGACCCGGCGGACCGCTGCGATTCGGTCAACGCGCTGCTCGACGAACACATCGGCCACGTCAACACGCGGCTTGCCGAACTGCAGCATTTGCGCATGCAATTGATCGAATTGCGCGAACGGTGCCAGGGCGAGCACGCAGTCGAGGATTGCGGCATCGTGCATGGCCTCGCGACGATGGAAACGCCGGACATGCCCGGCAAACGCTCGCACGTCGGCTGACGCGCAAGCCGCGTCACGCCCGGCCGGCGGGCGCAACGCGGCTTGCGTTCTTTTATATCTAGTCATATTATTTCTAGATAATAATTGACTAATCATGTTATGGCTCAATCCGCTTCCCGCTACTCTCCGCTTGCGCTCATCGTGCTCGCGATGCTCACCGAAGCGCCGATGCACGCGTACCGAATCCAGCAGCTCGTGAAGTTGCGCGGCAAGGACGAAGTGGTCAACGTCAAGCAGCGCAACAGCCTCTATCAAACGATCGAGCGTTTGCAGCGCGATGCATTGATCGCCGTGCGCGAGACCGAGCGCGACGGCGCGTTTCCGGAGCGCACGGTCTATGAAGTCACCGACGCCGGCCGCGACACGGCGCGCATGTGGCTGCGCGAGCAGCTCGCCCGGCCGGCGCGCGAATACCCGTCGTTTCCGGCCGCGCTGTCGGTGCTGCCGCTGCTGTCCGTCGAAGACGCGCGCCGCCAGTTCGAGGCGCGCGTCGCCGCGCTCGAAGCCGAGCTGGCCCGCCTCGACGAAACCCAGAATGCCGCGCTCGCGATGCAGATTCCGCGGCTCTTCCTGCTCGACGGCGAGCTGATGCGGGTAACGCTGGAAGCCGAGCTCGATTGGGTGCGCAGCGTGATCGGGCATCTGAAGGTGGGCGCGCTCACATGGAGCGAGGCGTGGCTGCGCGAGGTCGCCGCGCGGTTCGCGCAGGCGGATTCGCCGGATTCAGCGGATTCGGACTGAACGGGCACGCGGCTTCGCCGAGAATCGGGCCGCGCCTCGCCGCATCGCGCCGCAACGGCTACAACGCCTTCCCCGGATTCAGCATCCCGAGCGGATCGAACGCCGCCTTCATCGCCCGCATCACGGCGATCTCGGCGGTGCTGCGCGCGTAACCGGGAAACGGCCGCTTGAGCGCACCGATGCCGTGCTCGGCCGCTATCGGTCCGCCCATCTCGCGCACGATCCCGTAGACAACGCGCTCGACGCTGTCCGCGCCGGATGCGGGCAAATCGGCGAGCGACACGCCGACGTGCACATTGCCGTCGCCGGCATGCCGACGCACAGACACGCGGCATGCGGCCCGTGTGCGCGAAGCGCGGCGTCGCAGCACGCGGCGAACGTGTCCAGTCCAGCCATGGGCAGGCTCATGTCGAAATTCAGCAGGTGCGGCAGCGCATCGATCGCGAACCCTTCGCGCAGCGCCCACATGTCGCGCGCCTGCCGCTGCGACGCGGCCAGCGCCGCAGCGGTCACGGCGCCGGCGTCGAAGCATGCGCCGAGGCACTGTTCGAGCGCATCGCACGCCTGCGCCTGTGAGCCGTTCGCCACGCATTCGATCAGCGCCGCGAAGCTGCCGTGCGCGTCGAACGGCGCCGCCGCGCCGGCGCGTGCGCGGCGACGCAGCGATAGAACGCGGGCCGCATCGCCTCGAAGCAGACGACGCCCGGCAGCGTCGCGTGCACGCGGCGCCAGAGCTGCACGAGCGCGCCGTAGCCGGGCACGCGGCAGAGCGCCGTCGCGGGCTGGGCGAGCGGCGGATGCAGCCGCCGCACCGCCTTGCGCCGCTTCGGGCAACCCGCCTGCGCGACGCGCCGCCGATCGAGAGGCTTCGGATACCCGAACGGATGCGCTCGGATCATGCGCGGCGAAATCCCGGCCGGCGCCCGCCGCCGCACCCGTGCCCCACCCTCGCCCCCGTCCGGCGCGCCGCATCGTGCGTCGTCCGCTCGCTCATCGCGCGGCCCGCGTCACTTCGCCGAGATGTCGATGTCGCCGAAGTACTTGCGGCCGAGCGCCTTCACGGCGCCGTCCGCCTTCAGTTTGTCGATCGCGGCATTCAGGCGCGCCTTCAGCACATCATCGCCCTTGCGCAGCCCGAACGCGATGCCGCTGCCGAGAATCTTGTCGTCGCGCACCGGCGGCCCGACGAACGCGAAGCCCTTCGCCTCCGGCCGCGACAGGAAGCCGCGCTGGCCCGCCGGCGCGAGCACGAGCGTGCCGTCGAGGCGGCCCGCCGTGAGGTCCGCATACGCCTGGTTCTGATCCTGGTACGCGACCACCTGCACGCCCGCGCCCGCCCAGTGCGCATTCGCATACGCCTCCTGAATCGAACCCTGCAGCACGCCCACCCGTTTGCCCTTCAGCGATGCCGGCGTCGGCTCGAGGCCGCTGTCCGCGCGCGCGATCAGCTGCGTCGGCACGCGATAGATCACCGTCGTGAAATCGATCGCCTGACGGCGCTGGTCGGTTGCGTTCATCGCGGAATTGATCGCATCGAACTTGCGGCCCTGCAGCGCCGGAATCAGCCCGTCGAACGACGTCTCGACCCATTTGCACGTGAGCTTCGCTGCGTTGCAGACGGCGTTGCCGACGTCGATATCGAAGCCCTGCAGCGCGCCGTTCGCCGCCTTCGATTCGAACGGCGGATACTGCGCCTCGAGGCCGAAGCGCAGCGTTTGCGACGCGTCGGCGCGCGCCGCGCCGGCCCCCGTGGCGGCGCCCAATGCACAGGCGAGCGCGAACCAGAATTGCAATCGTTTCATCGATGTTTCTCCTTGAGATCGGGTCATGTCCGCAGCGGCGGGCACCGCGCGCGTCAGAGGCTGCACAGGCGGCGCGCGCCTTCGACGAGCGTCGCGTCGTCCTTCGAAAAGCTCAAACGGATGCAGCCGGTGTTCGCGCCGTCCGCGTAGAACGCGGACAGCGGAATCGTCGCGACGCGTGCGTCGCGAATCGCACGCAGCACGAAGTCGGCGTCCGATTCGTCCGAAAAATGCCCGAAGCGCGCGAGCATGAAGAACGAGCCCTCGCTCGGCAGCAGCTCGAAGCGCGAGCCGGCCAGCTCGCGCACGAGCAGGTCGCGCTTGCGCTCGTAGAACGCGCCGAGCTCGAGATAGCTCGCCGGCTCCGCGAGCGCCGCCGCGAACGCATGCTGCATCGGCGTATCGGCCGCGAACGTCATGAACTGATGGACCTTGCGCAGCTCGCGCGTGAGCTCGGCGGGCGCGAGGCAGTAGCCGACGCGCCAGCCCGTCACGTGATACGACTTGCCGAACGACGACACGATCACGCTGCGCTCGGCGAGCGCGCGATCGCGCGCCATGCTGTGATGGCGCGCGCCGTCGAACACGACGTGCTCGTACACCTCGTCGGACAGCACCACGATGTCGGTGCCCGCGACGAGCTGCGCGAGACGCGCGACGTCGGCCTCGCCGAGGATCGTCGCGCTCGGGTTGTGCGGCGTGTTGACGATCAGCATCCGCGTGCGCGGCGTGATCTTCGCGGCCACCTCGTCCCAGTTCACGCGAAAGCGCTCGGGCGACAGCCTGATCGCGACGGGCGTCGCGCCCTGCAGCCGGACGATCGGCGCGTAGCTGTCGAACGACGGCTCGAAGTAGATCACCTCGTCGCCCGGATGGACGAGCGCGCTGATCGCCGCGTAGAGCCCCTCGCTCGCGCTCGCGACGATGGTGACTTCGGAGTCCGGATCGTAGCGCTCGCCGTACAGGCGCTCGGTCTTCACGCCGAGCGCCTCGCGCAGCGCGGCGATGCCCGCCATCGGCGCGTACTGGTTGTGCCCGTCTCGCATCGCGCGGGCGACGCGCTCGACGAGCGCCGGATCGGGCGCGAAATTCGGCGCGCCCTGCGACAGATTCAGCGCCTCGTGCTCGGCGGCGAGCTGGCCGATGACCGTGAAGATCGTCGTGCCGACGTCGGGCAGCTTCGAACGGGGCGCGGCGGCGCTCTGCATGGATCCTCCTGGGCTCGTGAACGGGCGCGCGGCCATCGCCGGCGCGCGGGGCAACGATGCGGATTGGGCCCGAGCCAATATCCGGCGGCAATCGAAAGTTCGTCATGACAGGCATGAGAAAAACTCATGGCTTACGACGGCGGTGAGCTTCGAGGGAATGGACGGCGGTGGGGCGCGATGCGCGGCGGATATGGCGGCGCCGCCGTGCGGCTTCGAACGGCCGGGCGACGGCGGGCGGCCGTCGTGTCGGGGTGGTATGAACGCGGGAGCCGATGATCGAACGCTCCGCGCCGCTGGGCCGCGGCACCGCCGCGCGGCATGCGCTGGCGAATCGGTAAATCGGTGAATCGGCGAGTCGGCGGCTCTGCATCGGCGACACGGGAATCGATTCATAGACCGACGGAACGGTTGATCCGTCCGCGTGTGGGCGTGTGGGCGTGTGGGCGTGTCGGCGTGTCGGCGTGTCGGCGTGTCGGCGTGTCGGCGTGTCGGCGTGTCGGCGTGTCGGCGTGTCGGCGTGTCGGCGTGTCGGCGTGTCGGCGTGTCGGCGTGTCGTCAAGCAAAACCCGAACGCCCGACGAATGCAACGCCCCAAGCCCAACATGCATGTCGAAAAGAGCGTCCGCGAATCTCGCCGAAATCCCCGCCGCCACCGCGCCCGCCGATGCCCGCCACCGATCGCCACCGATCGCCGCCGATCGCCGGCGCGCCTCGCGCCTTCGCCGCATGCTCGCGCCTCGAAAGCAAAACCAGCGGCAAGGAAAGCCGCCAGCGACACCAGACGTCCACCTCACTCGCCTCCCGCGCCGCCATCCATCGCAGCCGCGAGATACGCCCCCGCCGCCCGATGCAATTCGTCTCGCAGTTGCGCGACATCGACCTTCGCGCCCTGCGTCAGCAGCGATTGCGACACCCACCCGTAGCACAGCGCATGCGCGACGCGCGCGGTCACGTCGAGCCGCGCATCGGCCGGCGCATCGCTCGCGCCGGCGAGCGCATCGCGCCACAACGCGACGTAGTCGTCGTAATGCCGACGATATGCGTCGATCGGCGAGACCTTGCGCTCGATCGCAAACATCGCGGCCCACACGCACGGGTCCTGCTCGATCGCGTCGACCTGCGCATCGATGAGCGCGGCCGCCACCGCCCGGCCGAGCTCGCCGCGCCGCGCGTCGACGACCGCGCGCATCCGCGTCGCGAGCGTCTTCACGTAATGGTGGATCGTGAGCGCGGCGAGGCTCTCCTTGTCGCCGAAATACTCGTAGAACGTGCCGACGCTCACGCCCGCGACCGCCGCGATCTCGCGAATCGTCGCCTTCGCGTAGCCGCGCTCGAGCAAAACCCGAACAAACGCCTGCTGCAGCGCCGCCGAGCTCGCTTGCGCGCGACGCTGCCGCGGGCGGCGGCGCAAGGCCGGCTGCGGCTGCGCAATCGATTTGTCGGGCGGCGCCGAAACCTGAACATGTCGCGAAGTCATCTTTGCTAACCTGATCGAGCCGAACAACGACAAGAAGGAGACGCCCATCATGGCCTGGTCGACCCACGAGGTGAGCAACCAGTTCGACGAACTGACCGACTATAACCTCTTCGCCACCGACCCGGCGCTCGGCGAAGCGCTCGAACGCGCGGGCGCGTCGTGGGCCGCGCCGCGGCTCGACGCGTTCGGCGCGCGGCTCGGCACGCGCGACATCGCGCGGCTGGCCGAGGACGCGAACCGTCACGTGCCCGAGCTGAATGCGTTCGACCGCCGCGGCCGCCGCATCGACCGCGTGGACTTCCACCCGAGCTGGCACGCGCTCCTCGGTCTGTATCGCGAACAGGGCCTGATCTCGCTCGCGTTCCGCGAATCGCGCGCCGGCCGCTGGGCGGCGAACGCGGCGGGCTTCTACCTGCACGGCCAGATCGAGGCGGGCACGCTGTGCCCGGCAACGATGACGCAGGCGAGCATTCCCGTTCTGCAGAAGGAGCCCGCGCTGTGGGCGCAATTGAAAGACAAGCTCTACAGCGACACCCACGATCCGCGCGACGCGCCGATCGGCGCGAAGCAGTCGATCATGATCGGCATGGGCATGACCGAAAAGCAGGGCGGCTCGGACGTGCGCGCGAACACGACGCTCGCCGTGCCCGTCGGCGCGGGCGGCCGCGGCGGCGAGCATCTGCTGCGCGGCCACAAATGGTTCTTCTCCGCGCCGATGTGCGACGCGCATCTCGTCGTCGCGCGCACCGAAGCGGGCGGCCCGTCGTGCTTCTACGTGCCGCGCTGGCGGCCGGACGGCACGAAGAACGCGGTGCGCATCCAGCGGCTGAAAAACAAGGTCGGCAACCGCAGCAATTCGAGCAGCGAAATCGAACTCGACGACGCATGGGGCGTGATGCTCGGCGAAGAAGGCCGCGGCATTCCGACGATCATCGAGATGGCCGCCTACACGCGCCTGAACTGCGTGCTCGGCAGCGCGGCGATCCTGCGCCAGGGGCTCGTTCAGGCGATCGCGTACACGCGGCAGCGTCACGCGTTCGGCCGCGCGCTCGCCGAGCAGCCGCTGATGCGCGCGGTGCTCGCCGATCTCGCGCTCGAAAGCGAAGCGGCGCTCGCGCTCGCGATGCGGCTCGCGCAGGCGTTCGAGCGCGGCGAGCCGGCGTGGACGCGCATCGTCGCGCCGGCCGCGAAATTCTGGGTCTGCAAGCGCGCGGTCGAGGCGGCGGGCGAAGTAATGGAGATATTCGGCGGCAACGGCTACGTCGACGACGGTCCGATCGCGCGGCTGTTTCGCGAGGCGCCCGTCAATTCGATCTGGGAAGGCTCCGGCAACGTGATGTGTCTCGACGTGATGCGCGCGATCTCACGCGAGCCGGACGCGGCACACGCGCTCATCGACGAGTTGCACGCGCTCGGCGGCCGCGATGCGCGGATCCGCGCGGAACTCGACGCGCTGCGCGCGCAGCTCGGCACGCCGCCCGATGCGCTCGAAGCGCTCGGCCGCGTGCTCGCGCAGCGCATCGCGCTGCTCGCGCAGGCATGCCTGCTGAGCGACGCGGCGCCCGCCGTCGTGAGCGACGGCTTCATCGCGACGCGCTTCGGCGAGCCCGCGTGGGGCCGCGTGACGGGCGCGCTCGATGCGCGGCGCGTCGACGCCGCCGCACTGCTGCAGCGCGCGTACGCCGCGTAGGCGCGCCGCGCGCATGGCGGCTTGCCCGCGCCCGGCCGCGCCGATTGCGCCGAAGCCGGGCGCGGCGCGCCGCCGCCCCCAATGATCGCCTGCTGCACGAACGGAACATGACGCCATGAACCTGATTGCCGCACTCGAGCGCGCCGCGCGCGCGACGCCCGACAAGCCGTTCCTGCGCGACGACGGCGCGACGCTCACCTATCGGCAGATGCAGCAACGCTCGCGGCGCGCGGCCGAGGTGCTCGCGTCGCTCGGCGTCGCGCCGGGCGAGCGCGTCGCCGCGATGTGCTTGAACACGCCCGCGTTCTTCGATCTGCTGCTCGGCGCATGGCGCATCGGGGCGGTCGTCGTGCCGGTCAATCACAAGCTGCAGGCGCCGGAGGTCGACCACATCCTGCGGCACAGCGCGAGCCGCGCGGTGCTGTTCGACGCGGCGCTCGCGCCCGTGCTCGCAAACGTCGAGCACGACGCGCTTCGCCTCGCGACCGAAGGCGAAGCAGCCGGCGCCGCGCCGTTCGACCGCCTCGTCGCCGACGCGGCCGGCATCGCCCCGGCGACGCCCGACGACGCGGCGCTCGCCGAAATCCTTTACACGTCGGGCACGACGGGGCGTCCGAAGGGCTGCATGCACAGCCATCGCACGGTCGCGCTCGCCGCCGCGACGAGCGCGCTCGCGCTGTCGATGACCGAGCGCGAGCGCACGTTGATGGCGATGCCGGTCTGGCACGCGTCGCCGCTCAACAACTGGTTCGGCGGCACGCTCTATGTGGGCGGCACCGTCGTGCTGATGCGCGAATATCAGCCGTTGCGCTTTTTGCAGACGGTCGAGGCCGAGCAGGTCACGCTGTACTTCGGCGCGCCGGTGTCTTACACGCTGCCGCTCGATACGATCGCCGATTTCGCGTCGTTCGATCTGACGAGCGTGCGGGCCTGGCTGTACGGCGGCGGGCCGATCGGCGCGACGCTCGCGCGCCGGCTGATGCGCGCGTATCGAAGCGAAGCGTTCTATCAGGTGTACGGCATGACCGAGACGGGGCCCGCCGGCACCGTGCTCCATCCGTTCGAGCAGGCGATGAAGCCGGGCTCGATCGGGTGCCAGGGCACGCCGGGCGTCGACGTGCGCGTCGTGACCGCCGCGGGCGGGCTCGCGCGGCCGGGTGAAATCGGCGAGATCCGGCTGCGCGCGGACAGCATGATGCTCGGCTATCTCGACGATCCCGGCGCCACGCGCGCCGCGTTCGACGACGACGGCTGGTACCGCAGCGGCGACGTCGCGCGCGTCGACGACGACGGTTACCTGTTCGTCGTCGACCGGATCAAGGACATGATCGTGACGGGCGGCGAGAATGTCTACTCGAAGGAAGTCGAGGACGTGCTGAACGCGCACCCGGCCGTCGCGGAGGCAGCCGTGGTCGGCCGCGCGCATCCGGAATGGGGCGAGACGGTGATCGCGCATGTCGTGCTGCGCGAGGCGGCCGGCGCCGCTCGCGCGGGCCAGGCCGAAAGCGCGGCCGGCGTCGACGCCGACGCGCTGCGCGCGTTCTGCGCGACGCGCCTCGCCGCGTACAAGATTCCGCGCGAATACGTGTTCGCCGAGCGCCTGCCGCGCACGCCGACGGGCAAACTGCAGAAGTATCTGCTGCGCGCGCGCGGCGGCGCGTGACGCCGCGGCGGCGACGCATCGACTTGCCCCGGCCGCCGCGCGCAAAGCGCCGGATGCCGCACCGCCGGACCGCTCAGCGGAAAGCCGGAAAGCCGGGAATTCGGCAAAGAATCGCGCAGCCGAGAAAAAACAAAACCCCGGTTCCGCCGCCGCGGACCCGGGGTTCGCCGATGCCGGCATCGACATCGAAGCGCGCCGCGAACGCCGCTATCCGGCGCGCGCGTCACGCCCTTCGGCGCTTACTTGCCGCCGATGCTCTTCAGGGGCTTCCATTCGCCCTTCTCGACCTTGTACATCGTGATGCCGCCGTTCCTCAGGTCGCCCTTCGCGTCATACGCGATGTGCGTCGACGTCACGCCCGCCATGTCGGTCTTCGCGAGCAGCGGCAGATACTTCGCCGGGTCCGTCGAGTTCGCCTTCTTCATCGCGCTGAACATCGCCATCGCGCCGTCGTACGCATACGGCGAGTACGTCTGCACGTCTTCGCCGAAGCGCTTCTTGTACTTGTCCGCGTACGCCTTGCCGCCGGGCATTTCGGCGAGCGGCAGGCCGGCGAGCGAAGCGATCGAGCCTTCGGCCGCGTCGCCCGCGATCTTCAGGAAGGTCGGCGTGTGCGCCATCTCGCCGCCCATCAGCGGCGCCGTGACGCCGAGCGACTTCATCTGCTTGGCCATCGGCGCGGCCTGCGAATCCGCGCCGCCGTAGTAGACGAGGTCCGGCTTCGTCGCCTTGAGCTTCGTCAGGATCGCCTTGAAGTCGACAGCCTTGTCGTTCGTGAATTCACGATCGACGATCGTCGCGCCCGCCGCCTTCGCCGCCTTCTCGAACTGGTCGGCAAGGCCCTGGCCGTAAGCGGTGCGATCGTCGACGATCGCGATCTTCTTCATGCCGAGATCCTTCACCGCGAACGTGCCCGCGACCGAGCCCTGCTGCGTGTCGGACGTCATCATCCGGAAGGTCGTCTTGTAGCCCTGCGTCGTGTACTCGGGCGCCGTCGCCATCGCGATCTGCGGGATGCCCGCGTTCGCGTAGATGCGCGAAGCCGGAATCGTCGTGCCCGAGTTGAAGTGGCCGAGCATGCCCTTGATGCCGTCGTCGACGAGCTTCTGCGCGACCGTCGTGCCGGTGCGCGGGTCGGCCTGATCGTCCTGCGTGTCGAGCACGAACTTCACCGGCTTGCCGCCGATCGTCGGCTTCGTCGCGTTGATGTCCTCGATCGCGAGCACGATCCCGTTCTGCATATCCTTGCCGTAGTGCGCCTGCGCGCCCGTCATCGGCGCGGCAAAGCCGATCTTGACGTCATCCGCGTGCGCCGTCCCCGCGAGCGACATGACCGCGACGAACGTCGCGCCTGCCAGCTTTTTCATCGTGTGTTGCATATCTTCTCCTAGTACCAGGGTAAATGGAGCGACTTCGGGTTCGCCTTGCCGCTTCCGTTTCTTGAATCGAAGGGCAAGGATTGCTCAGCCAATCGTCATCAAATTCGCATTGCCGCCTGCCGCCGCGGTGTTCACGCTCACCGAGCGCTCGGTGAGGAGCCGCTCGAGCGCGTAGTCTTCGTCGCCGCCGTTCTCGAACGCGCCCGCCGCGACGCCCTGCACCGACACGATCGGCCCCGGGCGCTGCGCGACTTCCTTCACGAGCGCGAGCAACTCGTCGCTGTCGCCTTCGAACAGCACCGCGTCGAACGCCGCGTCCGCCTGCTTTCTCACGCCCGCGTGCGCCTTCAGTTGCGCCGGCAGCGCCGCGGCGAGCGCCTCGCCCGCCGCGCCCGCGAAAAGCGCGCGGTTGCCGGTGGCGAGCGCCGCCGCGAACTGCGCGCGCGCGCCGCTTGCCGTCGCCGCGATGCACAGCACCGTGCCGCGCGCGCCGAGTGTATACGTATTGCGCTCGCCCGTCGGCCCTGAAAGCACGGCGGTTGCGCCCGCGAGCACGTGCGACAGATAGCCGTCGCAGCGCGCGGCGAGCGCCGGCTCGCGCTGCTCGATCAGCCAGTCGCGCAGCGCGGTGAGCGCAGCGGATGGATTATCGCGCGTCTCGCCTTCCTGCGGCGCATCGGCGACGAGCGCCGCCTCGAGCGAGCGCGGCAGCCCGGCCGGGCGCGTCGCGAGCAGGCGCTGCAAGTAGAGCGCGCCGCCCGCCTTCGGCCCCGTGCCCGACAGCCCTTCGCCGCCGAACGGCTGCACGCCCACCACCGCGCCGATCACGTTGCGGTTCACGTAGATGTTGCCGACGTGCGCGCGCGAGATCACGTGCGCGATCGTCTCGTCGATCCGCGTGTGAATGCCGAGCGTGAGCCCATAGCCCGTCGCGCGGATCTGCTCGAGCAGCTTGTCGAGGCCGCTGCGGCGATAACGCACGACGTGCAGCACCGGGCCGAACACTTCACGCTTGAGCTCGTCGACGTTGCCGATCTCGATGATCGTCGGCGGCACGAACGTGCCCTGCGCGCATGCGTCCGGCATCTCGAGCTGCGTGACCGCGTGCCCCTTGTCCTTCATCGCCGCGATGTGTGTGTCGATCGTGCGCTTCGCGTCGGCGTCGATCACCGGGCCGACGTCCACCGACAGCCGGTCCGGATTGCCGAGCGCGAGCTCGCGCATCGCGCCCTTGAGCATCGTCAGCGTGCGATCCGCGACGTCGTCCTGCAGACACAGAACGCGCAGCGCCGAACAGCGTTGACCGGCCGAGTCGAACGACGACTGCAGCACGTCGGCGACCACCTGCTCGGCGAGCGCCGACGAATCGACGATCATCGCGTTCTGGCCGCCCGTCTCGGCGATCAGCGGGATCGGCCTGCCGTCCGGATCGAGGCGCGACGACAGCGTCTTGTTGATGAGGCGCGCGACTTCGGTCGAGCCGGTGAACATCACCGCGCGCGTGCGGGGGTCCGCCACGAGCGCCGCGCCCACCGTCTCGCCGTTGCCCGGCAGCAGTTGCACCGCGCCCGCCGGCACGCCGGCGTCGCGCAGCAGGCGCACCGCCTGCGCGGCGATCAGCGGCGTCTGCTCGGCCGGCTTCGCGAGCACCGTGTTGCCCGCCGCCAGGGCGGCTGCGACCTGGCCCATGAAGATCGCGAGCGGGAAGTTCCACGGGCTGATGCAGACGACGGGGCCGAGCGGGCGGTGCGTGTCGTTCGAGAATTCGTCGCGGATCTGCGCCGAGTAGTAGCGCAGGAAGTCGACCGCTTCGCGGATCTCGGCGATCGCGTTCGGCAGCGATTTTCCCGCCTCGCGCACGATCAGGCCCATCAGCGTGTGCATCTGCGCTTCGAGCAGGTCCGCCGCGCGCGCGAGGCAGTCCGCGCGCGCGTCGACGGGCGTCGCCTGCCAGATCGGCGCGGCCGCGACCGCGTGCGCGAGCGCCGCGCTCACCTCGTCGGGCGTCGCTTCGCTCACCGTGCCGACGACGTCGCGCAGATCGGCCGGATTGCGCACGTCGCGCGGCGCGGCGTGGGCGAGCGCGTCGTCGGCGAGCATCGGCGCGGCGCGCCACGGATGATGCGCGCTCGCGAGCAGCGCCGACGACAGCGACGCGAGCCGGTGCTCGTTCGACAGATCGAGGCCCATCGAATTGACGCGCGACGCGCCGTACAGCTCGCGCGGCAGCGCAATCTTCGCGTGCGGCGCGCCGAGCGGCACGACCTTCAGCGCATCCTCGACCGGATCGGCCACCAGTTCCTTCACCGACACGGTCTTGTCGGCGATCCGGTTCACGAACGACGTGTTCGCGCCGTTCTCCAGCAGGCGGCGCACGAGATACGCAAGCAGCGTCTCGTGCGTGCCGACGGGCGCGTACACGCGGCATGGGCGGTTCAGCTTGTCGCGGCCGGTGACTTCCTCGTACAGCGGCTCGCCCATCCCGTGCAGGCACTGGAACTCGTACTGGCCGGGGTAGTAGTTCTGGCCCGCGAGGTGATAGATCGCGGCGAGCGTGTACGCGTTGTGCGTCGCGAACTGCGGATACACGGCGTCCGGCGCGGCGAGCAGCTTCTTCGCGCACGCGAGGTAGGACACGTCGGTGTAGATCTTGCGCGTATAGACCGGATAGCCTTCGAGGCCGTCCACCTGCGCGCGCTTGATCTCGGAATCCCAGTACGCGCCCTTCACGAGGCGGATCATCAGGCGATGGCGGCTGCGGCGCGCGAGGTCGACAAGGTAGTCGATCACGAACGGGCAGCGCTTCTGGTACGCCTGCACGACGAAGCCGATGCCGTTCCAGCCGGCGAGCTCCGGATCGAAGCACAGCGCCTCGAGCAGATCGAGCGAGAGCTCGAGCCGGTCCGCCTCCTCGGCGTCGATGTTCAGGCCGATGTCATAGCGGCGCGCGAGCAGCGCGAGCGAGCGCACGCGCGGCAGCAGCTCGTTCATCGTGCGTTCCTGCTGGGAGCGCGAGTAGCGCGCATGCAGCGCCGAGAGCTTGATCGAGATGCCCGGGCCCTCGTAGATGCCGCGGCCGCCCGCCGCCTTGCCGATCGCGTGGATCGCCTGCTCGTACGACGCGTAGTAGCGCAGCGCGTCCTCTTCGGTGGTCGCCGCTTCGCCGAGCATGTCGTACGAGTAACGGAAGCCGCGCGCCTCGTACTTGCGGCTGTTCGCGAGCGCTTCGGAGATCGTCTCGCCCGTGACGAACTGCTCGCCCATCAGGCGCATCGCCATGTCGACGCCCTTTCGGATCAACGGCTCGCCGCCCTTGCCGATCAGCCGCGTGAGCGCCGACGACAGGCCCGCCTCGCTGTTCGTCGTGACGAGCTTGCCGGTGATCATCAGGCCCCAGGTGGCCGCGTTGACGAACAGCGACGGCGCGTGGCCGACGTGCGAGCGCCAGTCGCCCTTGCTGATCTTGTCGCGAATCAGCGCGTCGCGCGTCGCGCGATCGGGAATCCGCAGCAGCGCCTCGGCGAGGCACATCAGCGCGACGCCCTCCTGGCTCGACAGCGAGAATTCATGGATCAGCCCCTCGACGCCGCCGCCCGAGCTCTTCTCGCGCAGCGCCTCGACAAGGCCCGCCGCCATTGCCTGCACGTCCGACGCGAGGCTCGCGGGCAGCCGCGCCTCGCCGATCAGGAACGGCACGCATTCGGGCTCCGGCCGCCGGTACGCGGCCGTGATCGCCGCGCGCAGCACCGACTGCGGCTGCACGCTCTGCGCGAATTCGAGGAACGGGTGCGGCGCGCCGTCGTCGTCGCCGTCGGCGTGGCTGTCGGACAGATCGGTGACGCCCGTGTGGCCGGAGAGCTCCGGCGGAAGCTGACCATGCTCGATCCGCTCGAGATACGCGAAGATCGCCTGCTTGATCAGCCAGTGAGGAGTGCGCTCGAGCCGCGACGCCGCGTCCTTCAGACGCGCGCGCAGCAGATCGTCGACTTTGACGCCCAGTGTGGTGCTTGCCATGATTTTCTTCTAGTGCCGGCCCGATGCCGGCCAAGGACTTTAAAAGATCGCAAAATCGTAAGGCAGGCAATAAAAAGGTGCAACCAGATTTCACACCCGGTTGCACCCCATATATCCCCTTTACTATCAATCACTTACCAAAAAAGACAGCCGGCCCGCACTACTTTGAACGATCGGTATTTTCCCTGATCCTGTCAGTTCTACCGGCTCGATTTCCATGGCAATCTGGCGTGATATCGGATTCGCGTGCGCCCGCTGCCCGCGGACGCGAAGGAGAACGTAGATGGATGGATGGGTAGTGATCGGCATCGTGCTCGCCGCGTGGATCGCGGGCGCGATCGTATTCGTGCACCGCGCGTCGGCGGTGTTTTTCCAGGCGCTCGGATGTGCGCAACGCGTGAAGAAGGACGAGCGCCGCGCGCGGCTGTCCGGCCTGCGCGAAGCGCACGAATGACGCGCCGGCGTCAGATGTCGAGCGGATCGACCTCGACGCTCCAGCGCAGCACGCCCTTCAGCTCGCGCAGCAGCGGCTGCCACGCGCGCAGCGTGTGCTGAAGCGCCGCGCGCGACGCGCTCTCGATCAACAGTTGCGCCCGGTGGACATTGGCCACCTTGACGATCGTCATCGGCACGGCGTCGTACACCGTCACGCGCTCCGCGCCCGGCAGCCCCGAGAACGCGTCGGCCGCCTGCTGCAGGAAGGCGAGCGCCGCATCGAGCGTGCGCCCCTCGGCGCGCAAGAGCGCCTGATAGACGAACGGCGGCAGGTGCGCGTCGCGCCGCTCGCCGAGCGTCGCGCCGGCGAACCCCACGTAATCCTGGCGCGCGAGCGCGTGATAGAGCGCGTGACGCGGATATCGCGTCTGGATCAGCACCTCGCCCGGCAGCCCCGCGCGCCCCGCGCGGCCGCTCACCTGCATCAGTTGCGCGAATAGCCGCTCGCTTGCGCGAAAATCGTGCGAGAACAATGCGGTATCCGCATTCAGCACGCCGACGAGCGACACCCGCTGGAAATCGTGCCCCTTCGCGATCATCTGCGTGCCGACGAGGATGTCGACCTCGCCCGCGTGCACGTCCGAGAAGAGCGCCTGCGCGCTGCCCTTGCGGCGCGTGCTGTCCGCGTCGATGCGCAGGATCCGCGCGCCCGGCACGGCGAGCGCGAGCGTCTCCTCGACGCGCTGCGTGCCGCGGCCGAGCGGCGCGATATCGACGTTCCCGCATTCCGGGCACGCGCGCGGAATGCGCGCCTCCCAGCCGCAGTGATGGCAGCGCACCGCGTGCTCGGGCTTGTGCATCACGACATACGCGCTGCATCGCGGGCAGCCTGCGACCCAGCCGCACGCGTCGCACGCGAGCGCGGGCGCATAGCCGCGCCGGTTCAGGAACACGAGGCTCTGCTCGCCACGCTCGAGCCGCGCCTTCAGCGCAGCGACGAGCGGCCCCGACAGCCCGCCCATCGACCCGCGCCCGCGCCGCCGCTCCTCCTCGAGATCGACGAGCCGCACCGTCGGCAGCGCCGCGTCGGCCACCGCGCGCTTCGTCAGCGTGAGCCGCCGGTAGCGGCCCTGCTCAGCCTGCCACCAGGTTTCGAGCGACGGTGTCGCCGAGCCGAGGACGACCGGAATCGCGAGCTGCTTCGCCCGCCACACGGCGAGATCGCGCGCCGAATAGCGCAACCCTTCCTGTTGCTTGTAGGCCGGCTCGTGCTCCTCGTCGACGACGATCATCGCAAGCGCCGGCAGCGACGCGAGCACCGCGAGCCGCGTGCCGAGCACGATCCGCGCGCGGCCGGTATGTGCGGCGAGCCAGTGGCGCGCGCGCTCGCCTTCGGCAAGGCCGCTGTGCAGCGTGACGATCGCATCGGCGGGCAGCGTCGCGGCGAAGCGCGCGCGAAACGCCGCTTCGAACTGCGGCGTCAGGTTGATCTCGGGCACGAGGACGAGCGCCTGTGCTTCGGGCCGCCGCTCGAGCAGCGCGGCGAGCGCGCGCAGATACACCTCGGTCTTGCCGCTGCCCGTCACGCCGTGCAGCAGGAATGGCGCGAAACCGTCCGCCGCCGCGATCGCGTCGAGCGCCTCCGCCTGTTGATCGGTCAGTTGCGGCGGCAATGCAGTCGGGCGCCGAGCGGACGCCGGTGCCGGGTTATCCACAAGCTGCGCATCGGCGTGCGTGATCGCAATCTCGTCGCACGCGGCCCAGCCTTGCGCCTGCCATTCGTCGAGCACCGCGACGGCCTTCGGATGCAGCGCGCGAACCTCGGCGAGCGAGAGCGCAGGCGCGTCGGCGAGCGCCTGCGCGAGCCGGCGCAGCGCCGCGCCGCGCGCGGGCAGCGCGTCCGGCAGCGCGGCGCGCCCGGCGTCGAGCAGCCGGTAGCGCAGCTCGGGCGCAAGCAGCCGCCCCCAGCGCGGCACGTCGCGCAGCGCCTGCGGCAGCGCCGGCAGCGCAACTTCACCGAGCCCGCGCTGATAGTAGTCGGCCGCGAACGCGGCGAGTTCGAGCCAGTGCCGCGACAGCGGCGGCAGCTCCGTACAGACCGCATCGACGGCCTTCAGCTTGGCCGCCGGCACGTCCGTGTGAGCGGTCACTTCGCATACGAGCCCGACCACGCTGCGCCGGCCGAACGGCACCTGCACGAGCATCCCGGGCGCCGCCGGCATGTCGCCGCGATACCGGTAATCGAACAGCGTCGGCAGCGGATGATCGAGCGCGACGCGCACGAACGCATCAGCCATCGGTGCGGCACCGCCGAATGCCGACAGGCCCGGCAGGCCGGATATCCGCGACGCCCGTGAAGTTAAAGTGAAACGTCACTTTCGGCGCTAAGTTTTGGATTCTCATTAAGAATCGCGGCGCGCTCGCCGATCCTGTGGATAACTTTGTTGAGAACTCGCCCTTGACGGCCGCGAAATGGCGCTGCATCCGGCCACCCACTGCTTTTTCCCGATTGGGCGGGCAACCCGGGAAGCCTTGTCCGGCAAGGCTGCTATCCGATTTCCGCCGTCATAGCGCGGCCCGCTCGCCGATGCCGCCCTCTACCGCGCTGCAACGAGGAAAATGTGCATAAGTCAAGTCTTGACAAGCATAAGAGTGCCATCGGACGGGCGCTTACGCCCTGTTTAGTCGTGTTTGCGCAAATTCGACCCGTCGCGCCGCAGCATCGAAGGGCTTGCGCTCACGATCCGGCGCCGCTACGAATCGCGCGGCTATGACGATGCACTTCGTCGACGAGTTCAGCGACATGCTCGGGCGGCGTGAACTGCGAGATGCCGTGGCCGAGGTTGAACACATGGCCCGGATGGTTACCGTAGCTGTCGAGCACCGCGCGCGCCTCGGCGCGGATCGCCTCGGGCGGCGCGAACAGGATCGTCGGATCGAGATTGCCCTGCAGCGCGACGCGCCCCGCGACGCGCTCGCGCGCGCGGCCGAGGTTGACCGTCCAGTCGAGGCCGACCGCATCGACGCCCGTCGCCGCGAGCTCCTCGAGCCAGAGCCCGCCGCCCTTCGTGAACGCGATCGCCGGCACGCGTGCGCCGTCGTGCTCGCGCTTGAGCTGCGCGAGCACGCGTCGGACGTAGTCGAGCGAGAAGCGCTGATAGCCGCCGTCGGCGAGCGCGCCGCCCCACGTATCGAAGATCATCACCGCCTGCGCGCCGGCTTCGATCTGCGCGTTCAGATACGCGGCCACTGCCTGCGCATTGACGTCGAGAATCCGGTGCATCAGGTCGGGCCGCGCGTACGCCATCGATTTCACGGTGCGGAAATCGTCCGAGCCGCCGCCTTCGACCATGTAGCACGCGAGCGTCCACGGGCTGCCGGAGAAGCCGATCAGCGGCACGCGCTGGCGGCCTTCGCCGTCGGTGAGCGCGCGGCGAATCTCGCGCACCGCGTCGGTCACGTAGCCGAGCGTCGCGCCGATGTCCGGCACCGCGAGCTTCGCGACGTCGGCCTCGGTGCGCACCGGATGCGCGAACTTCGGCCCCTCGCCCGCGGCGAAATCGAGGCCCAGCCCCATCGCGTCGGGAATCGTCAGGATGTCGGAGAACAGGATCGCGGCGTCGAGCGGAAAGCGCTCGAGCGGCTGCAGCGTCACTTCGGTCGCGTAATCGGGCTGCTTCGCGAGCCCGAGGAAGCTGCCCGCGCGCGCGCGCGTTGCGTTGTACTCGGGCAGGTAGCGGCCCGCCTGGCGCATCAGCCAGATCGGCGTGTAGTCGGTCGGCTCGCGCAGCAGCGCGCGCAGGAAGGTGTCGTTGAGGAGAGTCTGGGCCACGATGAGTGCGACGAAGCGAAACGCAAAGGAGCATTCTACCGGACGCGGCGCGCCGCCCGGCGCTCGCGGCCATATGACGCTCGCCGGCCGTCCGTTATGATCCGGCGTCCGGACCGCCCACACGTATCGAGGAAACACGATGAAAATGAACCAGACGTTGCTCGCGCTCGCCTGCTGCGCGGGGCTCGCCCATGCACAAACCGCGCCGCAGCCGGGCACGCCCGCGTCGCGGCTCGACGACGTGCTCGCGCGCGGCACGCTGCGCGTATGCATGACGGGCGACTACAAGCCGTACACGTACCGGCGCGAGGACGGCGCGTTCGAAGGCATCGACATCGACATGGCGGCCTCGCTCGCGAAATCGCTCGGCGTGAAGACGGCGTTCGTGAAGACCACATGGCCGACCCTCACCGATGATTTCGTCGCGAAGTGCGACATCGCGGTGGGCGGCATCTCGACGACGCTCGAACGGCAGAAGCGCGTGTTCTTCACGCAGCCGTACGTGAGCGACGGCAAGACGCCGATCGTGCGCTGCGCGGATGCCGAGCGCTATCAGACGATCGCGCAGATCGACCAGCCGCAAACGCGCGTGATCGTGAATCCGGGCGGCACGAACGAGCGTTTTGCGAAGCAGCATTTCACCCGCGCGAAGCTCACCGTGTTTCCGGACAACGTGACGATCTTCAAGCAGATTCTCGCGGGAAATGCCGACGTGATGGTCACGGACGCGTCCGAGACGCTGCTGCAGCAAAAGCTGAATCCCGGCCTGTGCTCGGTGCACCCGGACAAGCCGTTCCAGTTCGGCGAGAAGGCGTACATGGTGCCGCGCGGGGACGTCGTGTTCCAGCAGTACGTCGACCAGTGGCTGCATCTCGCACGCGAGACGGGCGAGCTGCGGGCGATCTCGGACAAGTGGCTCAAGTAGCGTGGTGACGGCCCCGCGGCGCGCGCGATGGACGTTGCGCCGCGACACGCGCCGCGGCGTACGGACATGTGCGCGCGCACATCCATGTATATGCTCGCGTATATCCGAGCCTGTCCGCGTAGGTCGGACCCAGCCGGGCGTGCCGCGGCAAAAATGACGCCCGCCGGCGACGCGCGCACTGTCGGCCGACGCGCCTGGGCTAACCGAAGCGCCGCCGGTGCTCGATCTTCACGCAGCGGTCGACGACGACATCGAGCCCCGCCGTCCGCGCCTTCGCAGCCGCCTCGTCGTGCACGACGCCGGGCTGCAACCAGAGCGACCGCGCGCCGATGGCGAGCGTCGCGTCGACCACGGCCGGCACCTCTTCCGGCTTGCGAAACACGTCGATCATGTCGATTTCGATGCCGTCGGCCGCGAGCGCCGCGCGCGCATCGGCAAGCGACGGATGCACGCGTTCGCCGAGCAACGCCGCGCCGGCCAGCAGCGGATTGACGGGTACGATCCGATTAACCATTTTGTCGCAGGTAAGCAGCGACCTCATAACTGGGCCGATAAGGTTTATCCGAAAGGCCGACTACCGCGATTACCCGATCGCGTTTCAAAATCTTTCTCGGAACTTCGTCAGTCGATATCGCTGTCATTTGAATACATGTTTGATTCCACCCGGAAGCCGCGCCAGGCGGGGCAGGCCCATCGTAAAAGGGGCCTGGGCAGGCGGGAAAATGTCTTTTTTCAATACGGTAAAAATGACTTTATATGCATCTTTAAAAACAGTAAAAAGTCCCGCGAAGCCTTATCCCACATGGGTTACAACCTGAAACACTTTGTTACCGCGAGGGTGGGGTAATTCGCCCAAAATGCCTCTCACGGTTTCAACACGGATGCGGTCTCGTGTGCAGCGTGTGAGCGGACACAAGCACGAATGACGAGCCCGTCGGTCTCGTACCGAATCCCTTCCCAGGGGCATCCTTGTTGGAGTCGTCGTCGGCCCATGCCGATGCGTTCCACCTTTGGTCTCCTCGCGCTAACCCCGTAGCGTGTGGTTTTTAGCGGGCTCATCAGCCCGCTTTTTTTCGTCCATTGGAAACGTGCGCGGCGCGTCAAGCCGTCTGCTGCACGCTCAAACCAAGTTCGTCGATCATTCGTTCGCGCATCACGAACTTCTGCACCTTCCCCGTCACGGTCATCGGCAGTTCGTCGACGAAGCGCACGTAGCGCGGCACCTTGTAGTGCGCGATCTGGCCGCTGCAGAACTCGCGCAGCTCGTCGTCCGTCATCGTCTCGCCCGCGCGCAGCACGATCCACGCGCATACTTCCTCGCCGTACTTCGAATCGGGCACGCCGAACACCTGCACGCTCTGGATCTTCGGATGCCGGAACAGAAACTCCTCGATCTCGCGCGGGTACACGTTCTCGCCGCCGCGAATCAGCATGTCCTTCAGGCGCCCGACGATGTTGCAAAAGCCTTCTTCGTCGAGCGTCGCGAGGTCGCCCGTGCGCATCCAGCCATCGACCACCGCCTCGCGCGTCCTGGCCTCGTCGTCCCAATAGCCGAGCATCACCGAATAGCCGCGCGTGCACAGCTCGCCCGTCTCGCCGACGGGCACGATCGCGCCCGTCGCGTCGACGATCTTCGCCTCCAGATGCGGCTGGATCCGGCCGACTGTCGTCGTGCGCTTCTCGAGCGAATCCGTCGTCGCGCTCTGGAACGACACGGGGCTCGTCTCCGTCATCCCGTAGGCGATCGTCACCTCGGACATGTGCATCTTCGCGACCACGCGCTTCATCGTCTCGATCGGGCACGGCGAACCCGCCATGATGCCCGTGCGCAGCGTGCTCAGGTCGAAACGGTCGAAATCCGGATGATCGAGCTCGGCGATGAACATCGTCGGCACGCCCTGCAGCGCGGTGCAGCGCTCGTCGGACACCGCCGCGAGCGTCGCACCCGGCTCGAACGCCGCGCCGGGAAACACCATCTTCGCGCCCGCCGATACGCACGCGAGCACCGACAGCACCATCCCGAAGCAGTGATAGAGCGGCACCGGAATGCACATCGCATCGGCCTCGGTCAGCCGCATCACGTTCGCGATCGAGCGCGCGTTGTTGACGACGTTGCGGTGCGTGAGCGTCGCGCCCTTCGGGCTGCCCGTCGTGCCGCTCGTGAACTGGATGTTGATCGGATCGCGGCAATCGAGCGTCGCGCCGATCGCGTCGAGCCGCGCGGAAGCGAGCGCCGCCCGCCCGCGCGCGAGCACGTCCGCGAAGCTCAGCATGCCCGCGTGCGCCGCATCGCTCATCGTCACGACCGTGCGCAAACTCGGCACGCGCGCGGCGCACAGCACGTCGCCCGCGCGCGTCGTCGCGAGCTCCGGCGCGATTTCCGCGATCATCTCCGCGTACGCGGACGTCTTGAAGCGCTCCGCGGCGATCAACAGCTTGCAGCCGACCTTGTTCAGCGCGTATTCGAGCTCGGCCAGCCGATAGGCGGGATTGACGTTGACGAGCACCGCGCCGATACGCGCGGTTGCAAATTGCGTGAGCAGCCATTCGGCGCGGTTCGGCGACCAGATGCCGACCCGGTCACCGCGCGCGATGCCGAGCTCGATCAGCGCGGCGGCGAGCGCGTCGACTTCGTCCGCGAACTCGCGCCACGTCCAGCGCACGCCTTGCTCGCGGAACACGACCGCCACGCGATCGGGAAAGCGGGCGACCGTATCGAGCAGGAACTGCCCGATCGTCGCGTCGCTCAATGGGACATCCGCCGGGCCGCGTACGTACGAAAGCCCGTGCATCGGCGCGATCAGCGCGCCCATGCCTGAATCTGCTGCCATGAGAGTGTCTCCGCCATTGGAACGTTCTGCGAACGTTTCGTCGTTTTGAACGCGTTTCTGTAAATTATTCTGCCATCCGCTTACGACACTCTGACATCAAGTGTTACCCGCAAAGCGGGCATGCCGGAGGAAATGAAAAAGGCAGCCCGAGGGGCTGCCTTTTCGGCGCGATTGCCATGCAATCGCGATGCGGGGACGCGAACCGCACGCGTGCGACGGGCACGCGAACGCTTCAGTGCTTGCCGCGGATCTTCGCGAGACGCTGGATCGCTTCGAGCTGCGCCATTGCGGTGGCGAGTTCCGACTGTGCTTTTGCGAGATCGATGTCCGACTTCGCGTTCTGCAGCGTTTCCTCCGCGCGCTTTCTCGCTTCCTCGGCTTTCGCCGCGTCGAGATCCTTGCCACGGATCGCGGTATCGGCGAGCACCGTCACGGCGCCCGGTTGCACTTCGAGAATGCCGCCCGCGACGAACACGAACTCTTCGTCGCCGCTTTCCGACTCGATGCGCACCGCACCCGGACGAATCCGGGTGATGAGCGGCGTGTGGCCGGGCAGGATGCCCAGTTCACCGGCTTCGCCCGGCAGCGCGACGAACTTCGCCTGGCCCGAGAAGATCTGCTCTTCGGCGCTGACGACGTCTACTTTGATGGTTGCCATATCGACTCCTGTCGATCGGAGTCAGCGCTTCAGCGCTTACTCCGATCCCATGCCGTGGTTGGCCAGAGTCAGCGCTTCAGCGCTTTACTCTGGCCCCGCGGCGGTCGATCGGAGTCAACGCTTCAGCGCTGACTCCGATCCCATGCCGTGGTTGGCCAGCGTCAGCGCTTTAGCGCTTTACTCTGGCCCCGCGGCGGTCGATCGGAGTCAGCGCTTCAGCACTTACTCCGATCCCATGCCGTGGTTAGCCAGAGTCAGCGCTTTAGCGCTTTACTCCGGTCCCGCGGCGGTCGACCGAAGCGAACGCTTCAGCGCTCACTCCGATCCCATGCAGGCACGGTTGAGCGTGTTACGCAAGCGCCGTATCCCCGACCACGCGTGGACGGGATGAACACCGCTTCACGGCGCCCGTTGCGTTACACCCGGCCGTTACTGGATCTTCTTGGCCTTCTCGAAGGCTTCGTCGATCGTGCCGACCATGTAGAACGCCTGTTCCGGCAGGTGGTCGCACTCGCCGTCGACGATCATCTTGAAGCCGCGGATCGTTTCCTTCAGCGGCACGTACTTGCCCGGCGAGCCCGTGAACACTTCGGCGACGTGGAACGGCTGCGACAGGAAACGCTGGATCTTACGTGCGCGCGCAACCGACAGCTTGTCTTCCGGCGACAGCTCGTCCATGCCCAGAATCGCGATGATGTCGCGCAGTTCCTTGTAGCGCTGCAGCGTCTGCTGAACGCGGCGGGTGATCGAGTAGTGCTCTTCGCCGATCACGTTCGGGTCGATCTGGCGCGACGTCGAGTCGAGCGGGTCGACGGCCGGATAGATACCGAGCGATGCGATGTCACGCGACAGAACGACGGTTGCGTCCAAGTGGCCGAAGGTGGTGGCCGGCGACGGGTCGGTCAAGTCGTCCGCAGGCACGTACACGGCCTGAACCGACGTGATCGAGCCCTTCTTCGTCGACGTGATGCGCTCTTGCAGCTTGCCCATTTCTTCAGCCAGCGTCGGCTGATAGCCCACTGCCGACGGCATACGGCCGAGCAGCGCCGACACTTCGGTACCGGCCAGCGTGAAACGGTAGATGTTGTCGACGAAGAACAGCACGTCGAGGCCTTCGTCACGGAAGTGCTCGGCCATCGTGAGGCCCGTCAGCGCCACGCGCAGACGGTTGCCCGGCGGCTCGTTCATCTGGCCGTACACCAGCGCGACCTTGTCGAGAACGTTCGAGTCCTTCATTTCGTGGTAGAAGTCGTTCCCTTCACGGGTACGCTCGCCCACGCCCGCGAACACGGAGTAACCGCCGTGCTCCTTCGCGATGTTGTTGATGAGCTCCATCATGTTGACGGTCTTGCCCACGCCCGCGCCGCCGAACAGGCCGACCTTGCCGCCCTTTGCGAACGGGCAGATCAGATCGATGACCTTGATGCCCGTTTCGAGCAGTTCGGTCGACGGCGACAGCTCGTCGAACGCCGGCGCCTTCTGGTGGATCGAGCGCTTGTTTTCGCTCTCGATCGGTCCCGCCTCGTCGATCGGGCGGCCGAGCACGTCCATGATGCGGCCGAGGGTCGGCTTGCCGACCGGCACCGAAATCGGATTGCCCGTATTCTTCACCACGACGCCGCGGCGCAGGCCGTCGGAGGCACCCAGACAGATGGTACGGACCACGCCGTCGCCCAGCTGCTGCTGGACTTCGAGCGTCAGTTCCGAGCCTTCCAGAATGAGCGCGTCGTAGATCTTCGGCATGCTCTCGCGCGGGAATTCCACGTCGATAACGGCGCCGATGCACTGTACGATCTTGCCTTCTACCAAAGCAGCAGTACTCATCGCTTTTCCTTTCAATACCTGATTCTTTACTCGCGCAAAGGCGCAGTTTCGAGACGCAGCCGGCGTCGCGCGTGCCGCGTTACACCGCGGCGGCGCCGCCGACGATCTCCGACAATTCCTTCGTGATCGCCGCCTGACGGCTCTTGTTGTACGACAGCTGAAGCTCGCTGATCACCGTCTTCGCGTTGTCCGAAGCGGCCTTCATCGCGACCATCCGCGCCGATTGCTCCGACGCCATGTTTTCCGCGACCGCCTGATACACCAGCGCCTCGACGTAACGCACGAGCAGCTCGTCAACCACCGCCTGCGCGTCCGGCTCGTAGATGTAGTCCCACGACGTGGCCGGCGTGCCGTCATTGGCGTCGAAATGTTCCGACGACAGCGGCAGCAACTGCTCGATCACCGTTTCCTGCTTCATCGTGTTGACGAAGCGCGTGTACGCGAGATAAACCGCCGACAGCTTGCCTTCCGAATACAGATCGAGCTGCGTCTTCACCGCGCCGATCAGCTTGTCGAGGTGCGGCGTATCGCCGAGATGCACGACCTGCGAGATCACCTTCGCGCCGAAGCGGTTCAGGAAGCCAAGGCCCTTGCCGCCGATCGCGGTGGCTTCGACCTTCTGGCCCTGCTCTTCGAGCTCCTTGAACTTCTGCAGCGACGCGCGCAGCACGTTCGTGTTCAGACCGCCGCACAGACCCTTGTCAGTCGTGACGAGGATCATGCCGGCCGTCTTCACGCCGTCGTTCGCCACCATGAACGGGTGGCGGTACTCCGGGTTCGCGCGGCTCATGTGCGCGGCGATGGCGCGGACCTTCTCCGCATACGGACGAGCAGCGCGCATGCGTTCCTGCGCGCGGCGCATCTTCGATGCGGCCACCATCTCCATCGCCTTCGTGATCTTGCGCGTGTTCTGCACGCTCTTGATCTTGCCGCGAATTTCCTTCATTCCAGCCATTGCTTGCTCCTTGACCGAAGCGGCGCGGGCGCGTTACGCGGCCCGCGCCGCTTCAAGGTGTCCCTCGCGGATCAATAGGCACCGGACTTCTTGAAGTCCTTGAGCGCGGCGTGCAGCGCGCTCTCGTCGTCCTTCGACAAGTCCTTCGTGTCTTCGATGCGCTTGATGAGGTCAGCGTGGCTCGTCTTCAGATACTCGCGCAGGCCCTTCTCGAACGGCAGGACGTCCTTGACGTCGAGGTCGTCGAGATAGCCGTTGTTCGCCGAGAACAGCGACACGGCCAGCTCCCACACCTGCAGCGGCTGGTATTGCGGCTGCTTGAGCAACTCCGTCACGCGGCGGCCGCGCTCGAGCTGCTTGCGGGTCGCTTCGTCGAGATCCGACGCGAACTGCGCGAACGCGGCCAGTTCGCGATACTGCGCGAGGTCGGTACGGATACCGCCCGACAGCTTCTTCACGACCTTCGTCTGCGCGGCGCCGCCGACTCGCGACACCGATACGCCCGCGTTGATCGCGGGGCGGATGCCGGCGTTGAACAGGTCGGTTTCCAGGAAGATCTGGCCGTCGGTGATCGAGATCACGTTCGTCGGAACGAACGCGGTCACGTCGCCTGCCTGCGTTTCGATGACGGGCAGCGCCGTCAGCGAGCCGCTCTTACCCTTCACTTCGCCGTTCGTGAATTTCTCGACGTACTCTTCCGACACGCGAGCCGCACGCTCGAGCAGGCGCGAGTGCAGATAGAACACGTCGCCCGGGTACGCTTCACGGCCCGGCGGGCGGCGCAGCAGCAGCGAGATCTGACGATACGCCCAAGCTTGCTTGGTCAAGTCGTCGTAAATGATGAGGGCGTCCTGGCCGCGATCGCGGAAGTATTCGCCCATCGTGCAGCCGGCGTACGGCGCGAGGTACTGCATCGCGGCCGATTCCGACGCCGACGCGGCGACGACGATCGTGTATTCGAGCGCGCCGGTTTCCTCGAGCTTGCGCACCACGTTCATGATCGACGAAGCCTTCTGGCCGATCGCGACGTAGATACAGATGAGGTCCTTGCCCTTCTGGTTGATGATCGTGTCGATCGCCACCGCGGTCTTGCCGCACTGACGGTCGCCGATGATCAGCTCGCGCTGGCCCCGGCCGATCGGCACCATCGAGTCGATCGACTTCAGGCCCGTCTGCACCGGCTGCGACACCGACTTGCGCCAGATCACGCCCGGGGCGATCTTCTCGATCGCGTCGGTCAGCTTCGCGTTGACCGGGCCCTTGCCGTCGATCGGATTGCCGAGCGCGTCGAGCACGCGGCCGACGAGTTCCGGGCCGACCGGCACTTCGAGAATGCGGCCCGTCGTCTTAACGATGTCGCCTTCCGAGATGTGTTCGTATTCGCCGAGAATCACCGCGCCGACCGAGTCGCGCTCGAGGTTCAGCGCGAGGCCGAACGTGTTGCCCGGGAACTCGAGCATTTCGCCCTGCATCACGTCCGACAGGCCGTGAATGCGCACGATGCCGTCGGTCACGGAGATCACGGTGCCCTGGTTGCGAACGTCTGCGCTCGCTTCAAGGCCCTGGATCCGGCTCTTGATCAGCTCGCTGATCTCAGAGGGATTGAGTTGCATTATTCGCTCCTGATTTTCAATTCTGTTGCGTGCCGGCTGCGCTCGCTCAAGCGGTCAGCGCCGCCTGCATGCCGGCGAGCCGCGCGCGGACCGAGGTATCGAGCACTTCGTCGCCCACCGTCACGCGCACGCCGCCGATCAGCGACGAATCGACTTCGACGGCCGGCTTCAGCTTGCGCTTGAACTTACGCTCGAGGCTCGTGACAAGCTCCGCGAGCTGCGCGCCTTCGAGCGGGAACGCGCTGACGATCTGCACGTCTGCCGCGCCTTCGCGCGCGTTCTTCAGCGCTTCGAACTGCACGGCGATTTCCGGCAACAGCGCGATACGATGATTGTCGACCAGCATCTGCACGAAGTTCTTCGCCTGCGCACCGCTCGCGAGCGGCGACTTCAGCGCGGCGAGCAGCAGCTCGGCCACCTGCGTGCGGCTCACTTTCGGGCTCGACGCGACGGACAGCACTTCGGGCAGTTGCGCAACCTGAGCCAGCTCTTGCACGAGCGTGGACCAGGCGGAGATGTCACCCCCCTCGGCCACGCGGAACAGCGCTTCTGCGTAAGGGCGGGCGATGGTTGCAAGTTCGGCCATGATCAGAGCTCGGCTTTCAGTTGATTCAGCAGTTCGGCGTGGGCCGTTTGATCGACTTCGCGCTTCAGGATCTGCTCGGCGCCCTTCACGGCGAGTGCGGCGACTTCGCCGCGCAGCGTTTCGCGCGCCTTCACGATTTGCTGTTCCGCTTCCGCCTTCGCCTGAGCGATGATGCGCGCGGCTTCAGCCTGGGCGTTGGTCTTGATTTCGTCGGCGACCGCCAGTGCACGCTTCTCGGCGTCGGCGATGCGTTGCTGGCCATCGTTGCGGGCCTGCGCGAGTTCCTGGTCGACGCGCTTGTGCGCTGCTTCGAGTTCCGCCTTGCCCTTTTCCGCGGCGGCGAGGCCGTCGGCGATCTTCTTCGAGCGCTCGTCGAGGGCGTTGATCAACGGCGGCCACACGAACTTCATCGTGAACCACGCGAGGACCAGGAACACGACCATTTGCGCAAACAATGTTGCGTTGAGATTCACGGTGTTTCCTTATCTGCTATTCCGGAAAAATGAAACGGTAAGGCGCTCATCGAGTTGCATTCGATCAGCGCCCAGTCTCCGTTCCGCCCTGCCCCGGCTCACGCCGGGCGCATGTTTCCGAGGAACCTTAGCCTGCGAGCTTCGACAGGAGCGGGTTCGCGAATGCAAACAGCATGGCCACACCGACGCCGATCAGGAACGCCGCGTCGATCAGACCAGCCAGCAGGAACATCTTCGTTTGCAGCGGGTTGATGAGTTCCGGCTGACGCGCGCAGGCTTCGATGTACTTGCCGCCCATCAGCGCGATACCGATACAGGCGCCGATTGCACCCAGGCCGATGATGATGCCGATACCGATGGCGGTCAGACCTTGGATGTTGGCGATGAAAGCTTGCATGATCACTCCTTTGTGAAAAGACTTGGAACTGAGATTTAAAAAACCAAAACGGAAACTATCTTTTGCCCGCAGCGCTTTAGTGCGCGTCGTGCGCCTGGCCGAGATACACCAGCGTCAGCATCATGAAGATGAATGCCTGCAACAGAACAATCAGGATGTGGAAGATTGCCCAGACGCTGCCCGCGATCACGTGACCGACGAAGCCGAGGAACGTTGCGTCGCCGCCGAAGCTCCACATGCTGCCGAGGAGGGCGATCAGCAGGAACACCAGCTCACCCGCGTACATGTTGCCGAACAGCCGCATGCCGAGCGACACGGTCTTGGCGACGAATTCGACGATGTTGAGCGCGAGGTTCGGGATCCACAGCAGCGGGTGCGAGCCGAACGGCGCCGACACCAACTCGTGAGCAAAGCCGCCCGCGCCCTTGATCTTGATGCTGTAGTAGAGCATCAGGACGAACACGCCGAGCGCGATGCCGAGCGTGCCGTTCAGATCGGCGGTCGGAACGATGCGGTGATGGGAAATGATGCCCGACAGGCCCAGCCAGCCGATCACGCGGCCCGGCAGGTCGACGGGAAGGAAATCGAGGGAGTTCATCAGCGCGACCCACACGAACACCGTAAGCGCGAGCGGCGCGATGAATGCGCGATTGCCGTGGACGATCGCCTTCGATTGGTCTTCGACCATCTCGACGAGCATCTCGACCGCGCACTGGAAGCGGCCCGGCACGCCGGACGTCGCCTTGCGGGCGGCAAGACGCAGCAGCAGGATGGTGATCAGGCCACACACGATCGACCAGAACAGCGTGTCGAGATTCCAGACGTGAATATCGAAAATCGACGTCTGATGCGAGGTGGAGAAATTCTGCAAGTGGTGCGCAATGTACTCGGACGGATCCCGAGCACGCGTGCCTTCGCTAGCTGCCATATCGTTAAAGCCACCCAAATTGTCGAAAATCGTTTTGGCGCGATTTCCCGCAACAGCTTGTTGCGGGAACGCGCCGGCGCGAGTACGAGTCGAACCCGCGCGCCGCTGTTTTTTACCGCCAGGCGAGCGCTATCCAGTACGTCTTCAGCACGACGAGGTACGTGACGAGAAGCGGCACCCAGTGCACGCCCGGATATCCGAACGCCACCGCGGCGAACATCGCGATCGTCACGCCCAGCTTCAGCGCTTCGCCGGCCACCCAACCCATCACGGTGCCCGCGCCGCTCAGCCTCAGACGCGCCACGAACAATGCACTCGGCACCCAGCCGATCGCTCCGCCCAGAAATGCCGATTGCGCAGCGGCACCCGGCGACCTCGAAAACAGCCACCACGCCAGCGTTGCAACCAGGGACAAGACCATTTGCGCGACCACCACCCGGTAAGGTGTGACACGCGATGGCCGACTCACTTCGGGACCGAACAGTGCTTGCGCCTCGGCCCGCGTGAGCGGAACGACATCATCTTCTTGCTGCTCGGCATCCCAGTCGTCAGCGGCAGCTGCGCGCCGCCCGACGGCTCCCGAAACGGTGCGTTGCGCTGCTCGCCGATCTTCGTGCCTTTTATCCGGCGCTCGATCCGCCATCGCAGTGGGTTCCGCTCAATCCCTGTTCGGCCCTAAAGCTTTCCGAAAGCTTTCAGGGGTGCCTAACTAACAAATCCGGGCGATTGTAAGCGATAGTTGCAGGCGGTTCAAGGCTTTAGACGCGACAAAAATCCGTATGAAACAGCGGTTCATGATGCGAAAAATTCGCGAATTTTTGGCGTCCGATGACAGTTGTAAGGTATGTGTTTTCGATCGCTCGGCGAGCGTCGAACGCCCGTTGCCCTGCCCCGTTCCAGTGCGCGCCGCTGCTCAAAAATAATGCAGCAACAGCGCGCCGAGCACGGCGCTCGCGATGCCGAACGGGATGCTCACGAGATGGAACGGCAACCACATCCCGCGCGCGCGGGACAGCCGGATGGCGATCAGGTTGGCGAGCGAACCGAACGCGATGCCGAAGCCGCCGACGCTCACGCCGAACGCGAGCGCGCGCCAGTCATGCGTGAACTCCGACAGGAGGATCGCGACCGGCACGTTGCTGATGATCTGCGACAGCAGCGCGCCCGCCGCATACGCGCGCAGCGGCGTGTCGAGACCGATGCCGGCGATTGCCTGATGGACGGCCGGCAGCGATGCCGCGCTGCGCAACACGATGAACATCAGCACGAAGATCAGCAGCAGAAGCCAGTCGATCTTCAGCACCGCGTCGCGCCGGACGATCAGAAAGACCGCCGCCACCGCGAGCACGCCGGCAAGCGCGTGATGCGCGTCCGCGAGCAGCACGAAGCCGGCGAACATCGCGACCGTCGCGAACGCCTGCGCACGATCGACCGGCCGCTCGGTGGAGTCCCTCGACAGATCGAGCGGCCGGCCGTCGAACGCAAAGACGACCATCGCGAGCAGCAGCGCCATCAGCACGAGCGCGAGCGGCCCGAGCGCGATCACGAAACGGCCGAACGAGACGCCGCTCAATTGCCATAGAAAGAGATTTTGCGGATTGCCGAGCGGCGTCGCGATCGCACCCGCGTTCACCGCGAGCGCGATGTAGATCACGAGGCGCTTGAACGGCAACGGCGTCAGCTCGCGCAGCGACAGTACGAGCGGAATCACGACGAAAAGCGCCACGTCGTTCGTGAGCCATACGGACAACGCCGCCGCGAACACGACGAGCAGCGCGGCAAGCGCACGCTCGGAGCGCACGCGATGGACGATGCGGTGCGCGAGCCACATCAGGAAGCCCGACAGCTCCAGCGCCTTCGTGAGCATCAGCAGACCGGCGAGCGTCGCGACGGTCTGCCAGTCGACGAGCCGCACGAGCGCGATTGCCGATAGAGAATGCACGGCCTGCAGCGCAATCAGCGCCGCGACGAGAATCGAGAGAACCGGCTCGTGCCGGACGAACGCGATGATCCGCGCGGGCGCGCGCCCGACGACCGAATTCGACACGGCGCGGTCAAGCGGCAACGTTGCCGCGCAGCCGCGCGAGGATACCTTCGAGCGCGTCGAGGTCGCCGAAATCGATCGTCAGTTGGCCCCGCCCGCGACGGCCGACCTTGATCTTCACGTTCGACGCGAGCAGGTCCGACAGCTCTTCTTCGAGGCGCCGCGTATCGCGCCCGCCATCGTCCTTCGCCCGCGCCTTCACCGCCGGCTCGGCCTTCGTCGTGTGTGCGACGAGCTTTTCCGTCTCGCGCACCGACATCCGCTTGTTGACGACCTGATGCGCGAGCGTGATCTGCGTCGCCGCATCGACGGCGAGCAGCGCACGCGCGTGGCCCATGTCGAGATCGCCCGCAAGCAGCATCGTCTGCACGGGCATTGCGAGGTTCAGAAGACGCAGCAGGTTCGACACCGCGCTGCGCGAGCGGCCGACCGATTCGGCCGCCTGCTCGTGCGTGAAGCCGAACTCGTCGAGCAGGCGCTGGATCCCGTGAGCCTCTTCGAGCGGGTTCAGATCCTCGCGCTGGATGTTCTCGATCAGCGCCATGGCGGCCGCGGCCTGATCGGACACGTCCTTTACGAGCACCGGCACTTCCTCCAGCCCCGCGAGGCGCGCCGCACGGAAACGGCGCTCACCCGCGATGATCTCGTATTTGTCTGATGAAATGGGACGTACGAGGATCGGCTGCATCACACCCTGCGCGCGAATGCTCGCGGCGAGCTCCTGCAGGCTGCCCTCGTCCATTCGGGTACGCGGCTGGTACTTGCCGGCCTGCAGTTTGCCGAGCGCGAGTACGTTCGGCGCGCCTTCGATCTTCACTGCTTCGGTGATGTCGGCGCTACCGCCGAGCAGCGCCTCGAGGCCACGTCCCAAACCCTTTTTCTTCGCTACAGCATTCATGTTCTGTTCCCTCGATTCTCGTCTGGAAGGCCGGCTCAAAGCGCGCGCACCCGCTCGATCATTTCCGCGCCGAACTGAATGTACGCCTGCGCGCCGCGCGAACCGCGATCGAATACGACGCCGGGGAGCCCATAGCTGGGCGCCTCGGCAAGGCGCACGTTGCGCGGAATCACAGCGTCGAACACCTTGTCGCCGAAGTGCGCCTTCAACTGATCGGAAACCTGTTGCTGCAGCGTGATCCGCGGATCGAACATCACTCGCAGCAGACCGATGACTTTCAAATCCCGATTCAGGTTCGCATGCACCTGCTTGATCGTGTTGACGAGGTCGGACAAGCCCTCGAGCGCGAAATATTCGCATTGCATCGGGATCACGACGCCATGCGCCGCACACAAACCATTCAGCGTCAGCAACGACAGCGCGGGAGGACAATCGATCAGCACGAAATCGTAATCGTCAGCGACTTTCGCGAGCGCAGCCTTCAACTGGCGCTCGCGATTCTCCACGCTGACCAGCTCGATTTCCGCACCGGCAAGTTCGCGGTTCGCCGGCAAAACGTCGTACTTGACCGCTTCGGGACGCACGCGCGCGTCCGCGACCGTCACACCATCGACCAGCACCTCATAGACCGTCGACTCGCATTCCGCCTTGTCGATGCCGCTGCCCATCGTGGCATTGCCCTGCGGGTCCAGATCGATCAGCAGCACGCGCTGCCCCTGCGCCGCGAGGCTCGCGGCGAGATTGACCGTCGTCGTCGTCTTGCCTACGCCGCCCTTCTGGTTCGCCACGCAGAAGATCTTTGCCATCGTTGGTGTATTCCTTCTCTTCAAATGGTCCGGGCGCCCTGCGGCGCACCGGTTAAATTGCTTCGTCGAGCTCGACTTCGATCAAGTGCCGTTCCGCATCGAGCGACGGGACCGTCAGGCGGATCATCTGTTTGACGCGCGCGCCATCGGGCAAGCGACCGATTTCTTCATCGGGACGCACGCCCTTCATCGCCCAGATCGACCCGCCCGGCGCAACGAGGTGCCGGGCAAGTGTAACGAAGTCCGCCAGATCCGCGAATGCGCGCGACACGATCACATCGAATTTCGCCGGCACGTCGGCGCCCGGGCGCAGCGTTTCGACGCGCCCCGTCACGACGGACAGATTGCCGAGCTTCAACTCTGCCTTCGCCTGGTTCTGGAATGCGGATTTCTTATGGACGATGTCGTTCAACGTGACCCGCCAGCCAGGCAGCGCGATCGCGAGTACGACGCCCGGCAAACCGCCTCCGGAACCGACATCGAGCGCAGCCGCCGCCGCGCCGTGCGCCCCGAGATGCGGGACGATCGATAGCGAATCGAGGATGTGTTGAATCAGCATTTGCCGCGGATCGCGGATCGCGGTGAGGTTGTAAACCGCATTCCACTTGGCGAGCAGTGCGACGTAATCAAGCAGTGCGCCGCGTTGCGCATCGCTCAACGCGACGCCCAGCGCTTGCGCACCCTCCGACAGCAATGCTTGCAGCGTTTCCCGGCTGGCAATCGGGGGGCGGCGACGCTGTTGCACCGTCATTGTTGCGCCGCCGTGTTGTCGGCTTGCACGTCGGCGCCCGGTACACTGTCCGCGCCCTTTCGCCGGCCCAGCCCGCGCTTCTTCAGATGCACCATCAGCAGCGAGATGGCAGCGGGCGTCATGCCCGAGATCCGCGATGCCTGCCCGATCGTTTCCGGGCGGAATTGGTTCAACTTCTGACTGACTTCGAACGACAAGCCACGCACCTCCGTGTAGTCGATCCCGTCAGGCAATCGCGTATTTTCGTTTGCACCATTCCGTTCGATTTCGCCGGCCTGACGCTCGATATAGCCCTGGTACTTGATGCCAATCTCAATCTGCTCCTTGATCTGCGCAAGCAACAGTTCGTCTTCGGCCAGCGGTTCGGATGGGCCACACTCGCCGCCACGCAAACCGCACACGCCGTCATAGCTGACGCCCGGCCGGCGTAGCAGCTCCGCGAGACTGTATTCGTGATCGATCGGCTTGCCGAGCAGCGCGGTGGCTTCGTCGGCCGGCAACGTCTTTGGCGTTACCCACGTCGTGCGCAGCCGTTCGGTTTCACGTGAAACAGCATCGCGCTTTCGGTTAAATGCGTCCCAGCGAACGTCATCAACGACACCCAATTCACGCCCGATTTCGGTCAGACGCATGTCCGCGTTGTCCTCGCGGAGGCTGAGCCGATACTCGGCGCGGCTCGTGAACATCCGATAAGGCTCGGATACGCCGCGCGTCACCAGATCATCGACGAGCACACCGAGATACGCCTGATCCCGCCGCGGACACCATGCGTCTTTTTCCTGTGCATAGCGGCCCGCGTTGATGCCCGCGAGTAGGCCTTGTGCAGCGGCTTCTTCATAGCCGGTCGTGCCGTTGATTTGCCCCGCAAAGAATAGACCGCCAATTGCCTTGGTTTCGAGCGACGATTTCAGCGCGCGGGGATCGAAATAATCGTACTCGATCGCATAACCTGGGCGCAGGATATGCGCCTGTTCCAAACCTCGCATCGAATGCACGAGCGCAAGCTGCACATCGAACGGCAAGCTGGTTGAAATACCGTTCGGATAGAACTCGTTGGTCGTCAGCCCTTCCGGCTCAAGAAAGATCTGATGCGAATCTTTCGACGCAAAGCGATGAATCTTGTCCTCGATCGACGGGCAATAGCGGGGCCCCACGCCTTCGATGACGCCCGTATACATCGGCGAACGATCGAGGCCGCTGCGGATAATGTCGTGCGTGCGCTCGTTGGTATGCGTGACCCAGCACGGTAACTGTTGGGGGTGCTGCTCGGCCCGACCAAGGAACGAGAACACCGGAATCGGATCAAGATCGCCCGGCTGCTCGTCGAGCTTCGAGAAATCGATCGTTCGGCCGTCGATGCGCGGCGGCGTTCCGGTCTTCAGCCGCCCTTGCGGCAGATTCAGTTCCTTCAGCCGCGACGACAAGGACACGGCCGCCGGATCACCCGCGCGACCGCCCGTATAGTGATTGAGCCCGACATGGATCTTGCCGTCCAGGAACGTACCGGCAGTCAATACCACCGCGCGCGCCCGGAACCGGACGCCAACCTGGGTAACCGCGCCGACAACCCGGTCCCCCTCCACCATCAGATCGTCGACAGCCTGCTGGAACAACCACAGATTCGGCTGATTCTCCAGACGACGGCGGATCGCCTGCTTGTACAGCACGCGATCTGCCTGAGCGCGCGTCGCACGGACCGCCGGCCCCTTCGACGAATTCAGAATGCGGAACTGGATGCCGCCTTCGTCTGTGGCAGCCGCCATCGCACCGCCAAGCGCGTCGACTTCCTTGACCAGATGGCCCTTGCCGATCCCGCCGATCGACGGGTTGCAGCTCATCTGCCCAAGGGTTTCGATGTTGTGCGTCAGCAGGAGCGTCTTGGCGCCCATGCGTGCGGAAGCCAATGCGGCCTCCGTGCCGGCATGACCGCCGCCGACGACGATGACGTCAAATTCAGTGGGATAAAGCATGGCGGACTTCGCGCAGGACGGTGCACGAACCTATCAGAGAAATGTATGGGCCGAATTATAACGGGTTCGGTTTTGGCCCGAATCTTGTTCGAACGGCCGACCATAAAAAACGGCGTGTTTCACGTGAAACACGCCGTCGACCGGAACCAGCGGAGCCCCTGCTAGACCGCCTTTCTTGCGAGCCCCAGGTAGGTTTCGATCACTTGCGGATTCTGCGCGAGTTCGCCCGCCGGGCCCTCCAGAGCAATCTCACTGGTCTCGAGGACATACCCGTAATCCGATATCTGCAATGCCGCCCGCGCGTTCTGCTCGATCAACAGCGTCGCAACGCCGGTCCCGCGCAGCGCGCTGATGATATGGAAAATCTCCTTCACGATCAGCGGTGCAAGCCCAAGGCTCGGCTCGTCGAGCATCAGCAAATCGGGTTTGCCCATCAGCGCGCGCCCGACAGCCAGCATCTGCCGCTCGCCACCCGAAAGCGTGCCGGCCGCTTGCTTGCGTCGCTCCTTCAACCTCGGAAACAGCGAAAAAACCGGCTCGAGCTGATCCAGGAAGCTCGCGTCGCCGGCCATCTTTCGCCGGTATGCGCCTAACACCAAATTGTCCTCTACCGACATCGTGCCGAATAGCTCACGCTTTTCCGGCACGAGGCACATACCGAGCGCGACACGCTGCTCGACCGGCAATGCATCCACATCGTCGCCGCGGTAAAGAACCGTACCGGCAGCATGGCCATTCGTCGGCAACGCGCCCATCACCGCATTGAGCAGCGTCGACTTTCCCGCCCCGTTCGGCCCAATCACTGTGACGATCTGCCCTGCTCCGACCGTCAGGGCCGCACGATGCAACGCCTCGACCTTGCCGTAGCGCACCGACAGATTCTGTACCGCCAACACCGGCTTCGCCTCTCGATCCATCATCACTCCACCCCACCGAGATAGGCTTCCAGCACTGCCGGATCCTTCTGCACATCCTGTGGCAAGCCTTCGGCGATCCGCGTACCGAACTCCATCACGACCAGTCGATCGGTGAGATTCATCACAAAGTCCATGTCATGCTCGACAAGCAGCACACTCATCCCCTCCGCCTTCAGCTTGCGCAATAGTTCGGCCAACTGCTGCTTTTCCTGATAACGCAGGCCAGCCGCCGGCTCATCGAGCAGCAATAGTGTCGGGTCGCTACACAGCGCACGGGCGATCTCCAGAATCCGCTGCTGGCCGAGCGCAAGGCTGCCGGCCTCGTCATACATATGCCCATCCAGCCCGACACGCCGAAGCTGCCGCGCCGCCTCCGACATCAGCCGCGCCTCCTCGTGCGCGTTCAGCCGGACGACGCTGCGCCAGATACCGGCCGAGCCGCGCAAATGCGCGCCGATCGCGACGTTTTCCAGCACCGTCATTCCAGGCAGCAGCTTCACGTGCTGGAATGTCCGGCCGATACCCCGCTTCACGATTTCACGTGAAACAAGTTTGTCGATCCGTTCGCCGCGGAATGTGATTGCGCCGCTCGTTGGCCGCAGCACGCCGGTCACGAGGTTGAACGTCGTCGACTTGCCCGCGCCATTCGGGCCGATCAGGCCGACGATTTGCCCGGCCAGCACGTCGAAGCTGACGTCGTTCACGGCAACGAGCCCGCCGAACTGCTTGCGCACGTTATCGACGACGAGCAGCGCCTCGCCGGCCTGCGGTCGGGCGCGCCGCGGCAACGGCGCTGCCTGACCCGGCGCCCGGGCCGCCGGCTCGCGCGGCATGAGCTTCGCAACGAATGGCCACACGCCCTGCCGCGCGTACTGCAACAGCAGCACCATCAGCACGCCGAACACGATGATCTCGAAATTGCCTTCCGCGCCGAGCAGCTTCGGCAGCAGCGTTTGCAGGTAATCCTGCAGCACGGTGACGATCGCCGCGCCGAGCACCGCGCCCCATACGTGCGCGACGCCGCCTACCACGGCCATGAACAGGAACTCGATCCCGTGACTGAGCCCAAACGGCGTCGGATTCACCGCACGCTGCAGATGCGCATACAGAAAACCCGAGATTGACGCGAGCACTGCGGCATAGACGAAGATCACCACCCGCAACCAGCCGGTGTTCACGCCCATCGCCTCGGCCATCATGCCGCCGCCGCGCAGCGCACGAATCGCACGGCCGGGCCGGCTATTAAGCAGATTCTGAACAGAGACGATCGCCGCGAGCACGACAATCCAGATCAGGTAATAGAGACTGCGCCCCGTATCGAACGCGTGGCCAAACAAGGCGAGTGCGGGAATGCCGTTGATTCCGTCGTATTTGCCGAGCCAGTCGAGATTCCCGAACAGGAAGAACAGCGCGAGCCCCCACGCGATCGTTCCGAGCGGCAGGAAGTGCCCGGAGAGGCGCATCGTGACGACGCCCAGCACGAGCGCGACGAGCGCCGTCAGCACGACGCCCGCGATCAGTCCGAGCCACGGCGACACGCCGTACGCGGTCGTCAGAAAGGCGGCTGCATACGCGCCGACGCCGACGAACGCCGCCTGCCCGAAACTCGTCATCCCGCCGATTCCGGTCAGCAACACGAGCCCGACCGCGACGATCGCATACAGCCCGATGTAGTTCAGCAGCGTGATCCAGTACTCGGGTACGCGCGCCGCGCCGGGCAATGCCGGTAGCGCGAACAGCGCGACGAGAAACAGCCAGAACGCTTTGTTGCGCAAGATCGCCTTCATTGCGTCACGCCTCCTCGTCTTCCGTCTGCGGCGCCGCAAGGCTGCGCCACAGCAGCACCGGCACAATCAGCGTGAAAACGATTACTTCCTTGTACGCGCTCGCCCAGAACGACGAGTACGACTCCAACACGCCGACGAGAAGCGATCCGGCCGCGGCCAGCGGATAGCTGACGAGCCCGCCGATGATCGCGCCGACGAAGCCTTTCAGGCCGATCAGGAAACCGGAATCGTAGTAGATCGTCGTCAGCGGCCCGACGAGTACGCCCGACAACGCGCCGAGCCCGGCCGCGAGCGTGAACGCGAGCCGCCCTGCCTCGGTCGTGCCGATGCCGACGAGCCGCGCGCCGAGACGGTTTACCGACGTCGCACGCAGCGCCTTGCCGGGCAACGTGCGTTCGAAATACAAATAGAGCGCCGCGATCAGCACGAGCGCGGTGCCGACCACCCAGGCGCTCTGCATCGAGATCGACAGGCTGCCGAGCGCGAGTGACGTATCCGAGAACGCGGTCGTGCGCGAGCCTTCCGCGCCGAACATGACCAGCCCGAGCCCGACCAACGCGAAATGCACGGCAACCGATACGATCAGCAGCAGCAGCGTCGTGCCTTCGGCGATCGGCTGATACGCGAGCCGGTAGATGAACGGCCCGAGCGGCACGACGATCGCAAGCGTGAGCGCGATCTGCGCGATCATCGGCAACGGCTGCGCGGCGGCGCTTCTCGTCACCGCGTAGATCGCGAGCGGCAGCAGCACGTAGCGGCTCGCCAGCGTCGTCAGCGTGCGGGCGAGCCGGCGGCGACGCGCGCGATGCCGGATCAGCCCGCCCACTTCGAGCATGAAGCAGGCGATGCCGGCGACGAACAGCAGCCAGCAGGTTGCCGGAAATTTCTGCGCCTGTAGCGCGGCCAGCGTCAGCGCGCCATAGGTGACGAATTCGCCTTGGGGGATGAAGATCACGCGCGTGACGGAAAAGACGAGCACGAGTGCGAGCGACAGTAGCGCGTAGATCGCGCCCGTCGTGATGCCGTCCTGCGCAAGAATTGCCGCGATGGAGAAATCCATGGGGTTTCTTCGGTTGAGAATGCGTCGACGGAAAAACGGAAAGACGGAAAGACGGCCCGCGCAACAGCAGCCGTCGCGAAACGCGCCCGGCGCGGCATACGCGCCGGGGTCGCACCGGATGCCGGACCCGGCCCATCATCGGGCCAACGAAAAGGCGCGTCGCTCGCCGAGACGCACGCAACGTGAAACCGCCGTCGCGCGGCGTGACGCGTCGCACGCCGCGCGATCGCGCAAGCGCCGCACGCCCCTCGGTGTCCAACTTGCGATGCCGAGCAGCGCGCGCGATGCGCCGCGCGCGCTATCGGCCGCCGCTCAATCAGCCTGCAGTTTCCACTTGTCGCCGACGATCTGCACGATCACGCGCGCGCGCGTATCGAAGCCGTTGTGGTCGGCGGGCGTCGTGTTGATCACGCCGTGCGACACCGGCAAGTCCTTCACGTTCTCGAGCGCACCGCGCAGCGCCTCGCGGAACGCCGGCGTGCCGGGCTGCGCCTTCTTCAGCGCGTCCGGAATCGCGCGCTGGAGCATCAGCCCCGCGTCCCACACATGGCCGCCGAACGTCGACACCGCTGCCGCGCCGTACGCCTTCTCATACGCGGCCTTGTACGCGAGCGCCGGCTGCTTGGCCGGATTCGAATCGGGCAGTTGATCGGCAACGAGCACCGGCCCCGCCGGCAGCAATTCGCCGTCGCAATCCTTGCCGCAGACGCGCAGGAAATCGTTGTTCGCGACGCCGTGCGTCTGATAGACCTTGCCCGTGTAACCGCGCGCCTTCAGCGTCTTCGCGGGCAGCGCGGCGGGCGTGCCCGCGCCGGCGATCAGCACCGCGTCGGGGCGCGCGCCCAACGTCTTCAGCACTTGCCCCGTCACCGATGCATCGGTGCGGTTGTAGCGCTCGTTCGCGACAATCCTGAGCCCGTTCGCAGCGGCGGCCGCGCTGAACACGCCATACCAGCCGTCGCCATACGCATCCGCGAAGCCGATGAAGCCGACCGTCTTCACGCCGTGCTTCGCCATGTAGCCGGCGAGCGCGTCAGCCATCAGGCGATCGTTTTGCGGCGTCTTGAACACCCATGCGCGCTTCGCATCCATCGGCGCAATGATGTGCGCGCTCGCGGCAAGCGAGATCGCCGGCGTCTTGCCCTGCGCGACGACGTCGATCATCGCGAGCGCATTCGGCGTGATCGACGAGCCGACGATCGCGTCGACATGATCCTCGTCGATCAGCTTGCGCGTGTTCTGCACTGCGCGGCTCGTGTCCGACGCATCGTCGAGCACGATGTACTCGACGCGCTTGCCGCCGATCTCCTTCGGCAGCAACGCAACCGTATTCTTCTCGGGAATGCCGAGCGACGCGGCGGCCCCCGTTGCCGAAACCGTGACGCCGATCTTCACCTGCGCCGACGCAAGCCCGGCAGTACATAGGCAGCCGGCCGCGAACGCGACCTCGATCCATCGCTTCATTTTCATTGTGTGTCTCCAAACGCTGCGCGAAACGCGATCGAGCGGCCATGGCGACATGGCGCACCGATCGAACCTGCACGCCGCCGCGCCGGTTTCACGTTCGACGTGAAACCGGCGCAGGGCGCGTTCTTCTTGCTGTTGCGCTCCCCTCGCGCGTGCGCATCGCACGCGCCCTTCTGCTGCCTCTACCTCGATCTTCCGGCCGATGCCGCCCGCGCCGCGATTACAAAAAACGCGGCCGGCCGCCCGTATCGCCGCCGCCGTCGCCATGCGTTACCGTCGATCCCGAGCGGGTGTTCCGCTCAAAACGCCGACGATGCCTGCCGTCACGCGAACGCTTCGCCCAAGCCAGCATGTCGGTCGAATACGCGGCACACGCCGGCAACATCGGTCGCGCCATCGCACCACGTGGGCGACGCGCGGCGAAACACCGGCATGCCGAGCCTGCTGCGATTCGATGCGCCCCGCACCCCGTGAGCAGAAAGCGGCGCGGCACTCCGCGCATGCTCGCCGGTCGTCGGCGTCGTGCCGGCGTCGTGCGCATCTTCATACGCGAGCCGGAACACAGGCGCGAATAACGAATTGAAACTGGAATCGGTGAGAAACGCATCGACGACAAGGGCCAAGCCGGCGGGCCGACGCGCCCCGCCGCCGCCTGCGCCGTGTGCATGCCGGAGACCTTCGATCGCCGCGCCGTGCGCCCGCCGGCAAGTCGCGCCGGCATCGCAGCACGCCGACCGCGCAGCCGGCGTCTCGAGCGATAGCGCGCCGAGCATGCGGGCACCTGGGCCCGCATGCGGCGTCACGGCATCGGGCCACTTCGATGGCGCGCGCGATGCCCAAGGCCCCACCGACGCATCGCCGCACACGCGCCGCCCAGCCTCGGCAAACACGATCCGTTTAACCACCGACGCGCCGCCGACTTGCACCAGCGCGCTCCCGCCGCATGCCGCGTCCAGCCCGGCGGGGGCAATCGTCTTCCTGTCGCGCGTCGCGAAGCCGTGCCTGGCGATCGCAGCCGATGCAGAGAGATCGCGTGGTCGTGTTTCAAAGCCCCGAAAGGCGCGCTTTGCATCGAACGATTCGAGACCCGAAGCTGTCGCCATCGAGGACATCGCCCGAGCGGGCAAGCGCGCGGCCGTGCCGCCCATTGCGGACGAACGTGTGGAGACGGCCGAGCCGATCGGCGCATCGAGGTGATTTTCGCTCGGGTGTGAGTAAGCGCCGTTGGGCACGCGGGCCGAATCGGCCGCATCGTCGAGTTCAACGGCGCGCGTTGCCCACCTGTCGATTTCGCGCGGCGGCAACGCGATCGCATCCTTCGCGCGGAGGCCCGGCGGTGCGGCAAAGCGAGCGGAGGCAGCATCGGAGCAAGCGGCGAAGTCGGTCCTGGCCTCCGCGAACGCGACGCCCGAAACGGCCGCCCATGCGTTCGCCGTACCGATTCCCCAGAACCGCCCCGCTCCTATCATCGAGTTCGTCTCCGTGTCTCGCGCTCGGCCGTTCCCCGACCAACGGGTCGGCGAACGGCGAGTGTAGCGGACGCGTTGCGCGCGCGACAACCGGGTTAGCCCGCAGCGATGCGCGCCGGCCGGCGCAAGCGGGCGGCAATCGAAGGCGGCGTGATAAACCGCGTTTAGCGAAAGCGATATGTACACCGCCGAAAACGCACAAATAAAAAGCGCTGTTGGAACGAATCCAACAGCGCTTTCGATCGGGCACTCTGTGCCTCGAATGTCTCCTCGTTCTCCACCTGCAAATTTCGTTTCGCGGTGCATCAGAACTGAGACGAAGGTTAATGCAAGCTCGATGCGTGCGACAACCTAGCATTTACCCCTATGGTGCATCGCCGCACGAAATTGGGGCACGTCGGCGGCCATGTCCGGCCGAACCGGGCCGGCCGTTCGCGGCGCGCATCGCACCGGATGGCCGCCGATCATTGCGCACCGCACGATCGCGCGTCCTCGCCATTCACGACGCGCGCAGCGGCCGCACCCGGGCGATCACCTCGCCGACGATGCCGCGCCTGAACGCGAGCACGCACACGATGAAGATAAGGCCGGTGACGATCGTCGCGGATTCGCCGAGCGAGCGGAACCAGTCGATGTGCGTGACCGACGCGAGCCAGCCGCCGATGTCGCCCAGCCGATCCTCGAGCGCGACGATCAGCGCCGCGCCGACGAGCGGGCCGAACAGCGTGCCCATGCCGCCCACGAGCGTCATCAGCACGACGAGGCCCGACATCGTCCAGTACGCATCGCTCAGCGTCTCGAAGCCGAGCACGACCACTTTCAGCGCGCCGGCAAGCCCCGCGAGCGCGGCCGACAGGATGAACGCAAGCAGCTTGAAGCGATCGGTATCGTAGCCGAGCGATATCGCGCGAGGCTCGTTCTCCTTGATCGCGACAAGCACCTGCCCGAACGGCGAATGCACGATGCGCACGATGAAGAAGCACGCGCACGCGATCACGACGAGCACCACATAGTAGAGCGCGAGATCGGACGACAGATCGACGAGCCCGAACAGCCGCCCGCGCGGCACGCCCTGCAGGCCGTCCTCGCCGTGCGTGAACGGCGCTTGCAGATAGATGAAATACACCATCTGCGCGAACGCGAGCGTGATCATCGCGAAATAGATGCCCTGCCGCCGGATCGCGAACAGGCCGACGACGAGGCCGAGCAGCGTCGCGGCGGCGGTGCCGGCCAGCACGCCGAGCTCGGGCGCCGTGCCGAGCGACTGCATCGCGTAACCCGTCACGTAGCCCGCGGTCGCGAGAAACATCGCGTGGCCGAACGACAGCAACCCCGTGAAGCCGATCAGCAGATTGAACGCCGCCGCGAACAACGCGAAACACAGCACCTTCATCACGAATACCGGATACGCGCCGACGAACGGCGCGACGAGCAGGCCGAGCAGCAGCAGGCCGTAGAGCGCTTTTCTCTGCATCATCTTTCCTTGCCGAACAAACCTGCCGGACGAATTAACAGCACGATCGCCATGATCACGAAGACGACCGTCGCCGATGCTTCCGGATAGAACACGCGCGTCAGGCCCTCGACCACGCCCAGCATCAGGCCCGTGACGATCGAGCCGAGAATCGAGCCCATGCCGCCGATCACGACGACCGCGAACACCGTGATGATCATCGGCTGCCCCATCAGCGGCGACACCTGAATCACGGGCGCCGCGAGCACGCCGGCGAACGCGGCGAGCGCAACGCCGAAGCCGTAGGTCAGCGTGACCATCATCGGCACGTTGACGCCGAACGCCTCGACGAGCTTCGGATTCTCCGTGCCCGCGCGCAGATAGGCGCCGAGCCGCGTCTTCTCGATCACGAACCAGGTCGCAAGACATACCGCGAGCGACGCGACGACGACCCACGCGCGGTAGTTCGGCAGGAACATGAAGCCGACGTTGGTCGCGCCCTCGAGCAGCGCGGGCACGTCGTACGGCTGCCCGGACGAGCCGTAGATCGCGCGGAACACGCCTTCGACGACGAGCGTGAGCCCGAACGTCAGCAGCAGGCCGTACAGGTGATCGAGCTTGTAGAGCCAGCGCAGCATCGAGCGCTCGATCAGGATCCCGAACAGCCCGACGACGACGGGCGCGAGCACGAGCATCGCCCAGTACGGCAGGCCGAGATAGTTGAGCCCCATCCACGCGAGCATCGCACCCAGCATGAAGAGCGCGCCGTGCGCGAAGTTGATCACGTTGAGCAGCCCGAATATCACCGCGAGCCCGAGGCTCAGGATCGCGTAGAACGAGCCGTTGACGAGTCCGAGCAACAATTGGCTCAGCATCGCCGACACCGGAATGCCGAAGATGTCCATCGAATCTGCCGTCAGTCAGTCTATGTCAGGTCAAAAAAGTTGCGCATGCAACCAAATACGCGCGACGGCGGCGTTCGTCCGCCGTCGCGCGTGCATTCGCCGCGCGCCGCGGCATGCGCGGCGCCGGCAACGGCGCGGGTCACTTCCAGAGCGCGCAGCGCGTCTCCTGCTTCGTCGTGAATGCCTGCTCGCCCGGAATCGTCGCGACGACCTTGTAGTAGTCCCACGGCTCCTTCGATTCGGACGGCTTCTTCACTTCCATCAGATACATGTCGTGAATCATGCTGCCGTCCGTGCGGATGTAGCCCTTCGCATAGAAGTCGTCGATCTTCATCTTCTTGAGCTGCGCCATCACCTTGTCGGAATCGGTCGAGCCCGCCGCCTGCACCGCCTTCAGGTAAGTCGTCACCGACGAATAGTCCGCCGCCTGCAGGCTCGACGGCATCTTCTTCATCTTCGCGAAATAGCGCTGCGCCCACTGCCGCGACGCCTGATCGCGGTTCCAGTACCAGCTGTCCGTCAGCACGAGACCCTGCGTCGTCTCGAGGCCGAGCGCGTGGACATCGTTGATGAACATCAGCAGCGCGGCGAGCTTCATCGTCTTCGTGATGCCGAATTCCTTCGCCGCCTTGATCGCGTTCACCGTGTCGCCCCCCGCGTTCGCGAGGCCGAGGATCTGCGCCTTCGACGACTGCGCCTGCAACAGGAACGACGAGAAATCCGACGCCGACAGCGGATGGCGCACTTCGCCGAGCACCTTGCCGCCGTTGGCCTTGACGACGTCCGCGGTGTTCTTCTCGAGCGCCTTGCCGAACGCGTAATCGGCGGTCAGGAAGAACCACGTCTTGCCGCCCTGCTTCACCACCGCCGAGCCCGTGCCCTTCGCGAGCGCCATCGTGTCGTACGCGTAGTGGACCGTGTACGGCGTGCACTGCTCGTTCGTCAGCGTGTCCGCGCCCGCGCCGATGTTGATGTAGACCTTCTTCTTCTCGGCCGCGACCTGGTTCATCGACAGCGCGGTCGCCGAGTTCGTGCCGCCGACGAGCAGGTCGAGCCCGCCGCGGTCCATCCATTCGCGCGCCTTCGATGCGGCGATGTCCGCCTTGTTCTGGTGGTCCGCATACACGACCTCGATCGGCTTGCCGTTGACCTTGCCGCCGAAGTCGGCCACCGCCATCTTGATCGCCTCGAGGCCGCCCTGCCCGTCGATGTCGGCATAGAGGCCGGACATGTCGGTGATGAAGCCGATCTTCACGGAATCCGCGGCCTGCGCGGCGCCCACCGACCACGCGGCGGCGACGGCAAGACAGGCGTGCGCAAGGGTCTTCAATTTCATTGGCGTCTCCTGGTGTAGTGCGTTGTGGTTGTCAGGTTATGTACATCGGGGGAACGGCAAAGCGGCGCTATACGCCGAGCAGATCATGCAGCACGGGCATCTTCCCCTCGAGCTCGGCCGCGCCGAAATGCTCGACGATGCGGCCGTGCTCCATCACATAGAAACGGTCGGCGAGCGGCGCCGCGAAACGAAAATTCTGCTCGACCATCACGATCGTGTAGCCGCGCGCCTTGAGCGTGACGATCATCTTCGCGAGCGCCTGCACGATCACGGGCGCGAGGCCCTCGGAGATCTCGTCGAGCAACAGCAGGTTCGCGCCGGTGCGCAGGATGCGCGCGACCGCGAGCATCTGCTGCTCGCCGCCCGACAGCCGCGTGCCCTGGCTGGCGCGCCGCGACGCGAGGTTCGGAAACATCTCGTAGATGTCCTCGAGCGACATCGCGCGCTTGCGATCGCCGAGCACGGGCGGCAGCAGCAGGTTCTCCTCGCACGACAGGCTCGAGAAGATCCCGCGCTCCTCCGGGCAGTAGCCGACGCCGTAATGCGCGATCTTGTGCGTCGGCAGGCCGATCGTCTCGTGGCCCGCGATCCTGATCGAGCCTTCGCGGCGGCCCGTGAGCCCCATGATCGCGCGCAGCGTCGTCGTGCGGCCCGCGCCGTTGCGGCCGAGCAGCGTGACGACCTCGCCGCGGTGCACGGTCAGATCGACGCCGTGCAGGATGTGCGATTCGCCGTACCACGCCTCGAGCCCCGCGAGCGCGAGCGCGGGCGTGCCGCTTTCGACGCTGTTCAACTCGCGCTCTTCCCGTTCGCTGTGGTTCATGCGTGCGCCCCCGCGAGCGCCGCGTCCGCGCTGCCCATGTACGCCTCGACGACGAGCGGGTTCTTCGACACTTCCGCGTACGTGCCTTGCGCGAGCACCTCGCCGCGCTGCAGGACGGTGATCGTGTCGGAGATACCCGCGATCACGTTCATGTTGTGCTCGACCATCAGGATCGTGCGCCCATTCGCGACCTTCTTGATGAGCGCCGTCACGCGATCGACGTCCTCGTGACCCATGCCCTGCGTCGGCTCGTCGAGCAGCATCAGCTCGGGCTCCATCGCGAGCGTCGTCGCGATCTCGAGCGCGCGCTTGCGGCCGTACGCGAGCTCGACCGTCGGCACGTGCGCGAAATCGGTGAGGCCGACCTGTGTGAGCAGATCCATCGCGCGATCGTCCAGCCGCTTGAGCAAACGCTCGCTGCGCCAGAAATGGAACGCGGTGCCGAGCGAGCGCTGCAGGCCGATGCGCACGTTCTGCAACGCGCTCAGATGCGGAAACACCGCGGAGATCTGGAACGAGCGGATCACGCCGCGCCGCGCGATCTGCGACGGGCGTTCGTCGGTGATGTCGATGCCGTTGTAGACGATCTGGCCCGACGTGGGCTTCAGGAATTTAGTCAGGAGATTGAAGCAAGTGGTCTTGCCGGCGCCGTTCGGTCCGATCAGTGCATGAATCGATCCGCGCCGCACGCGCAGGTTCACGCCGTTCACCGCGGTGAAGCCCTTGAATTCCTTCGTGAGTCCGCGTGTTTCGAGAATCGTGTCGCCGAGAATCATGTTCCCTTCCTACGAAGTGAGGCGAAGCGCTGGGAGATCTCGCGCAAGCGGCCACGATGCATTCAGCGGATGAGAGGCTGCCCCCGAGCTTTGTATCGTTGCGCCGAGGCCGGTCTCCTCGCGCAAGTCGCAGATTCAGACTGCGTGTCATTGTCGCGCCGTTGGTGCAGTGCATTCATCGGGATTTGCACTTATAGGGCACGACAGCGGCAAGCATTTTTTACTCGGTTTTTTTGTTTTGAAGATCAATGCGCCCGCTTATTCGCACGCGAGCGTTCGGTTCGCGCCGAATCGTTTCCGGCCGCGCGCAAACCCTGATGCCATATGCATTTTTTGTGCGCGGCCGAATGCGTCTTCGACCAAAACGCGTTCCGGCTCGAATCGAAAAACCGCCGCCGCGATCGAGTGCGCGCGAGAGTGCCGCTTTGCTTTTGGGTTAACCCTCAGCCGGTTATTTATTTCGATTCGTGGCCGATTCTTTCAATGGATCGTGTCACTTTTACGTCGGCAGCACGGCTTCGGCGCGCGCGCTCGCGCCGCGCTCCGATGCGCCGCGGCGATCCGCGCGAATCATGTCGCTCGCGCGCTCGGCGATCATCAGCGTCGGGGAGTTCGTGTTGCCCGACGTGATCGTCGGCATCACCGACGCGTCGACGACCCGCAGCCCCGTCACGCCGCGCACGCGCAGGCGGCTGTCGACGACGGCGTCCGGATCGTCGGCGCGCCCCATCCGGCACGTGCCGACCGGATGGAAAATCGTCGTGCCCACGGCGCCCGCCGCGGCGATCAGCTCCGCTTCGCTCACATACCGGGCGCCCGGCAGGATTTCTTCGGGTGCATAGCGCGCGAGCGCGGGCGCCGAGGCGATCCGGCGCGTCAGGCGCAGCGCGTTCGCCGCGACATGGCGATCGTAATCGGTCGACAGATAGTTCGGCGCAATCGACGGCGCGCGCGCCGGATCCGGCGACGCCGCATGGACGCTGCCGCGCGACGTCGGCCGCAGATGGCAGACCGACGCGGTGAACGCGTTGAAGCGATGCAGCGGCTCGCCGAAGCGCTCGAGCGACAGCGGCTGCACGTGATATTCGAGATCGGGCCGCGCGAGTGCCGGATCGTTCGGGTCCGATTTCGCGAACGCGCCCAATTGCGACGGCGCCATCGACATCGGCCCGCGCTGCATCAGCGCGTATTGCGCGCCGATCCACAGCTTGCCCCACCAGTGCGCAGACAGCGTGTTCAGCGTGCGCACGCCGCGCACGCGAAACGCCATGCGCAACTGCAAGTGATCCTGAAGATTTTCGCCGACGCCGCGCAGATCCGCGACGACGCCGATGCCGAGCGCCTGCAGCCGGCTGCCGTCGCCGATGCCCGACAATTCGAGCAACTGCGGCGAATTCACCGCGCCCGACGCGACGAGCACCTCGACGCGCGCGCGCGCGACGAACGGCGCGCCGCCGCCGCGATATTCGACCCCCGCGCAGCGCTTGCCGTCGAACACGAGCCGCTCGGCCTGCGCGCCGGTGATCACCGTGAGGTTCGGCCGCGCGAGCGCGGGACGCAAGAACGCCTTCGACGCGTTCCAGCGAATGCCGCGCTTCTGATTGACTTCGAAATAGCCGACGCCCGTGTTGTCGCCGCGGTTGAAATCGTCGGTGGCCGGAATGCCCGTCTGCTGCGCGGCCTGCGAGAATGCCTCGAGAATCTCCCAGCGCAGCCGCTGCTTCTCGACGCGCCACATGCCGCCCGCGCCGTGCATGTCGGTCGCGCCCGCATGATGATCCTCGCTGCGCCTGAAGACGGGCAGCACACTGTCCCACGACCAGCCCGCGTCGCCCGTGGCGCGCGCCCAGTCGTCGTAATCGCCGCGCTGGCCGCGCATGTAGATCATCCCGTTGATCGACGACGAGCCGCCCAGCACGCGCCCGCGCGGATACGACAGCGCGCGGCCGTTCAGGCCCGCTTCGGGCTCGGTCTTGTAGAGCCAGTCGGTGCGCGGATTGCCGATGCAATACAGATAGCCGACCGGGATGTGGATCCAGTGATAGTCGTCCCTGCCGCCGGCTTCGAGCAGCAGCACGGTCACCTCCGGATCCTCGGTGAGCCGGTTCGCGAGCACGCAGCCCGCCGTGCCGGCGCCGACGATCACATAATCGAATTCGCCTTCGAGCGTACGTTCGGTAGTCACGATCTGCCGTCTCCTCGATTCCGATGCGGCGGTTTCTTGGCGGACCGCCGTCGCGCGCCTTCGCGCCGAGCCGCGCGCCGATCGCAGATCGCCGGCGCGCGCCGTTAAAGCATAGACCGCGCGGCCCCGTTGCGGGGGCCGCGCGGCGTGATCAGGATGTCGAACGGGTTCGCGTCACTTCGCGACAGGCATCGTGAACTCCGCGCCCTTCGCGATGCTGTCCGGCCAGCGCTGCATCACGCTCTTGTAGCGCGTGTAGAAACGCACGCCCTCCTCGCCGTATGCGTGGTGATCGCCGAACAGCGAGCGCTTCCAGCCGCCGAACGAATGCCACGCCATCGGCACCGGGATCGGCACGTTGATGCCCACCATCCCGACCTGGATCTTCCGCGCGAACGCGCGCGCGATGCCGCCGTCGGACGTGAAGCACGACACGCCGTTGGCGAACTCGTGCGCGTTGATGAGCTCGACCGCGCTCGCGAAATCCGGCACCCGCACGACGGCCAGCACCGGCCCGAAGATTTCCTCGCGATAGATCGACATGTCGGTCGTCACGTCATCGAACAGCGTGCCGCCGAGGAAGAAGCCGTTCTCGCCGCCGGCGACGACGTGCCGGCGCCCGTCGACGACGAGCTTCGCGCCCGCCGCGACGCCGGCGTCGATGTACGCGGACACCTTCGCGCGATGCGCGGCCGTCACGAGCGGCCCCATTTCGACGTCGGCGTTCATCCCGTTGCCGATCTTCAGCGCCTTCGCACGCTCGGCGAGCCGCTCGACGAGCGCGTCGGCGACGCCGCCCACCGCGACCGCGACGGAAATCGCCATGCAGCGCTCGCCCGCCGAGCCGTACGCGGCGCCGACGAGCGCGTCCACGGCCTGATCGAGGTTCGCGTCCGGCATCACGACGAGATGGTTCTTCGCGCCGCCGAGCGCCTGCACGCGCTTGCCGCGGCGCGCGGCTTGCGTGTGAATGTACTCGGCGATCGGCGTCGAACCGACGAACGACAGCGCGGCCACATCCGGATGCGCGATCAGCGCGTCGACGGCCGTCTTGTCGCCGTGCACGACGTTGAACACGCCGTCGGGCAGCCCCGCTTCCTTCAGCAGCTCGGCGAGCCGGATCGACGCCGACGGATCGCGCTCGGAAGGCTTGAGCACGAACGTGTTGCCGCACGCGATCGCCACCGGAAACATCCAGCACGGCACCATCATCGGAAAATTGAACGGCGTGATGCCGGCGACGACGCCAAGCGGCTGCCGCAGGTTCCAGTTGTCGATGCCGCCGCCGATCTGGTCGGTGAAGTCGGTCTTCAGCAGATTCGGAATGCCGCACGCGAATTCGACCACCTCGATTCCGCGCATCACCTCGCCCTTCGCATCCGAGAACACCTTGCCGTGCTCGCGGGTGATCAGCTCGGCGAGCTCGTCGTGATGGCGGTCGAGCAGCTCCTTGAACTTGAACATCACGCGCGCGCGCTTGAGCGGCGAGGTCTCGCTCCACGCGGGGAACGCGGCGGCCGCGGCGGCGACGGCCGCATCGACTTCCGCGCCGCTCGCGAGCGGCACGCGCGCCGTCACCGTGCCGAGGGCCGGATCGAACACGTCGCCGTAACGGTCGCTCGCGCCGTCGAGCGCGCGCCCGCCGATGAAATGGGCCAGTGCGCGCACGCGCGAATCGTTCGAATGGGTGCTGCCGGTCATGTCGTCCTCCGTGGTTGCCGTTGCCGCTTTTCGCCGTGCACGCGTATCGCGCGCTTCGGGAATGAAGCGTACCCGCGGCCCCCATGCGCGATCCAATGAGTTATGCTCAATTGCGTTATAAGCCGCGCTAATATTGCTCGATGGACCTGACTCTGCTCCGCGCGTTCGTCGCGGTCGCGCGCGAGGGCAACCTCACGCGCGCGGCGGCGCAACTGCATCTGACGCAGCCCGCCGTCAGCCTGCAGATCAAGAATCTGCAGGATCTGCTCGGCATCGCGCTGTTCGTGCGCACGTCGCGCGGGCTCGTGCTCACGCGCGACGGCCAGGCGCTGCTGCCGCACGCGGAACGCGCGCTCGACGCGGCGGCCGACGTGAAGCGCGCGGCCGCCGCGCTCAGGCACGAAGTGCGCGGCAGGCTGCGGATCGGCACGATTCTCGACCCCGAGTTCCTGCGGCTGGGCGGCTTCCTAAAGCGGCTCGTCGAAGCGCATCCGCAGATCGAGACGGCGCTGCGGCACGGCATGTCCGGCTGGGTGCTCGACGAGGTCCGCGCGCGTGAGCTCGACGTCGGCTATTACATCGGCCGGCCGGAGGAGGACGATCCGCGCGACGCCGAGCGCTTTCACACGGTGACGCTCACGCAGTTCCGCTACCGGGTGCTCGCGCCCGCCGGCTGGAAGGAGCGCGTGCAGCGCGCGCGCACGTGGCGCGAGCTCGCGGCGCTGCCGTGGATCTGGACGCCCGCCGCATCCGCGCACCAGCGCCTCCTGTCGCGCCGCTTCGCCGATGCGGGCGCGCAGCCCGTGAAGGTCGCCGAGGTCGACCAGGAGACGTCGATGCTCGATCTCGTCAAATCGGGAGTCGGCCTGACGCTCGCGCGCGATTCGATCGCGCTGCGGGAGGCGCACGCGCACGCGCTCACGATCGTCGAGCATGTCGCGGTGCCCGCCGAGCTCACGTTCGTCACGCTCGCCGATCGCCGCGACGAACCGGCGATCGCCGCCGCGCTTCGCCTCATCGACGAGCAATGGGCGATATGAGCGCCGCTGATGATGGTCGATACGGCGGCGGGTGGGCGTCGCGAAGCGGGGAAAAGCGGCGATGCGCGCCGGCACGACGCGCGCGCGGGGTTCGCTCCGCCGTGCCGTCGCGCGTCGCGCCGGCGCCCCGTCCGAGCAGCCGACACGCGGCGCGGCGCCACCGAGAAGGATAGGCCTGCGCCGCGCACGAACCGTGCAAACGATTCGCCGCGACGCCGGGTGCGCCCGCCGCCGCATCCGTGCGAGCCACGCGAACGCCCGCCGCGCGGCCGTTTCCGGCGGACACGGCGCGCGGCTTTCCGCGTCGCGTCAAAATCGCTTACACCCCGATAGAATGGGGCGTCTGGATGGTTTGTCCGGACCCGCAAACGCTCTTCACAGGAGACCCGCATGGCCCGCAACATCGAGATCAAAGCTCGCGCGCGCGAATTCGAACAACTGCGCGAACGGGCTGCCGAGCTGGCGACCGACGCGCCGCTCTTCTACCGGCAACAGGATTTCTTCTACGATGTGCCGCGCGGCCGCCTGAAGCTGCGCCGCTTCGAGGACGGCACGCCCGCCGAGCTGATCTTCTACCAGCGCGACGATCAGGACGGCCCGAAGGCGTCGTACTACACGCGCAGCCCGGTGACGAACGCGGACGCGATGCACGCGCTCCTCGCGACCGCGCTCACGACCCGCGGCATCGTGACGAAGGAGCGGCACGTCTATCTGGCGGGTCGCACGCGGATCCACCTCGATCGCGTCGACGGCCTGGGCGATTTCGTCGAACTCGAGGTCGTGCTCGGCCCTGACGACGACGAAGACGGCGGCCACGCGGAAGCGCATGCGGTGTTCGCGAAGCTCGGCGTGCCGAGCGACGATCTCGTCGCGGTCGCGTACGTCGATCTGCTCAACGCGCAGGCCGAACCCACGGCGTGACGCTTGTCGGCGAGCACCCGCCGCGCGCCGCCCGCCGACGCACGGCCCCCGTGCGCGGGCTGCCGCCCCGCTCGCCTCGGGCGGGCGCCCGCCGCGCGCATCAGGCGGCGGGTGCACCGGAGGCCAGATGGCCAAGCGGCAGCGGCCCGTTGCGCTTGAACGTCGTGAGCACGATGTTCGAGCGCACGCTGTCGACGCCCGGCACCCGCATCAGCTTCTTCATCACGAACGACGACAGCGCGTTCAGATCCGGCGCGACGATCCTGAGCAGATAATCGGCATCGCCAACCACCGCGTGGCATTCGAGCACTTCCGGCAGCACGTCGATCTGCTGCTGGAACTGCTCGATGATCGAATCGCCATGATGCTTGAGCTTCAGGCTCGTGAACGCGGTGACGCCGAGCCCGAGCCGCTCGGGCCGCAGCACGACGCGGTAGCCGTCGATCACGCCCGCCGCCTCGAGCCGCTGCAGCCGCCGGCCGATCTGCGACGGCGACAGCGGCACCTCTTCGCCCAGTTGCTGATGCGTCGCGCGACCGAAGCGCTGCAGCACGTCGAGCAGCGCCAAATCGAAGTGATCGAGTTCCAGCATGATGATTCTCCGCGTGATTATGCGTTTTGATGCGCAATTATCGCATTTATCCATACACAATCGCCCATTTTGCGCCCAAACCGCGCGAGCCCCGCTCTACACTTGCATGCATCCCCACCACTGATGCGAAGCAGGGCTACCCCATGTCCACGGTCGTTACCGCGAAACTGAAGGAACAGTTCGACGCGGGCCTCGAAACCCGCGCCGATTTCACCATCGATCAGCCGCTCGCCCGCTACGGCGACGTCGACCACGCGGTGTGGACGCAGTTGTATACGCGGCAGGCGGCGCTGCTGCGCGGCCGTGCATGCGACGCGTTCATCGAGGGCCTCGCGCGCATCGGCCTCGCGCCCGATCGCGTGCCGTCGTTCGCCGACGTGAACCGGCGGCTCGAGCCCGCAACCGGCTGGCGCATCGTCGCGGTGCCGGGCCTCGTGCCGGACGCCGTTTTCTTCGAGCATCTCGCGAACCGGCGGTTTCCGGTCACCTGGTGGATGCGCCGCCCGGACCAGCTCGATTATCTACAGGAGCCGGACTGCTTCCACGATCTGTTCGGCCACGTGCCGCTGCTGATCGATCCCGTATTCGCCGACTACATGCACGCATACGGCCGCGCGGCGCTTCGCGTCGCCGACGACGCAAGCGCGCTCGCGCTCCTTGCGCGCCTCTATTGGTATACGGTCGAATTCGGCCTGATTCGCGACACGCGCGGCGAAAACGGGCTGCGGATCTACGGCGCGGGCATCGTGTCGAGCAAGGGCGAAACGCTCTACAGCCTCGAAAGCGCGTCGCCGAACCGGATCGGCTTCGATCTCGAACGCGTGATGCGGACCCGGTACCGGATCGACACGTTCCAGAAGACCTACTTCGTGATCGACGATTTCGCGCAACTCTTCGCGCTCGCCGACCTCGACGCGCGCGCGCTCGCCGCGCGGCTCGCCGGCGCGCCCGAGCACGCGGCGGGCGCGGTGCTTGACGGCGATCATGTGCTCACGCGCGGCACCGGTGAAGGCTGGGCAGCCGATGCAGACGCTTGACGAACAATTATGAAAGAATGGCCGATACGGCGCGCCGCCGCGCGAATGGGCGCGGCCGCGCCGCTATTGGACGAGGGACGAAAATGATTCACAAGCTCACATCGGAAGAACGCAAGACGCAGCTTGAAAGCCTGCACCACTGGACCGCCGTTCCCGGCCGCGACGCGATCCAGCGCAGCCTGCGTTTCGCCGATTTCAACGAAGCGTTCGGCTTCATGACGCGCGTCGCGATCAAGGCGCAGGAAATGAATCACCATCCCGAGTGGTTCAACGTCTACAACCGCGTCGATGTCACGCTGTCGACGCACGACGCCAACGGCCTCACCGAGCGCGATATCAAGCTCGCGCATTTCATCGACGAAGTGGGCAAGCACGCGAAGGCTGCGTGATTACCCTGATGGGGATTCGATTTCAGGTCGTCAACGTATCGCTTTCCGTAAGCGTTTTCTATGCTGAATGAAGCGAAAGCCTTCAGCCTTCCAAGCCGTTGTTAAGTCGAACGTAAGTCTCCCAGGCGTTGCGTGCTTTAGGGTCCAATCCTTCCAGTTGCAGCGCACTTTGGCGCTGTACAATCAGCAACGCATACGGTTTGGAAAGCGCGCTAGCTTCTTCGCAGAGTTCGAGTTCGTCGCCGCTCGCCGGCGAGCGGGCCCGCCAGAAATTGATTGCGGCTTCGAGTTCATGGATCGAGATGTCGGACATGATCGAAAGGTTCGTTGCTGGCCGTCCTGCTTGCCGCCGGGCTTCCGACGTTTTTCGTGGAAACGGCGTCGTGCTGTCCCGCGTGCCTGAACCGCCAACCCATTGTACTTGAGCGAATCTCATGCGACTCCTTCTGATCGAAGACGACCGCCCCATCGCACGCGGCATTCAAAGCAGCCTCGAACAAGCCGGCTTCACGGTCGACATGGTTCATGACGGCATCTTTGCCGAGCAGGCGCTCGCGCAAAACCGCCACGAGCTCGTGATCCTCGACCTCGGCCTGCCCGGCATCGACGGCATGACGCTGCTGTCGCGCTTTCGCCAGACCAACCGCCACACGCCCGTCATCGTGCTGACCGCGCGCGACGAACTGAACGATCGCGTACAGGGCCTCAATTCGGGTGCCGACGACTACATGCTCAAGCCGTTCGAGCCCGCCGAGCTCGAGGCGCGAATTCGCGCGGTGATGCGCCGCAGCGGCCCGCACAGCGACATGCCGCGCCCGGAAGTATCGCTCGGCGGCGTGCGCCTGTCGGGCGTCGATCGTCGCATCTTCAACGACGACAAGCCGCTCGAGCTCTCGCCGCGCGAATTCGCGGTGCTCGAGATGCTGCTGCTGCGTCACGGCCGCGTCGTCAGCAAGGCGCAACTGCAGGATCACCTGACGCACTTCGGCGGCGATCTCGGCGATACCGCGATCGAAGTCTACGTGCACCGGGTGCGCAAGAAGCTCGAGCAGTGCCGCGTCGAGATCGTCACGGTGCGCGGCTTCGGCTATCTGCTGCAGGAAATTCGCCAGACCGCGAGCGTCTGATAGCCCGACGGTCTGACGCCTTGCGTGCGGCGCGCCGCAGCCGCGCGCGCGGCATGCTTGCCCTGCGCCGCTTCGCGAAGCGGCGCTTATTCTTTTCTTTCGCGCGATGTCCCCTGATCCGGCTGTGACCAGCCTGCGCCGCACGCTGCTGCGGCGTTTAGCCGCGCCGCTGTCGATGCTCGCGCTGATGAGCGGCCTCATTGCCTACTGGCTTGCGTGGCAATACACGCAGCACGTCGTCGATCGCTCGCTCGCCGATCTCGCATCGGCGATCTCCAAGCAGATCCAGATTGCCGGCCCCGACGCGCCGTTCACGGTGCCGCCGCTCGCACAGGCGATGTTCTCCGATCCGACCGAGCAATTGATCTATCGGATCAGCGACGGCGAACACGAGCTCGCCGGCGATCCGAAGCTGCCGCTGCAAGGCACGAGCGTGCGCCGGATGCATGTCGCCTATGTATTCGAGGCCGAGTACGACAACCAGGCGGTGCGCGTCGCGCAAGTGCGCGTCGAGCAGACGGAAAGCGGCAATCCGATGATCGTCGAGGTCGCGCAGCCGGTGCGCTATCGTTACCGGATCGCGGCGGAATTTCTAATCGCGATCATGATGCCGCTGCTGCTGCTGCTGCTGCTCGCCGGCTGGGGAATCGTGTGGCGCGTCGTCAACCAGCAGCTCGGCCCGCTCACGCATCTCGCCGATTCGCTGAACCGGCAGACGCACACGTCGCTCGAGCCCGTCGATGAAACCGAGGTGCCGCTCGAGATCCGGCCGCTCACGAGCGCGATGAATGCGCTGCTCGGCCGCCTGAAAACCGCACTCGACGCGCAGCGCAAGTTCATCGCCGATGCCGCGCATCAGCTGCGCACGCCGCTCACCGCGATCAAGCTGCACGCGGAGCAGGCGGCCGTTGCGCGCGATCCGCAACAGGCGCTGACCGCGGTGCGCGAGCTGCGCTCGGCGGCCGATCGCGCCGTGCGGCTGTCAAATCAGTTGCTGTCGCTCGCGCGCGCGGAGCCGGGCGAGCAGGCAGCCCGCTTCGTCGATGTCGATCTGGCCGCCCTCGCATTCGAAACCGGTGCCGAATGGGTGCCGCGCGCGCTCGCCGCGCATGTCGACCTCGGCTTCCAACGCGGCGACGGCCGCGGCGACGATGAGCCGCTCCTCGTGCGCGGCAACCCGGTGCTGCTGCGCGAAGTGATCGCGAACCTGCTCGACAACGCGCTGAAATACGTGCCGCTCGCGCGGCCGCAGGGCGCGCGGATCACGATGGACGTGTCGCGGATCGCGCTCGACGAAGGCCACGCGGCGGCCGAGATCGTCGTCGAGGACAACGGCTCGGGCGTGCCCGCCGCGCAGCAGGCGGACCTGTTCAAGCGCTTCTTCCGCGGCGACGCGCAAAGCGGCAACGGCGTCGAGACGGGCGCGGGCCTCGGCCTCGCGATCGTCCACGACATCATCGCGATGCACGGCGGAACCGTATCGTACGCGGATGCGCCGGAAGGCGGCTCGTGTTTCATCGTACGCGTGCCGCTCGCGGACACGCCGTCCACGCCCGCGCCGCCCCCCTGTGAATCGCCGGCCGCTTCGGCCTGACGCCGTGGCCGGGCGCGATCGCGCTCGGCCACGCCAAGCCACAGGGCTCGACGCGCGCGGCCGAGCCGCGAGTGCACCGCTCCATTGCCGCGCGATCGCACCGACGCGCCGTCTTTCTTCGCAATCCGGAACGTCGCTCAACGGCGCGATCGCGGCCATCGCCGCCGCACCGAACGAGCGCCCCCACGCGCTCGCCGCCGGGCGACAGGCCCGTTTTCGAACGCGGACGGTCGCCTAGCCCGACGGCGCGCGCCGCGTCCGCGCGCGATTCGCGATCGCTCGCGGGCCCACGAAACGACAAACGAGGCCGAACGGAATAAGACAAGAGGGAATGGGACAGGAGGGAATAACGCGGGGACGGCCTTCTTCGATTCGAACGCCGATTCGAACGCCGGGAAACCGCGGCGGCCGCGCGAGCTTGCCGCGCACCGCCGCCGGGCGTCACTTCTTCTTTTTCTTGTCCTTGCCGCCTTTCTTCGCCTTCTTCTTTTTCTTGCCTTCGTCTTCTTCCGACGTTGCAAGCAGCGTGCCGCGGCACGTCGCCGCGCCGCAATGGCACGCGTATTCGCGCTTGAGCTTTTTCGTCAGGCGCGCGTCGATCACGAGACCGTAGTCGTAGAACAGTTCTTCCTGCTCGTCGATGTCACGCAGCGCATGGATGTACACGCGCCCGCCCACTTCCTCGGCTTCGCAGTTCGGCGCGCACGAATGGTTGATCCAGCGCGCGCTGTTGCCGTTGATCTTGCCGTCGATCACCCCGCCCTCTTCCAGCGCGAAGTAAAAGGTGTGATTCGGATCGTCCGGGTCGTGCGGATGGCGGCGCAGCGCCTCTTTCCACGAGATCCGCTCGCCCTTGTATTCGACTACGCGCTCTCCCGCCTTGATCGGTACCGCGGCGAATACGCCCTTGCCGTGAACGCCCGAGCGGCGTACCACGATCCTGCGTGAACTCATCGAACGAATCCTTTGAAGACGACTTGAAACTGAAACGATCGCGCCGCGCATTGCGTGCCGGCCGCGCGGCTTGGCCCGTCGCGCCGCAGGCGGCCATCATAGGCCGCGCGCGGCACCGGGCGCGAATCATCGAATCCTACACGTTCGGGATTGCTTCGTTCAACATCGAACGGCCGCGCGATGCACGAAGTCGCGCGAAATTCGCGCAAATGGCGAAACATCGCCCGCATCGGCAATCGAAACGGCGCGCTCGAAATCGGCATGCGAGCCGCGCACCGGCGGCTCGCCTCCATGCGCCGCGCGCGGCGTTCAGCGCTGGCCGAACGATGCGTCGCCGAACAGCGCCTTGTACTCGCGCGGCTGCGAGCGCCAATACTGCGGCGGCGCACTGACCGTCGCGCCGAGCTGCGCGGCCGCATGCCACGGCCAGCGCGGATCGTAGAGCATCGCGCGCGCCATCGCGACGAAGTCCGCGTCACCCGCTTCGATCACGCGATTCGCATGCGCGGGATCGGAAATGAGGCCGACGGCGATCGTCGGCAGCCCGACCGCGCGCTTGACCGCCTGCGCGAACGGCACCTGATAGCCGGGCGACAACGGAATTTTCTGAAGCGGCGACACACCGCCCGATGACACGTCGATCCAATCGCAATCGCGCCGCTTCAGTTCGTGCGCGAACGCGATCGTATCGTCGAGCTCCCAGCCGCCCGACACCCAGTCGGTCGCGGACACGCGCACGCCGACCGGACGATCGTCCGGAAACGCCGCGCGCACCGCGTCGAATACCTCGAGCGGAAAGCGCATCCGGTTTTCGAGCGAGCCGCCGTACGCATCGTCGCGATGGTTCGCGAGCGGCGACAGGAACTGATGCAGCAAATAGCCGTGCGCCGCGTGGACTTCGATCGCGTCGATGCCAAGACGCGCCGCGCGTTTCGCGGATTCGACGAACGCGCGCTTCACGCGCTCGAGCCCCGCCGCATCGAGCGCGAGCGGCGTGGGCTCATGCTCCCGGTGCGGGACGCCGGAAGGCGCATGCGGCCGCCAGCCGCCCTCATCGACGGCAATCAACTGGCCGACTTTCCACGGCACGTCGCTCCACAAGCCGAGATCCGCAGCCGAAATGCGGCCGTCGGGCTCGACGGCCGTCGCTTCGATGCAAAGCAGCCCCGCGCCGGACAACGCGAGATGCCCGAGATGAATCATGTGCCACGCGCGCGCCTCGCCGTTTTCGGCCGAATACTGGCACATCGGCGAAATCACGATGCGATTGGGAAGGGTCACGCCGCGCAGCGTGAATGGAGAAAACAATGCACTCATGGCAGCCGCCCTCACAAGGGAAGTCGAGCGGCCGAGGTTAGCACGCAGCACAAAAGCTTGCCGCAGGCGCCGATGGCGCACGAAAGGGAAACGGCACCCGGCGGAAACGGTCCGCCCCCGGCGCGTCGATAATGGAACGATGCCGTTTCGGGCCGCTTTCGGGCCGAACACGCGCGGCCGGCACGGCCCGTTCGCCGCCGCCCCGCCGCGCAGTTGCCCTGCCCTCCTACAGCCCGACGGAATCGAGCCATTCGCCGAACATCCTGCGCGCCGCGCATTCGAGCGTCGGGCCGAGTTGCGCAGTCTGTTCGCGCAATCGTTTCGCGTCGGTGCCGGGCGTGGCCGCGATCTCGCCCGCATGGCCGATCAGCCAGGGCTCGAAGCGATCCGCGCGGATCTCCGGGTGGCACTGGAGCGCGAGCACGTGCGTACCCCACGAGAAAGCCTGGTTGCGGCATGCCGGCGTCGACGCGAGATGAATCGCGCCCGCCGGCAGGTCGAACGTGTCGCCGTGCCAATGCATCATCGACGTGATCGCGCCGTCGACATGGCGCAGCGGCGACGCACGCCCCGCATCCGTCAACGCAAGCGGAATCCAGCCGAGCTCCTTCGCCGCAGCCGGATACACGCGCGCGCCGAGCGCACGCGCGATCAACTGCGAGCCGAGACAGACGCCGAGCGTCGGCAGCCCCGCTTCGATGCGCTTGCCGACGAGCGCCGCGAGCGGCGCCGTCGTCGGATACAGCTCGTCGTCGTAAGCGCTGATCGGCCCGCCGAGCACGACGAGCAGCGACGGCTCGAGCGCGTCGAGCACCTCGACGCGGGAGCCGCCGACGTCGACATACCGTACGCGCCGGCCGCGCTCGCCGAGCACCTGCTCGAAACTGCCGAGATCCTCGAAATGCACGTGGCGAATCGCAACGACTTCAGCGTTCATCGGCGCCTCCGGCGCGAACGAGCGTTCGCTCGACGCGCATCACGCCTGCGCGAAGAGCTTCCAGGTCTTCTTCTGCGTCAGGACGTCCGCTTCCTCATGCACCGCGCAATCGAGACGCAGATCGCTGTCCGTCATCGTCAGATCGAGCAGCGAACAGCGGTACGTCGGCTTGCGCGCCGCCTTGCCCGGCTGGAAATGTTTGCACGTCACGCACATCCGGTGCGGCGGAATGTCGCCGTTGACCTGCAGCTCACGCAGCGTCTTCAGCAGCGCGCGGTACAGCACGCCCTGCTCGTCGCCGCCGAGCGTGCCGACCGCCTTCGACAGGAAGTCGGGCCACTGCAGCGCCTTCTTCGCCGCCGTGCGGCCGCGCGCGCTCAGGAGCACCGCGAGTGCGCGGCCGTCGTCGAGCGCGCGCCGCTTTTCGACCAGCCCCTTGTGCTCGAGCGTGCTCACCGCATCACTCGTCGTTGCGGCGGTCAACTGCGTTTCGCGCGCAATCTCGCCCAGACGCATCGGCCCTTTACGCTGGAACAGCAGCACGAGGATTTCACCCTGCGTCGGCGTCAACCCCTCGCCTTCCGCCCAATCCCATGCCTGGCTCCGCATAGCCGTGCTCAACCGCAACAGGCTGTGGGTCACTCGCCCCGCAGCCTGGTTCCCGTAAACACCATCGCTCATAGTCTTTTCGCTGTTGCCGGCCGTCTTTCGAAGGCGGCCGTTTGTGGGGAGATCAGGTCTCGATCTCTGTCTCAAAAGGGCGCACCCGGACGAGCGCGTCCGACATGTTCGCCGCGAGGCACACGCTGCGAACCTGCACGCGATTTCAGCGCCCCCGTCGGCGCCAACCACCGCGAAGCCGACATTCTAAGCGAGAGCGGAAAATCGCACAGCTAAGTTATCCCACCAAATCTGTGGATAACACCCAAATAACCACAGGAACGAACTGTGTGTCGTTTCTTGACAACCGCCGCACAGGCCAAGCCGAAAAAATTTCCATCCCCGCGCATCCGTCGGAATTCCAGCTCGATCCACTTCGTTGTCAATGTCACAGGCCCTTGACTTTGCGGCGAAATATCAAGTTATCCACAGAATCGGCGGGGGCTTGTTAACTACTACTACGTTTACATACGTATACGTCGAGGTAAACCTAAACCCGGGCTCGCCGGGTGCGGGGATTTGCAAAACTATTTTTCATTCGCGCCACCGCAGGCACTGCTGGCGAACCGTTTCGTTCAGCGATTTTTCCTGCTTGAAGATCGTCCGCAGCCACGAGGCGTCGTTGACGCGCGCCTTCGCGAGCGCGCCGATCTCGTCGAGCGCCGCGCGCGAGCCGAGCGCCGCCGCGTGCGGCGCGATGCGATCGAGCGTGTCGAGGATGTCCTCGGCGATCGTCCGGCGCTCGCCCGTCTGCGGATTCACGCAGGTGCCCTCGAGTCCGAAGCGGCACGCCTCGAAACGGTTGAACGTGTAGACGAGATAGTCGTCCTCCGACAGCTTGAGCGGCCGGTCGATCAGCAGATAGCGCGCGAGCGTCTGGATGTAGCACGCGATCGCGGCCGCGCGGTCGACCGACAGCGGCGTGTCCATCACGCGCACTTCGATCGTTCCGTAGCCGGGCTTCGGGCGAATGTCCCAGTAGAAGTCCTTCATGCTGTTGACGACGCCCGTGTTCACCATCTTCGTGAAGTATTCCTCGAAGCCGTGCCAGGTGAGCACGAACGGCGCGCGGCCCGACAGCGGAAACGCGAACACGGAATTCAGGCGTGCCGAATGAAATCCGGTGTCGACGTTCTGCACGTACGGCGACGACGCCGAAAGCGCAATGAAGTGCGGAATGAAACGCGACATCGAGTGCAACAGGAACAACGCGCTGTCGGCGTCCGGGCAGCCGATGTGCACGTGCTGGCCGAACACCGTGAACTGCTTCGCGAGGTAGCCGTACAGCTCGGAAATGTACTGGAAGCGCGGCGCGTCGAAGATCTGCCGCTCGCTCCATTGCTGGAACGCGTGCGTGCCGCCGCCGCAAAGGCCGACGTTGAGCTGGTCGGCCGCGCTCACGAGCGTGTCGCGGATGGCGTGCAGTTCGCCCAATGCCTGATCGTGCGTTCTGCATATGCCCGTCGAGAGCTCGATCATGCTTTCGGTGATTTCCGGCGTGATGTTGCCGGGAAATTTCGCATCCTTGATGAGCCGCATCAGATCGGATGCCGCTTTGGTCAGATCGTAGTTGTGCGTATTGACGATCTGGATTTCCAGCTCGACGCCGAACGTGAACGGTTCGGAATTGACGAAGGTTTCGAGTGCCATGGCGTGATTCCGGATAACAGGGCGAAAAGCGTCGAGCGCGCGGCTCAGCTCGCGTCGCGCCGCTCGCCGACGGCCGACAGGCTACGATAGACGACGAGCGGCCCGATCAGTTGCAGCACGACGATCGAGCACATGACGACCGCGCGCAGGCGCGGATCGAAATTCGGATAAAGCTGGTAAGTGTCGTCGACGAGCAGGTACGCGAGCGCCGACATCGGCACGAGCGAGACGCCGAGCGCGATGCCCTGCTTCACGCCGAGGCCGCTCGGCTTCGCGAACGCGAGCACGCCGACGAGCTTCGCGAGAAAGCGCGTCGCAATCAGCGCGCCCGCGATGAGCCCGCCTGCGGCGATGTCCTGCCCTTCGAACGACGTGAGCGTCAGCACGAACAGGATCACGGTGAGAAGCCAGCCGGCCGTGCCGAAGTGCTCGGGCCACAATTGCGGACGCGCCTCGAGATTCTTTACGATGATGCCGGCGAGCAGCAGCGTGAGCATCGTCGACAGCTTGAGCACCTGCGCGACCGCAATCGCCAGCACGACAAGGCCGAACAGCGCGACGAACGAATGTTCGTCGCGCATCGTCGCCGCGACGTGCCTGAACAGATAGTTGCATGCGCGAGCGAACAGATACGCGACGATGAACGAGCCGGCGAGCAGATAGATCGGCTGCAGGATCGTCGCGAACACGTTGCCGTACGCTTCCTGATGCAGCCAGCTCGTGACGAGCTTCGTCAGCACGACCGCATAGACGCTGTTGAGCGCGGACAGCGTGATGAGCCGCTGCGAGACCTGCCCTTCCGCGCGCAGCTCCGTCTTCAGCTGGATCACCATCGCGGGCGACGTCGAGATCGCGATCGCCGCCAGCACGAGCGCGATCATCCCGGGCACCTTGAGCAGCAGCAGCACCGCGAGCACGAGCACGAACGTGAGCGTCGCCTCGGCGAGACTCGAGGCGATGAGCCACGGATTGCGGCGGATCCAGCGCAAGTCGAGCCGGCTGCCGAGCTCGAACAGCAGCAGGCCGAGCGCGACGTTGACGAGGAGCCGCGACGTGTCGTCGGTGCTCGCGTCGATCACGCCGAAGCCGAACGAGCCGGCGACGAGGCCGATCACCGCGTAGCCGGTGATGCGCGGCAGGCGCCATGCGCGATAGCAGAGCTCGCCGCAAAGCCCGGCGGCGAACAGCGCGAAGCCGGCCCAGAAAATCGCATCCGGGGCGAGCGGCCAGTTGGGTAGAAACGAGAACGCTGACTTCATCGTGGTGACTTCTCCTTTGGAAGGCAACCTCCGGCGACGCGGATCGAGCGAGTCGAGCGAATGATGCGCGCTGGATGAGGGGTTGCCCCGTCGTTCGTTGTTCTGTACGACCGTTAGGACATGGGGTAAGCCCGCATCGCCGAAAAGGGTGCGACGGTCAGTCGGGCTTGCGGCCGATCTGGGTCGGCCTGGCGTGTGTGAATGGACAGCGCGATCTCAAATCCTCAGATCCGAATTCGAGCCGACCGTTCCGTTGATGCAATCGTGGCGCTGCGCCATGACGTGCGTGAAGGAGACCGATTGTGCCACAGGTATAGCGGTCCGGATCGAAATCGGGCAAACGGTGGCCGATCGTGGAGGTAGGCCTCTTTATCTTGAGGTAAACCTGTATACATACGTAGTAAGAGTTAACAAGACACCCGTTTTTCTGTGGATAACCGGCGTTTACGCCGCCGGATCATGCACTTGCGGGGCGCATAACCGGACGCACAGCCTGTTTGCCCGCACAGGGTTTCAATGGGCAACTTTTTCGGGTCTGTGCGGCCGTGCGGAGTTACCCCGTTTACGTCCACATCGGTTGCACAGCGATTGGGTCGGGAATTTGCGCGGTTATCCACAGGGTGACGTGGATAACCGGCCGGCGTATCTGTGAGGATGTCGCTTCCGCGTATCGCCGAGCGCCGTCGCGGTGCGTCGTGCGATTGCCCGGATGGCGAGCGTGCGCCGGCCGCGGGCGGTTCAGGCGACGCGGCCGTGCCGCAGCGCGCGAACGAGGAAGCGCGCCGGGTCGATCGCTTCGGCGAGTTCGCGCTCGAGCGGCCACGGCTCGCCGTCGATCTGCGCGGCGATCAGCTCGGCGCCGAGCGCCGCCCAGACGAGCCCGCGCGAGCCGTAACCGAAGGCGCCGTAGAGGCCCGTCGCGCGCGGCACGTCGCGCAGCCGTGCGCCCGTCAGCGCCGCCGCCTCGCGCGCGGCCGCCGCCTCGTCGCCGAGCTCGCCGACGAGCGGCAGCCGGTCGCTCGCGACGCAGCGAAAGCCGACGCGGCCCGCGAGCGCGCCCGCATCGAGCGCGTTCGCGGAAAACGCTGGCAGCAGCCGTTCGAGCCGCTCGAGGTTCTCGCGATGGCCGGCTTCGCGCGGTGTCGCATCCGTATCGTCCGGTTCATAGGTTGCGCCCGTCAGCGTGACGCCGTTCGCGAGCGGCACGACGTAGCCGTCGCCGATCACGGGCAGCGGCACGGCGGGCGCGCTGCCCGGCGGCAGCAGCGTCAACTGGCCGCGCACGCGTTGCGTCGGCGCATGCCGCAGGCCCGCGATGCGCGCCGCATCGGCCGCGTTCGCGACGACGACGACGCTCGCCTGCGCAATCGTCGCGCCCGATGCGTCGAGCGCGCGCCAGCGGCCGTCGCCGCCGCGTTCGAGCCGCGCGATCTCGACGCCGACGATGCGCGAAAGCCTGTCGCCCGCGGCCGCGCACTGAGCGGCCGCGAGCGTGGCGGGGCTGATCGAGCCGCCCTGCGCAAACAGCCAGCCGCCGTGCGCGACGTCGGTTCGCAACAGCGCTCTCGCGTCGTCGCGCGACAGCGCCGAGGCGAGCTCGGCCGGCACGCCGAGCGCGTCGATGCTCTCGCGCATCCGCTCGAATTCATCGTCCGACGTGGCAAGCTGAACGAGGCCATGTGTGCTGCGCGAGAACGCATGCCCGGCGCGCTCGAGCGCGCGCCAGCGATGCAGCGCGTGCAGGAAGCCGGCGCGCGACAGGCGGGCCGCGAGGTTATCGTCGCGCGCGATCATCGGATGGAATACGCCGGCGGGGTTGCCCGACGCCTCGCTCGCGATCCGCTCGCGCCGCTCGATCAGCGTCACGTGCCAGCCGCGCGCGGCGAGCCGCTCGACGACCGCGCAGCCGGCGAGGCCCGCGCCGATCACGATCGCGTCGCGTCTATCCGTGCTGAACGCACGCGGCGGCTCATGGCGGCGCACGCGCCAGCGCGGCGCGAATTCGCCGACGAGCATGGCGCGCTTGCCGGCGAAGCCGTCGACTTTTCGGTACGCGAAACCCGCTTCGTCGAGCGCGCGCTTGACGGCGCCGGAGCTCGTGTAGGTCGCGAACGTCGCGCGTTCGTCGGCAAGCTTCGCGAGCGATTTGAAGATCGCGGGCGACCACAAATCCGCGTTCTTCGACGGCGCGAAGCCGTCGAGATAGAACGCGTGCGCGCGCAGCGCGAGGTTCGGCAGCACGTCGAGCGCGTCGCCGAACACGAGCGTGAGCGTGACGCGCCCGTCGTCGAATTCGAGACGATGCACGCCCGGCGTCAGCGCGGGCCATGCGTTCGCGAGCTCGTCGACGAGCGGCGCAATCGGCGTAATAGTTGTAATAGTTGTATATGCAACGATATGCGCGGCCGCGCGCCGCAGATCTTCGCGCGCGAACGGATGCTTTTCGACCGAGACGAAGTGAAGCCGCTCGCAGTGCGACGGATCCGCACGCCATGCAGCCCATGTCGCGAGAAAGTTGCAGCCCGTGCCGAATCCTGTCTCGATAATCGTGAAAGCTCGCTCGTGCCGCCAACGTTCCGGCAGGCCGTTGCCGCGGATGAACACGTGGTCGGCCTGGGCGAGCGCGCCGGCCGCGCTGTGGTAGATGTCGCCGTAGAGCGGCGAGACGACGGTGCCGTCCTCGCGGAAGACGAGCGTCGCCGGAACGATTCGATCGGTCATGCGAAACAAAAATGAAGGCGGCGAAAATGCGGCGAACCGCCGCGAGAGCCCCGTCCCGCCTGGCGTTGGCAAAATCCAACGAAACCGCGCGCGGGCTTCGGCCAAGCCGCGGCGAAGCCGGTTCGCGCGGCCCGAAAGCCGCGCGGAACGCATCTAACTCGACAAAATTCGCTCGAAAATCTTTGAAACCCTTGTCGTTATTGGGTTTGCGCTGCGCTATCATAGCAAGCGCCGTATCGCGGAGCTGCCAGGAGGCAAACCCGGCGGTGCGTTGCGCGGCGCAATAACATTGCGCCGTGCCGTTGCCACACACTATAGACGGCACGGTTCGCGCACGTATAATCGGCGCGTTCGCGCTGTTCGTGTCAACCTAACCTGGAAAGGAACCTTAATGAACAAACAGGAACTGATCGACGCCGTCGCCGCCCAGACGGGCGCCAGCAAGGCTCAAACCGGCGAAACGCTGGACACGCTCCTCGAAGTGATCAAGAAGGCTGTGTCGAAAGGCGACTCAGTTCAACTGATCGGCTTCGGCAGCTTCGGCTCGGGCAAGCGCGCAGCGCGCACCGGCCGCAACCCCAAGACGGGCGAGACCATCAAGATCCCGGCAGCCAAGACGGTCAAGTTCACGGCTGGCAAGGCGTTCAAGGACGCAGTGAACAAGCGCTGAAACGAGCTGTTCGCGAACAAAAAACCCGCTGGTTTCAGCGGGTTCAGATTGCTGACAAACCCTCGCCAAGTGGGGGATTTTTGTTTTTTAATGGCGTGATGCTGAAGACGCCCATGCCCACGCAGCACGAACTCGAGATGGTGACGCTCGAGGAACTCGTGCCGAAGGACCACCTGCTGCGCCAGATCGATGCGGCGGTGGATTTCGAGTTCATCCGCGCGAAGGTGGCGCATCTGTATTGCGCGGACAACGGGCGGCCGGCGCTCGATCCCGTGGTGATGTTCAAGCTGTTGTTCATCGGCTACCTGTTCGGGGTGCGCAGCGAGCGGCAACTGATGCGTGAGGTCCAGGTCAACGTCGCCTATCGCTGGTTCGCCCGGTTCCGGCTGACCGACAAGGTGCCGGATGCGTCAACGTTCTCGCAGAATCGCCGCCGACGCTTCACGGACACGACGGTGTATCAGGAGATCTTCGACGAGATCGTGCGGCAGGCGATCAAGCGCGGGCTGGTCGACGGTCGGGTGCTGTACACGGACAGCACGCACCTGAAGGCGAACGCGAACAAAGGCAAGTTCGATGTGGTGAAGCTGGAGCAGACGCCGGCCGCCTACACGGAGGCATTGAACGCGGCAGTGGATGCGGACCGGGCCGCGCATGGCAGGAAGCCGCTGGATCGCGACGACGATGAGCCGCCGTCTAGCAAGGACACCAAGCTCAGCCGGACCGATCCGGACAGCGGCTACATGGTGCGGGACGACAAGCCGAAGGGGTTCTTCTATCTGGACCACCGCACGGTGGATGCCAAGCACGCGATCATCACCGATACGCATGTGACGCCGGCCTCGGTGCATGACAGCCAGCCGTATCTGGATCGGCTGGATCGCCAGCGCGAGCGCTTTGAGTTCAAGGTCGAGGCGGTGGGGCTGGATGCGGGCTACTTCACGCCGGCGGTGTGCCAGGGGCTGGAGGAGCGAGGGATTGCCGGGGTGATGGGCTATCGCACGCCGAACCACAAGCCGGGCATGTTCTACAAACGGCAGTTCAAGTACGACGCGTATCGCAACGAATACGTGTGCCCGCAGGGGCAGGCCCTGCCGTACAGCACGACCAATCGGCTCGGCTATCGGGAATACAAATCCAATGCGCAGATCTGCGGGCGCTGCCCGGTACGATCGCAGTGCACGAACAGTGCGATCGCGGTGAAGGTGGTAACGCGCCACGTGTGGGAGCGCGCCAAGGAGCGGGTGGACGCGCGGCGCTTGACCGAATGGGGCCAACGCATTTACGCGCGGCGCAAGCAGACGGTGGAGCGCAGCTTCGCCGATGCCAAGCAGCTGCATGGGCACCGTTATGCCCGTATGCGTGGGCTACGCAAGGTGGCCGAGCAGTGCTTGCTGGCCGCGGCGGCACAGAACATCAAGAAGATTGCGATGCTGCTGGCGCGGAAGCGGAAAAAGGGGCCAGCGGGTCCCGATTGGCGCTTCGTGCGCATGCTGCTGCGTCTGGTGAGCGGTTTGCGCTGCAGCTTCGACTACCCGCTCGCGGCGAACCCGCAATCCTGATCCCAGAAAGACAAAACCCCACGCTCACAAAAACGTGGGGTTCGTCAGCAGTCTGGGGCCGCATGAAGCGGCCCTTTTCGTCTGCGTTCGATCGTCGCCCGGCGGGCGATGCAACGCCGTTGTCGCGATTACTTCGTCGTGCTGTTCGACGCGAGCATCTCGTCGCGCGCGACGCGCGCCTCTTCAGGCGAGAGCCCCTGGATCTTCACGCGCGCGGTACCCGCATGGACCAGGCCGATCACCTTCGCGGCCGCGTACGACAGATCGAGGATCCGCCCGCGCGAGAACGGACCGCGATCATTGATCTTCACGACGACGGACTTGCCGTTCGCCTGGTTCGTCACGCGCACGTATGACGCGAGCGGCAGCGTCCGGTGTGCGGCGGTGAATTCGTTCATGTTGAAGCGTTCGCCGTTCGCGGTGCGGCGGCCGTGAAAACCCTTGCCGTACCATGACGCGCGGCCGGTCTGCCGGAAATCCGAGATGTCCGCGGCATCGATCGGCTTCGCGTCCGCGAGCGATTGGCGCGAGACGTCCTGCGAGCCGGCGGCCGGCATCGAGGCGAGCGCCGTGTCGAAGTTCAGCGGCGCGCCCGCCGATTCCTTATTGTTGCTGGCCGCGCCCGATGCGGCCGTGCGCAGCGCATCCTTCGACGCGGCGCTTTTCGCCTGCTCGGAGGTCGGTGCGTTCGGCGGCACCGCGCAGCCTGTCAGCGCGAAAAATACAGCTAGAGTCCCGAGATGCCTCGGTAATCGAAATTTCATCGACGTGTCGCCTGCTTGTACGGATCGTGTCGCTACGAATGCGATCCGGACGGACATGCATGCCCCAGTCGCGCTTGCGCGGGCGGCTTGCATTGGCGCGGCTCACGTTCTGCCGCAACCGGTCCTGATTAGCTTTCACGTCTGGCGCAACCTGTCCCCGGCAGCCTGACCAGACCCCACATGCCGCCAATCGAACATGGCTTCCACGCTCGTGCGCGTCGTGAACTCAGACGCGCAGGAACGGCGGCATAGGCCTCATCCGGCGTCGCGGCAGCAGGGCCGCAGCGGGCGCGTTGCGCCCGGCCGGACAAGACGTGAGCACCGACGAATCGGTACTGGATGCACCGCCGGATTCCCCGGCGGGCGCTTGCATTGACGGCGTCACGGAAGGCGAAAAGACGTCCTCCGAACACCCACTGACGGCGTGGTCTTCCACGCACACTGGGCCGCATTATACATAAACGAAAACGGCAGCTTCAAAAACGGCGGGCTCGGACGATTGATTCTCTCTATGATCGAAACAATCGGCATTGAACCGGTGCGCGCGGCGAGCGCTTCGCGCGGCCAGTACAATCGGGGGTTTTAGCCGCTTCCCGCGCCATGAAAGTCACGCTCATTCCGGTCACGCCGTTCCAGCAGAACTGCTCGCTGCTCGTTTGCGAAAAGACGGGACGCGCCGCCGTCGTCGATCCGGGCGGCGATCTCGAACTGATCGAGCAGGAGGTCGCCCGGCAGCACGTGCAGGTCGAGAAGGTGCTGCTCACGCACGGCCACGTCGACCATTGCGCGGGCGCGAAGCGGCTCGCCGCGCATTACGGCGTGCCGATCGAGGGGCCGCACGAAGACGAGCGCTTCTGGATCGAAAAGCTGCCGATGCAAAGCGAGCGCTTCGGCTTTCCGGCGGCCGAAGCGTTCGAGCCGGACCGCTGGCTCGCCGACGGCGACACGCTCGCCTTCGGCGAGGAAACGCTCGAGGTCTATCACTGCCCTGGGCACACGCCGGGCCACGTCGTATTCTTCAGCCGCGCGCATCGGCTCGCGGTCGTCGGCGACGTGCTGTTCGCCGGTTCGATCGGCCGCACCGACTTCCCGCGGGGCAACCACGCGGACCTGATCCGCTCGATCCGCGAAAAGCTCTGGCCGCTCGGCGACGACGTCACGTTCGTGCCCGGCCACGGCCCCGTGTCGACGTTCGGCGACGAGCGCCGCACGAATCCGTTCGTCGCGGACGGGGTGGCGGGATGAGCGCCGCGCCGACGATGCCGAGCCGCGAAATCTACGTGAGCACCGACGTCGAGGCGGACGGCCCGATCCCGGGCCCGCACTCGATGCTGAGCTTCGCGTCCGCCGCGTTCACCGAGGACAAGGAACTGATCGCGACGTTCTCCGCGAATCTCGAGCTGCTGCCGGGCGCGGCGGCTCACCCGGTGCAGGCCGCATGGTGGAAGACGCAGCCCGAAGCGTGGGCCGCATGCCGGCGCGATTTGCAGGCGCCCGAGGCCGCGCTCGCCGCGTACGTCGAATGGGTCGAGGCGCTGCCCGGCAAGCCCGTGTTCGTCGCGATGCCAGCGGGCTTCGATTTCACGTTCATGTTCTGGTACATGATGCGCTTCACCGGGCGCTGCCCGTTTTCGTGGTCGGCGCTCGACATCAAGACGCTCGCGTTCGCGATCACCGGCCTGCCGTACCGGAAGGCGATCAAGCCGCGCTTCCCGAAGCGCTGGTTCGACGACTATCCGCACACGCACGTCGCGCTCGACGATGCGATCGAGCAAGGCGCGCTCTTTTGCAACATGCTCGCCGACCTGCGCGCGCTGCAGACGGCGAAGGCGTCGGCGCCGCCCGTCGAAGAAGCGGATGAATCAGCACAAAATGCCGCCGACGGCCCGAGAAATTAGCGAATATCACTCGTTTCAACGGCTCCAGATTGCCTTTCTTTTCACCCGCCTCTACCATTGCCAAATGTTGTAGCCGCTTTGGAGGCGCAGGTGACCCTCGATACCTTTTCGCAAAAAATCCTTCGCCTGTTGCAGCTCGACGCGCGCCGCTCCGTGCAGGAGATCTCCGATCAGGTCGGCCTCTCCAGCACGCCGTGCTGGCGCCGCATCAAGGACATGGAGCAGTCCGGCGTGATCCAGCGCTACACCGCGCTGCTCGACCGCGAGAAGCTCGGGCTCCATATCTGCGCGCTCGCGCACGTCCACCTGACCCGGCACAACGAAGGCGGCGTCGAGCAGTTCGAGCGGGAGATCGCGACCTGCCCCGAGGTGACCGAGTGCTACAGCACGACGGGCGAAGCCGATTACATCCTCAAGATCGTCGCGCCGGACATCAAGGCTTACGACATCTTCCTGCACGAGCGGATCTTCAAGATTCCCGCCGTCTCGCAAGTCCGCACGAGCGTCGTGCTGCGCGAGATCAAGTTCGACACGCAGTTGCCGCTCTGACGCGCGGGCGGGTTCGGCGCCGCTTGCGCCTCGTTGCGCCCGGCTACGTCGGGTGGGCGGGTTCATGTCGAGCGGCAAGCGCGATCGCGCCGGCGCGCGCTCGCCGGCCCGGCGCTCGGCGCGCGCCGCGGCACGCGCAGCGCCGTGCCGCACTCTTTTGCATCGCGCTCGCCCCTGATCAGGACAGCCGGCCAACCGCCGCCGCGTCGCTTGACGCAAGCGCGCGCGACATGCCGAGACGCTGTGCGCCGAACTGCCGCTTCAATGCTTCGATATCCAAACGAGCGGCCGGGTCGTGGCCGCCCTGCCGATCCCGGCTTGCATCCGGTGCAAGCGTGATGTCGATTTCGAGCCCCGTGCTCAGGTAATGCAGATTGATCGCGCTCGCCCGCAGCCCCGCTTTCTCGAGCGTCGCCTCGATTTGCCCTTCGAGCTGATCGCGCGGCGGCAGATCGAGCACCGTGCGGCGCGCGACGTCGTGCTCGGGATCGACGTGGATCAGCGCGTCGAGCACGCGCCGGTCGGTGAGCGCGCGCGAGCGCGCGGCCTCCGCGATGTAGTGCCCCTCGGAGACGGACATCATCGGATCGACGAGAATATGCGCGTCGACGAGCGCCGAATCGCCCATCTTGCGAGTGCGCAGGTCGTGCACGTCGCGCACGCCGGGCGTCGATACGATGAGCGCGCGGATCTCGGCCGACGCGCTCTCGTCGAGCGCGCGGTCCGACAGGTCCTGCAGCGCGTCCCAGCCGAACGTCCAGCCCATGCGCGCGACCATGAAGCCGACGATCGCCGCGGCGATCGGATCGAGAAGGCGCACGCCGGCGAGGCTGCCGATGATGCCGATCGCGACGACCAGCGACGACGCGGCGTCCGAGCGCGCATGCCACGCGTTCGCGACGAGCATCGCGGAGCGCACGCGCTGCGCCTCGCGCAGCATGTAGCGAAACAGCCCCTCCTTCGACAGCAGCACGACCACGGCGACGGCCAGCGCGCTCGCATGCACGGGCGGGATGTCTTCGAGATGCACGAGCCGGTCGCCCGCGCGCCACAGCATCCCCACGCCGACCGCAATCAGGATCGCGCCGAGAAAGAATGAAGCAACCGTTTCATAACGGCTGTGACCGTAATTGTGGTCGGCGTCCGGTTTTGCGCCGCTATGCCGATTGGCGAGCAGTACCACGAAATCGGAAACCAGATCCGACAAAGAGTGGACGCCATCGGCAATCAAAGCCTGGGAATGCGCAATTACACCGACCACCACCTGCAGCGTCGCCAGAATCACGTTGAGGACGATACTGACGAATGTGCTCTGACGGGCGACGACCTGTTTTTCCGACGCCAGGTCGTCGTTTGAAAATGTGGACATGTAATATCGAATGCGGCGATGGACACCGCAATTCTATCAAGCGGGGCTCGAACGCGCGCGGCCGCCCACCAAAAAAACAAACAAAATCAATCGCTTATGAAAACGCAACGCATTTTCATTTACCGCTGAACATGACATTTTTGTGACAAATGCCGAGCCCGCGGCCGACTTTCAAAACACCAAAGGCCACATACCCCTCGAAGGGGTGTGGCCTTTGGTGTTTGGCTGGCGGGTTGCGCTCAGATCGCGAATTGTTCGCGATTCTTGCCGGCGATCCAGCGAGGAGGCTTCCCGCGGCCCGACCAGGTTGCGCCGGATTCCGGATCGCGGTATTTCGCCGCGACGCCAGCGCGGGGTCGCCCCGCTTTTCCAGCTTTGCCACGACCGAGACCGAGTTCCGCGAGCGTGAAACCGTAATCGGCGATCTTTTGCTTGACGTCGCTCAATACCTCCGCGTATTCGCGCGACTTGGCTTCTTCGATCTGCTTCTCCAGCTTCTCTCGCTGAGCGAGAAGGTCCTTGTAAGAAGACATAAATTCCCTTTTATCTGACCAAATGGCGCCGATCTTGGGCCGGCTTGCCATCTTAACTAACGATGCCTCGGATAATTGGGTCAAAGGTTAGCACAAAAAAGAATTCAGTGAATACCGTATCGCAGAAAATAAACGTTGTATTTTGTGATTTGATTGTTCAAATTGACCAGCATCCGCTTCATTTGCAATTATCGCCAATCTTACAAGTGGATTGTCTGAATTCAGTACATATTTTAAGCTCGCAAACTGCGCAATCGCCCCGGACAACCGAAATTGAAAGTTTTCATGAAACGAAAGGTTCCGTTGATTGAAAGCATGACCTCCTTCTTATCTCGTTTAATACGCTCACAATGTGCGGAATCGCTCATAATCGGCACTATCGCTTTACATGAGCGAAACGGCGGCGGCCTCGCGCAGCGCCGCGAGCAGCGATTCGACATCCATTTTCGGCGCGTCGAACGGCGTGCGGCGCTTGAGCCCGTTCAAACGCCAGTCCGCGCCATAACGGTCAACGCCGAGCAGCTCGAGCCCCGCGCGCCGCTCCCGCGACGCGCCGTATTCGTCCCATAGCGCGCGTTCGTCGTCGTAGCCGACGGGCGCGAGCGCGTCCAACTCGGTCGCGTCGAGCCATCCCATTCGCCCGAATCCGCCGATATAGCGCAGCCGCTCGCACGCGAGCGCCCAGAACGTAAAGTCGCCGAGCGCGAGATAGCGCTCGCCGTCCGGGTGATAGCGCAAATAACGCGCGACCACGTGCGGATCGGCGCCGGCCGGCTCGAAGCGGCCGACGAGCGTGGCGCGCTCCGCCTCGAGCACGCTGTCCGACGCGCCCGCCGCGTCCCCCAGGCCGTCGACGACGAGAAACCCGGCGCGCGGATCGGCCGCGAGATTGCGCGTGTGCTCGGCGAGCCCGCTCACGAGCACGATCGGCCGGTGCCGCGCGTCGACCGCATACGGCACCACGGTTGGATACGGATAGCCCTCGGGCGCGCGCGAGTGCGTCGCGAGCGTGCCGAGCACGTTGCGATGGAGCAAATGAAGCGGTAAGGCTGCAGAAATGTTCACGTGCGAAATCCTTGCTTGCGGAAGCGAGACGTCGGCCGCGTCGCCGCGGCTGTGCGCGGCGCGTTGCGCCGCCCCCGGGCATGCGGCATGCGACGGTGCACCCGGCGGGAGCGCATGGCCGGCCAAGCCGTGCCGGCCCGGACCGACCCGGATCGGTCGCCCCCAAGCATGCGCCTGGCGGCGCATCGCGCGCAACCCGGCGAGCGCAAGCGAAGTGCACCGCGCTCCGCTAGAATCGGCGCTGTTTCGTTAAGCGCGATGTAAGCTTCGCGCGCCGTTCGCAGCCGATCGCCTTTCTTCGCCCAGCTTCCCGTGTCCGACCAGCCGCCCGATCTCGCCTCGCCCGCCTCAGCCCATCGCCGGCTTCCCGCCTCCGCCCGCCACCGCGCGCGGGCGGCCACGATGGCGCTTTTCTTCGTCGCCGGCATGATGTACGCGTCATGGGGCGTGCACGTGCCGACGGTGCGCGACAAGTTCGCGCTGTCGCCCGCGCTGCTGTCGTTCGCACTCCTCGCGGTCGCGATCGGCTCGATCGTCGCGATGACGACCAACGCGCGCTGGATCGCGCGCGTCGGATCGCGCACCGCCTGCCTCGCCGGCGGCCTCGCGATGTCCGCGAGCGGCGCGCTGATCCTCGTCGTGCCGACCTACCCGCTGCTGCTCGCGGTGCTCGCGCTGTTCGGCTTCTCGATGGCGACGCTCGACGTGGCGGTGAACGCCGAGGCGAGCGCCGTCGAATCGGCATTCGGCAAACCGATCATGTCGATGCTGCACGGCATGTTCAGCGTCGGCGGGATGGCGGGCGCAGCGGCGGGCGGCGCGCTGCTGTCGGCCGGCATGGCGAGCGCCGTGCATCTCGGGCTCGCCGCGCTCGCGAGCGCGCTCGTGCTCGCGCTTGCGTGCCCGGCCGTGCTGCCGCATGTCCCGCACACGGCCGCCGCGGACGGCGCCCCGCGCGTGAACCGCTGGCGCTCGCCCGCGCTGTGGGCGCTCGGCGCCATCGCGCTCGTCGCGTTGATCGCCGAAGGCGCGATGTACGACTGGGCGACTGTTTACATGCGCGACGTCGTCCTCGCGTCGCCGGCGTTCTCGAGCGCCGCCTATGCGGCGTTCTCGGGCGGCATGGCCGCCGCGCGCTTCGCGGGCGATGCGGTTCGCGCGCGCTTCGGCGCCCCGCAGCTCGTCTGCGCGAGCGCGACGCTCGCGTGCGTCGGCATGATCGCCGCGCTCGCGCTGCCGTCCCCCTTCGTCGCGCTCGCGGGCTTCACGCTGATGGGCCTCGGCCTCGCCAACATGATGCCCGTGCTGTTCGCCGCCGCCGCGCGGATCGACGGCATTCACGCGGCCGAAGGGCTCGCGCACGTCGCGGGACTCGCGTACTTCGGGCTGCTGTTCGGTCCGGTCGCGATCGGCGCGGTCACGCAGGCGGCCAACCTGTCGGTCGGGCTGTCGATCGTCGCTCTGTGCGCGGCGCTCGTCGCAATCGTCGCGCCGAAGGTGCTGAGCCGGCTGAAAATCTGAGCCCGCGATCGGCGAGCCTGCAAGAAAACACCCGGGCGTGGCGGCATGATGATGAGATGGCATGAGCGCCGGGCGGCCGCTCGCTCGGCCTGCGCCGCGCATCGCACGCTTTCTTCGCCGGCAAAAAAACGAGGCGCGCATGCCTGACGGCATGCGCGCCCCGCCCCCTCCGTCGGCCGTGCAGACGGTATTACATCTTCACTTCATCCAGGAACGTCTTCTTGCCGCCCTTGTAGTCGTACAGCGAGATCACGCCATGCTGCAGGTCGCCCTTCGAATCGAAGGTCGTCGTGCCGATCACGCCGGTGTAGTTCGTCTTCGGCATCGCCGCGACGATCTTCGCCGGATCCGTCGAGTTCGCGCGCTTCATCGCGTCGACGATGATGTACACCGCGTCATACGTAAACGGCGCGTAGATCTGGATCGGCTGGCCGAAACGCTTCTCGTACTTCGCCTTGAATGCCGCGCCGCCCGGCATCTTCTCGAGCGACGCGCCCGCCTCCGAGCACACGACGTTGTCGGTCGCATCGCCCGCGAGATCCGCGAGCTTTTCCGTGCAGACGCCGTCGCCCGCGAAGATCTTCGCGCGCAGGCCGAGCTGCTTCGCCTGCTTCGCGAACGGGCCGCCCGTCGCGTCCATGCCGCCGTACATCACGGCGTCCGGATTTTCACCCTTGATCTTCGTCAGGATCGCGCGGAAGTCGACCGCCTTGTCGTTCGTCGCGTCGTGCGACACCACCTTCAGGCCGAGCGCCTTCGCCTTCTTCTCGAATTCGTTCGCGAGGCCCTGGCCGTAGGCCGTCGAATCGTCGACGACGGCGACGCTCTTCACGCCCTTCGAGCGCGCGTAGTTCGCGAGCGCCGGGCCCTGCTGCGCGTCGGTCGCGACGACGCGGTAGGTCGTCTTGAAACCTTGCTGCGTGTAAGCCGGGTTCGTCGCCGACGGCGAGATCTGCACGATGCCCGCATCGCTGTAGATCTTCGAGGCCGGAATCGAGGTACCCGAGTTCAGGTGGCCGACGACCGCGACGACCTTGTCGTCGACGAGCTTCTGCGCGACCTGCGTCGCGGTGCGCGGGTCGGCCGCGTCGTCCTGTGCATCGAGCTGGAGCGTCACCTTCTGGCCGCCGATCGTGAGTCCCTTCGCGTTGATCTCCTCGACCGCGAGGCGCGCACCATTTTCGGTGTCCTTACCAAGGTGGGCGATCCCGCCCGTCAACGGTGCGACATGGCCGATCTTGACGACTTGGTCGGCGGCAGCGTTCGTGGCGGCTGCGGCCAACAGCATAGCCGCCGCGCTGATCGGCAGCAGCTTTTGCATCTTGATATTCATGTAAGTCTCCAGTTTCAATCCCAAGAAAACGCTTTCACCGACGCCCCGCACCGATCCTCGTGTTTCGACAAAAAATCACTGGACATTCGCCGGTTGCATTGCTTTACCCACTTGCACCAATTAAGCACGTGATGCACCGCATGCGGGGCGGTGATCTCGTGCCAGCGCGCAAGTGTAGGTGATCAAATTAATCAGTAGGATATTTTTAGAGAACTGGTGCGACTACTAATGTCGTATTTTTCGCAAGCCAGGGAACCGCCGGCCGCAAACCCGCGCCACGTAAGGGTTTCCGCCTATTCGAATGAAGAACAAAACGAAAAATGAAAGACTCGTTTAATGATCGGGAAAGCGATTTTAATCATGTTTTTAATCAACGCTTTCCGGCGAAAATAATTCGGTGAGCAGAACGTGTCGGCAATGCGGCCGGCGCGCTTTCACGTCGCGCCGGCCAATTCATCAGACCAGGGAAATAACGAAGCGCGAAAGCGCAGCGCGCCATTCGGCGTCGAGCGCGTCGATCAATTGCGCGGTGGTTTGCGCGCCATCGCGGTGCTTGCCGAGCGGCGCGCCTTGCCCGGACTGACCTGGCCCCTTCGATAGGGCCAATGGGCTTCTAGCAAAGTCCCTTTAAACCAACTCCTGGAAAGCGGCAGGAGCGTCCGCGGTTGCCCGATGTTTCGCCGCAAACTCTGACGGCGCAAGGTAGTTCAGTGCGCTGTGCGGCCTTTGCTCGTTGTAGTCCTGACGCCATGCCGCGATGACTGCCCGAGCGTGCGCGAGCGTCGTGAACCAGTGCTCGTTAAGGCATTCGTCGCGGAACTTGCCGTTGAACGATTCGATGTACGCATTCTGCGTGGGCTTGCCCGCCTGAATCAACTTCAGCGTGACGCCGTTCGCATACGCCCACTGGTCAAGCGCGCGGCTCGTAAATTCGGGTCCCTGGTCTGTTCGCACCGCCTTGGGATAGCCACGGAAGCGAGCTGCACGGTCCAATGCCCGAGCGACATACAAACCTGAGATGCCATGGTCGACGACGATGTCGACAGCCTCTTTCGTGAAATCGTCGACGACGGTCAGGCACTTCACGCGCCGGCCGTTGGAAAGCGCATCCATCACGAAATCGATTGACCATACCTCGTTGGGTGCGCCCGGCAATGCCAGTTGCTCGCGCTCAATCATGACGCCGTGGCGCTTGCGACGGCGCCGCACAGCCAGCCCTGCCTCACGGTACAGGCGATAGATGCGCTTGTGATTGGCGTGCGTGCCTTCGCGTTCCACCAGGGCGTGCAGTCGGCGGTAGCCGAATCGACGACGTTCGTGCGCCAACTTCACCAGACGCGCCGCGAGCACCTCATTCTCGTGGTCCGGCTTCGCGTCGTAATGCAGCACGCTGCGAGAAAGCCCGACAAGCCGGCAGGCGCGGCGCTCGGAGATGTTGACCTTCTCCCGAATCGCCAACACTGCTTCGCGTTTGGCTTGCGGGCTCAGGGCTTTCCCTTGACGACAACCTTCAACGCTTCCATATCGAGCATTGCTTCGGCCAGCAGTTTCTTCAGTCGGGCATTCTCCACCTCGAGGCCCTTGAGCCGGCGGGCTTCCGAGACTTCCATGCCGCCGAACTTCGCGCGCCAGGTGTAGAACGACGCGTCACTGAACCCATGCTTCCTGCACAGTTCCTTGACCGGCATACCGGCCTCGGCTTCCTTCAGAAACCCGATGATTTGCTGTTCCGTAAAGCGCTTCTTCATGTTCGTCTTCTTCTCCGAAAACGAACTTTACTAGACTCCGGCTGGCCCTGTTTGTAGGGGGCAGGTCAAAAAAACTGCAGCGATAAGGCTGCTATCCCCTAAGTCGTACCCGTAAGGAGGTGGCGCTCATTAATGCCTTATCTGACGAGGCTCTTGCAGTTTTTTTCGATTCCAGCCGGGGCCAGATAAGGCTTTCAGCGATTTTCCCCTCCGATCGTTTTTGCTGAGTGTAGCTAAAATACACTTGCCATCCGTCCCTTCGCGCTTTCCTCGCGTCGCTGGCTGCGGCAACTGGATCACTTCCGCGTCCGATGTATGCCGGGTGACCCCATTACGCAAGATAATCGGCCGACAGGTACACATAGCCTTTCACCATCCCCATCATTTCCCCGCCGCCAGGTTCCCTGCGCACTTCCCAACCCGATCGCACCGCGCTCACGCGGACGTAGGCGTGGCGAATATAAGCACGCCAATCCCCCAAGCGTCTTGAAATAATTCGCGAATCGAGAATTCGATTCAAATCGCCCGGCTCGCCGGCCGATTCCGGATGCGTCACATGTCTGCCTCTCATATTGGCCCATCGCAATGGGCCATCCCATGCCTCCGTTCCTATCGGCAGCGCGGCCGTTGTATCGTACGTTTTTGAAACCGTTCCTGACGTCGCCGCCGGAATACGCGTACGGCCCGCAGCCCGCAAAGCCCGCAACGAAGCCGCGAATCCGTCGACCGACAACTCGACAACCGCTTCGCGGCAGTCTTCCAGGTGAAAGGCCATGCATCCGATCGTAAGGCGTCTATTGCTCGTCGCTGTTTTCAGCCCGCTCTCGGCTGCGGCGTTCAACGAGGAGCAGGGGTACAACCAATGCATCCTCAACGCGTTGCGAGGAAGCCGGAATCCGACCGCGACAGGCCTCATGCGCAATGCATGTGACCAGCTCTATCGAAACTGGGCGATGCTTCAGCCGCGCGATCGCGCCTATCACACGTGCATTCTGGATAGCCTCGGGGACGTGAAGGACACTTACGCCGTGCAGCAACTCGCCGCGGCCTGTTCTCGACAGAGCGAAGGCGCAGGCCCCACGTTCAAGTAGCGCGAGAACGGCGATTTCGGTTTGTCTCCGGCCCGGAATCGCCCCCCAATGTCGAAGGGGGGACGGACCGCCGACACCCGGCTCGTAGGCGCCGTGCGCCGCGCGGTCTTGGGGATCGTCGTGTCGCAGCCCGGCGCATTGTTCGCCGCAGGGCGCGCTTTTCCATGCCGGCGCCCCCGGCTTCCCGTCCCCTCTCGCCGGGCCCTGCGGTGCGCCGTCCGGAGTGAAACATTTCTTGAATATAAATTTTATTGAATTCTATGTAATCACCTTACATCTCCGGTGCCGGAACCACGGCCGGAGGGATTCCCATTGTTGACCGCCTCATGCACGGGACTTGAGTCAATTTCTTTAAGGTGAAATATAAAACCAGTGAAGGCCGGTTCTTACTAAATTTATTGGCTTCATCTCCACCAAGCACCTAGCATTAATTTCACTGGTATCGCGAATGGCTTCCAGCGTTGGTCTTGCCGATGTCCGGCACGTTTGCAGCCAAGGAGGCGAAATGAGCACTACCGATTCGAGAAGCGCAACGAAGTCTTCGTCCATTTCTCCGCGGCATGGCCGCGTCATCACGCCCGAGTCGCGCGCCGTGTATCTCTACGAAGCAGGAAGGCTCGATTTCGGGCAGGTCAATGAGCTGGAGGGCGGCAAGTTCTTTCCCGCGACCCAAAGCGGGCTCAGAGATCCGGACGCGCCGGACGACGTCGCCAACGGCATGCCGCCGCGCGACGGCGAAATCGCGAGCGGCGGGCGCACGGCGGATGCCCGCGCGCAACTCAACGAACCCGATTCCGTTGCGCATTGGCAGAAACACGCGGTGCGATCGGGGCAATCGCTGCAAATCTCGTGGTCGTATTCGATGCCGCACAAGACGCGGCGCTGGACTTACTGGATCACGAAGCCGGGATGGGACACCCAGGCGCGGCTTGCGCGCGCGCATTTCGAGCCCGATCCGCTGAAGGTCTACCTGAACACGTATCAGCCGTACTGGGGGCCGGATGCGGACAAGGAGTTGATCCCCCAGGGCGAGACGATTCATGAATTCAACCTGCCGACTCGCACCGGCTATCACGTACTGCTCGCGGTGTGGGACGTCGCCGATACCGCCAACGCGTTCTATCAGGTGATCGATCTGAATTTCGCGTGAGCCGGCTGGTCATTTCCGCGTGTCGTCGCGGTCTGCTGCACGAATAAGGCATTGCGGCCATCGGATTCGCGCTCGTTCGATGGCCGTCCCGCACCGCGATCGTCGCGTCGCTTGTACGATGCGGGCGCGCCGAGCGGTTGTTCCCCCCGGCTGCGAAGCATGTAGCCTTCGCGGAGGTTCCGATGTCCTATGTGTACGTCGACGGTGCCGATCCCCGTCATTCGACGCTTCAAAAGGGCTTCAACCTGCGCTGGCCGCCGACGGCCGAGGCCGGCGCGGCGGCGATCTATGTCTGCCGCACGGCGGACGACGTGATCGCGGCGTCGTGCGACGCGCTCGCGAAAGGTTGCCGGATCACGGTGCGCAGCGGCGGGCACTGCTATGAGGGGTTCGTCGCGAACCGGCTGCCGGACGACCACGGGCGGCCGTTCGCGATCATCGATCTCGGCCTGATGTCGGGGTTCGATATCGATGATCGCGGGCAGATCGCGTCGCCGTTCGATGCGGCGGGCGCGCCGCGCTATCGGGTTCGCGTCGCGGCGGGCCGCCAGAACTGGGACGGCTATGTCGGCCTGTACAAGACCATGGGCAAGACGCTGCCCGGTGGCTCGTGCTATTCGGTCGGCGCAGGCGGCTATATCGTCGGCGGCGGGTATGGGCTGCTCTCGCGTCTGCACGGGCTGACGGTCGACTGGCTGACGGGCGTCGATATCCTCACGCCCGCCGCCGGCGGCGCGCTCGGCGCGAAGCACGTGCATTCCGGCAGCACCGATCCGGCGGAACGGGCGCTCTTCATCGCATGTCGCGGCGGGGGCGGCGGCAACTTCGGCGTGATCCTGAACTACTACTTCAACGCGCTTCCCAACGCGCCGCGTACCGCGTATTGGCTGACGCTCGCGTATGACTGGTCGCACTTCACGCAAGCGAGCTTCGGCCGTTTCCTCCAAACCTACTGGGATTGGTTCAGCCGCAACGACGCGAACTGGAACGCCGCGGACCCGGCGCTCGCCAATGGCGGGTTGTTCACGCTTCTGAAACTGCAGCATCGCTCGGCCGGGCCGATCGTGCTCGCGATCCAGTACACGGGCAAGGACGGAACGGTGGGCGGCCCGGAGGATGCGCCGTTCATCGATTTCGTCGACACGATGAATGCGGCGGCGAATCGTCTGCCCGTCGTCTGGGACCGGTTCATCGCGCCGAATCTGCCGGCGCTCGGCCACCCGCTGGCCGGCCTGCGCATCGCGCACGCGGCGCGGAGCGCATTGAAGATGGACTGGCTGTATCTGACGCAGACGATCAACACGTCGGGCGCGAACCGGCGCGGCAAGTACAAGTCCGCCTATCAGATCGGCAATTTCGGCGAGACCGAGGTCGACGCGCTGTGGCGATATCTGAACGGCGCGGACGATCCGCGCCTGAGCCAGACGCTCGTGCAGATCGATTCGTACGGCGGCTGCGTAAACGCGAACGACGAAAGCGCGAATCCGACGTCGGTCTATCAGCGCCGTTCGCTGCTGAAATCGCAGTACCAAACCTACTGGACGAATCCCGCCGACGACGCCTTCCACGTCGAATGGCTGCACGATCTGTTCTCCGCGGTGCACGCGGATCAGGGCGGCAAGCCGTACCGCGACGCGAGCGGCCGCTACGAAGGCTGCTACATCAACTATCCGGACATCGACATGAAGTATCTCGGCAGCGATCCGGCGCAGATCGATCCGAGGTGGCTCGATCTGTACTACGGCGAGAAGGCCGCATCGCTGATCGCGACGAAGCGCTCGGTCGATCCGTCGAATCTGTTCATGCACGAGATGTCGATTCCGCTGACGCCGCCGCTTGGTTGACCTCAATCGTGGAGCGTTGCCGGGCGCGTGCGTTCGGCGGCGCGACGCTCGCCTCAGGCACGGTTCGCGCGGCCGCCCGCTTGGGCGGCCGCGCCCGTCTGCCGATCGATGCGTGCGCATCGTAAGCCGGCGAACGCGCGGCTTACCTCAGACAAAAGCGCCCGCGCACATCGCGTAAACCCTAGAGCGAAAACACCAGACGTACAGCGTCCCGCGGGTCAAGTCGCGCGTTTGCGCAGCCGTAAACCAATAGGTTCGCTCCACATCCATGTCGCCCTTCATGCTCTCCTCGATCCGGTCCCGCATTCTCGTCGCGTGCCTCGCCATCGTCATCGGCTCGCTCGTCATCAACACGGCGCTCAACTATTTCGTCGCCAACCGCTATAACCGCGAGTCCATCAGCCAGAACCTCAGCGCGGTGCTGACCGGCCACGAAGCCGGCATCGCCGATTGGGTCGCGTCGAAGACGCAGATGATCGTGTCGGTCGAAGACGCCGCGATCTCGCCGGATCCGATTCCGGCGCTCAAGCAGATCGCCGCCGCCGGCGGGTTCACCAATGTCTATGTCGGCTACGCGGACAAGACCGCGAAATTCTCCGATCCCACCGGTATTCCGCCCGACTACGATCCGACCGGCCGCCCGTGGTACAAGCAGGCCGCGCAGGCGGGCAAGCCGGTCGTCACGCCGCCCTATGTCGACGTCGGCACGGGCAAGCTCGTCGTCGCGTTCGCCGCGCCGATCATGCGCGACGGCGCGCTGAAGGGCGTCGTGTCCGGCGACGTCGCGATGGACAGCGTGATCGCGAACGTCAAGGCGATCCACCCGACGCCCGGCAGTTTCGGGATGCTCGTCGACCGCAGCGGCCATATCGTCGCGCATGCCGATTCGAAGCTCACGCTCAAGCCCGTCACCGATCTCTCCGACGATTTGAGCATCGACGCGCTCGCCGCGGCGTCGGCCGACGAGAACGCCGCGCCGATCGACGCGCACGTCGCGGGCGCGGCGAAGCTGATGCGCGCGCGCGCCGTGCCGGGTACCGACTGGCTGACCGTCGTCGCGCTCGACAAGTCCGATGTGACGGCCGGCATGCATTCGCTGCTGCTCGTCTCGATCGGCACGCTCGTCGCGCTTGCCGCCGTCGCCGCGCTGATCGTCGGCGCGATCACGGGCGTCGCGTTCCGCGGGCTCGCGCGCATTCGCGACGCGATGGAATCGATCGGCTCCGGCACGGGCGATCTGACGCAGCGCCTGCCCGATAGCGGCCGCGACGAAGTGGCGCAGATCGCGCGCTCGTTCAACGCGTTCGTCAGCAAGCTGCAGGAGGTGATGCGCGTGATCCGCGACGCGAGCGAATCGGTGCGGCATGCGGCGGGCGAGATCGCGTCGGGCAATCACGATCTGTCGCGCCGCACGGAATCGGCGGCGGCGAGCCTGCAGCAGACGGCCGCGTCGATCGAGGAGATCACGTCGACGGTCACGCAATCGGCAGGCGCCGCGCGCCAGGCGAACGACATCGCGACGAACGCGGCGAGCGTCGCGTCGCGCGGCGGCACGGTCGTGTCCGACGTCGTGTCGACGATGCACGAGATCGAAGGCGCGTCCGGCAAGATCGCCGACATCATCGGCGTGATCGACGGCATCGCGTTCCAGACCAATATCCTCGCGCTGAACGCGGCCGTCGAGGCGGCGCGCGCGGGCGAGGAGGGGCGCGGCTTCGCGGTGGTCGCGGGCGAGGTGCGCTCGCTCGCGCAGCGCAGCGCGCAGGCGGCGAAGGAAATCAAGGCGCTGATCGATTCGAGCGTGACGAGCGTGTCGACGGGCGCCACGCTCGTCCAGCAGGCCGGGCAGACGATGAGCGACATCGTCGGCACGGTTTCGAACGTGACGACGATCATGCGCGAGATCTCGAATGCCGCCGACGAACAGACGCGCGGCATCCAGGAAGTGAATCGCGCGGTCGCGCAGCTCGACGAGATGGTTCAGCAGAACGCGGCGCTCGTCGAGCAGTCGGCCGCGGCCGCCTCGGCGTTGCAGACTCAGGCGGTCGAGCTCGCCGATGCGGTCGGGCAGTTCAAGGTCGCGTGATCGGCGCGCCGATCGCATATCGGTCACGCCTCGACCGTCGATCGCGCATCGGTCACGCGCGGGCCGCGCCGCGCCCGAGCCAATCGCTCAGCGCCTGCGTGACGAATGCCGGATTCTCGAGATTCGAGATATGTCCGGCATTCGGCACGAACGCCTTTTCGCAGCCGATGAGCGCCGCGATTTCGTCGGCTTCCTCGGGCGGCCGCGCGACGTCGTTCGCGCCGCACATCACGAGCGTGCGGTCCGCCGGCAGCGCGCTCAGTTGCGCGCGCGCGTCTTCGCGGCCGAACGTGATCTTGCCGAGCGGTATCACCGAGTCGCGCAGCCGCTCGGTCGTGAACGCCTGCAGCGCGCGCCGGAAGCCCGTGGGCAGCTCGCTCGCCGGATCGATGCCGGGGCGGAAGAAGATCGGCACGATCGCGTCGAGCAGCGGCGCCGGAATCGCGCCTTGCGCGTCGATGGCCTCGAGCATCTGGAAGTACTGGTTGCGCGTCGCGTCGGGCTCGACGCCGACGTAGGTATCCATCAGCACGAGACGATCGATGCGTTGCGGCGCGCGATGCGCGAGCGGCACCGCCCACATGCCGCCCACCGATAGCCCGACGATCGAGCAGGTGTCGATGTCGAGGTGATCGAGGAGCTCGCTCATCTGTCTCGCGAGATCGTCGAGGCTGCGCGTGCCGTCGGGCAGCGGGCCGGACCGGCCGTGTCCCCACAGGTCCGGCGCGATCACGCGGTACGACTTCGAGAGCGCGTCGAGCTGCGGCTCCCACATCGACGAATCCCACAGGTAGCTGTGTCCGAACAGGACGGGCGCGCCGGCGCCCCTGATCTGATAGTGCAGGGGCTGGCCATCGATCGTGACGAAAGGCATGTCGATAAGGTCGCTAGGCAATGAATCGGTTAAGGGAGTTCGGGCAAACGTGCGGAATCGATGCGCATGCCGAAGCAATCGGCGGCAATCGTCGTGATTGCCGCTTTCTCGTGCGGAGCGATGGAATCGTCGCGCTACATTATCTCCGACGTATCTCGAAATCAATCGAGCCTGCCATCGCGGCGCGTGCCGGATTCGACACGTACAGCAGGCGAATCCGGGCGTTCCGCACGCGCGCCGGACGCGCCGATACAGTCGACATCGAGAAATGTACGGAATCGAAACGCATCGATGCATCGCGCAACGCGCGCGCTGTTGCAGTCGCTCGACATTCGGCACTTTTTTGTTGTCGGGCGTGCACGGTTGCCGTTATCGTTGCGCACTACGACAATAATTGCGTGCTGTGAGAGCTTAGTGGCGACACATAAAAAAAGTTCACGCCTGGCTTCATTCAGGCATCGGGGGGCGGCGGACGCGATCGGGCCGGCGGCATGCGCGGTGGCGAACGCGTTGTCTTGCCGCGATACGTGCCTGCGCTCGCACGCGCAGGCCGCGGCGGTGCCGGCGAACCGCGCGGCGCGCGACGGGCTGAGCTCGCGGCAAAGTGTCGCGGCCGCGCCGAATCCTCGCATCGTGCCTGCGGGCGCGGCGCTGTCGGCCCGCATGCGCCGCCGCATCGCGTGCATGCGCGAACACGCCGGCGCGATGCCGCGGCCGCCGGCCGCCGCGCATGCATCCGTGCCGTTCGTGCCGTCTGCACGATTCGCGCGATTCGCACCATTCGCGCCAAGCGCGCTTCCCATTCGATGCTTCACCTGACGTACGGCAGCGCATCGCGCGGACAACACGCGATCGCTGCCGGCCGGCGTGCGCGCGCCGCGCACGCCTTCACGGGCGCCGCCGCGGGTGGCGACCCGAACCGCGCGAGCGCGATCCGTCGATTCGCGTTCGCGCGGCGCGGCGGTTCGCGCCGGCCCGTTCGGCGCGCCGCCGCCGATACCGCATGTTTAGCGATCTCCAAGGAGGGACCATCGTTTGAAACTTCGAAGACAGTTCTGGCGTGCCTCGCGGCATCGGCCATCGTCGCATTGTCCGGCTGCGCGACCGAGGCGTCGCGCACGCTGCCCGTGCCGCCGTCGGCGAGCGCGCAGAAGCCGTTCGCCGGCAAGCCGGTCGGCATCGCGGTCGGCAAGTTCGACAACCGTTCGAGCTACATGCGCGGCATCTTCACCGACGGCGTCGACCGCCTGGGCGGCCAGGCGAAGACGATCCTCGTCACGCAGCTCCAGCAGAGCCGCCGCTTCAACGTGCTCGATCGCGAGAACCTCGACGAGATCAAGCAGGAAGCCGCGTTCATGAAGAAAGCGCAGGCGGTGAAGGGCGCGAACTATGTCGTGACGGGCGACGTCACCGAGTTCGGCCGCAAGGAAGTCGGCGATCAGCAGCTGTTCGGCATTCTCGGCCGCGGCAAGAGCCAGATCGCGTACGCGAAGGTGAATCTGAACATCGTCGACACGACGACGTCGGAAGTCGTTCTGTCCAGCCAGGGCGCGGGCGAATACAGCCTGTCGAACCGCGAGATCATCGGCTTCGGCGGCACGGCCGGCTACGACTCGACGCTCAACGGCAAGGTGCTCGATCTCGCGATCCAGGACGCGGTCAATCACCTCGTCGAACAGGTCGACGCGGGCGCGCTCGCGTCCGGCAAGTAGGCGCGCCGCGCGGCGCGGACGAATCCGCTCATCCATCGTTTCCATCGACAACGACAATAATGAAGAAGACCTTCAAGACGGGAGCCTGGCTGCCGGTCGCGGCAGCCGGCGTGCTGCTCGCGGGCTGCGCGGCGAATCAGCCGAAGCCGCTCTATCAATGGGACGGCTATCAGCCGCAAGTCTACGAATACTTCAAGGGGCAAAAGAGCCCCGAGGACCAGATCGACGCGCTCGAGAAGGCGCTGCAGCAGATCCGCGCAAAGGGCAACCGCCCGCCGCCCGGCTTCGAGGCGCATCTCGGCATGCTATACGCGAGCGTCGGCAAGGAGCAGCAGGCCGAGCAGTCGTTCCAGGCCGAGAAGGCGTCGTTTCCCGAATCGTCGCCGTTCATGGATTTCCTGCTGAAGAAGAAAGCCGCCGCGCCGCAAGCGAAGCCGTCAGCGCCCGCGCAGCCGCAAACCCAAACCCAAACGCAGGCGCAACAATGAGGGCCGCCATGTTCAAGTTCATTACCGCGCGGCGCCTGGCGGCCGCGTCCGTGCTGGCGCTGCTCGCCGCATGCGCCGCGCCCGCGAAGCATGTCGACTACACGGCATTCAAGAAGAGCCAGCCGCGCGCGATCCTGCTGCTGCCGCCGCAGAACGACACGTCGGACGTGAAGGCGACCTACGGCCTGCTGTCGCAGATGACGCGGCCCGTCGCCGAAGCGGGCTACTACGTCGTGCCCGTCGCCGTGATGGAGGAGACCTTCAAGCAGAACGGCCTGACGAACGCCGCCGACATCCAGACCGTATCGCCCGCGAAGCTGCGCGACATTTTCGGCGCGGACGCGGCGCTGTACACGACGGTCACGCAGTACGGCTCCGTCTACACGGTGCTCGACAGCACGACGGTCGTGTCCGCGTCCGCGAAGCTCGTCGACTTGCGCACCGGCGACCTGCTGTGGCAGGGCAGCGGCCGCGCGACCGGCAAGGAACTCGGCTCCAACGTGGATTTCAGCGGCTTCGGGTTGATCGCGACGCTCGCGCAGGCGGCCGTCAAGCAGATCGCGCACACGCTGAGCGACGACGCAGTCGACGTGGCGGGGCTCACGAGCGGCCGGATGCTGTCGGCCGGCCAGCCGAACGGCCTGCTGTACGGCCCGCGTTCGCCGAAGTACGGGACGGATTGAGCGGAGGGTTTCGCGCAATCGGCTCGAAACGGCTCGGCCCGGGATGGCCGAGCCGTTTTTGCTTGGCGCGGCCGCGCCGGCATGCGCCGCGCTTGCTGCCGATCGCGCATCGGCGATGCGCGCGCCCGAGCGCGGGGCGGGGCGAATCGCGGATTCGGCACGCGTCGCGCTCGCGACGCCGATGAAATGCCGTTTCCGTGCGCGATTTCGCGAGTCAATGTTTCGGTTTTTTTCCGTTCATGCACCGATTAGGCAAGGTTTCGTTCGGACGCCGCGCTATAGTCGCGATTGTGACGTTTTCGTGACAGTACGCGGCTGCGCCGATTCGGCCGAGCGGACGGGAACATGGCGGCCCATCCGTCTTCGCGAGGCGCGACGGCGGCGGGTGTCGCGCCGTCCGGCCGCATCGCCCCTGCGCGCCGCGCGTCCGCTCGCGGCCGCCGCCAGGCGAAGCCGGCGATGCGCGCGTCACCGGTTCGGGCGCCGACGCGCGGCGGACCGTCCAACCAACCAGAAGATCGAGGAGCAGAAGTGACTGACAAGCATCCCCCGTCGACCGACCTTCCCGAGGACCCCGATCGCCGCCGCGTGCTCGGCGGCATCGCGGCGCTCGGCGCGAGCGTCGCGCTCGCCGGCTGCGAGACGGCCGTGCCCGCCGCGCCGCGCTCGGCCGCAGAACTGCGGCTCGACGCCGCGCTGCGCCGCGAAGTGCGCAACATCGTCGTGATCTACGCGGAGAATCGCAGCTTCGCGAACCTGTTCGGCGATTTCCCCGGCGTGCAGCAGCCGCTCGGCGCGGTATCGCCCGAGCGCTACGCGCAGCTCGACCGCGACGGCAAGACGCCGCTCGCGACGCTGCCGAAAATCTGGGGCGGCCTCGTGCCGCAGGCGCAAGTCGTCGACGGCAAGCGCTACATGATCGGCGAGCACGACATTGTCGGGCTGCCGAACGCGCCGTTCGTGATTCCCGATGCGCAGGGCAAGCCGCTGCCGAACGGCGTGATCACGCGCGACTTGTGGCATCGCTTCTATCAGAACCAGATGCAGATCAACGGCGGCCGCAACGACCAGTTCGCCGCCTGGGCCGATTCGGGCGGCCTCGTGATGGGGCATTACCGCAATTCGGCCGAGACGCTGCGGCTGTGGAATCTCGCGCGCGGGTACACGCTCTGCGACAACTTCTTCATGGCCGCGTTCGGCGGCTCGTGGCTGAACCACATCTTCCTCATTTCCGCGCAGGCGCCGCTTTATCCGGACGTGCACCAGAGCGCGGCGAAGCATCTCGTATCCGTCGTCGAAGGCGACGATCCGGCCGGCACGCGGCTGAAGCTGGCCGCGGATTCGCCCGCATCGGCGCTCGACGGCCCGCCGAAATTCGAGAACGATGGCCTCTTCACGCCGGACGGCTACGCCGTGAACACGATGGCGCCGCCGTATCAGCCGAGCAGCGTGCGCCCGCCCGTCGAAGGCAATCCGGCGTACGCGGACCCGTCGAACCCGCGCGTGCTGCCGCCGCAGCATTACGCGACGATCGGCGATCGCCTGTCGGAGAAGGGCGTCGACTGGGCGTGGTACGGCGGTGCGTGGCAATACGCGCTCGAGCATCGGGACACGGGCTCGGTGCCGGACTTCCAGTATCACCATCAGCCGTTCAATTACTTCGCGAGCTACGCGCCGGGCACCGAGGCGCGGCGCCGGCACCTGCGCGACGCGGGCCTCGGCGACGATCCGTCGACGAACCATCTGATCGCCGACATCGACGCGGGCCGCCTGCCGACCGTCACGTTCTACAAGCCGCAGGGCAACCTGAACATGCACGCGGGCTATGCGGATGTCGCGTCGGGGGACCGGCACATCGCGACGGTGATCGAGCACATCATGCGCGGCCCGCAGTGGGCGCACACGGTCGTGATCCTGACGGTCGACGAGAACGGCGGCTGGTGGGACCCGGTGTCGCCGCCGAAGGGCGACCGGTGGGGGCCGGGTTCGCGGATTCCGGCGATGGTGATCTCGCCGTTCGCGAAGAAGGGCTACGTCGATCACACGCTGTACGACACGAACTCGATCCTGCGTTTCATCTCGCGCGTGCACGGGCTCGCGCCGCTCGACGGCGTGCTCGCGCGTGAGCGCGCGTTCGCGGCGCGCGGCGCGCAGCCGCCGGGCGATCTCACCGAAGCGCTCGACCTCGGCTGAGGCTCGGCGGGAAACCGGCCGCGGCCGGCCGGTTTCGTCGCCGCACGTGCCGGCGCGTCGGCAACGACGGCGCTAGCCGCATCGCGCATGAGCGCCGCTCGTGCGCGCCGGTTCGCACTGGTCGGTACGGTAGACAAGAGAAGAGCGAAAGAGGCGGCCGGGCGCGGCGCTCGGTGTCGCGCGGCTCGCCCGCATCGGCCACGTCGCGTGCACGTCGCCCGCATCGGCAACGAATGCCGCGCGGCGCCGCGCGGATCGTTGCGCGCAGCCGGGCGGCCCGCGGCGCGTGGCGTGCCGGCTTCAGCTTCGCGACATTCCGAGCGTCAATGCGCCCGCGCCGATCAGCGCGGCGCCCCCGCCGTACCCGAAGCGCCGCTGCGCGGCGGCGCCCGTCAGCCGCGCAGCGGCGAAACGCGCGATGCGCGCATAGCAGGCCGCGTTGATCGCCGCGAGGCATACGAAGGTCGGCAGCAGGATCGCGCATTGCCGCGCGAACGTCTCGTGCGGCGAGATGAACTGCGGAACGAACGCGACGAAGAGCACGATGCTCTTCGGATTGAGCGCGGTGACGGCCCACGCGGACAGGAAACGCCGCTTCGCCGAACGGCGCTCGATGCGCACGTCCATCGCGCCGATGCGGCGCGCATGCAGAATCGAACGGATGCCGAGATAGACGAGATAGCCGCCGCCGACAAGCTTGAGCGCGGTGAACGCGGCCGCCGACATCGCGAGCAGCGCGCCCGCGCCGGCGAGCGAGATCGTCATCGCGGTGGTGTCGCCCGCCGCGACGCCCGCGACGGTGCTCCACGACGACCGATGGCGGTTCGCGAGCGAATCGCCGATCACGAGCAGGATCGTCGGGCCGGGAATCATCAGAAGCACGATGCTCGCGCCGGCGAACGCGAGCCAGGTTTCGACGGACATGGGGGGCTCCGCTACGGTTGCACGAATCGAAAGCCCTCAGTGATTCATGGCGGCGGACGGCTTGTCAAGCGTATCGGCGAGCGGGCTCGGGATGGTCGACCGGCCGCTTGGGGGCAGGGCGGTCGCGACGCGGCTCGCGCCGACCGCCACGGCCGCACGCGTCACGCGTGTCGCGCGTGTCGCGCGCGCGCCGAAGCGTACCGCTCATCGGCTCGGGGCGCACCGGATCGATCGACAGGCGAATCCGGCGTCGACCGGCCGCGCGCGGCGCGCATGTGTCGCGCGAGCGCGATGCCGATGCGCGCCGGCTCTTCGCCAATGCGCGCCGATCCGCTTCGCGCCTGCTCGTTTGCGTGACGGGCGACAAAATAAACAATGGCGATTTGAATCTTCATACAATACAATTCGCTGTCGATTTTCCGACATTAAATAAACGCCGGCATCGTCACGATGCTTTTCCCGAATACACGGCGCGACGAGGATATCGCGCAGTCTTCGGGCAGTCGCGTACGAGCGGCGGTTCATGTTTTCCGTTCAATAACAAGATTGCGTTACGGGACCTCATCTTGCGCACAAAAATCGCCGCTGCATGGCTTGCAGCCCTCGTTCCATTCGCCAGCCTGGCATCCACTTCGATCCAGATCGACGCCAGGCAAAACTGTTTGGCCACCGTCTTCGGCAAAGTATCGAACGGCGCTTCGGCGACGTTCCAACTCGCGCCGGGACGGTATGTCGTCTCGATCGCATCGAACAACATGAGTTGCTCGGGCGGCTCGCTGACGAACGGCTGCTTGATCGATACCGTGATGCTGCAAGGCGGGAACGGAAATAGCCATTGGGGTGTTGCCATCAACCGGCCGACCGTGGTGGACGTTCCGAGTACATCGGGACTTTTCGCCTACGTCAGCGACGACGTGTGTTCCGACAATACCGGCCAGGCTACGTTGCTGATACAGACCGCTTACTGAACCCGTGCCGCGGCGCGGCTCGACGGCGCGCCCGGTTATCGAACGCCAAGTGGGCAAACCCGGTTGAGCCGGAGGCGCAAGGGCGAGCGTCGTCTGGTATGCGCGTGACCGCACTGCGGCTGAAAACGCGCCTGCACGGATCGCGTGCATCGGCGGTCTTCTGCGCATTCTCCGCCCCGATCGGCTCGCCCGCATGATACGAATGTCTTGAACGCAAACATCATGGAAGCGCATCGCTGCATCATCTGCGAAACGAAAACGAGCTATTTCTTCTCGAAAGACTATCCAACCTATCCCGGCAGCCCGTTTGAAGACACGCTGACCGTGGATTTCTGGAAATGCCCGCACTGCGGATTCGTTGTTTCGAAGACTCATCAGGAAATGACGCAGGATCAGTGGTCGCAGCTCAATTCGAGCTGGCATCACAACTTCGAAAACAACCGCGAATCGCGCACCACGAATCAGCCGCCCTATGCCGATCAGGCGCTGGTATTGGCGATATTGAAGGAAAACGACATCCTCGATCTCGACGACGGGCTGGATTATGCCGCCGGCTACGGCACGTTTTCGAAATGCCTGAAGAAGTATTTCAACATCGGCATCAGGATCTTCGACCGCTACGTTCATAGCAGCGACGAAGGCATGCGGTATGTCGCGCAGAAGGAGCTATCGCGCTACAAGCTGGTCATCAACAGCGCGATGTTCGAGCACGTGCTGAACCGGCATGCGCTCGACGAAGTGAACGGGCTGGTGAAGGACGACGGCGTGCTGATGCTGCACACGGTCGTGTGCGAACGGATTCCGAAGGACCCGGGCTGGTTCTACATCGACACGATGGTTCATACCGCGCTCCATACCAACAAGAGCATGTCGATATTGATGGACCAGTGGGGATACGGCGCGTCGATCTATTCGCCGCAGGCGAAGAGCTGGTTTCTGTTCAAGCGCGACAATCCGCTGATCGACGATCTCGAGGCGAAAGTGGCCGGCATCAATCACGAACTGCAGACGACCTATCTCCACTACAAGCGCGGCTTCGTCGATTACTGGAAGGGATTTTGATCGAGCCGCAGCCGGCGCGGCGGACGCCGGCGCAACCGTCGCCCCGGAAGGCCGTGGGTTCGGGCGTGCGCGGCGGCCGTTACCCGGCCGCCGCCTCGCGTGTCGCGTCGACGACGGGAAGCGCGGCGCGCGACGCGGCGAACGTGCGGCACGCGCGGCGGAAATGATCGATTTTCGCTTCGGTGTCGGCCGCGCACGCGAGCGGCGCCATCGACCACGCGTTCCTCGGCATTCGCTTGCAGATCGCGTGGTCCTCTTCGAACACCCGCCGATTGACGTCTCGCGTCGATTCGAAGAAGGCGCCGAGCGCCTGCGCCGCCTGTTCGCTCGCCGCGGGCGCCGCATAAAGCCGGCTAGTGAAGCGCGTGCGATCGCCGCCGACGCCCGCGGGCAGAAAATGCTGCAGCGAATACGAGTAGCCGTACGTCGACGAGATCATCGTGAACGGAAACAGATAGATGCTCGCGTACCCTTCGTATTGGTAATCGAGATTGAAGAAGCGCTTGAGCCGGGCGAGCTGATTGCGCTGCCGGCTCGCGCCGACGGGGGCGTACCATGCGCAATTGACGCCGTCGAACACGTTCTCGCCGTCTTCGAGCCCGAGCGTGGCGAGTGTCTGCGGATGAACGGCGCCGATGTGGTACGGCTCGAGCGCGTTCTCGATCGCGAGCGGCCAGTAGCATTCGAAATCGTAGCGGTTCAAGTCGAGGCGTCGATCGATGTTGAACGAGATGTTCTCGACGGCCTCGGCGAATCTGCCGAGCTGCGTGTAGAGATCGGTCTGCGGGTGGGCGGCAAAGAACAGGAAGTCGCCGCACCAGTCGACGGCGAACGTACGCAGCTTCGCGCGCTCGAGCGCGCAGCCGTCGAAGCGCTCGCGGCCCGGTATCAGCAGCCGGCCCTCGCGATACGTCCAGCCGTGGTACGGGCAGCTCGCCGGCTGGTTGCCGCTGTCGTCCACATACATGCGGGTGCCGCGGTGCGGGCAGCGGTTGTCGAACGCGACGAGCTCGCCCGCATCGTTGAAGATCACGATTTCGCCGATTGCGGTGTCGAAGCGCACGAAATCGCCGTCGTTCGGAAGCTCCCGGCGGTGACAGCCGAGATGCCAGTGGCGATGGAGGAGGTCCGTATCGAAATTCATGTCAGAGCTTCTTCGCGGGCATCGTATAGAGCACGGCGTTTTCGGGCGCCGAGCGCATGACGGTCGCGCCGGCACCGATCTTCGCGCCGGCGCCGATCCTCACTTTCGGCAGAATCTTCGCGCCGGAGCCGAAGAACACGCGCTCGCCGGTCTCGACGTGGCCCATCAGATCGACGTGTGAACTCAGCGTCGAATACGCGCCGACCTTCACGTCATGGCCGATGCTCGACAGCACGTTGACCGCGACGAAATCGCCGATTTGCGCGTCCGCCGAGACGACCGCGTGCGGGCAGAGTACGACGCCCGCGCCGAGCGACGCGCTTCGCGCGACGACGGCGCTCGGATGCCGCAGGCTGCCGAAGCGCGCGCCGCGCGCGCGCAGACGCTCGACGACGTCCCGCTTCGCATTGGGATCGCCGATCGCGACGATCAGCTCGTCGCCGTCCTCGGGCGTGTAGGCATCGATGTCGCCGAGCCATTCGGCGCGATACGGGAAGCCGGCGAGTGCGGCGGGATTCGCGTCGAGAAAGCCGGTGATCCGCTGGCCGATGCCGGCGTGCGCCGCATCGTCGGCCCAATTGATCAGCTCGCGCGCGAATGCGCCGCAGCCGGCGACGATCAGCCGTGGAGTCATCAGCGCACCTTGTAGCCGCCGTCGACGACGAGCGACGTGCCGGTAATCCAGCGGCTCGCGCCGCTCAACAGAAAGATCGCCGCGGCCGCGACGTCGCCGGGCTCGCCGAAGCCGAGCAGATGGCTCGCCTCGTACGCGGCGAGCGCGTCCTCGGGCGTGCCGCGCGTCAGGCGCGCATGCATTTCCGTCTTGACCGCGCCCGCGGCGATCGCATTGGCACGAATCCGGCGCGGCGCGAGTTCGCATGCGAGCGAACGCACGAGCCCTTCGATGCCCGCCTTCGCCGCCGAATAGGCGGTCATGCCGACCTGCCCGGTCGAGCCGGCGACGGAGGACATGTAGACGACCGAGCCGCCGTCCGCGATGACGTTCTTCTTCGCGGCGGCGCGCGCGATGCCGAACGCGGCGTACAGACTCGCGCCGAATACCTGCTCGAGTTGCGCCTGCGCCGTCATGCGCGCCGGGCGGATCAGCTCGACGCCCGCCGCATGGAACACGCCCGCGAGCGGGCCGTGGGTCTCGGCGAGCGCGCCGACCCAGTCGGCGGCCGCGTCCGCGTCGTCGAGCGCGGCCGCGTGCGATGCATGGCCGTCGCCGGGCAGCGCGGCGAGCGTGTCGGCGAGGCGCGCCGGGTCGCGCCCGCCGAGGACGAGCCGCCCGCCGAGTTGCGCGATCGCGATCGCCGCCGCGCGGCCGATGCCGGACGACGCGCCCGTGACGAGGTAGGTGCCGCCTGCGAGGCAGCGTTCGGAGAACATGGTCATAGCTCGATGTTGTCGATGACGGAAAGCGGTTCGACGGCGAGCGATGCCGACGCCCACGAATAGCCGACGCCGAAACCGAACATCGCGAGCCGCATCGGGCGCGCGGCGAGCTGCGCTTGCAGCGCGGTCGTCATCAGTAGCGGAATGGACGCGCAGCTCGTATTGCCGTATGTGCCGATGTTGATCGGCACGCGCTCGGCGGGCAGCCCCGCTTTCTTCGCGAGATGCTTCAGCATGAAGAGGTTCGCCTGATGAAACAGGAACGCGTCGTACTGGTCGACGCTCGTGTTCGCGAACGCGAGCGTATGCGCGACGAGCGGCGGAATGCCTTGCAGCGTGAAATTGAATATCTCGCCGCCGTCCATGAACAGGTGGCCGGGCGAGCGCTGCGCGAGGCGCGCGTCGGCCTGCGCGTCGTATGGGCGGCACGCGCCCGACGGCACGATCAGGTTGCGCGCGCCGCGGCCGTCCGCGCCGATCACGAAGTGCGCGTCGCCCGCCGCGCCATCGGCTTCGAGCGCCGTCACGGTGCCGGCGTCGCCGAACAGCAGGCTCGTCGACCGGTCGTTCGGATCGACGAGCTTGCTGATCGTATCGCCGACGGCGAGCAGCACGCGCCGCGCGGCGCCCGTGGCGATCAGGTTCGTGCCGAGCCACAGCGCCTGCGGATAGCCGGAGCAGCCGAGGTTGACGTCGAGCGCGATGCTCGCCTGCGGCAAGCCCCATGCCGCCTGCAGCACGAACGACGTGCCGGGTAGCCGGTAGTCGGGCGTCTGCGAGACGAAGATCACGGCGTCGACGCTGTCCGGCCGCCAGTCGAGCTCGCGCAGCAGGTGCGCGCCGGCCGCGCGGCACAGATCGCTCGTCGTCTCGTGTTCGGCCGCCCAGCGGCGGCGCTCCACGCCGATCATCTTGACGACGTCCCTGACCGGTCCCTCGCCGAAGCGTGCGACGAACGCATCGTTGTCGATCTCGCGCGACGGCAGGCACGAGACGATGCCGGCGAGCCGGGCACCGCCCAGGCGGATCTCACGTCCCGCGACGGCGTGCGGCGTGCTCACGATCAGCCCTTTTGCGCCGCGACGAGCGCGTCGATATCGGCGACCGTCTTGCAGTTGCCGAGCGCCTGGCCGTTGAGCAGCACGCCGAAGCAGTCGTCGGCGAGCGCGATCGTCGACACGATCGCAAGCGAATCCCAGTTGTGCTCGCCGAGCGCGAGCGCGGGCGTGACTTCGCTCGCGTCGATCTCGAAGATTTCCGCGAGGCCTTCGTAGAATGCGTTCATCACCGTTCCTTCTAAAAGTTCACGAGGCAGCCGGCCCAGGAGTAGCCGACGCCGAATCCCAGCAGCATCAGACGCATGCCGCGCGCGAGCGTGCCGTTTGCCCGCATCGTCTCGAGCGCGAGCGGCAGTGTCGACGAGACGGTATTGCCGCAGTGCTCCATCAGCACGGGGAATTTGTGTTCGGGGATCTTCATTTTCTTGCGCAGCGCATCGAGCATGAAGCGGTTCGCCTGATGCAGCACGAAGCAATCGATGTTCTCGCGCGGCTCGCCCGCGAGCGCGAGCAGCCGGTCGGCGGCGCGCGGCACTTCGGCGAGCGAGAACGCCATCACCTCCGCGCCGTTCATGTACAGATGCTCGTCGGTGCGCACGTTGCCCGATGCGTCCTCGTGCTCGCGCGCGCTGTCGGCGCTCTTCGGTTCGCGAAAGAGGCCCGCCTTCACGATCAGGTTCGGCGCGCCGCGGCCGTCCGTGCCGAACACGAAGGGGCCGATACGCTCGAGCTCGCCGTGTTCGGCGATCACGGCGGTCGCGCTCGCGCCGTCGCCGAACAGCGTGCGCACGCTCTTGTCGAGCGGGTGCAGATACTTCGAATAGGTGTCGGCCGTGAGCAGCAGCACGCAGCGCGCGGCGCCCGTCTCGACGAGCCCCTTCGCGAGCGACAGCCCGTACACGTAACCCGAGCAGCCGAGGTTGACGTCGAGCGCCCCCGCGTGCGTCGGAATGCCGAGGCGATGCTGGAGCATGCAGGCGGACGTGGGCAGCACGTAGTCGGGCGCCTGCGTGCAGAGAATCACGAAATCGACCTGGTCTGCGCCGACGGCGCCTTGCGCGAACAGCTTGCGCGCCGCTTCATACGCGAGGTCGGCGGCCGTCTCGCGGGGAGCGGCGATGCGGCGTTCGCGGATGCCCGTCTTCGCGAGGATCTTCTCCGTCGGCCAGTCCGGATAGAGCTGCGCGAGGACGTCGTTCGTCAGCACCTGCTCGGGCAGATGCCCGGCGATGTCCGCGATCGCCGCGCGCGGCGGATGGGCGGCCGGTGTCATGCATGCGCTCCCGCCATCAGCGATACGATTCGCTCGAGCGATGCATCGGACAGCGCCGGATAGATCGGCAGGCACAGCACGCGCGCGGCGGCGTCGGCGGCGACGGGCAGATTGCCGCGCTGCGCGGACGGCAGCCCGCGATACATCGGGAAATCGGAGATGAGCGGGTAGAAATAGCGGCGTGCGTAGATCTGGTGGTCGCGCAGGCGCTGGTACAGCGCGTCGCGACTCATCGGGTAGTCGTCGCCGACGAGAATCGGGAAGTACGAATGATTCGCGACCGGCGCGTCGACGGGCGGCAGGCAACGGATGCCGGGCACGCGGGCGAGCGCGTCGCGGTATGCGGCGTCGATCTTCGCGCGGCGCGCGAGCGCATCGTCGATGTGCTTGAGCTGCAGCAGACCGAATGCCGCGTTGATCTCGCTCATCTTGCCGTTGATTCCCGCCGCGACGACGGTGACTTCGTCGACGAAGCCGAAGTTCTTCAGGTGATCGATGTGCTGCTTCGTCTTCGCGTCCGGGCAGACGATCGCGCCGCCTTCGAACGTGTTGAACACCTTCGTCGCGTGAAAGCTCAGGATCGACATGTCGCCGTGCTCGAGCACGCTGCCGTCGGGCGTCTTCACGCCGAATGCATGCGCGGCGTCATAGATCACCTTCAGATTGTAGTTGTCGGCGATTTTCTGGATCGCGGCGACGTCGCACGGCCGGCCATAGCAGTGCACGGGCATGATCGCGGTCGTCTGCGGCGTGATCGCCGCCTCGATCTTCGCGGGATCGAGATTCAGCGTGCTCGGATCGATGTCGACGAACACCGGCTTGATCCCGTTCCACAGCAGCGAGTGCGCGGTCGCGACGAACGAATACGGCGTCGTGATCACTTCGCCCGTGATGCGCAGCGCCTGAAGCGCCGTGACGAGCGCGAGCGTGCCGTTCGTGAAGAGCGCGAGGTGACGCACGCCGAGGTAGTCGCACAGCGCCTTCTCGAGCTGCTGATGAAACGGCCCGCCGTTCGTCAGCACCTTGCTTTCCCAGATCGCCTCGAGATAAGGCAGGAATTCGGCGAGCGGCGCGAGATGCGGTTGGGTGACAAAGATGCGCTCGTCGATCCACGGTTCGACGGCGCGCAGCGGCAGTGCGCTCATGAGCGGTCTCCTGCGACGGTTGTCGTTGCGTCGCGCGGCGGCACCGCGAACGGGGCGGGCGGCTGGCCGTCGCACCAGCGGCGCCACATGATGCGAAAGGCGTCGGACACATCCTGCGCGACGCGCTGCGGCTGGAACGCTGGCGAGCGCATGCAGCGCTCGCGCAACTCGCCGCGGATGCGCGCGAGCGCCGGGATGTCGGACGCGAGCGCGATGCCCTTGGCGACGAAGTCGTCGATGTCGTCTGCGATGAACGATTCGAGCCCGACGTGCGACATCCATGTGAGGCCGGCGCGGCTCGGCAAGGTCTCGCCGCGCATCGTCAGCGTCGGCACGCCCATCCACAGCGCGTTGAGCGCGGTGGTCGAGCCGGTGTACGGGAACGTGTCGAGGCACACGTCGACGTGATGGTGCTGCTGCAGATAGACGGCCGTGACCGAGCGTGGCTGGAACGACAGCCGCTCGCGCGCGATCCCTTCTTGCTCGAACCACTCGATCATCGCGGCCCCGCCGCCGTCCTTCGGAATCGAGCCGAGCACGATGCGCGAACCGGGCACCGCGCGCATGATGCGCGCCCACACGGCGATCACGTCGCCCCGCAGCTTGTTGAGCCGGTTGAAGCTGCCGAAGCTCACGTGGCCGTTGTGTAGCGCGGGCAGCATGTTGACGGGCGGCGCGTTGCCGTCCGGCGAGAACGTCGCGCCCGACGACAGGTGGACGATCTTCTCGGTGAACTGCGCCTGCATCGGGCCGAACGGCACCGCATACGGATCGGCGAGGTAATAGTCGATCGCCTCGAGCCCGGTCGTGCCGGGGTAGCCGATCCAGCTCACCTGGATCGGCGCGGGCTTGCGCGCGAACATCGGCAGCCGGTTGCGCCCGCTGTGGCCTGACAGGTCGACGAGGATGTCGATCCTGTCGTGGCGCACGCGTTCGGCGAATTGCTCGTCGCTGAGCGGCATCACCATGTGCCAGCCTTGCGCGTACGAGCGAATCCGCTCGGTCACCGAATCTTCGCGGGCGAACGTGTAATAGAAGTGCAGCGACACGCTCGGGTCCTTCGCGAGCGCGTCGACGAGCGGCAGCAGATAGGAGGACACCGCGTGCAGGAACAGGTCGCCCGACACGAATCCGATGCGCAGGCGGCGTTCCGGATCGCGGGAGTTCGCATGTTTCGGCGTCGCGCCGCGCAGCGGCGCTTCGTACAGCTCGCCGAACGCGCGATGCGCGTCGAACAGCTCGCGGATCGACACGTCGATTTTGTGCGACTGGCAGAACAGCAGGTTGCTGTACGCCATCGGATCCTTCGGATCGAGTTCGTGCGCGCGGCGGAAATGGATTTCGGCTTCGTCGGTCTGCCCGTAGTCGCTGAGGGTCACCGCGAGCGAGCCGTGCGCGTTCACCGAGTTCGGCGCGAGCTCGACCGAGCGCCGGCCGGCCTCGATCGCTTCCTGGTAGCGGCCGCGCGCGCTCAGCGTCATGTTCAGCACGCGATGCGCTTCAGCATAATCGGGCGTGCCGTCGAGCACACGCCGCACCTGAGCTTCGGCGTCGGCGAGCCGGTTCAGCACGCGCAGCGTGTCCGCATAGAGCGTGTTGCATTCGGCATCGTCGGGCAGCATCGCCGCGCCCTTGGTCAGCGCTTCGCAGGCCGGCCCGTACTGGCCGTCGCGATGGAGCGCGAAGCCGAGCGATTTCCAGGCGACGCCGCTGCCCGGATAGCGCTGGGCGAGCGCGCGCGCGAACTTGATCGCCTCCGCCATGCGCCGCTTGTTGTAGAGCGTCGCGAAGCGCCGGACATCCTGCTCGGACGGCTTGCGCGCGTCGGCGCGCACGGGCTCCGCGGCGTTCGCCGCGGCATCGGCCGGCGCCGCGGCTTCCGGTGCCGCGGCCGCCGTGCCGATATAGGCCGGTTTGCCTTCCTCCGAATGCGCGAGCCGCAGGATCAGCCCGTCGACGGCCGGGCCGCGCACGCCGCGCTGCTGGCAGAGCCCGAGCGCGGTCCATGCCGCCGCGATCTGGCCGGCATCGATCAGCGCGTTCACATAGCTGACCCAGTACTGGCCGTTGTTCGGCGCGCCGCCGAGCGCGATCTCGAAGTGCGGCAGCGCGTCGGCGGCCCGGCCGATCTGGACCTTTAACACGCCGAGGTCGTATTGGGCGTCGGCGTGGTCCGGCTTCGCGTCGACGATCGCTTCGTAGAGCGCGCGCGCGTTCTCGAAATCACCTTGGTGATGCAGCTCGATCGCGTTCTTGAGGACGAGCGCGATGTCCTCCTCGAACTGTTGCTCGGGCGTCAGGGTGTCGGACGTCGTCGATTCGGACATGGGGTTAGCCGGACGGAGTGTGCAATGGTGAAAATTATCCGGCCGGGCCGAGCGGGCCAATGCGGCGAACTGAACAGGAAAGAGCCGCCAATTTGGCGAATCGTCGGCGCCCGGCCGCCGGCGGCGGCCGGACAAAAAGACGCCCGCGCGAGGCGGGCGTGAGGTGAACGAGCACGCGCTCAAACGCGTGATTTCTAGTTGTGTGGGGGGAATTCCGTCGGCTCAGAGCTGCGCGGCGGCCTGATAAGCGCCCGCCTGGCTCAAGCGGTCCATCGCGGTGCGGTATTCGACCTGCAGTTCGGCTTGCGCCGCCTTCGCGTTCGCGAGAAGCGCCGTGTCGATCGCCTGGAGCTGGCGCACGAGCGCGAGCGACGCGGGCGTCTGCTCGGCCGTGATCGACATCAGATACGGCGAGCGCTCTTCGGTCAGGCGCGTGGCTTCGGTCCAGTCGGCCATCTGCACCGCGTGATCGATTTCGCGGGTGATCGACAGCACGTGTTCGATCAACGACATCTGATCCATTTCAGGCTTCTCCATCGCGTCCGATTCGTTACTTGTTGTTCGCCATCGCGCCCGAGCTGTTGCTGCCGCCGAACAGCTGCGTCAGGTAGTTCGAGTTGCTGTTCATCTGCGCCATCAGCGTGTTGAGCGCGGTGAACTGCGCGTTGTATTGCGACGTGAGTTGCGACGCGTACGACGCGAGCCGCGTCTGCTGCTGCGCGAGGCTCTTCAGGTCCTGGTTCAGCGCGTTCGAGCGCGTATCGAAGACGCCGCCCGTCTGCACATAGTTCTGGATCGTGGTGTTCAGCTGCGCGCCGATGCCGTTCGTCGAATTGAAGAGCGCGGCGACGGTCGACGGGCTGTTTTGCAGCGCGGCGTTGAGCTTGGCCGTATCGATGGTCAGTGCGCCGTCCGTCTGCGACGACGACGAGCCGTCGGCGAACTTGATGCCGATCGACGCGAGCGACGTGGTCGAGCCGCCCGTCGTCACGCCCGCGCCCACCACGCGCGCGAGCGAGTTGCGGATCATGTTGAGCGTGGAGTCGCCGAGGAGCGGCCCCGCGCTTTGCGAGCTGGTGCCCGCGCCGGATAGCGACGACAGCGACGACATCGTCGTGATCACCGTGTTGTACAGGTTGACGACGTTCGTGATCGCGGTGGCCTGCGCGGTGGTGTCGGTGGTCACGTTCAGCGTCTGCGTGGCGCCGACGGCGGCTTGCGTGAGGTTCAGCGTGACGCCGGCGATCGCGCCCGACACCGCATTGCTCGCGCTCGACGCGGCGATGCCGCCCACCGTGAATTCGGCGTCCTGAGCGGAGGTGCTTTGCGACCATGCGACGCTGCCGCCCGAGCGGATCGTCGACTGGCCGCCCGTCGTGCTCGCCGTCGACGTGACGGCGAGGCTCGACAGCCCGTTGTCGCCGGACAGGTTGCTCACGCCGACGTTGATCACGTTGGCCGCGCCCGTGCTTGCCGAGCGCAGCACGAGGTGCGCGCCGTCGGTGCCCGTGACGATCGTCGCCGTCACGCCGGGGTTGTTCGACGCGGAGTTGATCGCGGCGGTGATGCCGGAAAGCGTGTTGTTCGTCGAATCGATCGAGATCGACGTCGATTTGCCGCCGACGCTCAGCGTCAGCGTGCCGGTGCCGAGCTGCTGCGTCGCATTGAATGCGCCGGAAGACAGCGTCTGCGACGTGGCGATCTGCGTGACGGCGACCGAGTAGCTGCCGGCCACCGCACCCGCGCCCGTCGTCGCGGTGAGCCCGGTGCCCGTTGCCGTGGCGGTGAATTTCTGGGTCAGCGTGCCGTCGCTGAGCGAGCCGATCCCCGCTTGCAGCGCGGTGAGCGCGGCTTTCAGCGTGCCGAGCGCGGAAAGCGTCGTCTGGTCGGTCGCGATCGAAGTCGACAGCGCCGCGCTCTGGCCGGCCGTCTTCGCGTTGACGAGCGCGGTGACGAGCGAGTTGACGTCCATCGACGAATTGCCCGTCGAGCCGCTGATGATCGACTGCGCTGCTTGCTGCAGCGCCGAGTTGGTTTGCTGCTGCGTCGTGCTGGTGACGGGCGTGGACATCGGGTGGCTCCCTTCGCCGCCGCAGACGGCCGGCGAATTTCGCGGAATTCGGAAGAATCAGAAAGCAAAAACGTGCGGCGGCCACGAGGGTGTTGCTCCGCCGCACAAAGGCGGGCCGCCTGGCAGCGCGGCCCGTCGTTCGGTACACGTTATTGCAGGAGCTTCAGCACTTGCTGCGGCAGCGAGTTCGCTTGCGCGAGCACCGAGATGCCGGCTTGCTGGAGCACTTGCGCGCGCGACAGGTTCGCGGTTTCCTGAGCAAAGTCCGCGCTCTGGATTTGCGATTGCGCCTGCGCGAGGTTGTTCGAGCCGGCTTGCTGCGTCGTCGCGATCGCGGTGAAGCGGTTTTGCGCCGCGCCGAGCGTTGCCTGCAGATTGTTGACCGTCGCGAGTGCGTTGTCGATCGATACCATCGCCTGGTACGCGCCCGTCTGCGTGCTGATGTCGAGGTTCGAGACCGTTTGCGGCTTGTTGACCGCGTTGATCTGCGCAACCATCGCCGTGGCGTTCGCCTGGTCGGTCGCGGACAGCGCGCTGGTTGCCGAAGTCGACAGCGCCAGCGTCTGGAACGACGGCGAGGCCGCCGTGCCCGTGCCGGCGGTCGACGAGCCGAACACGGCGGTCACGGCCGTCGACGACAGCGCCTGGTTGTTCTGATCGGTGAACGTGAAGCCGCCCTTGCCGTCCGACACGACGTTGATCTGCGTCGTCTCCTGGCCGGTGCTGCCCGACGACCAGGCCGCGCCGCTCGAGTCGATCGCCACCTTGATCGTGCCGAGCGTCTGGCCCGTCTGAACCATGCCGCCGCCGATCTTCGCCGCCGACATGCTTTGCGTGAGGTCGACGGAGACCGTCTGGCCGACGTTCGCGCCGACCTGGAAGCTCAGCGTGCCTGCCGAGCCGTCGAGGATGTTCTTGCCGTTGTAGTTCGTCTGCGAAGCGATACGGTTCACTTCCGAGATCTGCTGCGCGACTTCCTGTTGCAGCGCCGACGCGTCGCTCGCGCTCAGCGGGCCGTTCGAGGCCTGCACGGCGAGCTGGCGGATACGCTGCAGGCTGTTGGTGAGCGAGGTCAGGCCGCTCGATGCCGTTTGCAGGATCGACACGCCGTCGTTCGCGTTCGACACGCCCTGGTTCAGGCCGTTGATCTGCGTTTGCATCCGGGTGGCGATCGCGAGGCCGGCCGCATCGTCCGCCGCGCTGTTGATGCGCTTGCCCGACGACAGGCGGGTGATCGCTTGGGACAGGGCGCCTTGCGAGCCGTTGAGGTTCTGTTGAGCGACCAACGAGTTAATGTTGCTGTTGATTCCGAGCATGAAAATCTCCAAATTGAGCTGTATAAGCCCATCAATGCCACTATTGGCGCGGGCGGAAGCACTCGTTCTTTGCCGGCCGCCTTGTGCAGGATTTCGGCGTACGCCAAAAAAACTTGAGGGGGCAGGGCGAGATTCGGCCCGAATTTTTTGTGTCGATCGTTCGGTGAGCCAACGTTGGATGCGCACGAATCGCGCATGCGAACGGCGCGCCGTCCGGCGGCCCGCAAGGCGGCGCGAACGGGCGTGGACACGGATCGCCCGCGCGGAAAAGCGGTAAACCACTGGTCGAGCCGACGTTTACCTGTTATGATGGCGGGCTGAATTGAGATTTCTGTCACGCCTTTGCCGTTTACGGCTACCCGTAGGGCATGTCTGCTGACAGTCAAACGCGGCGCCTGGTGTTGGTTGCCGAGCGTTTCGCGGTGCATTCCGCCTCTCTTTTCCGGCCTCCGAGGCCGCTACCCGCTCGTTTCGCCTGTTCGTGGAAACGCCCGGAAGGCCGGTGCGTGGCGCTTGGCCGCTACGTTTTTGACCGTATCAAGCAAATTAGGAACGACATGACGACGATTCTTTTGAAAGAAAACGAGCCGTTCGAAGTGGCGATTCGCCGCTTCCGCCGCGCGATCGAGAAGAACGGCCTGATCGCCGAGCTGCGCGAGCGCCAGGCATACGAGAAGCCGACCGCCGTTCGCAAGCGCAAGAAGGCGGCTGCGGTGAAGCGCCTGCACAAGCGCCTGCGCAGCCAGATGCTGCCGAAGAAGCTCCACTAAGCTTCATTCGCTTCGCCTCGACGGCGGTGCCGCTTCGCAAGAAGCCGCGCCGCCGTTTTGTTTTGGCGCCGCCGGCGAGGCGCTTGAGGCGAAACGAGGCGGAGCGCCCGCGCGAATGACCGACATTGCGCGCCCGCGTGCCGCCGTTGCGGCTCCGTTGCGACGCCGCCTCGGCGCGGCAAGCGTGCGTTGCGCCGCGGGCGCCCGTTTCTCGCGGTGACGCCCGCCGCGCACGGATCGCCGGGCTTTCATGCCATCCGCGGACCGACATCTCCGAGGGCGCCGGCTCGTCGGGCTGCCGATCCACGCGCACGGCGCGCGTGGCCCTTCGAATCCGGCCGATCGTCGCGGCGACGCCGATTGCCGAGGCGCGCCGCGCGTCCGCGTCAGGCCGCCGGCCTCTTCCTTCGGCGGGCCTTTTCGCCCAGCGCCGCACAGCGCGCATGGCACGGGCAGGTACTTTCGTGGTCGTTGACCATGCCCGTCGCCTGCATCAACGCATAGCAGATCGTCGAGCCGACGAACTTGCAGCCGTAGCGCTTGAGCGCCTGGCTGAGCGCGTCCGAACGCTCGGTCGACGCAGGCGCGTCGCGATACGACGCCCACGCGTTCTGCAGCGGCGAATGATCGACGAACGACCACAGGAACGCGGCGAGCGAGCCGTGTTCCGCGCGAATCTGCTGGACCGCGCGCGCGTTCGCAACGGCGGCTTCGATCTTCGCGCGATTGCGCACGATGCTCGCATCGAGCATCAGCTCGTCGATCCGCTTCGGCGTGAACCGGGCGACCTCGTCGATATCGAAGCCGGCGAACGCCGCGCGGTAGCCGGCGCGCTTGTTCAAGATCGTCGACCACGACAGGCCGGCCTGCGCGCCTTCGAGTACGAGCATTTCGAATAGATGCCGGTCGTTGCGCGACGGCACACCCCACTCGGTATCGTGATAGTGAGCGTCCGCTTCGGTTTTCACCCAACTGCAGCGTCCCTGCTTTGGCATGGCGCATGTTCCGTCGATCTGGTCGCGTCAGCATAACGGATCGGCCGGCGCGCGCAAGCCTGGCCGTTCGGCTGATGGGCGAGGCGAGCCGTTGCGGTTAAGCTCTTGCATCAATGGCATTTCGACGGATCAACCGAACTGAAGCAGGCGATGGGCAACGACATTTTTCTGATCGGCATCGACGGCGGCGGCACCGGCACGCGCGCGGTGCTTGCCGATGCGCGCGGGCGCGAGCTCGCGCAGGGCAGCGCGGGGCCGTCCGGGCTCGCGCTCGGCATCGAGGCGGCGTGGCGCTCGATCGAGGCCGCCAGCGCGGAGGCTTGCGCGCGCGCCGGCGTCGCGTTCGACTGGCGGCATTGCGTGCTCGGCTGCGGGCTCGCCGGCGTGAACCATCGCGCGTGGCTGAATGCGTTCCGGGCGAGCGCGCCGCTGGCCGCGCTGGCGATCGAGAGCGATGCGTATACGACTGTCGTCGGCGCGCACGGCGGTGCGCCGGGCGTGATCGTCGCGCTCGGCACGGGCAGCATCGCGGCCGCGCTCGACGCGTCGGGCGCGTGCCGGATCGCGGGCGGATACGGTTTTCCGTCCGGCGACGAGGCGAGCGGCGCGTGGCTCGGCCTACGCGCGCTGTCCTACGCGCAGCAAGCGCTCGACGGCCGGGCGCCGCTCGACGCGCTGGCCCGCGCGCTCGTCGCGCACACGGGCGCGCCCGACCGCGACGCGCTCATCGTCTGGTCGTGCGAAGCGAATCAAACCGCGTATGCGCAGCTTGCGCCGATCGTGCTCGCCCATCGCGACCATCCGGCGGCCGCGCACTGGATCGAGCAGGCGGGCATCGAGATTGGCCGAATGATCGACGCGCTCGATCCGGCGGCGGCGCTGCCCGTCGCGTTATGCGGCGGGCTGGCGCAGGCGCTCGCGAGCGCGGTGCCCGAGCCGCATGGCGCGCGGCTCGTCGCGCCGCAAGCCGATTCCGCGCACGGCGCGCTGCGGCTCGCCGAGCGGGAGGCGGCGCGGCTCGGGCTCACGGCGCCGCGCTGAACCCGATCGGAGCGGCGCGGCCCGCCGCGCGGGAATCGACGCCAGTGAGCGGCATGCGTCGTCCGACGATAAAATGTCCGCTCTCTCTCCCGCGTCAGCTGTATCCTCCGATGTCCGCCATGTATAAAGCCATCGCCACCGATCTCGACGGAACCCTGCTCAATAGCGACCACCAGCTCGATCCTTATACGATCGACACTGTGCGGCGGCTCGCGGGCAGCGGCGTGCCCTTCGTGATCGCGACGGGGCGCCACTATGCGGATGTCGCGGGTATTCGCGACCTGCTCGGCATCCGTCCTTACCTGATCACGTCGAACGGCGCGCGCGTGCACGGGCCGGACGACACGCGGATCCACGCGCAGGACGTGCCCGCCGACGCGGTGCGGCAACTGGTGCGGCCCGAACTCGTCGGCACGCATGGCCGGGTGATCGTCAATCTGTTCACGAACGACGGCTGGCTGATCGATCGCGATGCGCCGCAACTGCTCGCATTCCATCAGGATTCCGGATTTCGCTACGAAATCGTCGATATGCTGGCGCACGACGGCGCGGACATTGCGAAAGTGCTGTACATCGGCGAGCCCGAGGATCTGGCCGTCGTCTCGGGCAATCTCGCGCGCCGGTTCGGCGACGCGCTGTACGTCACGTATTCGCTGCCCGATTGCCTCGAGGTGATGACGGCGAATGTATCGAAGGGGCGCGCGCTGCGCGTCGTGCTCGAGCGGCTCGGCGTCGATCCCGCCCACTGCGTGGCGTTCGGCGACAACATGAACGATATCGACCTGCTCGAGACGGCCGGGTATCCGTTCATGATGAACAACGCGAATCCCGACCTCGCCTTGCGCCTGCCGAAGGTGCCGCGGATCGGCAACAACTTCGAAGCGGGCGTCGCGCGCCATCTGCGCGCGCTGTTCGCGCTCGAGGATTCCATCGCGCACTGAGCGTCGCCGGCCGCTCCGCCGATGGGTACGGCCCGGCCGCATCCGCCACGAAAACGGGCGCCGCGGCGCCCGTTTTCGCTTGTGTCCCGCTGCCGTCGGCCGGCGCGGGATGGTCTTTCGTGTTCCTCTATCGTGTTGCCCGGTGCGGCGAGGGCGGGCCGGACGGCGCGCGTCCGGCCGCATTGTCGTCAGCTTTCGTCGCGTCCCGCGACGAGCGGGTAGACGACCCCCGCGATCGCCGCGCCGATGATGGGCGCCACCCAGAACAGCCACAGCTGGCCGATCGCCTCGCCCCCGACGAACAGCGCCGGGCCCGTCGAGCGCGCCGGGTTCACCGACGTGTTCGTCACCGGGATCGAGATCAGGTGGATCAGCGTGAGGCACAGGCCGATCGCGATCGGCGCGAAGCCGGCCGGCGCGCGCTTGTCGGTCGAGCCGAGGATCACGAACAGGAAGAAGCCCGTCAGCACGACTTCGCAGATGAATGCGGCGGCGAGCGAGTAATGGCCGGGCGAGCGCGCGTCATAGCCGTTCGTCGCGAAGCCGCTGCCGGCGACGTCGAAGCCCGGCTTGCCGGTCGCGATCAGATAGAGCACGAACGCGCCGAGCGTGGCGCCGATGACCTGCGCGATGACGTACGGCACGAGATCGCGGGCCGGGAAACGTCCCGCCACCGTCAGGCCGACGCTCACGGCCGGGTTCAGGTGGCATCCGGAGACATGGCCGATGGCGAACGCCATCGTCAGAACGGTCAGGCCGAACGCCAATGCGACGCCGGCAAAGCCGATGCCCAGGCCCGGAAAGGCGGCCGCCAGGACGGCGCTGCCACAGCCGCCGAGGACGAGCCAGAACGTGCCGAACACTTCCGCTGCGAGACGCTGAGGTAATTTCATTGGAGTAGTTCCTGGTCGTGAAAATTGAAAACGGATGGCGCCGTAAAAAGCAGGGACGCATCCACGCGTGCCGCCTGGATTATAGGAAATCCTACGGGTTCCGAAGGGTCAACGATTGTCAAATTGAGATTGATCGATCGGCGTTTTTATTAGAATAAGACCGCATTGCAAGACGTATTGCAATTGAGTTTTAAAATTTATCAGACGAAATAATTTTGGTGGATTTCGTAGCAATTCTGATTGCGCAATAGAACCTTTGTGTCTAGGCTGGGAATGCCAGGCGGATCATGATATAGGGAGTTGAAATGTCTCAATACGCGAAAATCAAGGCGCAGATCGTGGAGCTGCAAGCCCAGGCCGAAGAAGTACGTCGTCAGGAAATCGCGGCCGTGGTCGCCGAGTTGCAAGGCAAGATCGCCGAGTACGGGCTCACGGCGCAGGACTTGGGGTTCGCCGAGCGGGCGCGGCGCGGCCGGCCGCCGAAGAAGGGCCCGCTGCCCGCCAAGTACCGCGATCCGAAATCCGGCAACACGTGGAGCGGCCGCGGCAAGCCCCCGCATTGGATCGTCGGCAAAAACCGCGAGCGCTTTTTGATCGGCTGAATATCCGCCGCTTGGCAAAAAGAAAGCCGCATTTCCGGATGCGGCTTTCTGCTATGAAAAGCGTAATGGGCGCGTCATTTCCGCAATGTCGCCGGTCGAAGGGTTAACCCGCCGCTACGCGCTGCCATTGCGGTTGCTTGGTTGCGCCGCGCAGCGTTTCATAGATGTCGATATAGCGCCGCGCCATTGCATGCGAGCTGAAACGTTGCTCGAATTGCGCACGAATTGCATCGCGTGACAATTCGTCGATCCGGTGCAGCGCGCCCACCGCGCCCTGTACGTCCTCGACGATGAAGCTCGTCAGGCCGTCATCGATGACTTCCGGCACGGAGCCGCGGTTGAACGCGACGATGGGCGTGCCGCATGCCATCGCCTCGATCATCACGAGGCCGAACGGCTCGGGCCAATCGATCGGAAACAGCAGCGCCTTCGCGCCCGACAGGAAGGCGGGCTTCTGCGCTTCGTTGATCTCGCCGATGAACTCGACGTGCGCGGAATCGAGCAGCGGTTCGATCTCGGCCTTGAAATAATCCTCGTCGACCTTGTCGACTTTCGCAGCAATCTTCAGCGGCAGGCCGCTTTGCGCGGCGATCCGGATTGCGGTGTCGACGCGTTTTTCCGGGCAGATGCGGCCGAGAAACGCGAGATATTCAGGCTTGCGGCCGGCTTGCGGCGTGAGCAGCGTGTCAGGCAGCCCGTGGTAGACGGTGCCGGCCCATCCGGCTTGCGGCAGCGGCGTGCGCTGCGAATCCGAGATCGACACGACGGGCGCGTTCGGGAACGCGTCGAACACGGGCTGCAGCTCCGGCAGATCGAGGCGGCCGTGCAGCGTCGTGACGAACGGCGCGTCAAGGCGCGACAGCAGTGGGAACGGCAGGTAGTCGAGGTGGAAGTGCAGGATGTCGAACGTGTGCGCGGCCCGTGCGACCTGCTCGAGCAAGCGCATATGGGGCGCCATCGCGTCGCGGATCGACGGATCGAGGCGCAGCGCGCGCGGCCATGCGGCTTCCAGCCGCGCCGACGTGACGGAATCCCCGCTTGCGAACAGCGTGACGTCGTGCCCCATTTCGACGAGCGCCTCGGTCAGGTAGGACACGACCCGCTCGGTGCCCCCGTAGAGTTTGGGCGGGACGGCTTCGTAGAGCGGGGCGATTTGGGCGATGCGCATGAGCGTTTCTCCGTTGCGAAGAGGGAGGAACTCGCCGAGGGGCGGTGCGAGCTTCGCTCCGGTAAGCGGTGAGCGCCTGCCGGCGGGCAGACGGGGCGGTACGCGGCGAACGTCGCCGGACCGGGCGTTCCGATTCATTATCGGGATCGCCCGCGCGGTATCGAGTGATTTTTCAAACGCTTAACCCTTGTTACAGGATGAAATACGCAAAAACCCTAGAAAACGCCTGTTCGAATGACTAGGATGTGGCAGAAAAGGAATGCGAAAGCCGCGCGCCGCAATGGCGCGCATTGCGTCCACACGCCGTCCTCGCGCCTGAAGATGGTGTTTTCCCGGCCTTGATTGGCGGGGCTTTCGGCCGGCCGGGCGTTCGCAGGCGGTTCCCGCCCTTTGTCGGAAAAATTCCTACACGGTTTACAGACAATTCCGGCAAGGCGCATTCCCCTTCACTGATAGCGGCCCCCCCGTCGATTGGCCAAAATGCCCGTAAGAATATAAACAAGCCGATTGCCCCTTTTGCGGTGGGTAGATCGAGCAAACGTTTTCACTGGCATTACCGATTGGCCAAGGATTTCTTACGGGGGAATCGAATCATGAGCGCAACCAGCGAAATGCTCGCCGAGATCAACGAAGTCAACCTGTCTTACCTGCTGCTCGCGCAACGGCTGCTGCGCGAGGACAAGGCCATGGGCATGTTCCGCATGGGGATTTCGGAGGAACTCGCCGATGTGCTCGTGAACCTCACGCTCGCCCAGACGGTCAAGCTCGCCGCGTCGAACCAGATGCTCTGCCGCTTCCGCTTCGACGATCACGCGCTGCTGTCGTCGCTCGCCGACAAGGGCCGCAGCTCCGCCGTCTCGCACGCGCATTCGGCGATCCTGATGGCGGGACAGCCGGTCGAAAGCCTCCGCTGACCGGAAGGCCGCGCGCCGCGCCCGGGCGCATTGATGCATCAATCGAAATGGGCAATCGAATTGTTTGGTTGGTGTAAATAGCGGAGAGCGACGATGGCATCCAAGAGCGTAGTGGTCGAGGTCAAGGAGATCACCCTGGCGATCGAGCTGATCGAGCTGGGTGCACGGCTGCAACTGCTCGAAGCCGAGACGAACCTGTCGCGCGATCGCCTGATCAAGCTCTACAAGGAATTGAAGGGCGTGTCGCCGCCGAAGGGGATGCTGCCGTTTTCGACCGACTGGTTCATGACGTGGCAGCCGAACATTCATTCGTCGCTGTTCTATAACATCTACCGTTTCATGCGCGAGCACGGCGGCTGCGATTCGATCCAGTCGATCGTCAAGGCGTACCGGCTGTATCTCGAGCACGTCGGGCTGTCGGACGACGAGGCGGTGCTGAGCCTCACGCGCGCGTGGACGCTCGTTCGCTTCTTCGATTCCGGCATGCTGCAGATGACGCCGTGCACCCGTTGCGGCGGACACTTCGTCGCACACGCACACGATCCGCACCACGGCTATGTGTGCGGCCTTTGCCAGCCGCCGTCGCGCGCGGGCAAGACCCGCAAGGCCGCCGCGCAGGGCGACCAGGCCGCCATCGCCGCGTAGGCGGCTTCGCCGGCCGGCCGGGCGAACGCGCGTTCGCCCGCGGCGGCCGCGCGCTTCGGGCGGCACGCCGCTCCTTTCCTTCTGCTGGTTTACACCGGCGAGCCCGCGCGAGGCGTTTCCCAAAGTTTTCGTTACGACTGCCGTAAACCACTTAACGGCGGCCTCCCGGCTGCTCATTCGTGAGGGACAGGCAGTGCTGATTTTCGTGGGAACTCTCGTGACCTTGTTGTCCGTGTTCGGCGGCTACGCGCTGGCGGGCGGGCACCTGGGCGCGCTCGTGCAACCCGTCGAGATCCTGATGATCGTCGGCGCGGGCGTCGGCGCGTTCATCATCGGCAACGGCATCAAGACGATCAAGGCGACGCTGCGCGTGCTGCCCACGCTGTTCAAGGGCTCGAAGTACAACAAGGACATCTACATGGAGCTGATGGCGCTCCTGTACGTGTTGCTCGCGAAGGCGCGCAAGGAAGGCACGCTCACGCTCGAGGCGGACATCGACGATCCCGAGAAGAGCCCGATCTTCACCCAGTATCCGAAGATCCTCGCCGACCATCACATCGTCGAATTCCTGACCGACTACCTGCGCCTGATGGTGGGCGGCAACATGAACGCGTTCGAGATCGAAAGCCTGATGGACGAGGAGATCGAGACGCACCACGCGGAAGGCGAAGGCCCCGCGCACGCGCTGATGCGCGTCGGCGACGCGATGCCGGCGTTCGGGATCGTCGCCGCGGTGATGGGCGTCGTCCACACGATGGCCTCCGCCGACAAGCCGCCCGCGGTGCTGGGCGCGATGATCGCGCAGGCGCTCGTCGGCACGTTCCTCGGCATTCTGCTGTCGTACGGCCTGATCGGCCCGCTCGCGAGCCTCGCGGAGCAACGCGTGGCCGAGTCGACCAAGATGTTCCAGTGCATCAAGGTGACGATCCTCGCGAGCCTAAACGGCTATGCGCCCGCGATCGCCGTCGAGTTCGGCCGCAAGGTGCTGTTCTCGACCGAGCGTCCGTCGTTCGCCGAGCTCGAGGAGCACGTGCGCCGCGTGAAGGCGAAGTGAGCGCGAGGGCACGGACATGAGCAAGGGCAAGGATCAGGCGATCATCGTCAAGCGGGTGAACCAGCAGAAGAAGGGGCACCACGGCGGCGCATGGAAGCTCGCGTATGCGGACTTCATGACCGCGATGATGGCGTTCTTCCTGTTGATGTGGCTGCTGTCCGCCGTGACGCCCGTGCAGTTGAAGGGGATCGCCGAGTACTTCAACACGCCGCTGAAGGCAGCGATCTTCGGCAGCGGCGATCGCAGCGCCGACGATGCGAGCATCATCAAGGGCGGCGGCCGCGACATTTCGAGCCTCGATGCCGGCACGACCCGCCGCACCGACGGCTCGACGCACCTGGCCGAGCGCGTCGCGAAAGAGCGAGGACGACGCGCTCGCGCAGGCGCAGGGCTCGCTCGAGCGCCGCGAGCAGGTGCGGCTGCACGATCTGCAGGTGAAGCTGATGGCAGCCATCGAGGCGAATCCGACGCTGCGCCAGTTCAAGCAGCAGATCCGCATCGATTCGACGCTGATGGGGCTGCGCATCGAGATCGTCGATACGCAGAAACGGCCGATGTTCGCGATGTCGAGCGACGCCGTCGAGCCGTACATGCGCGACATCCTGCGCGAGATCGGCAAGACGCTCAACGACGTGCCGAACCGCATCATCGTCCAGGGCCACACCGACGCCGTGCCGTATGCGGGCGGCGAGAAGGGCTACAGCAACTGGGAGCTGTCCGCCGACCGGGCGAACGCGTCGCGCCGCGAGCTGATCGCGGGCGGCATGGACGAGGCGAAGGTGCTGCGCGTGCTCGGCCTCGCGTCGACGCAGAACCTGAACAAGGCGGACCCGCTCGATCCGGAGAACCGCCGGATCAGCATCATCGTGCTGAACCGCAAGTCCGAGCTCGCGCTGATGCGCGACGACGCGACGACGACGACGCTGTCGTCCGACGCGGCCGGCTCGGCGCGGCTCGCGCAACAGATCACGCCGCCCGGTGCGGCCGCGATGCCCGCGTTGCCGGGCGCGTCGGGCCTCGCCGTGCAGAAACCCTGACGTATTCGAGACACGCATTCGAGACACGACATGATCCGAACCATTCTCGCCATCGACGACTCCGCCACGATGCGCACGCTGCTCAGCGCGACGCTAGGCGAAGCGGGCTACGACGTGACCGTCGCTTCGGACGGCGAGGTCGGCCTGGATGTCGCGCTGGCCACGCGTTTCGACCTGGTGCTGACCGATCACCACATGCCGAGGAAGAACGGCCTCGAATTGATCGTGGCCCTGCGCCGGCAATTGGGGTACGAGGCGACGCCGATTCTCGTGCTGACGACCGAGAACGGCGACGCGTTCAAGGATGCGGCGCGCGCGGCGGGCGCGACCGGCTGGATCGAAAAGCCGATCGACCCGGACGCGCTGATCGAGCTCGTCGCGGCGCTTTCGGCGTCGTCGAGCCTCTCGTGACGAACACGACGTTTTTAGGCGGTGAACCGGCATGACTCTCGATATCACACAGTTCTACCAGACGTTCTTCGACGAAGCCGACGAGCTGCTCGCGCAGATGGAGCAGCTGCTGCTGAACCTGGACGTCGCCTCGCCCGATCCCGAGGATCTGGCGGCGATCTTTCGCGCCGCGCACTCGATCAAGGGCGGCGCCGCGACGTTCGGCTTCACCGCGCTCACGGAAACGACGCACATCCTCGAATCGCTGCTCGATCGCGCACGCAATCATGAGCTCACGCTGACGAAGGAGATGGTCGATGCGTTCCTCGAGACGAAGGACGTGCTGTCCGACCAGCTCGCCGACTACCGCGCGAGCGCCGAGCCCGATGCGGCCGCAGCGGCCGCGATCTGCGCGAAGCTCGAGCGGCTGAAGGCGTCGGCGAGCGGCGCGCAGGCGGCGACGGCCGCAGCGGCCGCGCCCGCTGCTCCCGCTGCTCCCGCCGCGCCGGCGGCGCCCGTTGCGGCGGCTGAGCCCGTGCCGGCGGCGACGGCTGCGCCGGCCACGTCCGCGATGGGCCTCTTCGGCGCGCCCGAGCACGTCGTCGAGCAGGCGGTCGAGGCCGCGCATCCGGTGGCCGGCGCGCCCGAGGCCGCGGCCGGCGGCGATGGCCCGCATCTGAAGATCACGCTCACGGGCGTCGACGACAAGGATCAGGAACTGCTGACCGAGGAGCTCGGCAATCTCGGCCGGATCGTCGGCAGCACGAAGACGGGCGACGCACTCGCGCTGTGGCTCGAGACCGACGTGTCGTCGGACGACATCGTCGCCGTGTGCTGCTTCGTGATCGACGAAAGCCAGATCGCGATCGGCCGCGGCACCGCGCCGGGCGCGGGCGACGCGCAGGCCGCGCCGGCGGCGCGGCAGCCGGGCGAAGCCGCGCCCGAACCCGCGGCCGAGCAAGCCGCGCCGGAACCGGCCGCGGCGCAGCCGGCGGCGGCGCCCGTCGTCGACGCGCGCCCGGCCGCGCCGGACGCCGCGCCGAGCGCGCCCGCGCCCGCACCCGCCGCGGCGCCGGCCGCGCAAGCCGCGGCGTCCGCCGCCGCGCAGCACCAGGACGATCGCAAGCCGCGCCCGGCCGTCGCCGCGAGCGCGGAGGGCAGCTCGATTCGCGTCGGCGTCGAGAAGGTCGACCAGTTGATCAACCTGGTCGGCGAGCTCGTGATCACGCAGGCGATGCTCGCCGAGACGACGAGCGCGTTCGATCCGGCGCTGCACGACCGCCTGTACAACGGGATGGCGCAGCTCGAGCGCAACGCGCGCGATCTGCAGGAAGCCGTGATGTCGATCCGGATGATGCCGATGGATTACGTGTTCAGCCGCTTTCCGCGGCTCGTGCGCGATCTCGCGGGCAAGCTCGGCAAGCAGGTCGAGCTCGTCACGTTCGGCCAGGCGACCGAGCTCGACAAGAGCCTCATCGAACGGATCATCGATCCGCTGACGCACCTTGTGCGCAACAGCCTCGATCACGGCATCGAGACCGTCGAGGCGCGCCGCGCGGCGGGCAAGGACGCGGTCGGCCAGCTCGTGCTGTCGGCCGCGCACCACGGCGGCAACATCGTGATCGAGGTCAGCGACGACGGCGCGGGCCTGAACCGCGAGCGGATCCTCGCGAAGGCGGCCAAGCAGGGGATGCAGATCTCCGAGAACATCAGCGACGACGAAGTGTGGAACCTGATCTTCGCGCCGGGCTTCTCGACCGCCGAAGTCGTGACCGACGTGTCGGGCCGCGGCGTCGGGATGGACGTCGTCAAGCGCAACATCCAGTCGATGGGCGGGCACGTCGAGATTTCGTCGCAGGCCGGCCGCGGCACGACGACGCGCATCGTGCTGCCGCTCACGCTCGCGATTCTCGACGGGATGTCGGTGAAGGTCGGCAACGAGATCTTCATCCTGCCGCTGAACTTCGTGATGGAGTCGCTGCAGCCCGCGGCCGACGACATCTACACGATCGGCAACGGCGAGCGCGTCGTGCGCGTGCGCGGCGAGTACCTGCCGCTCGTCGCGCTGCACGAGGTGTTCTCGGTGGACGACGCGCGCACCGATCCGACGCAGGGCATCGTCACGATCATGCAGACGGAAGGCCGCCGCTTCGCGATGCTGATCGACGAGCTGGTGGGCCAGCAGCAGGTGGTCGTCAAGAACCTCGAGACGAACTACCGCAAGGTGTACGGCATTTCGGCCGCGACGATTCTCGGCGACGGCAGCGTCGCGCTGATCGTCGACGTCGCGGCGCTCAATCGCGAGACCCGCGCGGCGCACGGCGCGCATTCGAGCGCCGCGCTCGCCGCGTCCTAACTTACGTGATCCATCGATCAGGGGGCTAACGTGTCCGAAGTCCAAACGAATCATCCGGCCGCGCCGAACGCGGCCAGCCGCCGCGACGCCGAACAGGGCGACGCCGCGGGCCAGGAGTTTCTCGTCTTCACGCTCGGCGACGAGGAATACGGCATCGACATTCTGAAAGTACAGGAAATCCGCGGCTACGACAGCGTCACGCGGATCGCGAACGCGCCCGATTTCATCAAGGGCGTGATCAACCTGCGCGGCATCATCGTGCCGATCGTCGACATGCGGATCAAGTTCCACCTCGGCCGCGTCGAGTACGACCATCAGACGGTCGTGATCATCCTGAACGTCGCGCATCGCGTCGTCGGGATGGTCGTCGACGGCGTGTCCGACGTGCTCACGCTGTCGACCGAGCAGATCATGCCCGCGCCGGAATTCGGCGGCGTGCTGACGACCGAGTACCTGACGGGCCTCGGCACGGTCGACGGCCGGATGCTGATCCTGATGGACATCGAGAAGCTGATGACGAGCAAGGAGATGGCGCTGATCGAGACGCTCGGCGCATAAGCGGGCGCGACGCACGCAACGCAACTACGGGGAGCTGACGATGCTGCACAACTGGTCGATCCGCACGACGCTGACGGCCGTCGGATTCATGCTGGTGCTCGTCGCCGCGCTGGTCGGCGGGCTCGGGCTGTATGCGCTCAATCACGCGAGCCGCTCGCTCGACGCGATCGCGCACGGCGATCTGCCGACGATCCACACGCTCGACGACGCGTCGTCCTATCTGCTGCGCTCGCGCGTCGCGCTCGACCGCTTCAAGACGCTGTCCGAGGCGGGCAACGCCGACGAGGCGAAGAAAGTGCTCGCGCGCGCGCAGGAGCTCTACGCGAAGTCGACGCAGAACTGGCAGGCGTACATGGCCGCGTCGAAGGAGGGCATCGATTCGGCGCTGACCGACGAGCTCGCCGCGCGCTACGCGACGCTCGCGAAGGAAGGCGTCGAGCCGGAGTTCGCCGCCGCGGGCGCGGGCGACCTCGCCGCGTATCACGCGATCGCCGACACGAAGATCAGCCCGATGTTCGTCGCGTACGACAAGGCGGCCGCCGCGGTGATCGCCGCGTATTCGAAGCGCGCGGAATCGCGCTTCGACGCGACGCCGGCGCGCATCTCGCTGATGATCGCGCTGATCGCGGCGGGCATCGCCGCCGCGTTCCTGATGGTGATCGGCATTCGCTTCGCGCTGCGCGGGCTCATCGTGCAGCCGCTGAACGTCGCGATCGCGCAGTTCGAGCGGATCGCGGCGGGCGACCTCACGCAGGCGACGCGCATCGCCGGCAACAACGAAATCGGCCGGCTTTTCCAGGGCATCGGCCGGATGCAGACGGCCGTCGGCGACATGGTGAAGGCCGTGCATCGCGGCGCGGAAGCGGTCGACCTCGGCGCGCGCGAGATTTCGAGCGGCAACGCGGACCTGTCCGCGCGCACCGAATCGCAGGCGGCCTCGCTGCAGGAAACCGCATCGAGCATGGAGCAACTGACGGGCACGGTGCGCCAGAACGCGGAAAACGCGCGGCAGGCGAGCCAGCTCGCGGTCAACGCGTCCGACATCGCGACGCAGGGCGGCGAGGTCGTCGGCCAGGTCGTCACGACGATGCAGGACATCGCGACGAGCTCGTCGAAGGTCGCCGACATCATCGGCACGATCGAGGGGATCGCGTTCCAGACCAACATCCTCGCGCTGAACGCGGCCGTCGAGGCGGCGCGCGCGGGCGAACAGGGCCGCGGCTTCGCGGTGGTCGCGGGCGAGGTGCGCTCGCTCGCGCAGAGAAGCGCGACGGCCGCGAAGGAAATCAAGCAGTTGATCGGCGACTCCGCGCACAAGGTGCAAAGCGGCTCCGCGCTCGTCGAGCGCGCGGGCGCGACGATGGCCGAGATCGTCCAGGCGGTGCGGCGCGTGACCGACATCATGGGCGAGATCAGCGCGGCGTCCGAAGAGCAGTCGACGGGCATCGTCCAGGTGAACCGCGCGGTCAGCCAGATGGACGCCGTCACGCAGCAGAACGCGGCACTCGTCGAGCAAGCGGCGGCCGCGGCCGCGTCGCTCGAGGATCAGACGCGGCAGATGAAGCAGATCGTCTCGGCATGGCGCATCGAAGGCGCAAGCGCGGCGGCGACGCCGGCCGCGTCGACGTCGGCGGCCGCGAGCGTGCGTTCGAACGTGAACGCCCGCGCGAGCGCGTCGAGCGAGCCGCATGCGGTCGCTCATGCCGTCGCATCCGCGACGCATGCCGCGGACGCGACGGCCGGCGGAGCCGGATCGCCGCGTTCGCCCGCCGCCGCGCCCGCTTCGCACGGCGAGCAGCGCGGGACGCACGCCGCGCCGCATGGCGCGAAGCCCGCCGCCGCGCCGAAGCCCGCCGCCGCGCCGGCCGCAGCCGGCTATGCACCGAAGCTCGCGAAGCCGGGCGCCGCCGCGCGCCCCGCGGCGAGCCCGGCCGACGCCGCCGCGCCGCAAGCCGCCTCCGCTCCCGCGTCCTCCTTCGCACTCAAGCGCCCGGCGCTGTCGGGCGAGCCGAAGCCCGCGGCCGCGTCGGCATCCTCCGACGACGACTGGGAAACCTTCTAAGCCATGATGCCCGCACGCGCCGCTTCTCGTCTCGACGCACCCGAACCGCAAGAACGGTCGGGCGACGCTGCGCGGGACTTCGAATTCACGTCCGCCGATTTCACGAAGATCCGCGCGCTGATCCACCGGCGCGCGGGCATCTCGCTGTCCGAGCACAAGCGCGACATGGCGTACAGCCGCCTCGCGCGGCGGCTGCGCGCGCGCGGGCTCAACCGCTTCTGCGATTACCTCGAACTGCTCGAGCGTGAGAACGACCCGTCCGAATGGGAAGCGTTCACGAACTCGCTGACGACGAACCTGACCGCGTTCTTTCGCGAATCGCACCACTTTCCGATCCTCGCCGAATTCGTCAAGCGTCGCGAGCAGCCGGTATCGGTGTGGTGCTCGGCCGCGTCGACGGGCGAAGAGCCGTATTCGATCGCGATGACGCTCGTCGAGGCGCTCGGCGAATCGGCCGCGCGCTCGGCGAGCGTCATCGCGACCGATCTCGACACGCAGGTGCTCGCAAAGGCCGACGCGGGCGTCTACGCGTTCGAGCAGGTCAAGCATCTGTCGCCCGAGCGGCTCAAGCGCTTTTTCCTGAAGGGCACGGGCACGCAGGCGGGCCGCGTGAAGGTGCGCCCCGAGCTGCGCGCGATGATCCGCTTCGCGCAGTTGAACCTGACCGACGCCGACTACGGCCTCACGAAGCCGTTCGACGCGATCTTCTGCCGCAACGTGATGATCTACTTCGACAAGCCGACGCAGTCGCAGGTGCTCGCGCGCTTCGAGCCGCTGATGAAGCCGGGCGGCCTGCTGTTCGCCGGCCATTCGGAGAACTTCACGTATGTGACGCAGGCGTTCCGCCTGCGCGGGCAGACGGTCTACGAACTGACGCGCGACGGGCAGTCGGCCGCGCCGCGCGTGCGCGCGCGCATCGCCGCGGCGGCGGCCGAGGAGGAACTCCGATGAGCGGGCTGCCGATCGCGACCAACCTCTATTTCGATGCGCACTTTCACCGCCACGGCGTGAAGCTGCTGCCGAACGAGTTCTACACGACGCGCGAGGACATGGTGCTCGTCACGGTGCTCGGCTCGTGCGTGGCCGCGTGCCTGCACGATCCGATCGGGCGGATCGGCGGAATGAACCACTTCATGTTGCCCGACGACGGCGCGGACCCGTCCGCCGCCGCGTCCGAATCGATGCGCTACGGCGCGTATGCGATGGAAGTGCTGATCAACGAGCTCATCAAGGCGGGCGGCCGGCGCGAGCGCTTCGAGGCGAAGGTGTTCGGCGGCGCGGCCGTGCTCGCCGGGATGACGACGATCAATATCGGCGATCGCAACGCCGATTTCGTGCGCCGCTATCTGGCGCTCGAGCGCATCCGCATCACCGCCGAGGATCTGCAGGGCGTGCATCCGCGCAAGGTCGCGTTCATGCCGCACACGGGGCAGGCGATGGTCAAGAAGCTGCGCGTGCAGGCGCCCGACGTCGCCGCGCGGGAAGCCGCGCTCGCGCGCGAGGCGGTCGACCCGCACGGCGAGCGCGCGCCCCGCGTGCGGCCGCGTGTCGAGCTGTTCGGCACGCCCGCGCCGAAGGCGCAGGCGAAGCCTCGCATCGAATTGTTCGGTATGCGGGCCACGCAGCCCGCCACAAGAAAGCAGGAGGCTTGAACGCTGTGCAGAAGAAAATCAAAGTGCTGTGCGTCGACGATTCGGCGCTGATCCGCAGCCTGATGACAGAAATCATCAACAGCCAGCCCGACATGGAAGTGTGCGCAACGGCGCCCGATCCGCTCGTGGCGCGCGAGCTGATCAAGCAGCACAACCCGGACGTGCTGACGCTCGACGTCGAAATGCCGCGGATGGACGGGCTCGACTTCCTTGAAAAGCTGATGCGCCTGCGGCCGATGCCGGTCGTGATGGTGTCGTCGCTCACCGAGCGCGGCTCGGAGATCACGCTGCGCGCGCTCGAGCTGGGCGCGGTCGATTTCGTGACGAAGCCGCGCGTCGGGATTCGCGACGGCATGCTCGACTATTCGGAAAAGCTGGCCGACAAGGTGCGCGCGGCATCGCGCGCGCGCGTGCGGCAGAATCCGCAGCCGCATGCGGCGGCCGCCGCGGCCGCGCACGGCCACGCGGGCGCCGCCGCGCCGCTCATCAACAATCCGCTTGTCAGTACCGAGAAGCTGATCATCGTCGGCGCGTCCACGGGCGGCACCGAGGCGATCCGCGAAGTGCTGACGCCGCTGCCGCCCGATGCGCCCGCCGTGCTGATCGCGCAGCACATGCCGCCCGGCTTCACGCGCTCGTTCGCGCAGCGCCTGAACGGGCTGTGCCGGATCTCGGTGAAGGAGGCGGAGCACGGCGAGCGCGTGCTGCCGGGGCACGCGTATATCGCGCCCGGCCACGCGCACCTGCTGCTCGCGAGGAGCGGCGCGAACTACATCGCGCACCTGTCGGACGAGCCGCCCGTCAATCGTCATCGCCCGTCGGTCGACGTGCTGTTCCGCTCGGCCGCGCAGCATGCGGGCAAGAACGCGCTCGGCGTGATCCTGACGGGCATGGGCCGCGACGGCGCGGCCGGGCTGCTTGAAATGAAAAAGGCCGGCGCGTATACATTTGCGCAGGACGAGGCGAGCTGCGTCGTGTTCGGAATGCCGCGCGAGGCGATCGCGATGGGCGGCGTCGACGACGTCGCGCCCCTTTCCGACATGAGTCGCCGTATCATGGCGCGCCTCGCGTCGATGGGCGATCGCGTGCAGCGCGTGTGACGCCCGGCCCGGTTCGCGACGACGACGTGCTCGCGCCGGCCGCCGCAAGGGCCGCGCGTGAGGAATGGCACACCGCGAATGCTGACGTATTCGCGACGAGCATGACGCGGCGCTCGGCCGTTGCGCCGGCCGCCGCGCGAGAGATTTTGGAAGCGGGGGAACGCGCCGCCGGCCGCATTGCGGCGTCCCGCAGGGACTCGCGCCGGCCGTCGCGCGTCGCCTGTTTGGCTCGGCCAAACGGCGCGCCTTGCTCGTTGCACGACGGCCGGCATCGCGCGTTCGCGGGCGCGCGATCGCGAACCGGGCCTGGCCACCGTGACGGAACATGAATCTGGAAAGGAACAGACGATGGACAAGAGCATGAAGATTCTGGTGGTGGACGATTTTCCGACGATGCGTCGGATCGTCCGCAACTTGCTGAAAGAGTTGGGCTATTCGAACGTCGACGAGGCGGAGGACGGCCTGGCCGGCCTCGCGCGGCTGCGCGGCGGCGGCTACGACTTCGTGATCTCCGACTGGAACATGCCGAACCTCGACGGTCTCGCGATGTTGAAGGAGATCCGCGCGGACGCGTCGCTCACGCACCTGCCGGTGCTGATGGTGACGGCCGAGTCGAAGAAGGAGAACATCATCGCGGCTGCGCAGGCGGGCGCGAGCGGCTACGTCGTGAAACCGTTTACGGCGGCGACGCTCGACGAGAAGCTCAACAAGATTCTGGAAAAGATGGCGAAAGCGGGGAGCTGACGTGAACGAGCCGATTGATGTGGCGGTTGCCGGCGCGAATGCCGGCGAACGCCTTGCCGACGCCGCCGATCTGGCGAGCGACCGTATTCTCGCGCGCATCGGCCAGCTGACGCGCACGCTGCGCGATTCGATGCGCGAGCTGGGGCTCGACAAGCACGTCGAAAAGGCGGCGGAGGTCGTGCCGGACGCCCGCGACCGGCTGCGCTACGTTGTCGCGATGACCGAGCAGGCGGCCGAGCGCGTGCTGACCGCGATCGAGGTCGCGAAGCCCGTGCAGGAGCGCCTGCAGCAGGAGGCCGCCGCGCTCGACGCGCGCTGGGCGAAATGGTACGAGACGCCGATCGAGCGCGCGGAAGTGCGCGGCCTGATGGACGACACGCGCGCGTTCCTGCGCGCACTGCCGGACGCGACGGGCGCCACCAACGCGCAGTTGCTCGAGATCATGCTCGCGCAGGACTTCCAGGATCTGACGGGCCAGGTGATCAAGAAGATCATGGACATGGTCTATCTGATCGAGCAGCAGCTGTTGAACGTGCTGGTCGAGAATATCGCGCCCGAGCGCCGCGAACAGTTCGCCGCGACGGCCGCCGCGCTCGCCGCCGAGCAGGCGGGCGGCGCAATGACGCCGGAATCGCTGCTCAATGGGCCGCAGATCAATCCGGAAGGAAAGACGGACGTTGTGCAGGATCAGGCGCAAGTTGACGATCTGTTAGCGAGTCTGGGTTTTTGAGTCGAATTGTTTTGAAATGATTAAAATTATCGAGATCCGTGCCGATAGGTTTTTGACATAAGCTGCAGGCATACTACGCTCCTGATCGGCAGGCTCTTGAAAGCTTTCTTTTCGCTTTCGATTGTCGATAATGCGTGGCGCGTGTCCGTCGGACTCCCGCTGCCTGAATGCAGAGCCTGAATTCGAGGAGGAATGGAGTGAGATCGAGTCGATTTCGCCGGCTCGCCGCGACCGCGGCCGGCTTCATGTGCGCGTGGCTCGCCGCGCCGGCCCACGCAGGCCTCGGCGGCGCGCCGATGACCCCGCCCGCCGCGGATACCGCCGCGACGGTGCGCTCGATACAGCGAAGCATCCGTGCGGCGGGCGGCGCGTCGACGGCCGCCGTCGGCTATACGGTGCGCGAAACGACGCTCGGCTCGGGCACGGTCGTGCGCGAATACGTGTCGACGGCGGGCACCGTGTTCGCGCTGTCGTGGCAAGGCCCCGTCGCGCCGAATCTGTCCGATCTGCTCGGCGCCTATTTTCCGCAATACGAGGCGGGCGTGAAGGCGTCGCGCGCCGCGCACGGGCCGCGCGCGCCCGCCGCGATCGACACGGGCGGGCTCGTCATCCACACGGGCGGCCACATGGGCTCGTATTCCGGTCAGGCATGGCTGCCGCAGGCGCTGCCGGCCGGCTTCTCCACCAACGACATCCAGTGATCGCGCCGGGAGGGGACAGATCTTGCGCTTCCAACACACTCTGACTCGCTGGCTCGGCGCGCTGAGTCTCGCCGCGGCCACGGCCGCGCTCGTCGCCGCGTGCGGCGGCGGCGGCGACGGCGGCTCGAACGCATCGGTAAACACCGGCACCGGCGGCTCGGGCAGCACGCCGCTCGCGTCGAACCAGGCGGCGATCACCGTCAGCACGGGCGTCGCGACCATCATCAACATGCCGACCGTCAGCGTGACGATCTGCGCGCCCGGCACGTCCGCGTGCCAGACGATCGGCAACGTGCTCGTCGACACAGCGTCGTACGGGCTGCGGATCGTCAACACCGCCGCGTCGGGCGTGCTCGGCAGCCTGCCCGTGTCGAGCGTGAGCGGCGGCACGCTCACCGAGTGCGGCAAGTTCGTGACGAGCTACACGTGGGGCACCGTGCGCACCGCCGACGTGAGGATCGCCGGCGAGCAGGCGAGTTCGCTGCCGATCCAGATCATCGGCGATCTGGGCTCCTTCGGCGTGCCGAGCTCGTGCTCGAACGGCAACGCGCCGTCGAACACCGCGGCCGATCTCGGCGCGAACGGCATTCTCGGGATCGGGCCCGCGCCGTACGACTGCGGCGCGAACTGCACGACGTCGACGCTCTACAGCAACTACTACGCGTGCCCGAACGGCAACACGAGCTGCCAGGTCACGACGGTGCCGCTCGCGCAGCAGGTCGCCAACCCGGTGCCGCGCTTTGCGACCGACAACAACGGCGTGATCGTCGCGATGAACCCGCCGGCGGGCGGCAGCGCGACGGGCACGCTGACGTTCGGGATCAACACCCAGTCGAACAACGCGTTGCCGGCGGGCGTGACGAAGCTCACCTCGACGACCGCGGGCGACCTGACGGGCACGCTGCTCGGCCGTGCGATCACGACGGCGTTCTTCGATACCGGCTCGAACGCGTACTTCTTCGATACGGGCGGCAGCACGGCGGTCTCGCTGCCCGTGTGCAGCAACAATTCGTCGTTCTACTGCCCGTCGAGCACGCAAACGACGACGGCCACCGTCGTCGGCCTGAACGGCGCGCAGGCCTCGCAGTCGATCTCGATCGGCAACGCGAGCGCGCTGTTTTCGTCGTACAAATCGGCGGTGCCGAATCTCGGCGGCCCGTTCGGCAACACGCGGGTGCTCGATTTCGGCTTGCCGCACTTTTTCGGCAAGACACTGTACTTCGGGATGGACCTGACTGGCAGCGGCGGTGCGGCGCCGTATGTCGCGTTTTGACGCGGCGCGCGCGGGCGTCCCGTTCGGGTGCTCGCGTGACGCGGATTGAGGGCCGAACGGGCGCGAGGAATCGCGCCCGTTTAGCATTGGTTTGGCATTCGACTATCGAAGCCGCAGAGCCGCGCGGTGCGAGCGCCTATCATCGTTAAGTTGCCCCGCCGGGGAAGGCGAGCGAGGAGAGACGTCATGACGGCACGCGTGCAGCGCATCACCCCGTTTCTGTGGTTCGACGGCAATGCCGAGGAAGCGGCGACGTTCTACGTATCGGTGTTCGACAACGCGAGGCTCACGCGCGTCGCCCGCTACGGCAAGGAAGGCGCGCAGGCGTCCGGGCAGGGCGAGGGCGCCGTGATGACGGTCGCCTTCGAACTCGACGGCCAGAGCTTCGTCGCGCTGAACGGCGGCCCCGTGTTCCAGTTCAATCCGGCCGTGTCGTTCGTCGTCAATTGCGCGACGCAGGATGAAATCGATTACTACTGGGGCCGGCTGTCCGACGGCGGCGACGCGAGCGCGCAGCAGTGCGGCTGGCTCCGGGATCGCTTCGGTCTGTCGTGGCAGATCGTGCCCGTGCAGTTGCCGGAGCTGCTGGCGGGCGACGATCCGGCGAAGGCGTCGCGCACGATGCAGGCGCTGATGCAGATGAAGAAGATCGACCTCGGCGCGCTGCGGCGGGCCGCGGCGGACTGACCGGCCGGCGGATCAAGCGGCCTGCCCGGGGCGTTGCCGCTGGGCGGCCGGGCTGAGCGGCGGTTCGTTCGGCGCGCCGCTTCGCGGCAGCGCGGCTTTTGCGCGATATGGCTGGCGTGGCACGGAGCGCTTGCAACGGCTCCGGCTTGATGAAGGCGCGTGTTTGGGGACAGGCGCGGCGTGATCGGTCCTTTTCCGCGCGTGACGCCGATCGGCAGGCCGTAGCGTGTAGCAGAGGCCGGCCGGGCACCGCATCCGTGCGTCGGCCTCGCGACATCGACGCGGCCGGGCGCTTCGCCGGCGGCACCATCGCGTCGCCTCCGTTGTGCCGGCGAATCGAGCGGCATGCGCGAGCTTCGAGCGGCCGAATGGCCTGCGGCCGAACGACCCGCGGCCGAACGAGCGGACGAGCGGCCGCTCCCCCCAGCCGGGCCCCACGTACGCCGATGAAACGCCGCGCTTCCCGAGTCCGCTTTTGACGGCGATTCGCCTCCCGCCGTTTGCTTCGCGTTTCCCTTTTCCCGCCCGCGGCCTGCGCCGCCCATCGCGCCCCCAAAATCCCCCCGCCTCCGCCGTTCGCCTGCGCAACCGATTCCGAGAAATACCCCGGTTTCCCCGCTTTCCTCGACCGATCGCCCGTTGACCGCCGCGGGAATAATCGGTGTCACTGGAAAGCGGCATCCCGCCGCGCCCACATGGAGGCCCGCGTGGCAGAGGACAGCGATCTCGACCGGACAGAAGCCGCCACTCCCAAGCGCCGCGAGAAGGCGCGCGAGGAGGGGCAGGTCGCGCGCTCGCGCGAACTGGCCTCTTTCGCGCTGCTGTCGGCGGGCTTCTACGGCGCATGGATGCTGTCCGGGCCGATCGGCGAGCATCTGCGCACCATGCTGCACACCGCATTCTCGTTCGACCGCGCAGCCGCGTTCGATACGAACCGGATGCTGTCGCACGCGGGCACGCTGAGCCTCGAAGGGCTCTACGCGCTCGCGCCCGTGCTCGCGCTCACGGGCGTCGCGGCGCTCGCCGCGCCGATGGCGATGGGCGGCTGGCTCGTGTCGACGAAGACGTTCGAGCTGAAGTTCGAGCGCCTGAACCCGATCACGGGCCTCGGCCGCATTTTCTCGATTCAGGGCCCGATTCAACTCGGGATGTCGATCGCGAAGACGCTCGTCGTCGGCGGAATCGGCGGCATCGCGATCTGGCGCAGCAAGGACGAATTGCTCGGCCTCGCGACGCAGCCGCTTCACGCGGCGCTCGCCGACGCGCTGCACCTCGTCGCCGTGTGCTGCGGGATGACGGTTGCGGGGATGCTCGTCGTCGCCGGCCTCGACGTGCCGTACCAACTCTGGCAGTACAACAAGAAGCTGCGCATGACGAAGGAAGAAGTAAAGCGCGAGCATCGCGAGAACGAAGGCGATCCGCACGTGAAGGGCCGCATCCGCCAGCAGCAGCGCGCGATGGCGCGCCGCCGGATGATGGCGAACGTGCCGACGGCCGACGTCGTCGTCACGAACCCGACGCACTTCGCGGTCGCGCTCAAGTACACGGATGGCGAGATGCGCGCGCCGAAGGTCGTCGCCAAGGGCGTGAACCTCGTCGCCGCGCGCATCCGCGAGCTCGCGGCCGAGCACCACGTGCCGCTGCTCGAAGCGCCGCCGCTCGCGCGTGCGCTCTATCACAACGTCGAACTCGAGCGCGAGATTCCCGGCACGCTGTATTCGGCCGTCGCCGAAGTGCTCGCGTGGGTGTATCAGCTCAAGCGCTTCCGCGCCGAAGGTGGGATCGCGCCCGAGACGCCCGTCGATCTCGACGTGCCGGCCGAACTCGACAAGGGCGCGCACGTCGCGCCGCAAGACGAACGCGAAGAGGCCGAAGACGCGCTCGGCGGCCGCGCCGCCGGAGGTGCCGCATGAACATGCCGGCCGGACTCCTCGGCAAGCGCGCGCAACTGTTCGCGGGCACGAACCTGCGCGCGCTCGCGGGTCCGATCCTCATCTGCATGATTCTGGGGATGATGATCCTGCCGCTGCCGCCGCTGCTGCTCGATCTGTTCTTCACGTTCAACATCGCGCTGTCGGTGATGGTGCTGCTCGTCAGCATGTACACGATGAAGCCGCTCGATTTCGCCGCGTTCCCGAGCGTGCTGCTGTTCTCGACGCTTTTGCGCCTGTCGCTGAACGTCGCGTCCACCCGCGTCGTGCTGCTCGAAGGTCACACGGGCCCGGACGCGGCCGGCCAGGTGATCGAGGCGTTCGGCCACTTCCTCGTCGGCGGCAACTTCGCGGTCGGCATCGTCGTGTTCGTGATCCTGATGATCATCAACTTCATGGTGATCACGAAGGGCGCGGGCCGGATCGCCGAAGTGTCCGCGCGCTTCACGCTCGACGCGATGCCCGGCAAGCAGATGGCGATCGACGCCGATCTGAACGCCGGCCTCATCAACGAAGAGCAGGCGAAGAAGCGCCGCCAGTCGGTCGCGCAGGAAGCGGAGTTCTACGGCTCGATGGACGGCGCGTCGAAGTTCGTGCGCGGCGACGCGATCGCGGGCCTGATCATCATGGCGATCAACGTGATCGGCGGCCTCATCGTCGGGATGGCCCAGCACGACATGAGCTTCGCCGCGGCGGGCAAGAACTACACGCTGCTCACGATCGGCGACGGCCTCGTCGCGCAGATCCCGTCGCTCGTGATCTCGACCGCGGCCGGCGTGATCGTCTCGCGCGTGGCGACCGACGAGGACATCGGCACGCAGCTCACCACGCAGCTCTTCACGAACCCGCGCGTGCTGATGATCACAGGCTCGATCATCGTGCTGATGGGGCTCATCCCGAACATGCCGCACTTCGCGTTTCTGCTGCTCGGCGGCGGCGCGATCTGGCTGTCGCGCACGATGACCAAGCGCGAGGCCGCGAAGAAGGCGGCGGGCATGGTCGCGGAGATCGCGCCGCCCGCCGCGCTGCCGGCCGACAGCCACGAGGCGACGTGGGAAGACGTGACGCTGATCGATCCGCTCGGCCTCGAAGTCGGCTACCGGCTGATTCCGCTCGTCGACAAGAACGCCGACGGCGAACTGCTCAAGCGGATCAAGAGCATCCGCAAGAAGTTCGCGCAGGAAATCGGCTTCCTGCCGCCCGTCATTCACATCCGCGACAACCTCGAGCTGCGCCCGAACGCTTACCGGATCGCGCTCAAGGGCGTCGAAGTCGGCACGGGCGAAGCGTATCCGGGCCAGTGGCTCGCGATCAATCCGGGCCAGGTGACGGCCGCGCTGCCCGGCGCGCCGACGCAGGACCCGGCGTTCGGGCTGCCCGCCGTGTGGATCGACACGGCGCTGCGCGAGCAGGCGCAGGTGTACGGCTACACGGTCGTCGACGCGAGCACCGTCGTCGCGACGCACCTGAACCATCTCGTCGTCCAGCACGCGGCCGAGCTGCTCGGCCGGCAGGAAGTGCAGGCGCTCATCGAGCGGACCGGCAAGGACGCGCCGTCGCTCGTCGAGGATCTGGTGCCGAAGACGATCTCGCTCACGACGCTGCAGAAAGTGCTGCAGAACCTGCTCGACGAAGGCGTGCCGATCCGCGACATGCGCACGATCATCGAAGCCGTGTCCGAGCAGGCGGGCCGCATCACCGATCCTTACGATCTCACGGCCGCCGTGCGTCTTTCGCTCGGCCGCGCGATCACGCAGCAGTGGTATCCGGGCGCGGGCGAGATGCAGGTGATGGGGCTCGACGCGAACCTCGAGCGCGTGCTGTCGCAGGCGCTCGCCACCGGCGCGAATCCGGGCCTCGAACCGGGCCTCGCGCACTCGCTGCTCATCGGCACGCAAGACGCGATGCTGCGCCAACAGAACATGGGGCTGCCGCCCGTGCTGCTCGTCCAGCACGCGCTGCGCGCGATGCTCGCGCGCTTCCTGCGCCGCAGCCTGCCGCAATTGAAAGTGCTGTCCTACGCCGAAGTGCCGGACACGCGCACGATCAAGGTCGTTAACGTCATCGGGGGTACCGCTTGAACATTCGCAAATTCATTGGTCCGACGAGCCGCGACGCGCTGCGCCTCGTGCGCGAAGCGATGGGCGCCGACGCGGCGGTACTGTCCAACCGGACGCTCGAAGACGGGCGCGTCGAGATCGTCGCGCTGCCCGCCGCCGAGCTCGCCGAAATCTCGACGCGCCGCGCGGCCGACGCCGCGCATGGCGCGGCCCAGCCGCATGCGCCGCGCCAGGGGGCGCAGCATGCGTCCTCGGGGCCGTCGTTCGCGTCGCCCGCCGCATCGGTCGTCGTGCCGAGCGCCGCCTCCGGCGCATCGGCGCCGGCCTCGCGCGCCGCCGCGAATCCGTACGCGGCGGGCGGCATGCCCGACGTGTTCTCGTCGGTGTTCGGCGCGAGTGTCGACGCGTCGGCCGACGACGATGCGCGGCCCGCCGTTTCGCCGCCCGTGCCGCCCGCGCTGCCGCCCGCCGCGCCGTCGGAGCCCGCGCCGTGGCTCGTCGAGCACGCGAAGCGGCTGACGAAGCAGCACGAAGAGCTCATCGCGCGGCCGCGCGCCACCGCCGCCCTGCCTGCGCAGAACGCGCCGCAAGCGCCGCGCGAGCGCCGACGAGGCGCCCGAATGGGCGCGCGACATCGTGCGCAACGCCGCGCGCCGGCTGCCGGCCGACGAGCCCGCGGCGGCGAAGCCGGCGCTGCGCCTGCCCGAGGATACGGCGGCCGCCGTCGCGGACGCGGTGAAGGCGCGTATCGAGCGCATCGTCAACGATACGGTGATGCAGGAGCTCGGCTCGCTGCGCGAGCTGATGGAAGAGCAGTTCGCGGGCCTGATGTGGAACGAGCGCCAGCGCCGCAACCCGGTGCACGGCGCGCTGACGAAATACCTGTTCGCGGCGGGCTTCTCCGCGCAACTCGTGCGGATGATCGTCGACAACCTGCCGGAAGGCGAGGGCTACGACACGCTCGACGCGGCGGCGGACTGGGCGCAGTCGGTGCTCGCGGCGAACCTGCCCGTGCTCGACAGCGAGGACGCGCTGATGGAGCGCGGCGGCGTGTTCGCGCTGATGGGCCCCACGGGCGTGGGCAAGACGACGACGACCGCGAAGCTCGCGGCGCGCTGCGTGATGCGCTTCGGCGCGAGCAAGGTCGCGCTGCTCACGACGGACAGCTACCGGATCGGCGGCCACGAGCAACTGCGCATCTTCGGCAAGATCCTCGGCGTGCCGGTGCACGCGGTGAAGGACGGCGGCGATCTGCAGCTCGCGCTCGCCGAGCTGCGCAACAAGCACATGGTGCTGATCGACACGATCGGCATGAGCCAGCGCGACCGCACGGTGTCCGACCAGATCGCGATGCTGCACGGCGCGGATACGCCGGTGCAGCGCCTGCTGCTGCTCAACGCGACGAGCCACGGCGACACGCTCAACGAAGTCGTGCAGGCGTACCGCAGCGCGGCCGGCCAACCGAAGGCGGCGTTGCCGGATCTCGCCGGCTGCATCCTCACGAAGCTCGACGAGGCGAGCAACCTGGGCGGCGTGCTCGACACGGTGATCCGCTACAAGCTGCCGGTGCATTACGTGTCGACCGGCCAGAAGGTGCCCGAGAACCTGTACGTCGCGACGAAGAAATTCCTGCTCAAGAGCGCGTTCTGCGCGCCGCGCGAGGATTCGCCGTTCGTGCCCCATGACGATGACCTGCCGGCGATGCTGTCCGCGTTGAGCACGCGCACCGGCAACGAACTGCACGAGGTCCGCTTTGGATAAGCGCATCACCGATCAGGCCGAAGGGCTGCGGCGCCTGCTCGCCGGACGCGCGTCGCGCGTCGTCGCGGTGACGGGCGGGCCGTCGGGCGTCGGCTGCACGTCGACGGTCGCCAATCTCGCCGCGGCGCTCACCGCGCTCGGCAAGGACGTGCTCGTCGTCGACGAGCGCGCGAACGTCCGCTCGATCGCGGCGACGCTGTGCGGCTCGTGGCTGCGCGACGGCGAGCCGGTGCGGCACGAGCTCGGCTTCGCGGTGTGCGAGGCGTCGCGGCTCGCGCGCGTCGGCTACAGCGACGCGCAGCTCGACGCGCTCGGCGACGGCGCGGCGGACATCGTGCTGATCGACGCGCAGCTCGACGCGAACGGCGCGCTCTCCGCGCTCGCGCGCGACGCGCACGACGTGCTCGTGGTCACGCGCGTGTCGGCCTCGGCGATCACCGAGGCGTACGCGTGCATGAAGCGGCTGCACTACGCGCACGCGCGCGCGCAGTTTCGCGTGCTGACCAACCACGTGCAGAGCGCGGCCGACGCGAGAGCCGCCTACGAGAACCTCGCGGGCGTCGCGAGCCGGTATCTGCGCGTGTCGCTGTCGAACGCCGGTTGCGTCGCCGCCGATTCGCTGATCGAGCGCGCGCGCGGGCTCGCGCACACGGTGGTGGACGCGTTCCCGTCGGCGGCGGCGGCGCGCGATTACCGGCAGATCGCCGCCGATCTGCTGTATTGGCCGATGCGCCCGGGTCCGGGCATCGGCCGGGTCCGGACGGGAAGTTCGGCGTTTGAACGCGGCGCGGCTCATGCCGCCTGAACGCCACGACGAAGAGAGGGCATGATGTATAACGCTCAAGGCAAGATTTCCCAGGACGAAGTGCTGACGCAATATGCGCCGCTCGTGCGTCGTCTCGGCCTGCAGCTCGTCGCGAAGATGCCGGCGAGCGTGGACCTCGACGATCTGATCCAGGCGGGCATGATCGGCCTGCTCGACGCGGCGAGCCGCTACAAGGAAGATCAGGGCGCGCAGTTCGAGACCTACGCGACGCAGCGCATCCGCGGCGCGATGCTCGACGAGCTGCGCAGCAACGATTGGCTGCCGCGCAGCCTGCGCAAGACCTCGCGCGAAGTCGAACATGCGGTGCATCAGGTCGAGCAGCGGCTCGGCCGCTCGGCGAACGAGACGGAGATCGCCGCGCACCTGCAGATGCCGCTCGACGAATACCAGTCGATGCTGCAGGATCTGCACGGCAGCCAGCTCGTCTACTACGAGGACTTCGACCGCTCGGCCGACGACGAGCCGTTTCTCGACCGCTACCGCGCCGATCACAGCGATCCGCTGTCGGCGCTGCTCGACGAGCATCTGCGCAGCGCGCTCGTCGATGCGATCGAGCGCCTGCCGGAGCGCGAGAAGCTGCTGATGTCGCTGTACTACGAGCGCGGGCTGAACCTGCGCGAGATCGGCGCGGTGCTCGAGGTGAGCGAGTCGCGCGTGTGCCAGTTGCATAGCCAGGCGGTCGCGCGGCTGCGCGCGAAGCTGCGCGAGCAGGCGTGGGTCGGCACGGAGAGCTGACGCGGCCGCGCGGCGCCCGGGCGAGCGAAGCGCGGCTGAAATGCGGGCCCGAGGGCGCGCCCGGCGACGCGGGCGGAATGCCGTCGGAGCGCGGCACGGAATGGCGCGTGAGGGCGGCGCCGGAGCGGCCGGCTCGCCCGGCAGGAAAATTTCGTCTCGATTTGCTACAATCCCACCTCGTTTCCGAGGAGCGTTGCGACGGGCCCCGCCCGCCAGGCTCGGAAATGGTCAACCGAGCGGTGTGTCGGCGCAGCATCGTCGCATAGCGGCGATCGTTTTCGCCGAGACCGGCCGCTTACTTGAACGGCGCTCACGTCACAATTTTCTAGAACTTTTTTAGAAAGGAGGGCGTGATGAACGCCGCTGTCATCGATTCCCATTCCGCACAAGATTACGTCGTCGCCGATATCGCGCTGGCCGGCTGGGGCCGCAAGGAACTGAACATCGCCGAGACCGAGATGCCCGGGCTCGTGCAGATCCGCGACGAATACAAGGCGCAGCAGCCGCTGAAGGGCGCGCGCATCGCCGGCTCGCTGCACATGACGATCCAGACGGGCGTGCTGATCGAGACGCTGAAGGCGCTCGGCGCGGACGTTCGCTGGGCGTCGTGCAACATCTTCTCGACGCAGGACCACGCGGCCGCCGCGATCGTCGAGGCCGGCACGCCCGTCTTCGCGTTCAAGGGCGAATCGCTCGACGAATACTGGGAGTTCTCGCACCGCATCTTCGAATGGCCGAACGGCGAGTTCGCGAACATGATCCTTGATGACGGCGGCGACGCAACGCTGCTGCTGATCCTCGGCTCGAAGGCCGAGAAGGACCGCTCGGTGATCGCCCGGCCGACCAACGAGGAAGAAGTCGCGCTCTTCAAGTCGATCGAGCGCCACCTCGAAATCGACGGCAGCTGGTACTCGAAGCGCCTCGCGCACATCAAGGGCGTGACCGAAGAGACGACGACGGGCGTGCACCGCCTGTACCAGATGGAAAAGGACGGCCGCCTGCCGTTCCCGGCGTTCAACGTCAACGATTCCGTGACGAAATCGAAGTTCGACAACCTGTACGGCTGCCGCGAGTCGCTCGTCGACGGCATCAAGCGCGCGACCGACGTGATGATCGCGGGCAAGATCGCGGTGGTCGCGGGCTACGGCGACGTGGGCAAGGGCTGCGCGCAATCGCTGCGCGGCCTGGGCGCGACCGTGTGGGTGACCGAAATCGATCCGATCTGCGCGCTGCAGGCGGCGATGGAAGGCTACCGCGTCGTGACGATGGAATACGCGGCCGACAAGGCCGACATCTTCGTGACGGCGACCGGCAACTACCACGTGATCAACCACGATCACATGAAGGCGATGCGCCATAACGCGATCGTCTGCAACATCGGTCACTTCGATTCGGAAATCGACGTCGCGTCGACCCGCCAGTACCAGTGGGAAAACATCAAGCCGCAGGTCGACCACATCATCTTCCCGGACGGCAAGCGCGTGATCCTGCTGGCCGAAGGCCGCCTCGTGAACCTCGGCTGCGCGACCGGCCACCCGTCGTTCGTGATGTCGAACTCGTTCACGAATCAGACCCTCGCGCAGATCGAGCTGTTCACGCGCGGCGGCGAGTACGCCAACAAGGTGTACGTGCTGCCGAAGCATCTCGACGAAAAGGTCGCGCGCCTGCACCTCGCGCGCATCGGCGCGCAGCTCTCCGAGCTGTCGGACGATCAGGCGGCGTACATCGGCGTGTCGAAGGCGGGCCCGTTCAAGCCGGATCACTATCGTTACTGATATCTTGATCCGTACCCGGCGCGCGGGCGCCGGGCGGCCCGCCGCCTGACGCCCGCCCGCGCGGCGCGCAGTCGGCACGGCACCGCCGCCCGGCGCGCCGCGCGTTCTCATCTTCCGGGGCGGCCGCGCCCGGCCGGATCGTCAACCGCTCAAGGAGCAACCCATGACCGTCATCCTGACCTGGATCATCAACGCGCTCGCGCTGTTGATCATCACGTACCTCGTACCGTCGATCCACATCAAGAGCTTCGGCACGGCGCTCATCGTCGCGGTCGTGCTGGGCCTCATCAACGCGGTGATCCGACCGGTCCTGATCCTGCTCACGCTGCCCGTGACGATCGTCACGCTCGGCCTTTTCATCCTCGTCGTGAACGCGCTGTGCTTCTGGTTCGCGTCGTCGCTGCTGAAAGGGTTCGAAGTGTCGGGATTCTGGTCCGCATTCTTCGGTTCGATCCTGTACAGCATCGTGTCGTGGCTGCTGTCCGCCCTGATCTTCGGTCAGCGCAACATCGGCTGACGGGTGATATCTGAATCATGAACCCGATCGAACTTTCCTTTGAATTCTTTCCGCCGAAGACGGCGGAAGGCGTCGACAAGCTGCGCGCGACGCGCGCGCAGCTCGCGCCGCTCAAGCCGAAATTCGTGTCCGTCACGTTCGGCGCGGGCGGCTCGACGCAGCAAGGCACGCTCGACACCGTGCTCGACATGCAGAAGGCGGGGCTCGAAGCCGCGCCTCACCTGTCGTGCATCGGCTCGTCGAAGGACAGCCTGCGCGCGATTCTCGACCAGTATCGCTCGCACGGCATCCGCCACATCGTCGCGTTGCGCGGCGATCTGCCTTCCGGCATGGGCGAGGTGGGCGAGCTGCGCTACGCGTCGGAGCTCGTCAGCTTCATCCGCGCCGAGCATGGCGACTGGTTCCGGATCGAAGTGGCCGCGTATCCCGAGTACCACCCGCAGGCGCGCTCGCCGAAGGCCGATCTCGAGAACTTCGCGCGCAAGGTGAAGGCGGGCGCGAACGCCGCGATCACGCAGTATTTCTACAACGCGGACGCGTATTTCCGCTTCGTCGACGATGCGGCGAAGCTCGGCGTCGACGTGCCGGTCGTGCCGGGCATCATGCCGATCACGAACTTCTCGCAACTGATGCGCTTCTCGGAGATGTGCGGCGCGGAAGTGCCGCGCTGGGTTGCGCGCCGGCTCGAGAGCTTCGGCGACGACAAGGATTCGATCCGCGCGTTCGGCGCGGACGTCGTCACGGGCCTTTGCCGGCGGCTCATCGACGCGGGCGTGCCCGGTCTGCACTTCTACACGCTCAACGGCGCGGCGGCGACGAAGACGGTCTGCGAGCGGCTGGGGCTCTGACGCCGGCTGGCACGCACGCGCGCCGCCCGCCGGCGACGATGACGAGGCGAAACCCGCGGGTTTCGCCTCTTTTTTTGCGCGAGCGGACATGAAAGGCAACGCGCCGGCCTGCGAGGCGCAGCGCGAGACGGCGCACCGCTGTCGCTCGTGGTCCGCTGCTTGCACTCACACTCTCGCTCGCATTCACGCCTGCACGCGTGCGAGCGGCGGGCGTTTGTCAAACCATGGCTGCGCGAGCTCGAGCTGACGCGCGAGCGCGAACAGGCGCGCATCGTCACCGTGCCGTGCGACGAACTGGACGCCGACCGGCAGCCCGCGCGCGCTCCAGTGCAGCGGCACCGACATCGCCGGCTGCCCGGTCAGGTTGAAGAGCTCCGTGCAGCCCGCCCACGCGAACGCCTGGTGCGACACCTCCGCGAGCATGCGCTTGAGGAGCGGTTTTATCGGCAGCACGCCGAGCAGCTCCATCTGCCGCGTCTCGAGCGGCGTCGGCTGCATTTCGCCGATCTTGATCGGCGGCGCGGCGAGCGTCGCGCACAGCAGCACGTCGTAGCGCGACACGAGGCCCGCGACGCGCGCGGTGATCTGCCGCTGCAGCTCGAGCGCGTGCGGCAGCCGCTCACGCACGAGCCGGCGGCCGACCTGCGCCATCGCCCACGTCGCCGGCTCGAATTCGGCGCGCGCGGGCTTGCGCCCGGTGATGCGCTCCGCGCCGAGCACGAGCTCGTCGGCGATCGCGGCCCAGATCGTCAGGAATACCTCGCCGATCTGCGCGAAATCGAGGTTGAGCGCCGCCGGCTCGACGTTGTGCCCGAGCGATGCGGCAAGCGCCGCCGCGCGATCGAGCGCGTCGCGCACGTCGGCCGACAGCGCCGGCGCGAGCATCGGGTCCGTCACGTAGCCGATCTTCAGCGCGGGCGGCGGCGCGTCGAGCGCGCCGAGATACGTGCCGGGCGCGCCGACGCCTTCGAGCGTGCCCGGCGCGGTTCGCCCGGTCGTGATGTCGAGCAGCAGCGCGCTGTCGCGCACGCTGCGCGACACCGCATGCTCGACGACGATCTCGCCCGGCACGGGCCACGGCGTCAGCACCGGGTCGCGCGACGGCTTGAAGCCGAACAGGCCGCAGCACGACGCGGGAATCCGGATCGAGCCGCCGCCGTCGGACGCATGCGCGAGCGGCACGATGCCCGCGGCGACGGCCGCCGCCGCGCCGCCGCTCGAGCCGCCCGGCGTGTGATCGAGGTTCCACGGGTTGCGGCACACGCCGAGCAGCGCCGATTCGGTGTACGGCATCTGCCCGAGCTCGGGCGTGTTGGTCTTGCCGAAGATGTTGAGCCCGGCGGCCTTCGTTCGCACGATGAGCGGCGAATCCTCGGCCGGCACATGATGGCGATAGTGACGGCTGCCGAGCGACAGCGGCAGCCCCGCGACCGCGGAGCCGAGATCCTTGACGAGATACGGCACGCCGGCGAGCGGGCCCGCGAGCGGGCCGCTCGCCGCGCGCTCGCGCGCGGCCGCGTAGTCGTTCAGCACGATCGCGTTGATCGCCGGATTGAGCGCTTGCGCGCGGCCGATCGCGGCGTCGAGCAGTTCGCGCGCGCTGACTTCGCGCTGCGCGACGAGCTGCGCGAGCCCGATTGCGTCGTGGCACAGATAGTCGGACGGCACAGTCATCCCCCCCGTGGTGACGAGCGGCGAACGATTCGGAATTCGAGCGCGGCGGCACGGCGCGCGCCCACGCGCCGCGCGAGCGCGGCGATCGCCGGCGGCTTACAGGCGTTCGGCGAGGAAAGTCAGCGTGCGGCCGTGCGCGAGCGCCGCCGCGCGCTGGTCGTACGATGCGCGCTCCGAGCAGTTGAAGCCGTGCTGCGCGTCCGGATACAGGTGGAACTCGGCGTTCGCGCGGCCGGCGAACGCGGCCTTCACCTTGTCGACGGCGTCGAGCGGAATCGACTGGTCGTGGCCCGCATAGTGGAAGAGGATCGGCTGCGCGATCTGCGCCGCGACGTCGACGTGATTCTGGATGCCGCCGCCGTAATAGGCGACCGCGGCGTCGACATGCTGCCGCGCCGCTGCGAGATACGCGAGACGTCCGCCGAAGCAATAACCGATCGCGGCGAGCTTGCCCGCGACCTCGGGGCGCGCGCGCAGCGCCGCCGCGGCCGCGCCGATATCGGCGACCGCCTGCGCGACGTCCGTCTTCTGCAACAGCTCGATGCCCTTGTCGCGGTCCGCGCCTTCGTAGCCGAGCTCGATGCGCGGCTGCGTGCGCCAGAACACGTCGGGCGCGAGCGCGACGTAGCCGTCGGCTGCATACTGGTCGGCGACCGAGCGGATATGGCCGTTCACGCCGAAGATCTCCTGGATGATGACGATGGCCGGGCCCTTGCCGCGCTTGGGCAGCGCGAGATAGCCGCCGAACGTGTCGTTGCCGGCGGGAATGTCGATCCATTGCGAAGCCATGCTGCTCTCCTGACGAAGCAGGACCGGTGAAGGTCCTGACGGTGGATGGGGAAGCGGCGCCCAGTGTGCCATCAAACCCGCGTCGTTGCAGCGCCGCGAAGCCTTCGAGCGGCGTGTCCCGCCGCGGCCGTGTCGCGCGCGCGGCGCACGCTCGCGAGCCTTCTTCTTCTCGCCGCGCGAACGGACCGATCTGGATTATTCATTTTTCATGCGTTGCGCGCGCGGGTAGAGTCGGCTCGCCGAGCATTCGATTCGTCCCGTCTCGTGCATGAACGCGTGCCTGCCTGCACGCGTTCGCCGCACCTCATCCATTCGAGGATCCCGCCATGACTTCCCGTATCGCCCCGACTCCGTTCGCCGCCCGGTTCGACTTGCGCCTGCCGCTCGTGCAGGCGCCGATGGTCGGCGCGACGACGCCCGCGCTCGTCGCGGCCGCCTCTAACGCCGGTGCGCTCGGCAGCCTCGGCGGCGCGTCGTTCGCGCCGGAGAAGCTTGCCGCCGAAATCGCCGCGGTGCGTGCCGCGACGCGCCGCGCGTTCGCCGTGAACCTGTTCGTGCTGCCCGACGCGCAGCCGGACGACGCGGCCGTGCGTCGCGCGCTCGACGCGATCGATCCGCTGCGCGCGCGGTTCGGGTTGCCGCCCGGCGCGCCGCTGCCGCGCTACGCGCCGGATTTCCGCGCGCAACTCGATGCGCTCGTCGACGCGCGCGTGCCGGTCGCGAGCTTCACGTTCGGCGTGCTCGACAAGAAAGATGTCGTCCGGCTGCAGGCGGCGGGCACGTATGTGATCGGCACGGCAACGCATGTTGCCGAGGGCCTCGCGTGGCAGGCGGCGGGCGCCGACGCGATCTGCGCGCAAGGCGCGGAAGCGGGCGGCCATCGCGGCACGTTCATCGGCTCGGCCGAAGACGCGCTCGTCGGCACGATCGCGCTCGTGCCGCAGCTCGTCGACGCGACGAATCTGCCGGTACTCGCGGCGGGCGGCATCATGGACGGGCGTGGAATCGCCGCCGCGCTCGCGCTCGGCGCGCAAGCCGCGCAGCTCGGCACCGCGTTTCTCACGTGCGCGGAAAGCGCGATTCCCGCGTGCTGGAAAGCGCGTCTGCTCGCGAGCGACGATACGTCGACGTCCGTCACGCGCGCGATCACGGGCCGCCACGCGCGCGGCATCCGCAATGCGCTGATGGCGCAGCTGGCCGGACGGCCCGATTCGGTCGCGCCGTATCCGGTGCAAAACGCGCTGACGCAGGAGCTGCGGCAAACCGCCGCGCGAGCGGGCGACGCCGAGTATTTGTCGTTGTGGTCCTGACCTGCCCCCTACAAACAGGGCCAGCCGGAGTCTAGTAAAGTTCGTTTTCGGAGAAGAAGACGAACATGAAGAAGCGCTTTACGGAACAGCAAATCATCGGGTTTCTGAAGGAAGCCGAGGCCGGTATGCCGGTCAAGGAACTGTGCAGGAAGCATGGGTTCAGTGACGCGTCGTTCTACACCTGGCGCGCGAAGTTCGGCGGCATGGAAGTCTCGGAAGCCCGCCGGCTCAAGGGCCTCGAGGTGGAGAATGCCCGACTGAAGAAACTGCTGGCCGAAGCAATGCTCGATATGGAAGCGTTGAAGGTTGTCGTCAAGGGAAAGCCCTGAGCCCGCAAGCCAAACGCGAAGCAGTGTTGGCGATTCGGGAGAAGGTCAACATCTCCGAGCGCCGCGCCTGCCGGCTTGTCGGGCTTTCTCGCAGCGTGCTGCATTACGACGCGAAGCCGGACCACGAGAATGAGGTGCTCGCGGCGCGTCTGGTGAAGTTGGCGCACGAACGTCGTCGATTCGGCTACCGCCGACTGCACGCCCTGGTGGAACGCGAAGGCACGCACGCCAATCACAAGCGCATCTATCGCCTGTACCGTGAGGCAGGGCTGGCTGTGCGGCGCCGTCGCAAGCGCCACGGCGTCATGATTGAGCGCGAGCAACTGGCATTGCCGGGCGCACCCAACGAGGTATGGTCAATCGATTTCGTGATGGATGCGCTTTCCAACGGCCGGCGCGTGAAGTGCCTGACCGTCGTCGACGATTTCACGAAAGAGGCTGTCGACATCGTCGTCGACCATGGCATCTCAGGTTTGTATGTCGCTCGGGCATTGGACCGTGCAGCTCGCTTCCGTGGCTATCCCAAGGCGGTGCGAACAGACCAGGGACCCGAATTTACGAGCCGCGCGCTTGACCAGTGGGCGTATGCGAACGGCGTCACGCTGAAGTTGATTCAGGCGGGCAAGCCCACGCAGAATGCGTACATCGAATCGTTCAACGGCAAGTTCCGCGACGAATGCCTTAACGAGCACTGGTTCACGACGCTCGCGCACGCTCGGGCAGTCATCGCGGCATGGCGTCAGGACTACAACGAGCAAAGGCCGCACAGCGCACTGAACTACCTTGCGCCGTCAGAGTTTGCGGCGAAACATCGGGCAACCGCGGACGCTCCTGCCGCTTTCCAGGAGTTGGTTTAAAGGGACTTTGCTAGAAGCCCATTGGCCCTATCGAAGGGGGCAGGTCACCTCACGAAGAACGACAAGACCTACGCGGTCTAAGTTCGACGCGGGAACGGGGCACGGTGCGTGCCCCGTTCCCGTTTTGCTTGCTGCCCGATGAAACGTTTCGAACCGAGCTTCCTCGACAAGCTGTTCGACGACGAACCGCACGTGCCGGCGCCCGCCGCGATGCGGCAGTTGTCGTTGGAGGAGCTGAAGAACACGGTCGCGCGCGACGTCGAGGCGATCCTCAACACGCGCATCGCGCTGACCGAAGAAGATCTCGCCGAGCTGCCCGAATGCCAGCGCTCGGTGCTGACCTACGGGCTGAACGATTTCGCCGGCCTGAGCCTCGCGAGCCACTACGATCGCACGTTCATCTGCAAATCGATTCAGCAGGCGATCGCGCGGCACGAGCCGAGGCTGCAGCAGGTGCAGGTGGCGTTCGAGCTGAACGAGCAGTCGACGAACGCGCTCTATTTCGCGATCCAGGCGCTGCTCGTCGTGCATCCTGCCGAGGAACCGGTGACCTTCGATGCGATGCTGCAGCCGTCGACGTTGCAATATTCGGTGACGCGTTCGCGCGCCGCCAAGGTGTGAGCCGTATCGCGCGGGCTGCCGGGCGCCGCGCGGCATCGAGAAGCCCGGCACGAGGGCGTCAAGGTTTCGGGGATCGTCGATGGAAGAGTTGTTGCCGTATTACGAACGCGAACTGTCGTTTCTGCGGCGCTATTCGCTCGAATTCGCGAACCGTTACCCGAAGATCGCCGCGCGTCTCGCCCAGACGGGCGAGCAGTGCGAGGATCCGCACGTCGAGCGGATGATCGAATCGTTCGCGCTGCTCGGCGCGCGGATCAACAAGAAGCTCGACGACGAATATCCCGAGTTCACCGAAGCGCTCGTCGACGTCCTCTACCCGCACTATCTGCGGCCGTTCCCGTCATGCTCGATCGCGCAGTTCGGTGCGCCGCATGCGTTCGCGGAGCTCACCGAGCCGCGGATCGTCGAGCGCGGCACCGAGCTGAAGAGCCGCGCGATTCGCGGCGTGCAGTGCCGGTTCCGCACCGCGTACGACGTGACGCTCGCGCCGATCCGGCTCGCCGATGCGCGCTACGGATCGGTCGCGGTGGCGCCCGCCGCAGCAAGGCTGCCCGGCAACGCGACGGGCGTGATCTCGATCGCGTTCGAATCGACGTCGCCGCAGCTTGATCTCGCCGCGCTGAAGCTCGGCAAGCTGCGCGCGCATTTGCACGGCGAGCAATCGTTCGTCGCCGCGCTGGCCGATTGCCTGTTCGCGCACGCGCTCGCCTGCTACGTCGAGCCCGATCGCGGCGGCCGCTGGATCGCGCTCGGCAAGACGCCGTTCGAGCACGCGGGCTTCGACGAGACCGACGCGCTGATCGACTATCCGGCCCGTTCGCATCCGGCCTATCGGCTGCTGACCGAATACTTCGCATTCCCGGATAAATTCAACTTCGTCGATTTCGATCTGGGCGCGCTCGCGCGGCGCGCGGGGCCCTGCCGGCAGCTGACGCTGCACATCGCGCTGCGCGACGTGCGCGGCGATTCGCATGTCGCGCGGCTGCTCGATCTGCTGAGCGCGAGCCATTTCCGGCTCTTCTGCACGCCGGTCGTGAACCTGTTCCGCCAGCACGGCGAGCCGATTCGGGTCGACCACCGGGCGGTGTCGTACCCGGTGATCGGCGATGCGCGCCGCGCGTTCGCGTACGAGGTATATTCGATCGATTCGGTGCATCTCGTGCGGCAGCGCGCGGACCGCGAAACGCTCGTCGAATTCCGGCCGTTCTATTCGCTGCATCACGGCGAAGCCGCGCAGGCCGGCCACTACTGGTTCGCGCGGCGCAACGACGACGTCGCGCGCAAGAGCCCCGGCTACGAGACCGAGATTTCGGTCGTCGACGTCGACTTCGAGCCGGGCGCGCCGCAAACCGATACGTTGAGCCTCGATCTCACCTGTACGAACCGCGACCTGCCGGCTGCGCTCGCGACGGGGCTCGACGGCGGCGATCTCTTCATCGACGGCGGCGAGCAGCCCGGCCCGATCGCGCTATTGCGCCGGCCGACGTCGAGCGCGCGCTTCGAGCGCGGCCACGCCGCGCACTGGCGCCTCGTGTCGCATCTCGCGCTCAATCACGTGTCGCTTGCCGAAGAAGGGCTCGCCGCGCTGAAGGAAGCGCTCGTGCTGTACGATCTGAGGCGCTCCGCGGTGTCGACGCGCCATATCGACGGGATCGTCGGCATCGAGCAGAAGAGCGCGGTGCAATGGCTGCCGGGCAAGCCGTTCGCGACGTTCGTGCGCGGCGTCGAGATCCGGCTCGCGATCGACGACGAACATTTCGTCGGCTCGAGCCTCGCGACGTTCGTGCGGATGATCGACGCGTTCTTCGGGCTGTACGTGCACCTCAACAGCTTTGTTCAACTGATCGTCGTGTCCAGGCGCACCGGCGAGGAGATCATGCGATGCAAACCGCGCAGCGGCGAATCGATCCTGGCGTAGTCGAGCGGCTGCTCGACGAGCCGCATCGCTTCGAGTTCTTTCAGGCGGTGCGGCTGCTCGAGACCTGGTTCGCGAAGCACGATGCGCCGCGCCACGCGGCGAGCCGGCCGGGCGAGATCGTCGCGCGGCGCATCGGCTTTCGCAATACGCTGTCGCTCGGCTTTCCGCCGAGCGAGATCGAGCGCGCGCAGTCGTACGACGCAGCCGGCGCCGCGCTGAAGGACGACGTGCGGCGCAACGCGGCGCTCGAGGCGGGCGCGCTGTCGCGCGTCGAGCTCACGCCGGCGTTCTTCGGGCTGCTGGGCGGCCAGGGCGCGCTGCCGCTGCATTACACCGAGCAGATCATCGCGCGTGAGCAACTGAAGCGCGACCATGCCGCGCACGCATTCTTCGATGTCTTCTCGAACCGCGCGACCGCGCTGTTCTATTCGGCATGGAAGAAGTACCGTCTGCCGCTGCATTACGAACTCGACCGCGACGAGCGCTATCTGCCGCTCCTGCTCGCACTCGCGGGCGTGTCGAACGACGACGCGCGCTCGACCGTGCAGCAGGGCCGCGGCGCGCTGCTCGACGAGGCGATCGCGGGCTATGCGCTCGCCGCGCGGCATCGGCCGGTATCGGCCGCGTATCTGCAGCGCACGCTGTCCGAATATTTTCGCGTGCCGATCCGCGTCGAGCAGTTCGTCGGCAAGTGGTACGACGTGCCGCCCGATCAATTGAGCGTGCTCGGCGACGTGAACGTGACGCTCGGCGCGACGGCGCTCGTCGGCGAGCGCGTGTGGCAGCGCGACATGCGCGCGCGGCTCGTCGTCGGCCCGCTGACGAAGCGCGACTACGAGGCGTTCCTGCCCGGCGAGGAGCGCGCGATCGCGCTCGAGCGGATGCTGACGCTGCTCGCGGGCGTGACGCTCGAATACGAGGTGTCGCTCGTGCTGCGCCGCGCGGAAGTCGGCGCGAGCGTGCTCGGCGCGGGCGCGCGGCTCGGCTGGGACGCGTTTCTCTGCACGCGCGAAGCCGGGCGCGACCGTGCGGACGCGCGCTACGAGCTGCATGTCATTCATTGATAACAACGATCGAACCTGAGTGGACCGTCACCGATGAGCACGCCCCTGAAGACCCTGATCGCGAAACTGAACCCGGTGTGCCGCAAGGCCACCGAGCGCGCCGCCAGCCACTGCTTCGCGCGCGGTCACTACGAAGTGGATCTCGAGCATCTGTTTCTCGCGCTGCTCGACGAGTCGACCGGCGACGTGCCGCTCGTGCTGCGCGCGAGCGGCGTCGATCCGCACGCGCTGCGCGCGGATCTCGAGCGCGAGCTCGAAAGACTGAAAACGGGCAACACGCGCACGCCGGTGTTTTCGGTGCATCTGAGCGAGCTGTTCGAGCAGGCGTGGCTCATCGCGTCGCTCGATTCGCAGATCGGACGGATCCGCTCGGGGCACCTGCTGCTCGCGCTGCTGACCGGGCCGGACCTCGCGCAGTTCGCGCAGCGGATGTCGTCGCAGTTCGCGCAGCGGATGTCGTCGCAGTTCGCGCGCGTGCGCGTCGATGACCTGAAGCACAAGTTCGACGAGATCGCCGCGGGTTCGAGCGAGGCCGAGCCGCGGCACGCGGACGCCGATGTCGCGGTGCCCGACGGCGCCGCCGCTTCGGGCGATGCGCCGCGCGGCCCGTCGAAGACGCCGGCGCTCGACACGTACACGACGAACCTCACGCAGCGCGCGCGCGAGGGCAAGATCGACCCGGTGATCGGCCGCGATGCGGAGATCCGCCAGGCGATCGACATCCTGATGCGCCGCCGGCAGAACAATCCGATCATGACGGGCGAGGCGGGCGTGGGCAAGACGGCCGTCGTCGAAGGGCTCGCGCTGCGCATCGCGGCCGACGACGTGCCGCCGCCGCTTCGCGGCGTCGCGCTGCACGTGCTGGACATGGGCCTCCTGCAGGCGGGCGCGAGCGTGAAGGGCGAGTTCGAGAATCGCCTGAAGAGCGTGATCGACGAGGTGAAAAAGAGCGCGCATCCGATCATTCTCTTCATCGACGAGGCGCACACGATCATCGGCGCGGGCGGGCAGGCGGGCCAGAACGATGCGGCGAACCTGCTGAAGCCGGCGCTCGCGCGCGGCGAGCTGCGCACGATCGCGGCGACGACGTGGAGCGAGTACAAGAAGTATTTCGAAAAGGACGCGGCGCTTGCGCGGCGCTTCCAGGTGGTGAAGATCGAGGAGCCGAGCGAGCCGCTCGCCGCCGCGATGCTGCGCGGGATGGCGGCGCTGATGGAGCGGCACTTCAACGTGCGCGTTCTCGACGACGCGATCACCGAGGCGGTGCGGCTGTCGCATCGCTATATCAGCGGCCGCCAGTTGCCGGACAAGGCGATCAGCGTGCTCGACACCGCCTGCGCGAAGGTCGCGCTCGCGCACAGCTCGACGCCCGCGGCGATCGACGACGCGAAAAAACGCATCGAGCGGATCGACGCGGAAATCGCGGCACTCGAGCGCGAGGCCGCGAGCGGCGCCGCGCACGATGCGCGCCTCGCCGAACTGCGCGAGGCCCGCGACGCCGATCTGAAGGCGCTGGCCGAGGACGCCGCGCGCTACGAGGAGGAGCGCGCGCTCGTGACCGAAATCGGCGCGCTGCGCGCCGAGCTCGATGCCGCACGCGAGTCGTCCGCCGACGGCAAGCCCGTCGATGTCGACGCGACGCGCGCGAAGCTTGCCGAGCGCGTCGATGCGTTGCGCGCGCGGCAGGGCAACCAGCCGATGGTGCCGTTGCAGGTCGACGGCCACGTCGTCGCGGAGATCGTCGCGTCGTGGACGGGCATTCCGCTCGGCAGGATGGTGAAGGACGAGATCGAGACCGTGCTGAACCTGCGCGATCTGCTCGGCGCGCGCGTGATCGGCCAGGACCATGCGCTCGGCGCGATCGCGCAGCGCGTGCGCACCGCGACCGCGAACCTCGAGGATCCGAACAAGCCGCGCGGCGTGTTCATGTTCGTCGGGCCGTCGGGCGTCGGCAAGACCGAGACCGCGCTCGCGCTCGCCGACGTGCTGTACGGCGGCGAGCGCAAGCTGATCACGATCAACATGAGCGAGTATCAGGAGGCGCACAGCGTGTCGGGCCTGAAGGGCTCGCCGCCCGGCTACGTCGGCTACGGCGAGGGCGGCGTGCTGACGGAGGCGGTGCGTCGCAATCCGTATTCGGTCGTGTTGCTCGACGAAGTCGAGAAGGCGCATCCGGACGTGCTCGAGATGTTCTTCCAGGTGTTCGACAAGGGCGCGATGGACGATGCCGAAGGCCGTGAGATCGACTTTCGCAACACGCTGATCATCCTGACCTCGAACGTCGGCTCGTCGGCGGTGATGCAGGCGTGCCTGAACAAGGCGCCGCAGGAGCTGCCCGATGCCGAGACGCTTGCCGAGACGCTGCGCCCGCAGCTCTACAAGACCTTCAAGCCCGCGTTCCTCGGCCGGATGAAGGTGATTCCGTACTATCCGATCTCCGACGACGTGCTCGCCGAGATCATCGAGCTGAAGCTCGAACGGATTCGCCGCCGGATCGAAGCGAACCACAAGGCGGCGTTCGAGTGGGACGAGTCGCTCGTCGATGCCGTGCTCGCGCGCTGCACCGAAGTCGATTCGGGCGCGCGCAACGTCGATCACATCCTGAACGGCACGCTGCTGCCGGAGATCGCCGAGCTCGTGCTGTCGCGCATCGCCGATGGCGAGGCGATCGTGCGGATCGCCGCGCGCGCGGCCGAGACGGGCGAATTCGAGTACACGGTCGAGTAAGGCCGGCGCGCGGCGCACGTCACGAGCCGCGCGCATCATCAAGCAACGACGGACGCCGCGACAACGCACTGACAAAATAGTATTCGACCATGCCGACCAACCTCACCGAGCTGCTGACGCCGATCAGCGAAGCGTCGCCGTGCGGCGACGATCTCCTGTTCTCCGCCGAATTCGACGCGATCCAGCACGCGCGCAAGTTCGACGATCCGTCGCTCGACCAGGGCGAATGGATCACCGATATCAAGGAAGCGGACTGGGGCTTCGTCGTCGAGCAAGCGAGCGCGCTGTTGCGCGAGCGCACGAAGGATCTGCGGCTCGCGGTATGGCTGACCGAGGCGCTCGCGATCGAGGACGGCATCGGTGGGCTCACGCAGGGCTACACGCTGCTCACGAGCCTCTGCCGGCAGTTCTGGGACCACGTGCATCCGCTGCCCGACGGCGACGACGCCGAATACCGGCTCGGCAACGTCGCGTGGCTCGCCGGGCGCACGGTCGATCTGCTGCGCGCGGTGCCGCTCACCGACGGCGCGGCGAATGCGTTCAGCGAGCTCGACTGGGACGTCGCGCAACACGTCGCGCAGGCGATCCGGCGCGATCCCGAACAGGCGAGCGAGATCGCGCGCGGCAAGCCGTCCGTCGAGCAGATCGAGGCGTCGAAGCGGATGACGCCCGTGGCGTTCTACGCGCGGCTGCTCGGCGAGCTGAAAGCGTTCCAGGCGGCGCTCGACGCGCTCGAGCAGGAACTCGACGGGCGGGCGGGCGACGCGGCGCCGAGCTTCCGGCAGGCGCGCGACGCGTACGAAACCGTCTACCGGCTCGCCGAACGCTTCGCGAAGGAGCAGGGCTACTCGGCCGACGCGCAGCCGCAGGCCGTCGCGCCGCCCGCGCCGAGCGAGCGCGCGGAGCCGAGCTTCAAGACGCCGCTTCATTCGGAGGAACCCGTGCCGAGACACGCACACGCGCCGTGCGCGCCCGCGCCGATCGTGATCGCCGGCATTCAGAATCGCGCACAGGCCGTCGAGCAACTGCGCGCGGTCGCGAAATATTTCCGCGGAACCGAGCCGCACAGCCCCGTCGCGTATCTCGCCGACAAGGCGGCCGAATGGGCGGACATGCCGCTGCATCAATGGCTTGCGTCGGTCGTCAAGGACGACGGCTCGCTCGCGCATATCCGCGAGCTGCTCGGCCTGAAGCCGGACGATAACGCGTGAGCGCGGGCCGGCCGATGTCGGCCGGCCGCAAGAACGGAAAAGCGACGCAGCGGCCCCGCGGGACCGCTGCGTCGCTTTTTTCACATGCCGTCCCGACCGCGCGGCGAGGGCGCCGATATCGCCGATGTCGACGACATCGTTCGTGGACCGCGTCGGCGGGCGGCGGGCGGCGGGCGCGCCGCCCGCCGTTCGCGCCGCTTACTGTCCCGCGCGGAATTCGATCCGGCGATTGCGCGCGCGCCCGTCGGCCGAATCGTTCGGCGCGATCGGCTGATCGGGGCCGACGCCCGTCGTCGTCAGTTGCTGCGACGCGATGCCCTTCGTCACCAGATATCCCTTGACCGCGTCCGCGCGCGCCTGGCTGAGCGCGATGTTCGACGTGCGGTTGCCCGAGTTGTCGGTGTGCCCGATGATCTCGACCGTTCGGCTCGACATCTTCGCGAGCGCGCCCGCCATCTGGTCGAGAATCGCGCGGCCTTGCGGCGTGAGCGTCGCGCTGCCGGTTTCGAATTCGATCGTGCGGTTCGCGAGCGTCTGGTCGAGCAGGCCCTGCTCGGACGCGCTCACGCGCAGCCCGTTCTTGATCGTGTAGGTCGGATTCAGCGCGTTCGCCATGTCGCTCGCGAGCTGCTGGCGCTGCGCCTCGTTGTGCACTTCGCCCTTCACGTCGATCTGCGTGCCGTCGATCTTCAGCTGTCCTTTGCTGATCTGTTTCAGTTGCGGGCCGATCAGCTTCTGGACGTTCGCGGACCAGTTCGGCGGCGTCGCGACGTTGCCGATTTCGATCTGGTCGACGACGTTCGCGGCGCCGTACGTGTCGCGCAGGCGCTGCAGCACGGCGGCCTTCGTCGCTTCGTCGGCGACCTTGCCGCCGGCGACGACCTGGCCCGGCGTCGCGTTCGCGGGCGGCGGCGACGACACGGTCGCGCCCGCGCCGGCCGTCGCGGCGACCGGCGCGGCCGTCACGGGCGCGGCGAGCGGCACCGATTTCACGGGCACGCCGCCTGCGTCGATCGGCGTGACGGTGGCGGGGCCGACGTTGTCGGCGCGCGCGGCGCCGCCGAGCGCGAGCGCGGCGAGCGCGAGCGCGAAGCGGCAGGCGCGCAGCAGGGGCAGGCGGGGCTTCGTCATCTCGTCACGCTCCGGCGAATGCTTCGCGGAACGTGTCGATGCACACGCGAAGCGACAGTTGCGGTTGATCGAGATAACTGACGAGCTTGCTGATCCCATGGTCGTTTTGCGCATGTGCGTCGATCCATTCCGGATCGTCGATGTCGATGTTGTGTTCGGCGTAAGTCTGCGGATCGACCACGCTATGCAGGGTTTTCGCGGACGCGCCGTTGAAGCCGATGATGAGCCGCTCGCGCTCGGCGATCGTGCCGATGAAGATCGCGAGCTCGAAATCGGCGCGCGACACGAACGGCGCGACGAGTTCGAGCCAGAATGCGGCAACGAGGCTCCGGTAGAACGGATCGGTCGGCAGCGGCAGCGTGAGGCCGCGCTCGATGTGCGACGTGCCGCTTTGCATCACCGGGCGCAGCAGCGAGCCGAGCGCGAGCATCGCGCCGCGCAGCTTCACCGGATGGCCGCTCGCGAGCAGCATCTGCTCGAGGCCGAACAGGGTCTGGTGTTCGACGAAATCGTTGAACGTGCCGTCGTGCGCGCTGCCCGGGCCGCCCGTGTCGATCGGCACTTGCGTGTCGCCGAGCGCCTGCAGCGCGCCGGGCGGCTCCTGCGGGCCGAGGAGCGACTGCATCTGCGCGGCGGCGCGCGACCAGAGCCGCGCGAACGCAAGCGGGCTGCGCGCGAGGAACGTGAGCGGGCGATCGACTTCGAGCGCCGTCGCGGCGAGGAACGGGAAGCGCCGGTTCGACGCGTCGTGGCTCGCGATCATGTGGCCCGCGATCGCTAGCCGGCTCTTCGAGCCGAGAAACGCGAAGTGCATCGGTTTCGCGCTTTCGTAGACGATCTTCCAGCGCGGGTCGTCGGCGAGGAGCTCCATCGCGCGCGCGATCCAGTGGTCGAGCGTTTGCAGCAACTGCGGGTTGTGCGCGCTCTTCACGAAGTCGCCGCGCGACGGGATCTTGCCGAAGTAGGCGATCTGGGCCTGGACCGTTTGCGTCATTGCGCCCCCTGTGCGTTCGATGCGGAAGCGGCCGTGGCGGCGACCTGCGCGGCCGCGGCGCCCGAGCCGGGTTGCGCCGTCGCATTGGCCGCGCCGCCCGCGCTCGCGTCGGCGACCGACGAAGGCAGGCGCAGGCCGCGCAGGCTTTGCTGCTGCGGCTGATCGCCGCCGCCCGTCGGCTGCGAGGTGCTGATGATGCGCATCGTCACCGAGACGCTGACGCTGCCCTGCGTCCATGTCAGATCGAACGTGCCGTCCGGACGGCGCTTGCGCTGCGCCGAGTTGATCAGCTTCTCGAGGCCGTAGCGGCCCGGCTCGTTGACGAGCTGCAACGTGCGGCCGTCGAAGGTCGTCGCGGACAGCGTCGCGCCGGGCGAGCCCTGCGGGTTCGGCCACACGAAGTTCGTCCATTGCGGCGGCGTGTTGCGGTAGCGCAGCTGCTGGCCGTCGATCGCGATCGTGTATTCGGTCGTGCCGCTGCTCGGCTGCGGCAGCACCTGGAACACGGTCTGCGGCTCGGACGACGCGGCCGCGCTCGTCGCCGCGCCGCCCGCGAGCGGCGCGACCCAGCGCGCGAAGCCGCCCGTGAAGTCCGGCGTGAGCGCGAGGCCCATGTCGCCCCAGGTGCGCGCGGACAGCGTGTCGCCGCGGCGCACCGCGAGCGGGCCGAGCGTCGTGCCGACGAACTTCGCGATCGAGCCGTCGGGGCCGAACACCTGCGCGATCTCGCCCGCGCCCGCCTCGACCTTCGCGCCCGCCGCGAACGGATACTTGTTCGCGAGCGAGTTCTGGAACGGCTGGTACACCTGCGCGTTCCATACCTTGTTCACCTCGACGCTCGCCGGCTGGATCACGACCGCGAACGCCTGCATCAGCGGGCGCACGAGAAGCGGGCGCAGCGATTTGCGTTGCGAATCGGTCAAGCCCGTGAGCATCTGCTCGTCGACGAACTTCAGCGAATCGGCGAGCTCCGAGCCGTTGCCGTCGAGCGTCTGCTGCATCAGCTGACGCGCGCCGGGGCCGGGGTCGCCCTGGTTCTTGATCACGTTAAAGCGCGTACGGACCTTCGACAGCGTGTCCATGTAGCCCTTGAGCATCGACGTGCCGTCGTGCGTGGCGACGATCCGGCCGAGCCCGACGAACTCCTGACCGATCGGGCCCATCGGCACGTCGGCGGGATTGCCGTTGATGTCGACGTTCGCCGCGATCTGGCCGCCCGGCTGGCGCGTGAACCACTGCTTGACCCAGTTCACGACGCCCGTCTGCGCCTTCTTGATCGTCGCGTTCGCGAGCGACGGGTTGTCCCACGAGGTCTGGTCGTACGCGGTCTCGAGCACCTTGCGGATCGGCGAATCCTGCGGATCGCCGAGCTTGTTCATCGCGTCGACCGCCTGCGTGAAATTGCCGAAGCCCTGCACCGCGATGCCCTGCATGAACTTCTGCCAGTGCTGTGCGTACTCGGTCTTGTACATCGCGACGAGCGTTTTCTGGATCTGCTCGGGGCTGCCCTCGAGCGTCAGATCGTCCGCCGACGCGGTGTTCAGCACCCAATCCTTCGCCTGCAGCTCCTTCGTCGCGGCGTCGCGGATCGCCGGCTGCACGTACTGGAACCACGCGTCGCGCGTGAACGTGCCGGGGATCGCGTAGCTGCCCGCGACGAGGCCGGTGTTGCCTTCGCCGACGATGCGCGCGATCGTCATCGGCGCGAAGCGGGTCGACGCGCGCGCCTTGATCTCTTCATACACGCGCTGGCGGGCCGGCATGCCGCGCACGACGCGGCGCAGGTTCTCGCGGGTCTGGTCGACGAGCGCGAGATTCGCCTCGATCATCGGCCAGTCGTTGTCGGACACGCGCGACAGGTAGAACGTGATCATTCGCTCCGCGCTCCTGATCATCTCGTCGCGCGGCATGTTGCCGCGATTCGTCTCGAGCCAGCCGCGCCAGAAGCGCGCGACCTGATCGGTCAGGTGCGCCTGCTCGACGTGCCGCTTGTCGGAGAGCATCAGGTAGGTCTTCAGCGCGTTGTACGCGTCCTCGACGTTGGTCGGCGACGCGTCGTTATAGAGGCCGCCCTGCTGCCGGCCCTGCGCGACGGCGGGGGAGGGGGCCGCGCCCGGCGCCGCGGGATGGGTCGATACCGGCATCGGGCCGGCCGGCGTCGCGCCCGATTCGGGCGCGCGCGTCATCGGCGCGAGCTGGTCCGGATGCGCGTTCACGTCCTTCAGGAACGACGCGAGATTGTCCGACACGGGAGCGAGCAGGATCTGCCGCACGCCGTTGTAGTACTCGGTCAACAGGTGCTGCTCGAGCCGATTGCCCTGATACAGGCCGAGCGAGACGGACAGCGGCTTGTCGCGCCGGAACTGCTCGAGCTGCTCGATCCGATCCTCGAGGATGTCCATCGCCTGCAGGCGAGATTGCAGATCGTTGCGGTTCTGCTGCAGGCGGGTCACGTTGTCGAGGTCGGCCTGCACGTTCGAGACGAGCTGCTGGTTGCCGATCGTCGACCAGGTCCAGCCGCCGAGCGCGAGCGCGAGCGCCGCGACGAAGCCGAAGAACGTCGCGTAGCGCACGCGCGTCTTCGTCGGGCTCGCGAACTGGCGGACCGTCTGGCGATCGGCGAAGATCACCTTCGAAAACAGGTCGCGCAGGAAGAAGCCGTTCTTCGAGAACGCGCTGTGCGGCTTCGGCAGGCTTTGCGAATCGAGCCCGAAGCGGTGCGCGATCCGCTGCGCGGCCGCGCTGTTCGTTTCGCCTTCCTGCAGCGCGCTCGTGAAGTAGAAGCCGCGGAAGATCGGCTTGTACTGGAACGGGTTGTCCTCGAACAGCGTCGCGAGGAACGAGCGCAGCGCGGGCTTGATCGTCGAAAATTCGAGCGGGAAGCTCAACTGGCCGGGCGAGAGCTTGTTGCCGCGGCTCACCGACAGCTGCGCGACGCTGATTTCCTTGAGCCCGTCATACAGTTCCTCGAAGCGCTGATCGAACAGCGCGACCACGTCGCGCTTCTCGTCAGGCTCGTACGGCAGCGTCGCGCCCCACACGCGGTCGTATTCCTGGCGATCGTTGCTGCTGAAGAATTCGGTGAAGCCCGTGATCAGGTCGGCCTTCGTGAACATCACGTAGACGGGCGCGAACACTTCGAGCTTCTCGGTGAGCTCCTGCACGCGCTGGCGCAGGTTTTTCGCGAGGTTGATCGCGAATTCGGGGCGATTGCCGGTGAGCTCGGCGATGCTCGCCGTCACGATGATGCCGTTAATCGGGGCCTTCGGGCGATAGCGCTTGAGCAGATCGAGAAAGCCGAGCCATTCGCTGCGGTCTTCCTCGTGCACCGAATAGCGGCCCGCGGTGTCGAGCAGGATGCCTTCGGTCGTGAAGAACCAGTCGCAGTTGCGCGTGCCGCCGATGCCGTGGATCACCGCGCTGTTCTTGTCCGCGAACGGAAACTGCAACCCCGAGTTGATGACGGCGCTGCTCTTGCCCGCGGCCGGATTGCCGATCACGATGTACCACGGCAGTTCGTACAGCGCGGAGCCGCCCGACACCTGGCCGATTTTCGAAGTCTTGATCGTCTTCACCGTGTCGGCGAGGCGGGTGCGCAGCACGTCGAGCTCCGCGCGCTTCGCGGGCTCGGCCACGGCGGCGGACATCTTGCCCGTTTCGGCCTGCTGCTCGAGCATGTCGCCGAGCTGGCGGTTCGCGCGGCGCACGCGCCAGCGGCGCCAGAGCTTCGTCGCGAGCCAGAGCGCGAGCGCGACACCGAGCGCGACGGCCGCCCATACGAGGCCGATCTGGAGCGCGTCGGCCGCGATGAACAGAACCGCCGCGAGCGCGGCGAAGCCGACGATCGTGAGCGTGCGAGGGTGAGTCAACACGTTGAGGAAGCGTTGCATAGGACGTTCAGGTTCCGGTGCGATTCAGATTCGATACTGGCGAATGGAGCTGCGGCGCGAAGCGCGCGCGCCGCGCGCGATCCAGCGTGACGGCATTGGGTGACGTCACGATTTCGCGCATGCATGCGGGAGGAAGAAATGTCGCCGTAGCGGGGCGGGCGAAGGCGGCGCGCTCGCTGAGCCGCGCGCGCCGATCGAGTGAATGCCGGATTGTGATCCCGTCGCGATGTCTGGTAGCCCCATGCCGCCCTCATTATTTACTGCTCGTCCTTTATCGCGCGGACGAGCGCCCGAGCTTGAAGCCGGGCTTATGGTATTCGACGTGTCCGAGGTCCATCATTTTCCATCGGCCACCCCAGGTCAAGCCGACCTCTTCGGCGACTTGTCCGTACAACTGATAGCCTCGCATGGCCCACGGATCTTTTTCCGAGATGACGAGCTTGCCGTCGCGCAGGAACGCGTTGTCGGCCGCCAGTCCGTATTGGTGATAACTCTGGAACGCCGCCGCATTGGTGACGTTGCTGCCCATCTGCGCCAATCGGTTTTGCCGCTCGGGGCTGCGATAGCCTTCGAGCAGCGCCATTTCATAGCCGTGCTGCTCGCGCATGATCTTGTAGACGAGCAACAGGCGCGTTCTGAAATCGGTATCGAGCAAATTCCAATCGCGGCTTGCGTCCTTCAGCGCGGGCCTGACCTGCTCGACCTCGCGCGTGGCGAAGACTTCGGGCGGCAGCGGCAGCGGCGGGACGAGCTGCTCGCCTTTTAAAAGCGCGGCGATTTTCTCGTCCGGGACACGCAATGTGTCGTCGTATTGGAATAGTTGCCGACCGCGTAACGCGATAGCAATCAATGGAGGCGTCGCAAGAATACCTGTCGTGGTCGCAATCAGCAAGCGCCGCCGAACTAGTAAATTTTGCACGCCGCTTAAAGTGGAGCGCGACATTCTTGCCGATTGCGCGAGATGCTCGCGCGCCCGGGCCGCGCGATCGGATGCGCGCCGGCTGATTCGGCCGTGGAATTGGGCGACCGAATCGAATACCGTCGTGCGCACTGCCGGTAATAACAGCAGCGCCGCAGCGAGCACGGCGACGGCGAAATAGGCGACTAGAACGACGGCAATCAAAGAAAACCCCGGAATATGGAATCGATTGTAATTTGCAATGCTTGAACTTAGAATCAGGCCTGCTTCCGCGTAGGCCGGGACAATATTATTGCGGCGAATTAAACCAGGATTCAACGAGACACTGAATGAGCGCGCCGGACGATTCGAATTCGAAAGCCCCGCCTAGCCTGCTTTCCTCCGATGCCGGCAAAGGGAGCGGCGCAAACCACTCGCGTATTCTCGCGAATCTCGAAGGCCGCGTCTCCCCCCAGACCGAAAACGCGCCGCGTTCGCGCAAAGGGCCGATCGCGCTGATTGCGCTCGCCGTCGTCGCGATAGCCGGGTGGGGGGCATGGCGATTGCAGCAGCCTTCCGCCGATTCTGCCGAAGTCGCGGCCGCGGCGTCGGCGCCCGCCGTCGCCGCGGCGCCCGCGAGCCGCGCAGCGCCGGCGAGCGCGGCGCAGATCGCACCGGCATCGGCGCCGCAGCCTGCGACGATCGTCAACGACGAGAGCGCCGCAAGCGCAGCGAAACCGGCCGTTGCGGCATCGGCCGGCGACGGGAGCCGCCTGTCGCGCGCGCTTGCGAACGGCGCGTCGGACGTGTCGACGGCCGGCGCGACAGCCGCCGCGGCGGCCGTGGCGGCGGCGAAGCCGGCGAAGAGCGCGGAGAAGCGCGCCGCCGCGAAGCCGGACAAGCAGGACGCGGCGCACGCGAAGGCAGAGGCCGCGGCGCGCAAGCGCCACGAAAAGGCTCAGGCTGCGGACGCCGCGCAGGCGAAGAAGTCGCGCCGCGAGGCCGCCGCGAAGAAGAACGGAAAGGACGATCCGGACGCCGATCTGCTCGCCGCGCTCGTCGCGCGCACGAAGCCGGCCGATGCGACGAAGCCCGCCGATGCGGCGAAGCCGAGCACGAGCGCGGCGCCGAAGAAGGCGGCTGCGGCGGCAACCACCTCGGCCGATACCTCGCTTGCCGCGCGCGTGAAGGCGTGCAGCGAGCGCGGCTTCTTCGAGGATCAGCTGTGCCGCTGGCGCGTATGCGAGAACCACTGGGGCAAGGATCCGGCGTGCCCGACTTCCGCGACGCAGAACCGCCAGCCGTGACGCGATGCGCGCGCCGCGACGTGAACGTAAACGTGAACGCGTCGCGCTTTTGAGCCGGCATCTCACGCCGAATCTTCAATCTTTCTTTTTTTTCGCGCCGATAGCGAATCGCGGCGGGCGTCGCCGCATGGGCTGCCTTCGCCGGTCGCTTCATCGTTCCGTGCGCGAGCGCGAGGAGCGTTCGCCTTCGCCTTTGTGTTCGCGCATCGTTCAATGGGCGGACCACAGGCCGATGCTGCCGAGGCTCGCCGCGAGCTTGAGCCGCGCGGTGCGCCATTTCGACAGCGCCTGCACGCGCTGCTTCTGCGCGTCCGCGAGCGCGGTCTGCGCATTGAGCAACTCCGTGAACGTGCCGACGCCCGCCTTGTACCGGCCCCGTGCGATGTCGAGCGAGCGTTGCGCATCGCCGAGCAGGTCCTTCGAATTGTCGAGATTCGCGGTGTCGGTCTGCAGGCTCTGATAGCTCTTCCACACGTCGAGCGAGACGTTCAGCTCGGTGTTCTGCACGTCGGCCTCCTGCGCATCCGCCTGCGCCTGCGCGGCCGCGACGCGGTAGCCGGACGCGAAGCCTTCGAAGAGCGGGATCGTCACCTGCACGCCGATCATGCTGCCGTGGCTCGCGGTGGTCTGGATGCCCGGCTGCTGCTGATACGACGGGCTGTTGCGGCTGAGGCTGCCGGTCAGCGAGATGGTCGGGCGGCCCTGCGCACGCACCGCATCGACGTTCGCGCGCGCCGCGTCGAGTTTCGCGCGCGCGGCGACGAGCTTCGGATGCTGCCGCTTCGCCTCGTCGATCAATTGCGCGATGCCTTCGGCGAACGCGTTGCGATCGACCGGCGGCTCGGCGGTCGCGATCCGCAGCGGCGTGTTCGCGTCGAGCCCCATCGCGACGGCGAGCACGCCCGTCGCGTTCCGCACGTCGCCTTCGGCGCTCACGCGATCGAGCACCGCGCGGCGATAGCTCGTTTGCGCCTGCAGTTGATCGCTCAGCGTGCCGGCGCCGGCGTCGTGCTTCGCCTTCGCCGCGGTGAGGCTATCCTGCGCGACGCGTTCGGTCGTGCGCGCCGCGTCAAGCGCTGCCTGCGTGTCGCGCAGGTTGTAATACGCCTGGGCGGCATTGAACAGGAGGGTCTGGAGCGTGTCGTCCTGCGTCGCGTTGGCGGCGGCGAGGAGCTCGCGCGCCTGCCTGAGCGCCGCGCTGCGCTTGCCGAAATCGAACAGCACCCAGCTCAGGTTCAACGCGCCGTAGCGGCTCGTCTGGATCTGCTTCTGGTCGGCGGTGAGCGTGATCGGGCCGAGGTCCTGCTCGTACGTCGTCGTTTGCCAGTTGCGCTGAATGCCCGCTGTTGCATTGAGCGTCGGCAGATACGCCGCCTCCTTCACGCCGAGCTGGGCGGCCTGCGCGCGCGCATCGGCCCACGCGCGCCGTGCCTGCGGGTTCGCGCAGATCGCCTGCAGGATCGCGTCTTCGAGCTCGATCGGACGGTCCGCGAGCTCGGGCTGGCATGTCGCGTTCTTCAGCATCGGCGCGGCGGGAGAAGCCGACACATTCTTTCGGGTTCCGTAGAGATCGAGCCATTGCGCGTGCACCGCTTGCGATGCGAAGAGCGCGAGCGCGCCGGCCATGGCGAGGGTGCGTGCGGGCTTCATCGCGATCATCGCCCCGTGGCCGGTTGCGTAGCGGCTTGCGCGGGCGGCGCGGCGGGAGCGGCGCAGGCCGCAGCGGGCGCCGCCTGTGCCTCGGCGGAAGCCGGCGCCGCCGCGGGCGCGGCGGGCGGTCTCGGCGCCGCGGCGAGCGCGGCCGTCGGCTTGTCGAGCGCGACCTTGCCCGCGTCGAGCATGATCACGCGCGACGCGGACGCGATCGTCTCGGGACGATGCGTGACGATCACGCGCGTCATCTTCAGCGCGCTGACCGCCGCGTTCACCTGCCGTTCGCGCTGCAGATCGAGGTGGCTCGTCGCTTCGTCGAGCACGAGAATCTTCGGCCGTTTGTAAAGCGCGCGCGCGAGCAGCACGCGCTGCTTCTGTCCGCCCGACAGCACCGTGCCCATGTCGCCGACGAGCGTGTTGTAGCCCATCGGCATCGCGACGATGTCCGCGTGCACGGCCGCGAGCTGCGCGCATTCGGCAACCCACTTCGGGTCGGCGTCCGGATCGAAGAAGCTGATGTTGTCGGCGATCGAGCCCGCGAACAGCACGTCGTCCTGCAACACGGTGCCCACCAGCGAGCGCAGCCGATCGAGCCCGAGGCGCTCGACGTCGACACCGCCGATCCTGATCTTGCCGCCCGTCGGCTCGAGGATGCCGAGCAGCACGTTGACGAGTGTCGTCTTGCCGCAGCCCGACGCGCCGATCAGCGCGACGGATTCGCCCGGCTCGATCTTCAGCGATACACCGTCGAGCACGGTCGGCTCGCCTTCGGCGTAGCGGAACACGAGGTTCTCGGCCTCGATGCTCGCGCAGAGGTTCTCCGTCTCGCCGGGCACGTGGCGCCCGCCCGCGTCGGCTTCGCCCTTGGCGAACACGATGTCGGAGAGCCGTTCGCCCTGCAACTGCAGCATCTTCACCTCGAAGAACTTGTCGATCAGGCTGCCGACGCGGCTGTCGAACTGCCCCTTGTATGCATTGAACGCCATCAGCACGCCGACCGTGAATTCGCCGTCCATCACGAGCCGCGCGCCCAGCCAGATGATGACGAGCCCTTCGAGGCCGAACAGCAACCCGTTCAACTGCTGATACAGCAGTTGCAGCTTCTGCACGTGAAGGCTCGCGTTGATCTGCTCGACGAGCAGCGTGAGCCAGCTCGAGCGGCGCTCGGTCTGCCGGTTGAACAGCTTGATCGTCTTCACGCCGCGCACCGTTTCGAGGAAGTGGCTCTGCTGTTTCGCGGTGTGGATGATCTGATCCTCCGTCGCGCGCCGCAGCGGCCGGTACCAGAGCCAGCGCAGGAGCGCGTACAGCGCCATCGTGCCGAGCGCGACGAACGCGAGCGTGCGGCTGTAGACGAACATCATCGCGAGCGTGACGATCGTCATCAGCCCGTCGATCACCGCGGACAGGAACGATGTCGTCATCGTCTGCTGGATCGTGTCGATCGAGCCGAAGCGCGACACGACGTCGCCGAGATGGCGGCGCTCGAAATACTGAACCGGCAGATTCAGCAGGTGCGTGAACACGTTCGCACGCCATTGCACGTTGAGCGTCGTACCGAGATACATCAGCGCCCACGCGCGAATCGCGCTCGTCGCCTGCTGCATCAGCAGCAACAGGCCGAAGCCGAGCGCGAGCACGGTCAGCAAGTCGCGGTCGGCGCTGACGATCACCTCGTCGATCACCCATTGCAGAAAGAACGGCGACACGAGCGTGAACACTTCGAGCGCGACCGCGAGCACGAGGATCTGGCCGAGCGAGCGCGACAGCCCGGACACGGGGCCGAGCAACTGGCGCAGCTTCACGGCGGGCGATGCTTCGCGCGGCTTGAAGCTGCCCGTCGGCCACAGCTCGAGCGCAACGCCGGTGAACGAGCGCGACACTTCCTCGAGCGACAGCTTGCGCACGCCCTGCGCCGGATCGTGAACGATCGCGTGCTTGCCGCTGATTTCCTTCAGCACGACGAAGTGGTTGAAGTTCCAGTGCAGCATGCAGGGCACGCGCAATTGGCCGAGTTGCTCGAGATCGAGCTTCAGCGCGCGCGTGCCGAGATCGAGGCGCTGCGCGATGTCGATCACGCGGCCCAGACCCGCGCCCTTGAGCGACACGGGAAAGCGCGTGCGCATCGTCGCGAGGTCGACGTGGTGACCGTGAAAGCCTGCAATCATCGCGAGGCACGCAAGGTCGCATTCGGCGGCTTCGGTCTGCAGGATCATCGGCAGCTTGCTGCCGATGCCGAACGAGAGGCGATCGAGGAGTGACATAGGCTTGGGTCGCGTCAGAGTTTGCCCGTCAGGCTGTAAAGAGGTTCGAGCACCCATTCGTACAGGCGGCGGCGCTCCTGCAGCACGTCGGCTTGCAGCGCCATGCCGGCCTGCAGCGGCTGCGCCCGGCCGTACGCCATCACGTTCTGCGAATTCAGCGCGACCGTGATCCGGTAGTACGTGCCGCTTGCCGTCTGCGCGGCCGGGCCGCCGCTCGTCGCGAGCTCGGCGGCCGACAGCGCGGTGCGCGCGATCGACACGACGCTCGCTTCGTACTGGCCGAACTTCTGGTACGGATACGCCTGATAGCGCACGAGCACGCGATCGCCGACGTGCACGAAGCCGACCGCCGCGCTGGGCACGAACAGATACGCTTGCCAATGCGCGCCCGTCGGCACGATGCTCGCGAGCGGGTGCGACGTGTCCGCGGTCTGGCCCGGCTCGGCGATCACCGCGGTCGCGGTGCCCGTTTCCGGCGCGGTGACGACAAACTCGCGCTTCGCCTCGCTTTCGATCAGCGTGCGGTCGACGTCGATCACGCTGCGGTCGATCTGCGACAACTGGTTCTGCTGCTTGAGCGACAGCCCCGACAGATCGTTGAGCGCCTCCTTCAGCGATTGCGCCGTGCTCGCGCGGTCGCGCATCAAGCTGTTCAGCTTCGAGCGCTGATCGAGCAGATCGGCCTGGCGCTGCTGTGCCTGATCCTTCGAGATGTAGTCCTGAGCGAGCAGGCCGGCGTAGCGCGACGCGGCGTCGGCCGCGATCGATGCGCGCGTGCGTTGCGCGGCGATCTGATCGTCGATGCCCGCGAGCTCGGTGCGCAGGCTCGCGATCTTCGATTGCAGCGTGTCGCGCTCGTCCTGTTGCAGACGCCGGGTCTTGTCTAGCTCCTGTTGGAGTGAAGTCTTGCGCTGCTGAGCCTGCTCGATGAGCGCGGCTTGCGTCTGGCCCGCCGCCGCGCTCTGCAGATCGGTCGACACCGTGTAGAGCACTTGTCCGCGCGTCACGTGCTGCCCTTCGACGACGTTCTTCTTCAGCACGACGCCTGTCTGCTGCGCATAGACCTTGACGAGGCCCGTGTCCGGCGTGAGCACGCCGTCGACCGTCGTGCGCCGCGTATAGGTGCCGAACGTGAAGAGCAGGATCACGCCGAGCGCCATGCTGGCGGCCGCGCTCGCGAGCACGGCGAACGACACGGGACGGATCAGCACGATCTCGCCGAGCGTCTGCGTGCGCTGCGCTTCCTGAGCGGCCGTTCGAAAGAGTGGAGTGTTGGGCGTCATGGAGGGACTGCCGAAAGTAGCGTGTATGTCGTCGCGAAGCCGTGTCGCGCTGTCGTCAGACGGTTCGCGCGCCGCGGCGGGCGGCGGCGGGCGCCGCGGCGATGGGGCGGTCACTGCGCGCAGTGACGTCGATGCGTGCTCGAGTCGGTTCGGGCATGTCTGGCTCGTCATGGATGTCGTGGCGATGTCCCGGCGAACGAAGCCGCGATGCGAGGCGGCGTTCGGCGTTTCATCGACGAATCGTCCGCGGTGGCCGCTTGCTGGAAAGCGCGTCGGCCCGGGCCTCGGATGCGGACGATTCGAATTCGGTGGCGTCGCATCAAAAGTATCGGAGCCCGGTCGAACAGGAAAGCGCGTTGGTCTACGTTTTGACGATATTTGAAATCTTTCCCCCAAGCGTGCCGGAAGTTTCGAGCGGAAAGCGATTGGCTTGGGGATATGGGGCGCGGTGTGCGCGGGCGGCGGATCGCGCGGTGCGCCGCAGGCGAGGCGAACCAATACGGCATGCGTGCCCGACGACGGGGCCGGGCACGCACTAAGCATGACTAACTAAGCCGGCGATGCCGGAGGATCGTTCGGCATGTCGGCTTCGGCAGCCGTCGCGTGGCAACGCGATCAGTTGCCCGTCAGCACGCCCTGGATGATGCCGATCGTGCTCGTGAGCGCGCTCGCGACGCCGTCGACCGTGTGCGTCAGGATCGCGCCCGCGCTGTCGGTCAGGTTCGCGCCGAAGTTGTAGGCCGACTGGCCGAGCAGCAGCACTTCGTTGCCGATCGCGCCGACCAGGTTGGTCAGCAGCGAAGCGCCGCCAACCATGGCGATTTCTTGTTGATTGAGTTCTTGCATGGTAATTCTCCGAATGATGTGCAGGTGGCTGGAAAATCCATCGAGCGGCCGAGACAGGGAGAGAGGAGTCCGACGGCGCTCAATCGATCATCGGCATGCCGTTTAGTGCGACGTGCCCGTGAAGATGCTGCCGATGTTGCTGAGCGTGCCGCCGACCAGCGTTTCGCCGATCTGAACCACGCCCGTCGCGAAGCCGACGAGGTCGCCCGTCAGGTTCGCGCCGAGGTCGTACAGCGCGCCGCCGTAAGCGCCGATCAGGCCCGTGAGGCCGCCGATCAGGCCGCCGCCAACGGTTGCGCCGCCGACGAGATCGATCTCTTGCTGGTTGAGTTCTTGCATTGCCTTTCTCCAATTAATTGCCAGATGGCCCATCTGGCGGGGCAGATCTGCGACGCCGTCACGCAGCGCTGCAAATCAATTCGGTCTTCGGCCATCGCTCGCCGCGGCAGCGAGGCGGTGCGCTGCGCACCGCTTCGTTCGCGACGCCCGATGATCGAGTCGTCCTTGCGCTCGGCGCATCGTCGATTCGGATCGCGATGCGCCGGATACATGATCCACGCTGTGTCTGTCTGCCTTCGTCGTCAATCGGCCCCCGAACTTGCTCTTGGATGAATAGCAACGTTCGTTCGCCGTCGGGCATCGCAATTCGATCGTCGACGAACGGCGCCGAGCCTCACGCAACGCGCTTCGACCGGCTGCGACGCGCACCGCCGTGCGGCGCGTCGCGCGATCGTGCGAATGCGATTGCGCAGGTTCGGCGAATTCACTAAGACGAGGCGGCATGTTTCGATGCACGCGTTGTCGTGATGCCATTATCAAAGGTCGGTTTGAACTGTTAAGTTCGGTAGCGTACTCATCAACGCGGTACGGGTGTCCGTTTAATCGATGTTTAAAGCGCGACGGTAAAGCGTGGTGAATCTCTTCTAAAGACAGAATGATCCGAGATTAGGCGGGAGCGGGCCTCGGGCAGGCTTGTATGACTGTCCGCGCCGCGTCGGGCGTACGCTTCGCGGTGCTGCGCGAGGCGCGCGCATCGTCACGTGTCCGGATCGTGACGCGCAGGTAGAAGCAACGTTCGATTGAATTCGAGCAGGCTGGCGGCGCGGCGTTTCGATTCGCTTTTCGTCGAGAGGATTGTTAAATATTTTAAAGATTTCGCGAGTCGAATGAGTATATGTGCGCTCGCTTACCGATTATTTGAAATGGCCGCGAGTGGATGTTGTTTCGGTATGCCGTTCAAGCGTGGATTTCGACGGTGCAACAAAAACGGGCCTCCGATCGGAGGCCCGCATGATCGGCTTCGCGGCGGAAAGCGCCGCCTTGCCGTTGCGTCGCCGCCGCTCGCACGCGGCGGCGAGCGGCGGCGAACGCGCGCGGCGACGGTGGCGAGCCGCTTATTCCGTCCGCTGTTGCCGCGGCGTGAACTTGCCTTGGTAACGCAGTTGCGGGCGTTCCTTCGGCGTCTCGAGGATCGACGGCACCTGGCGCAGCTTCATCGCGGCCGGCGAGTTGATCGACGAGATGCTCGTGGCGCGGGAAGGCGGCGCGAGATTCGACGCGACGAGCAGCGCAGCCTCGCTCTTCAGGTTCAGCAGCAGCACCGGGTCCGTCGACGCATTGATCTGCGTGAGCAGCGCGCTCCACGCGGCGTCGCTGTAGTTCGTCACGTAGTAATCGAACCCGGTCGGATTCGCGACCACGGCCGAGCAGCCGTCGAGGCGGATCTGCGTCTGCGTATCCTTCAGCGCGAGCGTCTTGCGGTTGACGAGGCCGTCGCCGTACGCGAGCGTGACGGGGATCGTCCATTGCGCGCCCGGATACTTGTTCTTGTTCGGGAACGGCGACTGCGTGAGCGTCACGACGTTCTGGTTCTTCGTCAGATCGCATTGCGTGTCGAGCGCGAGAAGCGGCACGCCCGTCTGGCGCACGAAGCTGTCGCCGATCGGGCCGACCTGCTGGCCGCTCGCGGCGGACAGCGCGTCCCACAGGCGCTTGGGCGTGCCGTTTCCGAACGCATAGTCGTTCAGGTATTGCTGCAGGCCCTTGCGCAGCGTCTGCTCGCCGAGGTAGCCCTCGAGCATCTTCAGCACCATGCCGCCCTTGTTATAGACGAACGAACTCGCGCTGATGACGAAGTCGTTCGATGCCCAGCCGTTGAAGTTCGGCTGAATCGGGAACGCGTCCTGGCTGATGTCCTTGTTGATCACGCGATACTTGGACTTGATGTGATCGAGCCAGTTGAACTCGTCCGGGAAGAACTGGATCGTCGTCTTCGTTTCGAAGAAGCGCGCGAACGATTCGTTCAGCCAAACGTCGTCCCACCAATCGGTCGTCACGAGATCGCCGAACCATTGGTGCGCGACTTCGTGCGTGAGCACCTGGTTGCCGTAGCGTGACATCGGCTTGCCCGGTTCGGGCAGGATGTCGTCGGCGAACTCGAGAATCGAGCCCCAGTTCTCCATGCCGCCGAAGTTCAAGCCCTTCTGATCCTTGAACGCATCGTTTGCGGCCACCGTGTCGAACTTCTTGAGCGGCAGCGCAATGCCGGTGTAGCGATAGTAGTAATCGAGCGCCTGCTTCGTGCGTTGCATCGCGGGGCGTGCCCATTCGCGCATGCCGGGCGGCGTGAAGATGCGCAGGTGCAGGCCGTTGCTGTTCGGCAGCGGGCTCGAGAAGTCGTCTTCGAGCACGTCGAACAGGCCGCCGCCGAAGAACAGCAGATACGACGGCATCGGCGGCGTCTTCTCGAACGACACCAGCTTGTAGCCGCCGCCGACGTTTACCGACGGCAGTTCGGCCGCGTTCGACACGACGCGCCATGCCTGCGGCACTTCGGCCGTCACTTCATAGGTCGGACGGAACGCGGGCTCGTCCCAGCCCGGGAACCATTGGCGCGACAGGTTCGTCTCGCCTTGCGTGAGGATCGCGCCGCTCGTCGTGCCGTCGGTGCTCTTCAGGTCGACGCGGAAGATCCCCTCGGCCGCCGAGCAGCCCGGATATGGATCGTTGCCGCAGCTGCCGCCCGTGTGATTGACCGGGTCGTCGTACGACTTGAAGTTGATGATCCCCTGCCACTCCATGTGCAGCGAGTAGTTGCCCGGGGCGATCTGGCCGCTCGCGGGACGCAGTTGATAGAAATCGCCCTTGTCCTGCGGCGTCGCGACCAGTTGCACGTTGCCGGGCTGCAGCGTGGTCTTGCCGTTCGTGAACTGGATCCGGTGGCCCGCGACGACGATCGCGTTGACGGGCTTGAGCACCTTGATCTCGACGTCCGCGCGGCCGCTGAATTGATTCAGGTCCGCGTTCGGGCGGAACCAGAGCTTGTAGTTGACGGGCACGACGGTGTCGGGCATTTCGACGGGCTTCGTGCTTTTGTCGACGGCGGCGGGCGTGGCCGCGCCGCCGTTCGTGCCGTTTGCGCCGTTTGCGCCGTTCGACGGGCTGTGCGCGGCGCCGAGCGACACGGCCGAGCCGGTGCCGCCGTCGTCGCCGCCGCACGCGGCGAGCGCGAGCGCGCCGAGCAGGGACAGATATCGCAATCTACGATTGTTTATCCACATACTGAACCTCGAATTGAAAAGAAATCGTTCGGTCCTGCATGAATTCGACGGGCAATAATTCGGCTTCGCCGTCAATCGACAGCGAAATGAATTATCCCGGTTATATTTGGAAGGATTGCAGAATGCTTACGTGAAGATAATCATGATTGGGTGCCCCCTTTTGATTCTGGTTCGTGAATGATGGCCGGTGCGGCGGGATGCGCGCCCGGCGGCCTTCGTCGCCCGTACGGTCCCATGCGGCGCGGCGAAGGCCATCCGCCCCTCTCCAGGCGAAACGTCGGCTTCGTCAATCTGACTTAAGGAATGTCAGGTGATTCGAAAGATGGCTCAATATACTTGATGGAATAACGTAAAGGAATCAAAAAAAATTTGATGAGGGGCGGACTTTCGATTCCTTCTTCTAATTTCATTTTCGGGATATTTAATCCGCGAATGGCGCTAATTGAATATTCGTAGTGCCCGTGCGAGGCATGCGGGAAGTCGATCGGCGAACTACGAAAGATGGGAGTTGCGTGTGAGGCGGCGCGCCGGCGGTTCCCGGTGCGCCGGGCGGGCGCTGGTTAAAATGGCGGTTCCTGCGCCCCGTTTTCGAGGATCGTCGTCCATGCATGCCTGGTACCGTTTCCGCCCGTTCGTTGGACTATGGTTCGCCGCGCTCGCGGTGCTGCTCGCGCTCGGCGGATGCGCGGCGCTGACCGGGCGGGACCCCGTGCGCGTGAGCGTCGTCGGCATCGAGCCGCTCGTCGGGCAGGGGCTCGAAATGCGCTTCGACGTGAAGCTGCGGCTGCAGAATCCGAACGATGCGCCGATCGACTACGACGGCGTCGCGCTCGATCTCGAACTGAACGGCAGGCCGTTCGCGAGCGGCGTGAGCGATGTGCGGGGCACGGTGCCGCGCTTCGGCGAGCAGGTGCTGAGCGTGCCGGTCACGGTGTCCGCGTTCGCCGCCGCGCGGCAGGCGTTCGGGCTCGCGGATGCAACGGTGTCCGGCAAGCTGCCGTATGTGTTGCGCGGCAAGCTCGCGGGTGGAATGTTCGGCAGCGTGCGCTTTACCGATTCGGGCACGCTCAGCTTGCCGGCGTCGGGCGGGTATGGCGGCGGCTATTGAGCGTCGCGCGCGCGGCAATCGGCCGCCGTTCGAGGTCGCGGTGCGTGACGCGCGGCCTCCGTACGCTGTTGCGGCAGCCGTGATTCGCCGGCGGGCGGAGCGTACGGCACGAAGCATGCATTGCAACGCGCGTCGCGCGCGATGCGCTCGTCGGGCGAGCGCGTTCCGCCTGCGGCCGCGAGCAGGCGCGCAAGCAGACGTGCGCCGGCCGCGCGCGATGCCGCCTGACTGATCGATCCTGCCGGCCGGGCGCCGCTGCGTGCGGTGCCGCACGGAAAGCGCGCGCGCCGTGCGTTACGGTGTGGTGACGAGGCGGCGATGCCGCTCGGCGCGTCCGTATGCGCCGAGGTCTGCGCGTGTCGCCGTTTCGCGCGCAGCGCCCGCCGTACGATCGATCCAGCCATGTCCGATTCCACCCGCCCGAGCCGTTTCGCGCATGTCGATGCGATGCGCGCCGTCGCCGTGCTGTTCGTCATGTGGACGCATTACGCCGAGCTGTTCGACAAGCTCGCCGGCTCGCAGCACGGGCTCGATGCGCTGCAGCGCTCGGTGAACTTCGGGCGCATCGGCGTCGTCATCTTCTTTTGCATCAGCGGGATGCTGATTCCGACCAGCCTGCGCGGCGCGCCCGCGGAAGGCACGCGCCGCTTCGTCGTGCGCCGCTTCTTTCGGCTCTACCCGGCATTCTGGCTGTCACTGCTGCTCGGCTATCTCGTGTACTGGCTGCTGTTCGGACAGCGCATGGATGCATCCGGCCTGCTCGCGAACGTGACGATGATCCCCACCGCGTTCGGCCGCGATCCGGTGATGGGGCACTACTGGACGCTCGAAACCGAGCTGTACTTCTACGTGCTGTGCGTGCTGCTGTTCCGCATCGGCGCACTGCATCGCATGCGCGACCTGTGCGCCGTCTGCGCGGGGCTCTGCGTGCTCTTCGTCGTCACGTCGGCGCTGAAGATCGTTCCGGCGAGCGCGCTCGGCCAGTACAAGGGGATGCTCTATCACCTCGCAATCATGTTCTGGGGCGCCTGCTTCAGGCAGGCATACGAGGCGCCGTCGAAGACGTTCGAATGGATGCGCGGCCGGCGGCCGATCACGTATCGCGCGGCGACGATCGCGCTCGCGCTCCTCATCGTGTCGATCTCGCTGCTGATGGCGGCGGCGAACTGGCGGCACGGCGATTTCGTGCACATGTCGGCGTCGTTCGGCTACGTGCTCGGCATGGCGATTTTCGTTGTGCTCGCAACTGTATTGAAGATTCGCCTGCGGCTCTTCGCGTGGCTCGGCGAGATCAGCTACTCGATCTACCTGCTGCACGGCATTCCGCTATATCTGTTGCTGTGGGCGTGCGAACGATACGGAATCACGGATTTGCCGCTCGGCTTCTACATGGCGTTGCCGGTGCTGCCGGCGATCGCGCTGTCGTGGGCGAGCCATCGGCTCTGCGAAGCGCCGTTCGTGCGCTTCGCGCATGCGCTGACGCCGAAGCGTCGCGCCGCGGCCGCGGCGGCGAAGGTCTGACGAAAGCGGGCAGGGCGCACGGCGTCGGGGCTTGCCGATCGTCGGCCGCCTATCGTCGAGCCGCCGCTATCGCGTTACGCGCCGTTCCGCGCTCGCGCATCCGGCGCGCCCGCGCTTGCCGGCCCGGCAAGCGCGAGCCGCATCGTGCGAAGCGGTGAGCGGCGCTGCGAGCGTTTCGGGCGCGACACTCGACTCACGCCGTTTGCCCGCCGCCGGTGCGTCGACCTCGGCCGTGCAAAACCCCGCGCCGTGCTTTCATGCGCCGCTGCGCTTTTTTGCCGGCCGGGGCAAAGCGCGGTACTGTGTCGTCCGCGGCGCGTCGCGCCGCCCGCCGACTCAACGATTCCCGATTCCTCGTGACTGCCTTTCCCGAATTTCATTGGACCGACGCCGACGGCGTCGAGCACGTCGCCCGCTGGCGCTCGGAAGCCGGCTCGCCGCCGCCGCGCCGCGCGGTCGTGGCCGACGATCGCACGACGGCCGACGTCGCGTATCGCCTCGCCTGCGAGGGCACGGCGCTCGTCTGGCAAGGCGATTTCCAGAACGCGCGCCAACTGCTGCAGGCGCTCGCGCGCCGCATCGAGCGCAAGCCGAAGAAGGCGAGGCCCGCCGCGACGCCCGTCGACGCGTTCAATCTCCACCGGATGGCGCAGGCGCAGCGCGCCCGCACGCTCGGCATGCTGCTGATACCGCTCGAGGCCGATTATTCGATCGCGTTGCGCCGCGCGCCGGATCTGCGCGCCGCGTGCGAAGAGGCGTACGGCGAGGGGGGCGAGCACTCGATCGCGTCGCTGCGCGAGTTGCTCGGCATCGTTGGCGCGCACGAATGGCGCAAGAAGGGCGTGCCGCTCGCCGCGCTCGGCGGCGAGCGGATTCATCCGCACTACGGCGTGTTTTCGCCCGTGCGCGGCGAATATGTGGCGCTCGTCGCGCGCGCGCCGCTGCCCTCGACGTCGCTCGCGTTCGAGATCGGCGTCGGCACCGGCGTGCTCGCCGCGGTGCTCGCGTCGCGCGGCGTCGGGCGGATCGTCGCGACCGATCAGGACAAGCGCGCGCTCGCTTGCGCGGCGGAGAACGTCGCGCGGCTCGGTTATGCGCGGCAGATCGAGATCGTCGAAGCCGATCTGTTTCCCGACGGGCGTGCGCCGCTCATCGTCTGCAATCCGCCGTGGGTGCCCGCGCGGCCGAGCTCGCCGCTCGAATACGCGGTCTACGATCCGGACAGCCGGATGCTGAAGGGCTTTCTCGCCGGGCTCGCCGCGCATCTCGCGCCGGGCGGCGAAGGCTGGCTGATCCTGTCGGACTTCGCCGAGCATCTCGGCCTGCGCACGCGCGGCGAATTGCTCGGCTGGATCGACGCGGCGGGTCTCGTCGTCGTCGGCCGCGACGACGTGAAGCCGGCGCATCCGAAGGCGTCAGACCCCACGGACCCGCTGCACCGCGCGCGCGCGGCCGAGATCACGTCGCTTTGGCGGCTTGCCGCCCGCGCGTGAGCGCGGCGCGCTGCATGGGCGTGCGGCGGCGCGGATGGTTTTCGGTAAACTGTGACGCTTATACGCACGCCTTGATGCCGCTGCGCCGCCCGAGCTTCGGCTCGGGCGAGCGCCGGCCCGCTTCCCGATGTCGACCAAGACCTACGAAATCCGCCCGAACCAGTCGATCGAACTGCTGAAGGAGCTGCATATCCTGACGCGCGACGGCAAGATGAACCAGGACAGCCGCCGCAAGCTGAAGCAGGTGTATCACCTGTTCCAGTTCATCGAGCCGCTGCTCGCGGACGTCGAGCGGGAGAAAGGCGGCGTGACGCTCGTCGATCACGGCGCGGGCAAGTCGTATCTCGGCTTCATCCTGTACGACCTGTTCTTCAAGGCGCGCGCGCGCGCCGATTCGCACATCTACGGCATCGAAACACGCGAGGAACTCGTGGCGCGTTCGACCGAGCTCGCCGCGCGGCTCGGCTTCGGCGGGATGTCGTTCCTGAATCTGTCGGTGGCCGATTCGATCGCGTCGCCGACATTGCCGGAGACGGTCGACGTCGTCACCGCGCTGCACGCCTGCGACACCGCGACCGACGACGCGATCCGCTTCGCGCTCGCGAAGCGCGCGCGGCACATCGTGCTCGTGCCGTGCTGCCAGGCGGAAGTCGCCGGCGTGCTGCGCAGGAACAAGGGAAAGTCGCTCGCGAGCGCGCTGACCGAAGTGTGGCGGCATCCGTTGCACACGCGCGAGTTCGGCAGCCAGATCACGAACGTGCTGCGCTGCCTGCAGCTCGAGGCGCACGGCTATCAGGTGAGCGTGACCGAACTCGTCGGCTGGGAGCATTCGATGAAGAACGAGCTCATCATCGCGCAATACAAGAACCTGCCGCGCCGCAAGCCGGGCGAACGGCTCCACGAGATCCTCGGCATGTTCGGGCTCGCGCAGCTGCGCGAGCGCTTCTTCGCGCCCGATACAGGGACGGCGGGCGGCGCGCACGCCGAACCGGCCGCGGCGGATGCCGAGCCGCCGCGCGCGTGATTTCCCGAGCGTAATGCGTGGCGCGCGGCGCCGCTTGCCGCGCACGAAGCGCAAGCACTCGGCGGCGTGCCTGCGTGGTTCGCGCTAGTTCGCTGCGCTGCTGCCTTCGGGCTTGCCTGCGTTCCCGTTCTCGCGCGAGTCCTCTTCGTCGCCGCGCTGCGCCATCCAGTCGCGCCAGCCCGCGTGGCCGAGGCGGCGCATCGTCGCCTGATTGCGTTCGTAGATGTCGGCCGCGTCGGGGAACGCGTCGACCGCCCGCTCGATGCTCGTCTCGCGCAGCAAGTGCAGGATCGGATACGGCGCGCGGTTCGTGTAGTTCTCGATGTCGTCGGGCTCGGTGCCGTCGAATTGGTAGCGCGGGTGGAAGCTTGCGATCTGCAGCGTGCCGTCGAGGCGCAATTGCCGCAGCAGGCGATCGGCGAACCATAGCGCATCGTTGTAGTCGAGTAAATTGCCGAACGCGTTCGGAAAGATCACGAGCGTCGTGTCGACTTCGTCCGGATCGGCGGCATCGAGATGGCGCAGTTCGTTTTCCAGATCCGTCAGTGCCGCTTCGAGCGATCTCGCGCGGCTGATCGCGTAGCGGATCTGCCGCTTCACGTGGACGCCCTTCGCGAACGGACACAGGTTGAGCCCGATCACCGCGCGCGTCAGCCAGTGGCGGGTGGCGGCGAGGATGTCGGCGTCGGGCGGAGAGACTTCGGTCATGGCGGAAACGGCGTGGCGGTCAAGCCGCGATTGTAGCGGGCGAAGGCGGCGCGGCATGCGGCGAGGCGACGCGACAGGATGCGACGTGATACGACGCGTGGCGAGACCGTCGGGCAGCTCCGTTCCGAGGGGCGTGCGCGAAGGCGGCTCGAGGCCGGCCGTGCGAACCGCGACACGAAATCGCCTGTCCTCGCCTGAAGTCGGTGCGGTGGCGCCGAGGCGACGCATCGCGTCCGCCGCGCCTGCCCGCGGGCGCGGCGCTTTTCCCGCCGAACTGCGTCGTGCGTCGGCGCGGCATGCGCCGTGCCCTTGCCGCCGCGCGCCGGCTGATAGCGCGTCACGCGCATGCCGCGTCGATCAACTGCCGCGCGACGCCCGGCGCGCTGCCGATCGGAGACGCGCCGGGCCGGTAGGTCTGGCTCGCTGCATAAATGCCCTCGATCAGCAGTGCGAGCGCGCCGGCGAGCGCCTGCGGCTCGCGCGCGCCTGCCGCCTCCGTCAGCGCGACGAGCCGCGCCATCAGCCGATCCTTGTTGGCGGCCACCGCGCGCCGCGCGGGATGATCGAAATCCGGAAATTCGGCGGCGACGTTGACGAACGGGCAGCCGCGATAGCCGGGTTGCGACGCGCGCTGCGCGAGGTCGTCGAAATACTGGACGAGTTGCGCTTTCGGCTTGCCCGGACGCTTGGCGACGCTCGTGTCGAAGCGTTCGAAGAAGCACGCATCCATCCGCTCGAGGTACGCGAGCACGAGTTCGTCCTTCGACGCGAACTGCCGATAGAGGCTCATCTTGTTGACGCCCGCGCGCTCGACGACCGCATCGACGCCCACTGCGCGAACCCCCTCCTGATAGAACAGCTCCTCGGCCGCGCGGAGCAGATGCTGCTGCGCCTGCGCACCCGCGACCTGCGTGCCGCGCGCGCGGCGGCCGGCCGGTTTGGCACCGGCCTTGGCGGCAGTCTTGGCGACGGTATTGGCCATGCTCGATCCCGACTACGAAATTGACTGCTTGACATGTTACCGATCGGTCACTAGGATCGCAACAACTTGTGACCGATCGGTAACAAAGATCGGCGCATGTCCCTCAACCACCGGCGCGCCGACGGCGCTCGGCGCGGCCGGCGTCAGGAGCAAAACGAATGAACTGGGCGGCAAGGCGGATAGGCGGGCGTTTCCATTACGGTTGGCTCGCGGCGGCGGTGGTGTTCCTGATTCTTCTCGCGGCGGCGGGCACCCGCGCGACGCCGAGCGTGCTGATGGTGCCGCTCGAGCATGAGTTCGGCTGGAGCCGCGCGTCGATCTCGCTCGCGATTTCGGTGAACATCGCGCTCTATGGCCTGACCGGGCCGTTCGCGGCCGCGGCGATGCAGCGTTTCGGCGTGCGGCCGACAGTGCTCGCCGCGCTCGGCGTGATGGGGATGGGCGTCGCGTTGTCGTCGATGATGACGGCGACATGGCAGATGGTGCTCGTCTGGGGCGTGATGGTCGGCGGCGCGACGGGCGTCGCGGCGCTCACGCTGTCGGCGACGTTCGTCACGCGCTGGTTCGTCGCGCGGCGCGGCCTCGTGATGGGGCTGCTGACCGCGAGTTCCGCGACGGGCCAGCTCGTGTTCCTGCCGATGCTCGCGGCGATCGCGCAGCGCCACGGCTGGCGGCCCGTCGTGCTGACGGTCGCGGTGGCGGCGGCGATCGCGGTGCCGCTCGTCGCGCTGCTGCTGCCGGAGCGGCCGTCGGACGTCGGGCTGCGCCCGTACGGCGAGCCCGCGAACGCGCCGCGCGCGGACGACGGCGCGAAGCGCAACCCGATCGCGGTCGCGTTCGGCATGCTCGCGACCGCATCGAAGACGCGCGATTTCTGGCTGCTGTTCTTCAGTTTCTTCATCTGCGGCGCGAGCACGAACGGCTACGTCGGCACGCATTTGATCGCGATGTGCAGCGACTACGGGATGACGCAGGTGCAGGGCGCGTCGCTGCTCGCGGCGATGGGCGTGTTCGACCTGATCGGCACGACGATGTCCGGCTGGCTGTCCGACCGCTACGACAGCCGCGTGCTGCTGTTCTGGTACTACGGGCTGCGCGGGCTGTCGCTGATCTATCTGCCGCATGCGTTCGGCATCGATTTCTTCGGGCTGCCGCTTTTCGCGGTGTTCTACGGGCTCGACTGGATCGCGACCGTGCCGCCCACCGTGCGTCTCGCCACCGACGTGTACGGCAAGGATGCGGCGCCCGTCGTGTTCGGCTGGATCGTCGCGGGCCACCAGCTCGGCGCGGCGTTCGCGGCGCTCGGCGCCGGCATGCTGCGCGCGAGCCTCGGCACGTATACGGTTGCGTCGATGATTTCGGGCGGGCTGTGCATCGTCGGCGCGCTGATCGTGCTGCGGATCAACCGGGGGACGGCGCGGGTATCGGCGAGCGCGGCTTGAGCGGCGGGGCGATGGCCGCGCCTCGGGTACGGGCGGCGCGGCCGACGCAGCGATCGTGGCGGCGGCCGATTTCGCCGCGGGCGCCGGTGCGGGAAGGTCGATGCGCGGTGGCGAGGGACGGCGAGCGACGGAAACCGCACGGCGGCGGCTCGGCGGCGGAGAGCGGATACCGGGCGGATAACCGAGCGCCGTGAGGACGAAGACGCGCGCGCCGGATCGGCCGGCGCGCCGCGGTCGTTCGTTTCAACCGTTGCGCAAACGCGCGCCGGACAACGCCGGCCGGCACGGCCGGCGCGAACCCGATATGCGCGGTCCGCCTCCGCCCGTATGCCGACTGACGCCGCGCCGGCCGCCGCTTTGCCGCGCGCCGTCTTCCTTTGCGCATACGCCGATTTGCATTCGCGCGCACGCTCCGGCAAGTTCGTCGACAAGCGGTTATGCTGGCGTTTCTTTTTCCGGGCGACCGAGCCCTTTTTAAAGATAGGTGAGGAAACGCATGTCCGTCAAACCCGCTCCCACTTCCGTTTCGATTCACGAACTGATCGCCGGCCGCTGGAGCCCGCGCGCGTATTCGAGCGAGCCCGTTAGCGCCGAGCATCTGCACGCCGTGCTCGAAGCGGCGCGCTGGGCGCCGTCCGCGTACAACGCGCAACCGTGGCGCTTCATCGTATTCGACCGCAGCAAGGACGAGGTCGCGTTCAAGCGCGCATTCTCGACGCTCGTGCCGTTCAACCAGGGCTGGAACGCACCGGCGCCCGTGCTGATCGCGGTCACCGCGCACACGCTCACGTCGAAGGGCGAGCCGAGTCCGACGGCGCTCTACGACGCCGGCGCGGCCGCGATGTCGCTCGTGTTGCAAGCGCACGCGCTCGGTCTCGCCGCGCACCAGATGAGCGGTTTCGACGTGAAGGCGTTCCGCGCCGCATTCGCGATTCCCGCCGACGTCGAGCCGCTCGCGATCATCTCGATCGGCCATTACGGCGATGCGGACAAACTCGATCCGGTGCTGCGCGAGCGCGAACGCGCGGTGCGCACGCGCCATCCGATCGGTGAGGTCGTCTACGCGCACGCGTGGCAGAAGCCGTTCCCGTCGGCAGATTGACGTGACGCAGCGTGCGGCCCGCACGCGAGGCGCCACGGTAGGGCCGCGCGCGCCGGGGCCGCCGGTCGGGCGGTCGCGGGCGGGGCGCCCCTTGCTGGCCGGCGGGCCGGGCGGCCTGGCGAGTTGTTTCGAGCGCCGATGCGCGGACCGTGTGTGCCGATAGGGGGAGGCGCTGCCGATCGGCGCGGCAAGCGGGGCACGATAGCGGCGCTCCCGTCGTTCGCTGGCGGCGGCGCGATGCGTGGCGGAACCCGATGCCCGTCCGATCATGACGATCGGTATGCGTATGCGCGTTTGCGCGGAGGCTGGACCCGTGCCGACGCAGCTCGGGTGCGCGGTCGGGTTGGTCTCCGTTCTGGAGCGCTCGCTCGGGTCCTGATTCGATGCACTGCGCGATCGATTATTCTGCCGAGCCGCCGAGCAACCCGAGCAACCCGTCCCCGCCCTCCATCCCGTCCCCCGTCCCGCCGACAACGTCGCTCCATCCGCGTCCCGTGCGTCGCCCGCATTAGTTCGGCCCCCGGTTGTGACGCGTGGCGGTTTCGTGATAAAAAGCCGGTCCTTTCCGTTTTCCCACCGCTGTCCGGCGGCCCGCCCATGACTTACTGCGCGATCGACTTCGGCACGTCCAATTCCGCGGTCGCGCTGCCGCGCGGCGGCGGCACAACGGGGATGCGGCTCGCTCCCGTCGAGGGCGAGCATCTGACGCTGCCCACCGCCATCTTCTTCAACACCGACGAGAGCACCCGCGAGTACGGCCGCGCGGCGCTCGCATCGTACATCGACGGCTTCGACGGCCGCTTGATGCGCTCGATGAAGAGCATTCTCGGCTCCCCGCTCGCGGAAACGACGACCGATCTCGGCGACGGCTCCGCGATCGCGTACACCGACGTGATCGCGCTTTTCCTCATGCATCTGAAGCAAAAGGCCGAGGCGTGCGCGGGCGGCGCGATCGGTTGCGCGGTGCTTGGCCGTCCGGTGTTTTTCGTCGACGACGATCCGCGCGCCGACCGTCTCGCTCAGCAGCAGCTCGAGGCGGCCGCGCACGCGGTCGGGCTCGCGGACGTACAGTTCCAGTACGAGCCGATCGCGGCCGCGTTCGATTACGAATCGCGGCAGGATGCCGAGCGGCTCGTGCTCGTCGCGGACATCGGCGGCGGCACGTCGGACTTCTCGCTCGTGCGGGTCGGCCCCGAGCGGATGCGCCGGCTCGAGCGCAAGGACGACGTGCTCGCCCATCACGGCGTGCACGTCGCGGGCACCGATTACGACCGGCGCGTCGAGCTGTCGGCGGTGCTGTCCGCGTTCGGCTACCGCGCGCTCGATCCGGAGGGGCGCGAGTTGCCGAACCGGATCTATTTCGATCTGGCGACCTGGCACCTGATCAATACCGTCTACACGCCGAAGCGGGTCGGCGAGCTCAAGCTGATGAAGCACCTGTATGCGGATGCGCGCCATTTCGATCGCCTGCTGCGCGTCGTCGAGCAGCGGCTCGGCCATGCGCTCGCCGCGCGCGCGGAGGAGGCGAAGATCGGCGTGTCGGCGGGCGGCGAGACGATGATCGATCTGAACGACGTCGAGGAGGATTTGCTGATCGCGTTCGATGCGGACCAACTGATCGACGCGAGCCGCGACGAGACCGCGCGAATCGTCGACGCGGCCCGCGAGACGGTGCGGCTCGCGGGGATCGCGCCGCGCGACGTGGGCGCGCTGTATTTCACGGGCGGCTCGACGGGGCTCGCGTTCCTGTCGGGCGCGCTCGCGGCGGCGTTCCCGGATGCGCAGCCGGTGTACGGCGATCGCCTGGCCAGCGTCGCGACGGGGCTCGGCATTCACGCGCGGCGCGTGTACGGCGGCTGACGCGGCGGCGGCCGGCGCGGTGCGCGCCGGGAGCGTGCGGTCGGCCGGGCGTTTCGCCTGACGTGGAATCGGGCGCGCCGCCGGCGCCGCGCGAGCGCGGCCGAATGCGCGCCGCAAGCTCGGACAAACAAAAAGCCCCGCCGAAGCGGGGCCTCAGACTGCTGACGAACCCCACGTTTTTGTGAGCGTGGGGTTTTGTCTTTCTGGGATCAGGATTGCGGGTTCGCCGCGAGCGGGTAGTCGAAGCTGCAGCGCAAACCGCTCACCAGACGCAGCAGCATGCGCACGAAGCGCCAATCGGGACCCGCTGGCCCCTTTTTCCGCTTCCGCGCCAGCAGCATCGCAATCTTCTTGATGTTCTGTGCCGCCGCGGCCAGCAAGCACTGCTCGGCCACCTTGCGTAGCCCACGCATACGGGCATAACGGTGCCCATGCAGCTGCTTGGCATCGGCGAAGCTGCGCTCCACCGTCTGCTTGCGCCGCGCGTAAATGCGTTGGCCCCATTCGGTCAAGCGCCGCGCGTCCACCCGCTCCTTGGCGCGCTCCCACACGTGGCGCGTTACCACCTTCACCGCGATCGCACTGTTCGTGCACTGCGATCGTACCGGGCAGCGCCCGCAGATCTGCGCATTGGATTTGTATTCCCGATAGCCGAGCCGATTGGTCGTGCTGTACGGCAGGGCCTGCCCCTGCGGGCACACGTATTCGTTGCGATACGCGTCGTACTTGAACTGCCGTTTGTAGAACATGCCCGGCTTGTGGTTCGGCGTGCGATAGCCCATCACCCCGGCAATCCCTCGCTCCTCCAGCCCCTGGCACACCGCCGGCGTGAAGTAGCCCGCATCCAGCCCCACCGCCTCGACCTTGAACTCAAAGCGCTCGCGCTGGCGATCCAGCCGATCCAGATACGGCTGGCTGTCATGCACCGAGGCCGGCGTCACATGCGTATCGGTGATGATCGCGTGCTTGGCATCCACCGTGCGGTGGTCCAGATAGAAGAACCCCTTCGGCTTGTCGTCCCGCACCATGTAGCCGCTGTCCGGATCGGTCCGGCTGAGCTTGGTGTCCTTGCTAGACGGCGGCTCATCGTCGTCGCGATCCAGCGGCTTCCTGCCATGCGCGGCCCGGTCCGCATCCACTGCCGCGTTCAATGCCTCCGTGTAGGCGGCCGGCGTCTGCTCCAGCTTCACCACATCGAACTTGCCTTTGTTCGCGTTCGCCTTCAGGTGCGTGCTGTCCGTGTACAGCACCCGACCGTCGACCAGCCCGCGCTTGATCGCCTGCCGCACGATCTCGTCGAAGATCTCCTGATACACCGTCGTGTCCGTGAAGCGTCGGCGGCGATTCTGCGAGAACGTTGACGCATCCGGCACCTTGTCGGTCAGCCGGAACCGGGCGAACCAGCGATAGGCGACGTTGACCTGGACCTCACGCATCAGTTGCCGCTCGCTGCGCACCCCGAACAGGTAGCCGATGAACAACAGCTTGAACATCACCACGGGATCGAGCGCCGGCCGCCCGTTGTCCGCGCAATACAGATGCGCCACCTTCGCGCGGATGAACTCGAAATCCACCGCCGCATCGATCTGGCGCAGCAGGTGGTCCTTCGGCACGAGTTCCTCGAGCGTCACCATCTCGAGTTCGTGCTGCGTGGGCATGGGCGTCTTCAGCATCACGCCATTAAAAAACAAAAATCCCCCACTTGGCGAGGGTTTGTCAGCAATCTGGGGCCGCTTCATGCGGCCCTTTCGCTTTTGCAGCGAATCCTTACTCTTCTTCCTCTTTCTTCAGCGCGAGTGCGCGCGCGTAGAGCGCGTTGCGCGGCGCCCCCGTTAGCGCCGCCGCGAGCTTCGCCGCGCTTTTCACCGGCACTTCGTCGAGCAGTAGCTCGAGCAGCGCGTCGTGCGCGCGTTCGTCTTCGTCCTGCGCGCCCTGCGGCGCGCCCTCGACGACGAGCACGAATTCGCCGCGCTGCCGGTTCGCGTCCGCGCGCAGCCACGTTGGCCCATCAGCCAGCGTGCCCTCGAACAACTCCTCGTGTAGCTTGGTGAGCTCGCGCGCGATCAACAGCCGGCGTTCGCCGCCGAGCGCCGCCGCGAGCGCTTCGACCGTCTCGACGATCCGGTGCGGCGCCTCGTAGAACACGAGCGCGTACGGATGCGTCTTCAGCGGCTGGAGCGCGGCGTCGCGCTGCTTCGGCTTCGGCGGCAGGAAACCCGCGAACGTGAAGGCGCCCGCCCAGTCGCCCGCGACGCTGACCGCCGCCGCGGCCGCGTTCGCGCCCGGCAGCGGGATCACGCCGAAGCCGGCGGCGCGCACGGCGTCGACGAGTTTTGCGCCCGGATCGGAAATGCCGGGTGTGCCGGCGTCCGACACATAGGCGATCCGCTCGCCCGCGCCCAGGTGATCGATCAGCTTCGCGGCGGCCGCGCGTTCGTTGTGCTCGTGCACGGCGACGAGCGGCTTCGAGATTCCGTAGCGCACGAGCAGTTGGCCCGTGTTGCGGGTGTCCTCGGCGGCGATGCGATCGGCGAGCGTGAGCACGTGCAGCGCGCGCAGTGTGATGTCGGCGGCGTTGCCGATCGGCGTCGCGACGATGTAGAGGGCGCCTGCCGGATAGTGCTGCGCCTGCGCGAGATCGAGGAGGGAAGTCATGACACGAAAGGCGCCCGCACGCGGCGCAAACGGAAGAAGCTCCGCATTGTGCCACGCGCGCGAGGCGAGCCCGGGAACGGGCGAACCCGAAGCCGCGCCGCGCGACAACTTTCCGAGGGCGGCCGGGTCCAAGCGCGGGGTCGGCGCCGCGTTCGAGACGCGCGCGCAGCGCTTTCTCGAGCGCGCGGGACTCGCGCTCGTCGCGCGCAACGTGACCGTGCGCGGCGGCGAGATCGACCTCGTGATGCGCGAGCGCGACGGCACGCTCGTGTTCGTCGAAGTGCGCGCACGCGCGAACAGCCGCTACGGCGGAGCGGCGGCGAGCATCGGCGTGCGCAAGCGCATGCGGCTTCTTCTCGCGGCGCACGCGTTCTGGGCGCGCACGGGCGGCGCGAACGCGTGCCGCTTCGACGTCGTCGCGTTCGAAGGCGGCCGGCTCGTGTGGCTGCGCGACGCGTTCCGTGCCGACGATGCGGGTTAGCCCGTGTCGAGATGTAAGGAGATGCGGCGACGCTCGGGCGGCGGGGGCGGAGTGCGGTAAACTCGCCGCACTCACGATGCCGCGCGACGCAGACCACGCGCGCAGTACCCGATTAGGAATCGATGTCAGTCGAACGTATTCAGCAACATATCCGCGACAGCGCCGCGCTCGTTCACGAAGCGCTCGAGGCGCTGTCCCTGCCGATCGCGGCGGCCGTGGACGCGATGTTCATGGCGCTCGCGAACGGCAACAAGATCGTCGCATGCGGCGACGGCCCATTGGCCGCGGCGGCCGAGCGGCTTGCCGCCGCGTTGATCGGCGGCTTCGAGCGCGAGCGTCCCGGCCTGCCCGGGCTCGCGCTCGATACCGATGCGAGCCGCTCCGGCACGGGCGCCGACGGCGATCAGATCTTCGCGCAACAGGTGCGCACGCTTGGCCAGACGGGCGATGTGCTGCTCGTGCTCGATCCGCTCGGCGAATCGCCGCGCGTGCTGGCCGCCGTCGAGGAGGCGCGCGAGCGCGAGATGATCGTCATCGCGCTGACGGGCAACGGCGGCGGGCGTCTCGGCGCATCGCTCGCCGACACCGATATTCAGATCTGCGTGCCGTCCGAGCGGGCGGTGCGCATCCAGGAAGTCCATCTGCTGACCATCCACTGCCTGTGCGACGGCATCGACGCGATGCTGCTGGGCGAGGATTGATTCGAAGGAGAGCCGTCGATGAGTAACAGCCGCGTCAGACAGACGCTAGTCAGAACCACGCTCGTGATCGGCCTGTCGGCCGGCCTCGCCGCCACGCTGCAGGGCTGTGTGCTCGCGGTCGCCGGCGCGGCGGCGGGCGGCGGCGCGCTCGTCGCGACCGATCGCCGCACGCTCGGCGCGCAGACCGAGGATCGCGAGATCCAGGTGAAGGCGTTGACGCAGATGAACAACGGGCTGCCGGACGGCTCGCACGTGAACGTGACGGTGTTCAACCGCCGCGTGCTGCTGACGGGCGAAGTGCCGAGCGATGCCGCTAAGCAGCGCGCCGAAGAGATCGTCCGAGCGATCAACAACGTGAACGCGATCGTCAACGAGCTCGCGGTGGGGCCGGCGAGCTCGCTGTCGGATCGGGCGAACGATTCGTATCTCGAGGGCCGCGTGAAGACCGCGATGATCGCCGAGAAGGGGATTTCCGCGAACAACTACAAAGTGGTGTGCGAGCGCGGCAACGTTTATTTGATGGGCCTCGTGACGACCGACGAAGGCAGCCGGGGCGCGGACGTCGCGAGCCGCGTGCCGGGCGTCGAGAAGGTCGTCAAGGTGTTCCAGTACATCAAGCCGCAGGATGCGCAGGCGCTGACGGCGGCGACGCCCGCGAGCGGCGCGTCGGCGGCCGCGGCGCCCGCGACGGCGCCCGAAGGCGCGACGGTGGGGGCGGTGCCGGATTCGAGCGTCACCGCGACACCGCTATCGGCGCCGGCGCCGGTTTCCAATTCGTCGAACGTGCATCCGGGCAATCCGAAGGCGGGGACGCCGTGACGATTGCGAAGCGCGTGAAACGGACGATGAGCGCAGCGGCCGCCGCGATGGCGGTGGTGAGCTGCGCGATGGCGGCCGCGCCGGCGGCGCATGCGGATGCCGGCGATGGGCTGAAGGTCGCGCGCAGCAACGCGTGCATGGGTTGCCACGCGGTGGACCGGAAGCTCGTCGGCCCATCGTTCCAGCAGATCGCCGAGCGGTACAAGAACGACAAGCAGGCGGAGCCGAAGCTCGCGAAGAAGGTGAAGGATGGCGGCTCCGGCGTGTGGGGCGCGATCCCGATGCCCGCGCACCCGCGGATGAGCGATGCCGACGTGCGCTCGGTCGTTCAGTGGGTGTTGGCCGGCGCGCCGTCGAAATAGCCGATCGGCGCAAATCTATTGCCAAGCGCGGATGATGTGATGTATGATCGTCGGCTGTTGGTGAGGGGCGGTAGCTCAGCTGGGAGAGCGTCGCGTTCGCAATGCGAAGGTCGGGAGTTCGATCCTCCTCCGCTCCACCAAGAATAATCGAAGGGTTACAGGTGATCTGCCTGTAACCCTTTTCTATTGTTACGCCACCGGGATCAACCGGGGCTGCTCGCTCCCGAGCGAGCGGCGCGGCCCGCCGAACCGCCGGACGGCCCGAACAGGCTGGCCGCCGAGATCCGCGTCGCGCCGCTCCCTCGCGAATCAATCACCCGCGCCCGTACCTGCGCTCCAGCCCCGTAGCCTTGCCACCCTCCGGCTCGAGCTTCAACACGAAATACAGCACCACGAGCAACACGAGCCAGGCCGGCCCGACATAAAGCGCGATCCGCGTATCCGGAAAATAGGCCATCAATCCGATCACGAGCACCAGAAACGCGAGCGCGACCCAGGACGCGTACGGCCAGAACGGCATCCGGAACCGCAGCGCCCGCTCTTCCGCCGGCGCGAGGCTCGCGCGAAACTTCATCTGCGTGACGAGAATGACACCCCATGTCCAGATCGCCCCGAATGTCGAGATCGACGTCACCCAGACGAACACTTTCTCCGGCACCAGGTAGTTCAACAGCACGCCCACGAGCAGCGCCGCCATCGAAACCAGAATCGCCCGGCGCGGCACGCCGCTCGCCGTCGTCTCGCCGAACGTGCGCGGCGCATGGCCCTGCTGCGCGAGGTTGTACAGCATCCGCCCCGTGCTGAAGATGCCGCCGTTGCATGACGAAAGCGCCGCCGTCAGCACGACGAAGTTGATGATGCCCGCCGCCGTCTTGATGCCGAGCCGCTCGAACGTCATCACGAACGGGCTGCCCTGCGTGCCGATCTCGTTCCACGGGTAGATCGACAGAATCACGAAGAGCGCGCCGCCGTAGAAGAGCAGAATGCGCCAGAACACCGAGTTGATCGTGCCCGGAATCGTCTTCTGCGGATTTGCCGCTTCGCCCGCCGTCAGCCCGATCATCTCGACGCCGAGGTACGCGAACATCACCATCTGCATCGACATCAGCACGCCTTGCGCGCCGTTCGGGAAGAAGCCGCCGTGCGCCCACAGGTTCGAGATGCCCATCGGCACGCCATGATTGCCGATGCCGAACGCGATCATCGCGATGCCCACTGCGATCATCACGACGATCGTCACCACTTTGATCAGCGCGAACCAGAATTCGAATTCGCCATACGCCTTCACGGTGAGCAGGTTCACCGATCCCATCGTCGCCAGCGCGGCGAGCGCCCAGATCCAGCGCGGCACGTCAGGGAACCAGATGCCCATGTAGATGCCGACCGCCGTGATCTCGGCGATGCAGGTGACGAGCCAGAGGAACCAGTAGTTCCAGCCCGTCAGGTAACCGGCGAGCGGCCCGAGGTAGTTGCGCGCGTAGCGGCTGAACGAGCCGGCAACCGGCTCGTGCACGGCCATCTCGCCGAGCGCGCGCATGATCACGAAGATCACCGCGCCGCCGATGATGTACGACAGGATGATGCCGGGGCCCGCCATCTTGATCGCGTTGGCCGAGCCGAGAAAGAGCCCGACGCCGATCGCCGCGCCGAGCGCGATCAGGCGCATCTGCCGTTGCCCCAGCCCTCGGTGTAGGTCGGTTTCCGAATGTCCTTTCTGCATCGGGATGTCTCCTTTGAAGTTTGTGAAAAATGGCGGCGCGGGCGTCGGCGTGGTGCGACGCGCGCATGTCCCGCGTCGTCTCGATGACGGCGAGCGGAAGATGAATCGGCCGGGCGAACGCGCGGGCGGCGCGTCAGGCGCGTGCTATTCGCGGGTGCCGCTTGCGGGAGCCGGCGTGGCTCAAATGGAAGAGCGCGCGGGTAGTGCGCGGCGAATCTGAACATAACGCCGCGCGGTGCGGGCTGCGCTCGGCAGCCATGGCGGGCGTGATGCGCGCGGATGGGGCCGCGCGGCGAATCGGTGGATGCATCAAGCGTTGTCTCCAGCATGCATGAACAGATGCTCCTCGGTCGGAGTCTGGTATTTGGCGCTATGCTAGTGGCTGTTCGCGAGTGGATTGACCTGCCCCCTTCGATAGGGCCAATGGGCTTCTAGCAAAGTCCCTTTAAACCAACTCCTGGAAAGCGGCAGGAGCGTCCGCGGTTGCCCGATGTTTCGCCGCAAACTCTGACGGCGCAAGGTAGTTCAGTGCGCTGTGCGGCCTTTGCTCGTTGTAGTCCTGACGCCATGCCGCGATGACTGCCCGAGCGTGCGCGAGCGTCGTGAACCAGTGCTCGTTAAGGCATTCGTCGCGGAACTTGCCGTTGAACGATTCGATGTACGCATTCTGCGTGGGCTTGCCCGCCTGAATCAACTTCAGCGTGACGCCGTTCGCATACGCCCACTGGTCAAGCGCGCGGCTCGTAAATTCGGGTCCCTGGTCTGTTCGCACCGCCTTGGGATAGCCACGGAAGCGAGCTGCACGGTCCAATGCCCGAGCGACATACAAACCTGAGATGCCATGGTCGACGACGATGTCGACAGCCTCTTTCGTGAAATCGTCGACGACGGTCAGGCACTTCACGCGCCGGCCGTTGGAAAGCGCATCCATCACGAAATCGATTGACCATACCTCGTTGGGTGCGCCCGGCAATGCCAGTTGCTCGCGCTCAATCATGACGCCGTGGCGCTTGCGACGGCGCCGCACAGCCAGCCCTGCCTCACGGTACAGGCGATAGATGCGCTTGTGATTGGCGTGCGTGCCTTCGCGTTCCACCAGGGCGTGCAGTCGGCGGTAGCCGAATCGACGACGTTCGTGCGCCAACTTCACCAGACGCGCCGCGAGCACCTCATTCTCGTGGTCCGGCTTCGCGTCGTAATGCAGCACGCTGCGAGAAAGCCCGACAAGCCGGCAGGCGCGGCGCTCGGAGATGTTGACCTTCTCCCGAATCGCCAACACTGCTTCGCGTTTGGCTTGCGGGCTCAGGGCTTTCCCTTGACGACAACCTTCAACGCTTCCATATCGAGCATTGCTTCGGCCAGCAGTTTCTTCAGTCGGGCATTCTCCACCTCGAGGCCCTTGAGCCGGCGGGCTTCCGAGACTTCCATGCCGCCGAACTTCGCGCGCCAGGTGTAGAACGACGCGTCACTGAACCCATGCTTCCTGCACAGTTCCTTGACCGGCATACCGGCCTCGGCTTCCTTCAGAAACCCGATGATTTGCTGTTCCGTAAAGCGCTTCTTCATGTTCGTCTTCTTCTCCGAAAACGAACTTTACTAGACTCCGGCTGGCCCTGTTTGTAGGGGGCAGGTCACCATGACATTAGCAAGCTTTGTAAGCTCTAATATTGGGTTCACTAAGCAAAAACCCTGAGACATGATCGAAGACGATTGACCGTCGAATCGAATAGTCGTATAAACGGTCTGGCAGGATTTCAAGCGGCGAGTGAATAGGTTCTTTCGTAGTTCGCCCATCAACGGTACTCCGGTTGGTCCCATTACCCCTTCCTTGATTTTCATGCGCTCCCCGGGCTTTGGCCCTGTTTTACATTTTTAGGAACAAGTTATGGCAACCGGTACCGTCAAGTGGTTCAACGACGCCAAGGGTTTTGGTTTCATCACGCCGGAAGGCGGCGGCGAAGATCTCTTCGCGCACTTCTCGGAAATCCGCGTCGACGGCTTCAAGACGCTGCAAGAGAACCAGAAGGTCGAGTTTGAAGTGAAGACCGGCCCGAAGGGTCTGCAGGCAGCGAACATCAAGCCGCTGTAAGCGCAGCGCGAGATTTCGCAGCACAGTAGAAAGCCCCGCTTCGGCGGGGCTTCAGATTGCTGACAAACCCTCGCCAAGTGGGGGATTTTTGTTTTTTAATGGCGTGATGCTGAAGACGCCCATGCCCACGCAGCACGAACTCGAGATGGTGACGCTCGAGGAACTCGTGCCGAAGGACCACCTGCTGCGCCAGATCGATGCGGCGGTGGATTTCGAGTTCATCCGCGCGAAGGTGGCGCATCTGTATTGCGCGGACAACGGGCGGCCGGCGCTCGATCCCGTGGTGATGTTCAAGCTGTTGTTCATCGGCTACCTGTTCGGGGTGCGCAGCGAGCGGCAACTGATGCGTGAGGTCCAGGTCAACGTCGCCTATCGCTGGTTCGCCCGGTTCCGGCTGACCGACAAGGTGCCGGATGCGTCAACGTTCTCGCAGAATCGCCGCCGACGCTTCACGGACACGACGGTGTATCAGGAGATCTTCGACGAGATCGTGCGGCAGGCGATCAAGCGCGGGCTGGTCGACGGTCGGGTGCTGTACACGGACAGCACGCACCTGAAGGCGAACGCGAACAAAGGCAAGTTCGATGTGGTGAAGCTGGAGCAGACGCCGGCCGCCTACACGGAGGCATTGAACGCGGCAGTGGATGCGGACCGGGCCGCGCATGGCAGGAAGCCGCTGGATCGCGACGACGATGAGCCGCCGTCTAGCAAGGACACCAAGCTCAGCCGGACCGATCCGGACAGCGGCTACATGGTGCGGGACGACAAGCCGAAGGGGTTCTTCTATCTGGACCACCGCACGGTGGATGCCAAGCACGCGATCATCACCGATACGCATGTGACGCCGGCCTCGGTGCATGACAGCCAGCCGTATCTGGATCGGCTGGATCGCCAGCGCGAGCGCTTTGAGTTCAAGGTCGAGGCGGTGGGGCTGGATGCGGGCTACTTCACGCCGGCGGTGTGCCAGGGGCTGGAGGAGCGAGGGATTGCCGGGGTGATGGGCTATCGCACGCCGAACCACAAGCCGGGCATGTTCTACAAACGGCAGTTCAAGTACGACGCGTATCGCAACGAATACGTGTGCCCGCAGGGGCAGGCCCTGCCGTACAGCACGACCAATCGGCTCGGCTATCGGGAATACAAATCCAATGCGCAGATCTGCGGGCGCTGCCCGGTACGATCGCAGTGCACGAACAGTGCGATCGCGGTGAAGGTGGTAACGCGCCACGTGTGGGAGCGCGCCAAGGAGCGGGTGGACGCGCGGCGCTTGACCGAATGGGGCCAACGCATTTACGCGCGGCGCAAGCAGACGGTGGAGCGCAGCTTCGCCGATGCCAAGCAGCTGCATGGGCACCGTTATGCCCGTATGCGTGGGCTACGCAAGGTGGCCGAGCAGTGCTTGCTGGCCGCGGCGGCACAGAACATCAAGAAGATTGCGATGCTGCTGGCGCGGAAGCGGAAAAAGGGGCCAGCGGGTCCCGATTGGCGCTTCGTGCGCATGCTGCTGCGTCTGGTGAGCGGTTTGCGCTGCAGCTTCGACTACCCGCTCGCGGCGAACCCGCAATCCTGATCCCAGAAAGACAAAACCCCACGCTCACAAAAACGTGGGGTTCGTCAGCAGTCTGAACCCGCTGGTTTCAGCGGGTTTTTTCTTTTCGACGAGGTTTTTTTGCCACGCCGCATCGTCTTTTTCAATCTTTGACGATCAGTGGCGGTGGACGATTTCCGAGTCGTCGCCGTGGTCGTGATCATGGTGGTCATGCGCATGGTCGTGATCGTGATCATCGACGTCCCATGCCGGGAACGGATCCGCGTAGCCCGCCCACGCCTGCTTGCCTTGCGCGTACTCCGCGCCGGTGAGCAGGCACGCGTCGAACTTCGCGCGCCACGCCGCCGCATCGAGCCCGATGCCGATCAGTACGAGCTCCTGGCGCCGATCGCCGATCGACGTGTCGGCGAGCTCGCCGTGCCAGTCGGCGACGATCTCGTCGTACAGCTCGTCGCCCGCCTCCGGCCATTCGGTGCGATCCTGCGCCGCCCACCAGTGGCCGGCCGGACCGTGCCGGCACACGCCGCCCGCCTGCGACAGCGAACCCGCGATGTCGTTGCGCGTCGCGAGCCAGAAAAACCCCTTGCTGCGCAGCACGCCCTTCCACTCTTCGTGCAGGAGCGCCCAGAGCCGCTGCGGATGGAACGGCCGGCGCGCGCGATAGACGAAGTGGCCGATGCCGTATTCATCGGCCTCGCTGTGCACGCAGCCGTCGCCTTGGCTTTGGCCTTGGCCGCATTCGGCTTCATCGGCGTCGCGCCGATGCTCGAGCGACGCGAGCCAGCCCGGCGCGTTCGCGGCCGCGTCGAAATCGAAGCGGCCGGTATTGATCACTTCGGCGAGCGGCACGTCGCCGAAGCGGCTCACGATCTGCCGCGCGCGCGGATTCAGGTTCGCGAGGATCCGCTGCAGGCGCGCGAGCGCGTCGGCGTCGACGAGATCCGCCTTGTTGATCACGAGCACGTCGCAAAACTCGATCTGCTCGATCAGCAGCTCGACGAGCGTGCGGTCGTCTTCGTCGGTCGCCGCGAGGCCGTGCTCCGCGAGCGCGTCGTCGCGCGCATAGTCGTGCAGGAAGTTGAACGCGTCGATGACGGTGACCATCGTATCGAGACGCGCAACGTCCTCGAGCGCGGAGCCGTCGTCGTCGACGAACGTGAAGGTCTCGGCGATCGGCATCGGCTCGGCGATGCCCGTCGATTCGACCACGATCGCGTCGAAGCGGTTTTCGGCCGCGAGGCGGCGGATCTCGACGAGCAGATCGTCGCGCAGCGTGCAGCAGATGCAGCCGTTCGACATCTCGACGAGGTGCGCTTCGATATGCGACAGCTCGGTCGCGCCGCGCACGAATGTCGCGTCGACGTTGGCCGCGGCGAGATCGTTGACGATCACGGCGACCTTCAGGCCCGCGCGATTCGCGAGGATGTGATTGAGCAGCGTGGTCTTGCCGGCGCCGAGGAAGCCGGACAGCACGGTGACGGGCAACGGCTGGTTCATTGCGGTGCGCACCAACGAAAGAAGCGGGAAGCGAGCCGCCGCACCCCGAAAACGGGGCGGCACCGGCGCGGGCCGGCGCGAACGGACGGCGGGAAAGCCGCATTGTGCATCAAATATAGACGGCCGGCCGCGTGCGATGGACGGCGGGCGGCGATTTCATGACATGTGATGCGATAACGAAACGCACGCGCGAGCTTGCATGCGATGCGATCGCCGGGCAGCCGGCGCGGGCAAGGACCGCCCGCGCGGCCTGCTGGCGGGTGTCCGCCTGTTGCGCTCTGCCGCGCGTCGGCGGCGCGGCCTAGTGGCGCCGGCGGCCTAGCGCTGCGCGCTTTGCGTATCTTGCGTGGCAGATGCCGCAGACGCGGGCAGCAGCTTCCATCGAGCGAGAATGTCGGCGATCTGCCGTGCGTACTTGTCGCGCAGCGACGGCGTTTCCGAATGGTACGCGCCGATCGCTTGCCACGTGTTGCCGTACTTGTCCATCTTGCGGCGCAGATGCCAGGCGGCGATATAGACGCTCTTGCACGGCTCCATCAGCGTGTCCTTCGTGATCCCGTAACGGGACAGCGTCGGCAGATGGATCGAGTTGATCTGCATGAGGCCGTAGTCGGTCGATCCGTTCGCGTTCTTGTTGAGCGCCTCCGGACGATTATGCGATTCCTGCCACGCGATCGCGCGCAGGACGAGCGGATTCACCTTCTGATACTTCGCGGCTTCGTCGTAGCAGTCGGCGCGCGCCGGTGCGCTGGCGAACCATGCGCCGGCGGCAAACATCGCGACAATACGAATCGCTTCTCCATCTGGAAATGAACCGGTGAATTGTTTTACGCTTCGCAGAAGGCCGGGAAAACCCGCACGCGCTTTTCGCGCGACGGCGCTCCGGCCGCCCGTATCATACCTGCAACCGAACGGTTCGCCACGCGGGAGGCCATTCGGTTGGTTCGGACTACGGCGTTTGCCAAGCACGTTTATACCGCATTATCGTGCCGATGCTTGCCGAAACTTCGCATGTGAAAACTTACGTGCGGCATACGCTGTCGATTTTTTATGGCGGAAGTGAGACAGTTCTCGGTTCAATGTGATATTTCGGACATGAAAAACTGCTAATGTCTGTTTTTTTGATCCTGACCTTACGTAATACCATCGGAAACGGCCGCCGCCGGCATCGATCCATTACTCCATGACAAGAACTCGCTTTGCTTTGCGGCGCGTCGCAACGGCGCTCGTTGTCGCCGGAATTGTCGCCGCGCAGGCCGCTCACGCTCAGGTCACGCTCAATTTCGTCAATGCGGACATCGATCAGGTCGCCAAGGCGATCGGCGCCGCGACGGGCAAGACGATCATCGTCGATCCTCGCGTCAAGGGGCAGCTGAACCTCGTCGCCGAGCGTCCGGTGCCCGAAGATCAGGCGCTGAAGACGCTGCAGTCCGCGCTGCGTATGCAGGGCTTCGCGCTCGTCCAGGATCACGGCGTCCTGAAGGTCGTGCCGGAAGCCGACGCGAAGCTGCAGGGCGTGCCGACCTACATCGGCAACGCGCCGCAGGTGCGCGGCGACCAGGTGGTCACGCAAGTGTTCGAGCTGCGCAACGAATCGGCGAACAACTTGCTTCCGGTGCTGCGCCCGCTGATCTCGCCGAACAACACGATCACCGCGTATCCGGCCAACAACACGATCGTCGTCACCGATTACGCGGACAACGTGCGCCGGATCGCGCAGATCATCGCGGGCGTCGACAGCGCGGCGGGCTCGCAAGTCGCCGTCGTGCCGCTCAAGAATGCGAATGCGATCGACATCGCCGCGCAACTGACGAAGCTGCTCGACCCGGGCGCGATCGGCAACACCGACGCGACGCTGAAAGTCACCGTGCAGGCCGATCCGCGAACCAATGCGCTGCTGCTGCGCGCATCGAACGCGCAGCGCCTCGCCGCGGCGAAGAAGATCGCGCAGCAGCTCGACGCGCCGAGCGGTGTGCCGGGCAACATGCACGTCGTGCCGCTGCGCAATGCGGAAGCGGTGAAGCTCGCGAAGACGTTGCGCGGGATGCTCGGCAAGGGCGGCGGCGAAAGCGGCTCGTCGGCGAGCTCGAACGACGCGAACGCGTTCAATCAGGGCGGCTCGCAAAGCGGCTCGAACTTCTCGACGGGCGCATCGGGCACGCCGCCGCTGCCGTCGGGGCTGTCGTCGAATTCATCGGGCGGCGCGGGCGGCACGACGGGCGGCGGCGGGCTCGGCAATGCGGGGCTGCTCGGCGGCGACAAGGACAAGGGCGACGACAACCAGCCGGGCGGAATGATCCAGGCGGACGCGGCGTCGAATTCGCTCATCATCACCGCGTCGGATCCGGTATACCGGAATCTGCGGGCCGTGATCGACCAGCTCGATTCGCGGCGCGCGCAGGTGTACATCGAGGCGCTGGTCGTCGAGCTGCAGGCGACGACCAGCGCCAATCTGGGCATTCAATGGCAGGTTGCGAACAACGCGCTCTATGCGGGCACCAATCTGGTGACGGGGCAGACCGGCCTCGGCAACAGCATCGTCAATCTGACGGCGGGAGCCGTGACCAATCCGGGCGGCACGCTGGGGTCGCTGGGCTCGATCACGAACGGCCTGAACATCGGTTGGTTGCACAACATGTTCGGCGTGCAGGGTTTGGGCGCCTTGCTGCAGTTCTTCGCGGGCTCGAGCGACGCAAACGTGCTGTCGACGCCGAACCTCGTCACGCTGGACAATGAGGAGGCGAAGATCGTGGTCGGCCAGAACGTGCCGATTCCGACGGGCTCGTACTCGAACCTGACGAGCGGCACGACCGCCAACGCGTTCAACACATACGACCGGCGCGATGTCGGCCTGACGCTGCACGTGAAGCCGCAAATCACCGAGGGCGGCATTCTGAAGCTGCAGCTGTACACGGAAGATTCCGCGGTGGTGCCCGGCACGAACACGACGTCGGCCAATTCGCCCGGGCCGACGTTCACGAAGCGCTCGATCCAGTCGACGGTGCTGGCGGACAACGGCGAGATCATCGTGCTCGGCGGGTTGATGCAGGATAACTACCAGGTATCGAATACGAAGGTGCCGCTCCTCGGCGACATTCCGTGGATCGGCCAGCTGTTCCGCTCCGAGGGCAAGACGCGCCAGAAGACGAACCTGATGGTGTTCCTGCGCCCCGTGATCATCAACGACCGCGAGACCGCGCAGGCGGTGACCTCGAACCGCTACGACTACATCCAGGGCGTGACGGGCGCGTACAAGTCGGACAACAACGTCATTCGCGACAAGGATGACCCGATCGTCCCGCCGATGCCGCTCGGCCCGAGCCAGGGCGGCTCGCCCGCGATGAACCTGTTCGACCTCGACAAGATGCGGCGCCAGCAGCTCGCTCCGCCCGCGCCCGCCAGCGCGCCGGCGGCGGCGAGCGACGCCGGCACCGCGTCGCCGGGAGCCCGTCCGTGACGCAGGCGCTCGCGCAAGGCGCCCCGGATCAGCCGGCCGCCGGCGCGCCGTCGCCGATCGCCGCGCGGCTGTTGCCGTACGGCTTCGCGAAGGCCGGCCAGATCCTGATCGCACACCAGCACGCGGACACGCTCGAGGTGTGGATCAGCGAGCGCACGAGCTCGGCCGCGCTCGCCGAAGTCGCGCGCAACTTCGGCGCGATCTCGTTGCAGCGCATGCCGGCCGACGAGCTCGCGCAGGCGATCAACCATGCGTACGCGCGCCAGGACGGCAGCGCCGCGCAGATCGTCGGCGAGGTCGAGGGCGAAGTCGATCTGTCGCGGCTGATGCAGGACATCCCCGAGGTCGAGGATCTGCTCGAATCGGAAGACGACGCGCCGATCATCCGGATGATCAACGCGCTCCTCACGCAAGCGGCGCGCGAGCAGGCGTCGGATATCCACATCGAGCCGTTCGAGAACGCGTCGGTCGTGCGCTTTCGCGTGGACGGCACGCTGCGCGACGTCGTGCGCCCGAAGAAGGCGCTGCACGGCGCGCTGATCTCGCGCATCAAGATCATGGCGCAGCTCGACATCGCCGAAAAGCGCCTGCCGCAGGACGGCCGGATCACGCTGCGCGTGGGCGGGCGGCCCGTCGACGTGCGGGTGTCGACGCTGCCGACCGGGCACGGCGAGCGCGCGGTGCTGCGTCTGCTGGAGAAGGATGCGCAGCGGCTGAATCTGGAAGCGCTCGGGATGGGCCGCGACACGCTCGTGCAGTTCGACAAGCTGATTTCCCGCCCGCACGGCATCGTGCTCGTGACGGGGCCGACCGGCTCGGGCAAGACGACGACGCTGTACGCGTCGATGTCGCGGCTCGAAACCGCGACGACCAACATCATGACGGTCGAGGATCCGATCGAATACGATCTGTCCGGCATCGGCCAGACGCAGGTGAACGAGCGGATCGGGATGACGTTCGCGCGCGCGCTGCGCTCGATCCTGCGTCAGGACCCGGACATCATCATGATCGGCGAAATCCGCGATCTCGAAACCGCGCAGATCGCCGTGCAGGCGTCGCTCACGGGCCACCTGGTGCTCGCGACGCTGCACACGAACGACGCGGCGTCGGCCGTCACGCGTCTCACCGACATGGGCGTCGAGCCGTACCTGCTCGCGTCTTCGCTGCTCGGCGTGCTCGCGCAGCGGCTCGTGCGCCAGCTCTGCCCGGCGTGCAAGGAGGAGCGGCACGAGGGCGGCCGCGCGGTCTGGCATCCGGTCGGCTGCGACAAGTGCGGGCATTCGGGCTACACGGGGCGTCGGGGCGTGTACGAGCTGCTCGTCATCGACGATTCGATCCGCTCGCTGATTCACCGCAACGCGGCCGATGCGGAGATTCTCGCCACCGGCCGCGCGAACGGGATGCGCACGCTGCGCGACGACGCCGAGCGCTGGCTCGCGGCGGGCGCGACGTCGCTCGAGGAAGTGCTGCGCGTGACGGGAGGCGCATAGCGTCATGCCGGCCTTCCGTTTCGAAGCGATCGACGCGTCGGGGCGCGCGCAAAAAGGCGTGATCGAAGCCGACAGCGCGCGCAACGCGCGCGGCCAGCTGCGCACGCAGGGCTTGACGCCGCTCGTCGTCGAGCCGGCCGCGAGCGCGCAGCGCGGCGCGCGCAGCCAGCGCCTCGCGCTCGGCCGCAAGCTGTCGCAGCGCGAGCAGGCGATCCTCACGCGCCAGCTCGCGAGCCTGCTCGTCGCCGGGCTGCCGCTCGACGAGGCGCTCGCGGTGCTGACCGAGCAGGCCGAGCGCGATTACATCCGCGAGCTGATGGCCGCGATCCGCGCGGAAGTGCTCGGCGGCCATTCGCTCGCGAACGCGCTCACGCAGCATCCGCGCGATTTTCCGGAGATCTACCGCGCGCTCGTCGCGGCGGGCGAGCACACCGGCAAGCTCGGCATCGTGCTGTCGCGGCTCGCCGACTACATCGAGGAGCGCAACGCACTCAAGCAGAAAATCCTGCTCGCGTTCACGTATCCGGCGATCGTCACGGTGATCGCGTTCGGCATCGTTACGTTCCTGCTGAGCTACGTGGTGCCGCAGGTCGTCAACGTGTTCGCGAGCACGAAACAGCAGTTGCCGGTGCTCACGATCGTGATGATGGCGCTGTCCGATTTCGTCAGACACTGGTGGTGGGCGATCCTGATCGGGATCGCGGCCGTCGTCTATCTGGTGAAGGCGACGCTCTCGCGCGACGGCCCGCGCCTCGCGTTCGACCGCTGGCTTTTGACTGCCCCGCTCGCGGGCAAGCTCGTGCGCGGCTACAACACGGTGCGCTTCGCGAGCACGCTCGGCATCCTGACCGCGGCGGGCGTGCCGATCCTGCGCGCGCTGCAGGCGGCGGGCGAGACGCTGTCGAACCGCGCGATGCGCGGCAACATCGACGACGCGATCGTGCGCGTGCGCGAAGGCTCGGCGCTCTCGCGCGCGCTCAACAACGTGAAGACGTTTCCGCCCGTGCTCGTGCACCTGATCCGCTCGGGCGAGGCCACGGGCGACGTGACGACGATGCTCGACCGCGCGGCCGAAGGCGAATCGCGCGAGCTCGAGCGGCGCACGATGTTCCTCACGAGCCTGCTCGAGCCGCTGCTGATTCTCGCGATGGGCGGCATCGTGCTCGTGATCGTGCTGGCGGTGATGCTGCCGATCATCGAGCTGAACAACATGGTGCAGTGACGGAAGGCCGGCGCGGCCCGCGGCGGCGGGCCGGCCGAAGCGAAGCGGCGCGCCGGAGGGCGCGCTCGGCTTCAGCGGACGTAGATCGCCGGCGACGGCGTGTTGGCGGGCAGGAAGATCTCGGAGCGCGCGCCGTTGCGCTCGACGATGATCGAGCGGTCGCGCACTTCGGCGAGCTTCGCGCCCTGCGCGATCTCGCTGCCGAGCGATACCGCGTGCGGCGCGTCGCCGCCGATGCCGACGATGGCCGCCGCGCCGCGCTGCAGCGCGAGGATGCCGAACAGGTGGATGTCCTGCACCGGACTGCGGGTGAGCTGGCCGCCGAACAGCGCTGCGGCGTCCTCCGTGCGCACCGGCGTGCGGGCGGCGGCGGCGGGTAGCGGAGCCTGATGCGCGGAGAGCGTGACGACCCAATAGGTGGCCGTCGCGCAGAGTACCGCGAAGAGGGCGAGGGAAAGGATCCGGATCGATAGCGCGTTCATGCGCGCTATTGTACGGATGAATGTGAAATTTGCGTTGAGTGGAAGCCCGGAGCAAGTCGCGCCTTACAATGCGGCTTCACGCCGCGCGGCTCGCGCCGCGCGCGCCATTCACTCACCGCTCATTTTTTGAAGAAGAGGTAGTCACTCATGCAAACGTGGATCACTCGCCGCTCTCAGGCAGCACGCCGTCAACGCGGCTTCACGCTGATCGAGATCATGGTCGTGGTGGCGATTCTCGGCATTCTCGCGGCGCTCATCGTGCCGAAGATCATGAGCCGTCCCGATGAAGCGCGCCGGATCGCGGCGAAGCAGGACATCGGCACGATCATGCAGGCGCTCAAGCTGTACCGCCTCGACAACGGCCGCTATCCGACCCAGGACCAGGGCCTGAACGCGTTGATCCAGAAGCCGACCACCGATCCGATCCCGAACAACTGGAAGGACGGCGGCTATCTCGAGCGCCTGCCGAACGATCCGTGGGGCAATTCGTACAAGTATCTGAACCCGGGCGTGCACGGCGAGATCGACGTGTTCAGCTACGGCGCCGACGGCAAGGAAGGCGGCGAAAGCAACGATTCCGACATCGGCTCGTGGCAATGAGCCGCTGACGCCCCGCTCACGCGCGACGCACGCCTTGTTCTCGATGTACGCACGACCCGGCACGATTTTCGTTTGCGATACGCGGCGTCACGCGGGGGCCGCCCTCGGCGGGGCCGCGAAAGCGCGCGCCGGCGCGTGCGCGGGTGTCTCGTCCGGGCGCCCGGCGGGCACCGCCTCGGCGCGCCGCGCGCGCGGCTTCACGCTGCTCGAAATGCTCGTCGTGCTCGTGATCGCGGGCATCCTGGTGTCGGTCGCGTCGCTCACGCTCAGGCGCAACCCGCGCACCGACCTGCGCGAGGAAGCGCAGCGCATCGCGCTGCTGTTCGAGACGGCGGGCGACGAAGCGCAGGTGCGTGCGCGGCCGATCGCGTGGCGCGCCACCGAGCATGGTTTCCGTTTCGACATCCGCACGGGCGACGGCTGGCGCCCACTGCGCGACGACGTGCTGCGCGCGCGCGACTGGGATGGCGGCGTGACGGGCGCGGCGATCGACTATCCCGGCTCGGACACGCACACGGACGCGGTCGTATTCGGCACCGAAAGCATCGACGTGCCGGTGCGCGTCACGCTGTATTCGGCGGTCGGCAGCGCGACGATCGTCGGCACCGGCAACGGCCGCTACGAGGTGCGGTGACGATGCGCGCGCCCGCCCCGCCCCGCTCTCCCGCGCGCTCGCGCGGCTTCACGATGATCGAGGTGCTCGTCGCGCTCGCGATCATCGCGGTCGCGCTCGCGGCGTCGATCCGCGCGGTGGGCTCGATGGCCACGGGCGCGTCCGATCTGCACGCGCGCCTGCTCGCCGGCTGGAGCGCGGACAACGCGCTCGCGCAACTGCGGCTCGCGCACGCGTGGCCCGACATCGGCATGCAGACGTTCAACTGCTCGCAGGGCAACGTCGCGCTCACCTGCACGCAGCGCGTGAGCTCGACGCCGAATCCCGTGTTCAGGCGCGTCGAGATCGCGGTGTCGATGAACGGACGGGCCGGCGTGCTCGCGCAGATGGTGACGGTGGTCGCGAATGAAACCAGCCGTCCGCTCTGAGCGCCGCGCGCCCGGCGAGAAACGCCCGCGGCGGGCGCGCCGCGCCTTCCGGCGAGGCGCGCGCCACAGCGCGCGCGGCTTCACGCTGATCGAAATGATGATCGCGATCACGATTCTCGCGGTGATCGCGATCCTGTCGTGGCGCGGGCTCGACCAGATCATCCGCGGCCGCGAGAAGGTGGCGGCCGCGATGGAGGACGAGCGCGTGTTCGCGCAGATGTTCGACCAGATGCGCATCGACGCGCGGCGCGCGGCGACCGACGACGAAGCGGGCCAGCCCGCGGTGCGCGTCGCGGGCGACACGCTGCAGATCGTGCGCGAGTTCGACGCGCCGGGCGCGGCGCCGCGCCTGCAGGTCGTGCGCTACCGGATTTCGAACGGGCGCGTCGTGCGTTACGCGTCGCCGCCGATCGGCGACGTCAACGCGCTGCGCGACGCGCTGCGCGGCGGCGATACCGAAGGCTGGAGCGAGGTGGCGCTGATGCGCGGCGTCGGCATGATCAACGCGCGGCTGTACGTGCCGAAGGTCGGCTGGACGACCAGCATGCCGGACGCCGACAACGCGCTCGAGCAGAACAACAACGCGCTCAAGGTGCCGATGCTCGGCAACGCGCCGCCGCCGCGCGCGGTGACGGGGCTCGAGGTGAGCATCGGCGCGACGTCGCTGCGCGTGCCGATCACGCGCATTTTCCTGATCGGGGAGTGACATGCGCGTCTTCGCCCTCCTCGCTCGCTTCGCCTCGCCCGGCCGCCCGCGCGCGGCGCTCGGTCCGCATGCGCCGGACGCCGCGCAGCCGGCGCCGGCGCGTTCGCCGCGCGCGCCTCACGGCGGCAGCGCCGTGGCCGATGTCCGCGTTTGCCCGCCCGCGCGGCGCCCGCGAGCGCCCGTGCACCGCGAGCGCGGCGTCGCGATCATCAACGCGCTGCTCGTCGTCGCGCTGTCGGCGATCCTCGTCTCCGGGATGCTGTGGCGCCAGCAGGTGCAGGTGCGCCGGATCGAGAACCAGCGCCTGCTCGCGCAGGCGCAGTGGGTCGCGCGCGGCGCGCTCGACTGGACGCGGATGGTGCTGCGCTCCGAGGGCGACACGGCGCCCGGCATCACCTATCTCGGCGGGATCTGGGCGGTGCCGATCGCGAAGACGAAGCTGTCGGATTTTCTCGGCCGCATCGGCGTGACCGATTCGGCCGAAGGCTCGGACACCTATCTGTCCGGCTCGATCGAGGATGCACAGGCGAAGTTCAATCTGCGCAACCTCGTGTCGTCGCCCGCGCCGGGCGCGCTGCAACTGAACGCCGCGCAGGTGCAGACGTTTCAGCGGCTGCTCGCAACGCTCGGGCTCGACCAGCAGCTCGCGAAGATCGTCGCGCGCCGCGTGCGCGCGGGGCTCAAGCAGTCGGCGACGCGCTTCCAGGCGGCCCAGTTGCCGGGCGCCGCGAGCGGCGTGCCCGTTCCGCTGCCGGACGGCGGCACCGAGAGCGGCGGCAATTTCACCGACGAGCCGGGCATCGCGGGCGGCGAAGGCCGCGGGCCCGCGCCGCTGATGATGACGAGCGTCGATTCGCTGCTCGACGTCGAGGGTTTCACGCCGGAGATGGTCGAGCGGCTGCGCCCGTTCGTCACCGTGCTGCCGACGGTGACGCCCGTCAATCTGAACACCGCGCCCGCCGAGGTGATCGCGGCGCTCGTGCCGGGGATGTCGGTGTCGTCCGCGCAGGCGCTCGTGTCGCGGCGCGAGACCGTGTTTTTCCGCAACGTCGGCGACGTGCAGCTCGCGCTGCGCGGCTCCGGCGCGCCGAACGTGAACCTCGATTCGAGTCAGATCGACGTCACGTCCAGCTATTTCATCGTGCATGGCCGAATCGAGCACGACCGGGCAGTCGTGGATCGCACGTCGCTCGTGTATCGTGATCCGACCACGCATACGACGCGCATCGTGCGCATCCGCGATCAGCTATAACAACGCCATTCGGGAGAGGAGCTCTTGAGCACGTTGATTGTCCTATTGCCGCCGCGCGAGCCGGCCGTGCCGTTGCAGGAATGGCAATGGCCCGAGCTGCCGTTCGCGCTCGTCGACAAGAGCGGCCACACGCAGCGCGCGGGCCGCGCGGCGCTCGCGCTGCTGCCTCAGGCGGCGACGACGGTGCTTATCGTCGCCGCGCGCGACCTGCTGATGCTCGAGCAGGCGCTGCCTCCGCTGAAAGGGCCGAGGCTGAAGCAGGCGCTGCCGAACATCATCGAGGATCAACTGATCCAGGATCCGCAGGGCTGCCACATCGCGGTCGATCCGGCGGCGCTCGACGGCGGGCGCCGCGTGCTCGCGGTGATCGACCGCGCGTGGTTCAAGTTCATCGTCGACGCCTTCACCGCGGCCGGGCATCGCCATCTGCGCGCGGTGCCCGTCACGCGCTGCCTGCCGCCCGCGACGCGCCGCGATGCGGCCGCGGCGGCCGAGACCGAGGCTGTCGCCGACGTCGCGCTCGATCAGCCGGCGGAGCACGCCGCCGCGGCCGACGCGCCGGGCAGCGGCCACGCGGGCGCGACCGCGAACGCCCCGGCGCCGGCCGAGTCGATCGTCGCGGTCGCGCTCGGCCTCGCCGCGACGGAGCGCGCGCCGTCGCTCGCCGAGGAACCGGCGGCGCTGCTGCCGCAGGCGCCGAGCGCGCCGCGCGTCGAGCTCGCGCTCGCGCGCGGCGCGCTCGGCGAAGGCTTCGCCGCGCCGGTGTCGAGCGCGGTGGCGACGCTCGAAGCGCTCGCGAACGGCACGCCGCTCGAGCTCTACGAGCTCGGCGAGCCGGGTGCCGAGCCGCAGCTCGCTTCGGTGCGCCCGCTCGACGACAAGCGCTTGCTGCCGGGCGCCGCGATCTGGCCGTTCGACGCGCTCGTGCGCCGTGCGCTCGATTCGCGCTTCGACCTCTGCCAGTTCGAATTCGAGTTCGCGCCGTGGCGCTTCGACCGCGCGACGTTCATGCGCCTGCGCTTGCCGCTCGCGCTCGCGGCGACGACGCTCGCCATCGCGGTGATCGGCGCGAACGCGCACTGGTGGAAGCTCTCGCGCGAGCGCGACGCGCTCGCCGCGCAGATCACCGAGACGCTGCTCTCGACGTTTCCGAAGACGACGACGGTGCTCGATCCGGCCGCGCAGATGACGCGCCAGCTCGACCGGCTGCGGATCGCCGCGGGCGAGCTGTCGCCGAACGATTTCCTGTCGCTTGCGAGCGGCCTTGCGCGCTCGCTCGGCCCGCTGCCGCCGAACGGCATCGCATCGCTCGATTATCACGATCGCCGGCTCGACGTCGGCTTCAAGCCCGAGACCAAGGTCGACCCCGATTTCGCGCAGCGCCTCGCGCGCAACGGCCTCACGGGCGAGATCGACAGCAGCACGGGCAAATGGACCATTCGGAGCCGATCATGAAAACGACGGAGTTCAACGAAGCACTGAGCCAGTTCTGGGAGGCCCGCACCGCACGCGAAAAGTTGCTGCTCGGCTGGGGCGGCGCGGTGCTCGCGCTCGCGATCGCGTATTCGGTGCTATGGTCGCCCGCGCAGGAGGGCCGCGCGCGAATCCAGCGCGAGCTGCCGACGATGCGCCACGAGCTCGCCGAAATGACCGCGCAGGCGAACGAGGCGCGCACACTCGCGGGCGCCGCGCAGGGCGTCGCGCCGACGGGCGTCGCGTTGAAGGATGCGCTCGCCGCGTCGCTGTCCGATCACGGGCTCGCGGCGGCGGCGCCGCAGGTGGTCGGCGGCGGCGTGCAGATCCAGTTGAAGAACGCGTCGTTCCCCGCGTGGACGCAGTGGCTCGACGACGTGCGCCGCCAGTTCAAGGCGCAGGTCGTCGAAGCGCACGTGAGCGCGCTGAAGGAGGACGGCCAGGTCGATCTGACGGCGGTGCTGCAGCCGGCGTCGGTCAAGTGAGCGATGTCGATGCGCGATACGGCCGACGGAGCATGCGAATGCCGATGACCTGGCCGATGCGCGTTCGGCGCGTCGCGCCGTGGATTCTCATCGGCGGTGTCGCGATTCTCGTCACGCTCGTCGCGCTGCTGCCCGCGTCCTGGGTAACGCCGCAGTTTGAGCGCGCGACGGGCGGCCACGTCAATCTCGTCGATCCCGACGGCTCGCTCTGGCGCGGCTCGGCGACGCTGCTGCTCGCGCCCGGCGCGGACCGCAGCGCGTCGACGCTGTTGCCCGGCCGCGTCGAATGGCGCACGCAGTTCTGGCCGCTGTTCGCCGGACGCGTGCGGATGCGGCTGCGCCAGACGGACGCGATGCCCGACGGCGTCACGCTCGATGCGACGCTGCGCGGCGCGGTGCTGTCGGCGGGCTCGATGGCGGTGCCGGCGTCGCTGCTCGCGGGGCTCGGCACGCCGTTCAACACGCTCGACCTGCAAGGCGACGTGCGGCTCGACTGGACCGACTGGCGGCTCTTCGGCAAGGACGCGTTCGGACAGCTCACGGTGACGATCACCGACATGAGCTCGCGCGTGTCGCGCGTGAAACCGCTCGGCTCGTACCGTGCGGTGCTCGAGGCGCGCGGCGCGAATTCGACGCTCGATCTGTCGACGTCGAAAGGGCCGCTGATGATGTCGGGGCAAGGGAATTTCGGCGCGACGGGCGCGTCGTTTCGCGGCACCGCGAGCGCCGAGCCCGAACAGCGCGACAATCTCGCGGGCTTGCTGAACCTGCTCGGCCATCCAATCGGCAACGGCGCGGTATCACTGATTTACGGCGACGCGGCGCGCTGAGGGCGAACGCGCGCCGGGCGCGGCGATCGACCGGCTCACGGTTTAGGCCTCACGCCCCACGCCTCACGCCTCACGCCTCACGCCTCACGCCTCACGCCTCACGCCTCACGCCTCACGCCTCACGCCTCACGCCTCACGCCTCACGCCTCACGCCTCACGCCTCACGCCTCACGCCTCACGCCTCACGCCTCACGCCTCACGCCTCACGCCTCACGCCTCACGCCTCACGCCTCACGCCTCACGGCACGATCGACAAACGGTTCGACAAAGCGTTCGACGGCGGGCTCGACAAAGGGTTGGCCGCCGGGCGCACATCGATGTCGCCAGGCGTGAGCCGCCGATCCGAGGACCGGCGTGCGGCCCGGTTGCGCTATTGCGCGGCGGGCGTGGCGCGCGGCCGGCGAGCCTGCGTATCGGGCCCGGCCGCCGCGACCACGGCCGCCGGGCGTGCCGCCGGCGCAACGGCCGCGGCCGGCATGGCCGCCGGCGCCGCCGCCCCGGCCGGCGCGGCGGGCGCCTGCATGCCGCCTGTCTCGCGCGCGATCTGCGACCCGTCCCATCCGCCGCCGAGCGCTTTCACGAGTCCGACCGACGACACCATCCGCTGCCCGGAGAGGGCCGCGAGCTTCTGCCGCGCGCTGAACGCGGTTGTCTGCGCGGTCAGCACGTTCAGATAGCCGACGGTGCCCGCCTTGTACTGGTTGAGCGTGATGTCGAGCGAGTGCTGCGCGGATTCGACCGCCTGCCGCTGCACGACGATTTCCTGCTCGAGGATGCGCTGCGACGCGAGGTTGTCCTCGACGTCCTGGAACGCGGAGAGCACGGCCGCCCGGTACGCGGCGACGTCCTGATCGTAGGTCGCGCGCGCCGCTTCCGTCTGCGCGGCGCGCAGGCCCGCGTCGAACAGCGTCGCGGCGAGCTGCGGGCCGACCGACCAGAAGCGTGCGGGCAGCGTGAACAGCTGCGACCACACCGAGCTCTGAAAGCCGCCCGATGCGGACAGCGTGAGCGTCGGGAAGAACGCGGCGATCGCGACGCCGATCTGCTCGTTCGCGGCGGCCGCGCGCCGCTCGGCGGCGGCGACGTCGGGCCGCCGCTCGAGGATCGCCGACGGCACGTCGATCGGCATCGCGGGCGGCTCGGCCGTGAGCGGCATCGGCGGCAGCGAGAACGTCGGCGCCGGCTCGCCGACGAGCGTCGCGATCGCGTGCTCGTACTGCGCGCGCGCGATGCCGTTGTCGATCGCGGCGGCCTGCGCCGATTGGAGCTGGGTCTGCGCCTGGATCACGTCCGCGCGCGCGGCGACGCCCTGCGCGTACTGGTTCTGCGTGAGCTGCAGCGATTTCCGGTACGACTCGACGGTATCGTCGAGCAGCTTTTGCGTCGCGTCCGCGGCGCGCAGCTGGAAGTAGGTCTCCGCGAGCGTCGCCTGCGCGGACAGCCGCGCGTTCGCGAGATCGGCGGCCGCGGCCGCTTCTCCTGCCTTCTGCGCGCCGACCGTGCGACTCACCTTGCCCCACAGGTCCGGCTCCCACGACGCATCGAGGCCGACGCTGTACGTGTTGCCGACCGTGCGCGTCGTGCCGCGCGACGCGGTGCCCGACGACAGCGCGCTCGACGCGCGCGATTCGCTCGCGGTCAGCCCGAGCGTCGGAAAGTACGACGCGCGCGCCTCGGCGACGAGCGCGCGCGCCTGCCGGTACGCGGCCGCGTATTGCGCGACGGTCTGGTTCGACGCGTTGAGCTTGTCGATCAGCGCATTCAGTTGCGCATCGTCGTAGATCGACCACCACGGGCCGCGGTCCGCGCGGTCGGCCGGCTGCGCGAGCTTCCAGCCGGGCGGCGCTTCCTTGTACGCGGCGGGAATCGCCGCGTCGGGGCGGTGATAGTCGGGCCCGACCGCGCAGCCGGCGAGCAGCACGGCGGTGGCCGCGGCGACGGCGGCGCTCAACGCGCGGCGCGCGCGCGGATGTGGGACTTGCGGCATGTTCTGGATTCCTGTCGAGGCGGCCGCCGGTGAGCCGGACGAGCGGGCGAGGCGGCCGAAACGCCGAGGCGTGGCCGAAATGGTAACTGACGGGTGCGGGAATGCGCAGACCTTAGGTTAAGGCGCGAACGGGGCCGGATGTGTTACCGGCGCGGCGTGTCGGTTTACCGCGCGTTACGCGCGCCGACGAAAGCGCGCCGGCGGTTTTGCGCGCTCGCCGATCACGAGCAGCGCACGGGTTCGCCGTGCGTGGCGGCGAGACAGAGCATCGGCGCCGAAGGCTCCTGAGCCGACGCGGCCCGCATGCCGGCGTCGCGGGCGGCGCGATGCCGCCGCTGATCGAACCAGGCGAACCCGAGCGCCGCGAGCGAGCCGCCCGGCACGATCAGCAGCGCGGCGTACAGCGCGATCTTCCAGCCGCGATGCGGGCCGGACAGCGTGTGACGGGCGGTGTCGGACAGGTTGCGGCGCAGCGCGCCGGCGGCTTGTTTCAGGAACGGCATGGGGAAATCCTCGGGACGCTCGCCGGACGAACGCGGCGACGCGTGCAAAGCGGTCAGAACATTGTCCCTGGCAGCGCATTAAGCGCGTAACTCATTGACTGAAATAATATTGACTATGCAATAAATATTCAAGATACTGGCGGCGTTTTTCTTGGAATGCACTGTTGCGGCTCGTGCAATCGACCGGACAGCTTGACGATGAGCGGCCTTTACGACCCGGAGCACATCGAGCTCGAATCGAGCCTCGGCTATTACCTGACGAAGGCGCGGCAGGCGCTCGTCGAGCGGCTCGACCGCGCGCTCGGCCCGCTCGAGCTGACCGCGCAGCAGATCAGCGTGATCCTGTTGCTCGCGCGCGGCTATGCGCGTACGCCGTTCGAGCTGTCGCGCAAGCTGTCATACGACAGCGGTTCGATGACGCGCATGCTCGACCGGCTCGAGAAGAAGGGCTTCGTCGTGCGCGCGCGCAGCGAATCGGACTGCCGCGTGATCGAGCTCGCGCTGACCGAGCGCGGCGCGCACGCGGCGCGGGCGCTGCCTGCGCTGATCGCGACCGAGCTGAACGCGCAGCTCGAGGGTTTTTCGGCCGATGAGCTCGCGCTGTTGACGGACCTGCTGCGGCGCTTCATCGCGAATGCGCCGGGCGCGGCCGACGCCGCGTGCGCCGAACCGCCGCCGGATCAGCGCTGACCGGGAAAAACGATGAACGGCCTTCGGATCGCGACCCGTTTGCCGCCTATTTATCTGTCTGGGCAGAAGCTGACAGGACACTTACTGTCGACCGATGCCGATGCACAAAAGGATGCCGGGGCAACAGTCGCCCCCTAGGAGAGACACATGGCTGCGACGGCCCCCGCTTCCCCTTCCCGCTCCGCCGAGCCGGCGCCGCTGTCGGGCGGCACGCTCGCGCTGCTGACGATCGGGCTCGCGCTCGGCACGTTCATGGAGGTGCTCGACACGTCGATCGCGAACGTCGCGGTGCCGACGATCTCCGGCAGCCTCGGCGTCGCGACGAGCGAAGGCACGTGGGTGATCTCGTCGTATTCGGTCGCCTCCGCGATCGCGGTGCCGCTGACCGGCTGGCTCGCGCGGCGGGCCGGCGAGGTGCGGCTGTTCACGCTGTCGGTGCTCGCGTTCACGATCGCGTCCGCGCTCTGCGGCCTCGCGGAGAACTTCGAGACGCTGATCGCGTTCCGGCTGTTGCAGGGGCTCGTGTCGGGGCCGATGGTGCCGCTGTCGCAGACGATCCTGATGCGCAGCTATCCGCCCGCGAGGCGCGGGCTCGCGCTCGGCCTGTGGGCGATGACGGTGATCGTCGCGCCGATCTTCGGCCCGCTGCTCGGCGGCTGGATCAGCGACAACTACACGTGGCCGTGGATCTTCTACATCAACCTGCCGATCGGCGTGTTCTCCGCCGCGTGCGCGTTCTTCCTGCTGCGCGGCCGCGAGACGAAGACGACGAAGCAGCGGATCGACGCGATCGGGCTCGCGCTGCTCGTGATCGGCGTGTCGTGCCTGCAAATGATGCTCGACCTCGGCAAGGATCGCGACTGGTTCAACTCGACGTTCATCACCTCGCTCGCGCTGATCGCCGTCGTGTCGCTCGCGTTCATGCTCGTGTGGGAATCCACCGAGAAGGAGCCGGTCGTCGACCTGTCGCTCTTCAAGGACCGCAATTTCGCGCTCGGCGCGATGATCATCTCGTTCGGCTTCATGGCGTTCTTCGGCTCGGTCGTGATCTTTCCGCTGTGGCTGCAGACCGTGATGGGCTACACGGCGGGCCTCGCCGGCCTCGCCACGGCGCCCGTCGGCATCCTCGCGCTCGTGCTCTCGCCGATGATCGGCCGCAACATGCACCGGCTCGATCTGCGGATGGTCGCGAGCTTCGCGTTCGTCGTGTTCGCCGTCGTGTCGATCTGGAATTCGATGTTTACGCTCGACGTGCCGTTCAACCATGTGATCCTGCCGCGGCTCGTGCAGGGCATCGGCGTCGCGTGCTTTTTCGTGCCGATGACGACGATCACGCTCTCCAGCATTCCCGACGAGCGGCTCGCGAGCGCGTCGGGGCTGTCGAACTTCCTGCGTACGCTGTCGGGCGCGATCGGCACCGCGGTGAGCTCGACGTTCTGGGAAAACGACGCGATCTATCACCACGCGCGGCTCGCCGAATCGGTGAACGTGTATGCGCAGAGCACGCTCGACTATCAAGGCGCGCTCGCGCGGCTCGGCGTGATGGGCGACGTGTCGACCGCGCAGATCAACCAGATCGTCACGCAGCAGGGCTTCATGATGGCGACCAACGACTTCTTCCACATTTCGGCGCTCGCGTTCGTCGCGCTCGCGGCGCTCGTGTGGGTGACGAAGCCGAAGAAAGGGGCCGGGCCCGCGATCGGGCACTGAGCGGCGCTCGGCCCGGCCCGCTCCGGGCATGGGGCGCGCGGCGCGCCCGGGCCAAGCGCTCAGCGCGCGCGCAGGCTGCCGAACGCGAGATCGTCGCCGGGATCGACGGGGCCCGTCTCGCGCGCGACGTCGAGCCACGCGCGCGCGGCGTGCGACAGATATCCCCTCTTGAGCCAGCCGATCGCGACCGCCCAGGTGATCTCGGGCTCGACGATCGGCCGGCACGTGAACCGCGCGGTGTCGAGCCGCCGGCAATACGGCTCGGGCAGCAGCGCGATGCCGACGCCCGCGTGCACGAGCGCCGCCATGAAATCCCAATGGCCGCTGCGGCTCACGATCTGCGGCGTGAAGCCGACCTTGCGGCACGCATCGAGCACCGCGTCGTGCAGCGCCAGGCTTTCGGCGTAGAACACGAACGGCTCGTCGGCCAGGTCGGCGAGCGGCACCGTCGCGTCGCCGTCCCAGCGCGACGCGTGCGGCGCGACGAGCCACAGCGGCGCGCGCACCATCGGCAGCACGTCGAACACGGCCGGATCGACGGGCTCGAGCACGCCGCCGAGCTCCAGCTCGCCCGCGACGAGCGCCTCTTCGATCATCCGCGCGCCCTGCTCGAACAGCTTCAGCTCGATGCGCGGATAGCGCTCCTTGAACGCGGCGATCGCCGGCGTGAACAGCGAACCGCCGAGCGGCGGAATCCCGATCGTCAGCTCGCCGCGCCCGAGCGTGCCGAGATCGTTCAGCTCGGCCTGAAGCTGCGCCTGCGCGGCGAGCACGTCCTGGCCGCGCTGATAGACGATCCGGCCGGCATCCGTGAGCACCATCTGGCGACCGTCGCGCAGCAGCAGCGGCGAGCCGATTTCGTCCTCGAGCGCCTTCACCATCTTGCTGATCGTCGGCTGCGTGACGTGCATCTGCTCGGCCGCGACGGTGAAGCTCTGCTGCCTGACGACCTCGACGAAATACCGCAACGCGCGCAGCTCCATCGGCGCCTCCTGTTCAGTGAGCGAATCGGAGAAGATTCCTAAACGGAATGGGTTTTATAGAACCAAGTCATTTTATTTATGGACGCGTGAATCCTATACTGCCTCCATTCTGTAAAGCAAGGCATTTCGGGAGCATTCGATGAGCAGGATTTCGGCTACGGCGGCAACCGCGACTCGCCCGACGACGGCGGCGCCCGCGCGCGCCGGCCGCGTGGCGCGCATCGCGTTGCAGACGGCCGCGCTCGGCGCGCTGTGGGCGGCGATCGATTGGACGGTGCGCGCGTTCGGCGTGCCGGTGCCGTCCGGCGTGGTCGGCCTCGCGGTGCTGCTCGCGCTGCTGCTGTCCGGCCGCGTCGCGCCCGGCTGGGTGAAGGACGGCGCGAACTGGCTGCTGTCCGACATGCTGCTCTTCTTCATCCCGGCGACCGTCGCGGCCGTCCAGTACGGCGGTCTCTTCAAGGCGGACGGCTGGCGGCTCGCGCTCGTCGTCGTCGCCGGAACCACGTTCGTGATGCTGTCGGTGGCGATCGCGGTCGACGTCGCGGCGGGCTTCGAGCGGCGGCTCGCGGTGATGCGCGTGCGTGCCGGCCGCCGCCGCGCGCGGGCCTGACGTGGCACGGTTTCCCCTTTCCCCATTTCATGCCATTCGTTGATGGCACCGGTTCCGAAGGCCGCATCATGACGACGCCCGATCTCTCGTTTCTCACCGCGCCTTCGAGCGCCGCGATTTCCGCCGGCTGCTTCGCGCTGACGATCGCGCTCTACTTCGCGTCGAAGCGGCTCTACGCGTGCCGCAAGACGCTGTTCTTCTCGCCGCTCGTGCTCGTGCCGGCCGTGCTCGTCGCGTTCGTCGCGCTGACGGGCATTCCGTACGCGGTGTACTTTCGCGACACGCGCTGGCTGATGTGGCTGCTCGGCCCGGCGACGATCGCGTTCGCCGTGCCGATCTACGAATACCGCGAGCTGATGAAGCGCCACTGGTTCTCGCTCGCGGTGGGCGTCGTCGTCGGGATCGCGGTCGCGATCTGCGGCTCGCTGCTGCTGTCGAAGCTGCTGCATCTGTCGCCCGAGCTGCAGCGCAGCCTCGTCACGCGCTCGGTGTCGACGCCGTTCGCGCTCGCCGTTTCCGACCGGATCCACGCGCCGCGCGATCTCACCGCGCTCTTCGTGATCGCGACCGGGATTTGCGGGATGCTCGTCGGCGAATTCGTGCTCGCGCTCGTGCCGCTGCGCTCGCGGCTCGCGCGCGGCGCGCTGTTCGGCGCGGCCGCGCATGCGGTGGGCACCGCGAAGGCGCGCGAGATCGGTAGCGAGGAAGGCGTCGTGTCGAGCCTCACGATGATGATCGCGGGCGTCGCGATGGTGCTGATCGCGCCGTTGCTGACGTTGCTGCCGATCTGATACGCGCCGATCCGGCCGGGCGCGGCGACGCGCGTTCCGGCGTCGGCCGGTCACCCGCTGTCCGTTGTCGACCGTCGGCTGTCGGTAACCGATCGCCGATCGCCGATCGACCTCGGCGGCCGCGCGCGATTCGCCGCGTGACGCGCGCCGGGCCGGCTCTTTCCGGCACTCGCGCCGCCCGGCAGGCGGCGCTTTCGCCGCCTGCCGCGGCCGCCGCACGTCGCGAGCGCGCGTGACGCGTCCGGCCGAGGCTTGCGGGCGCTTATTCGTTTCGCTTCGTTCCGCTCCCGCCCGTTCGCGGCCGCATCGTGCAGGGGCGTGCAGGGGCGTGCGCTGCGGCGGTCCGTCGCGTTGCGATTCGGTCCAGTCTGGCGCGGCGCGGCGGCCGTTCGGCCGCGTCGCCGCCGCCTCATCCCCGCCCGAGCGCGGCCGTTCGGCTATGCCAGCCCGCTTGACCCGTTCGGCCTCGCTCGCTCCGGCGGCGCCGGCTCGCTCACTCCGTCCCGCCGCCCGCGCGGCCCGGTCGAGGCTTCGCCCATCACCGCCGGTTGCGCCGCGCGTTCGGCCCGATTTTCCGGCTCACGCCGGCGCGCACGCCCGTTGTCTTCCGGCCCTTTCAGCCGCGCGGCCAGGCCCGGCGCCTCGCCTCGCGCGCCTCGCGCGCCGCGCCGCCCGCTCCCGGCCGCGCTCGCCGCCGCCGATCGCCGTTCGCCGCGCTCGCCCGCCCGGCGGACAAACGGCTGAGATAGCCGCAAATCCCCCCTCTATTCCGCCCATCGTGCGCGGCCCGGATGCCGAACAATGCAGGCTACTTAGAGTCTTCCCGCAGGCACGCCATGGCTACCACCGCAAACCCGACCGTCGACAAACCGGCCTCGTCCGGCAAGCTCAAGCGCCTCGTCCTTTTTCTGCTGATCGGGATCGTTGCCGCCGCCGCCGCCGCGGGCGGCACGTACTTCATGCTGTCGAAGGAAGGCGCGCACAGCGCCGCGCCGAGCGCGCCCGCGCCGCTCGCCGTGCCCGCGTTCTTCCCGCTCGAGCCGCTCACCGTGAATCTGCTGTCGGACGACGGCATTCAGCATTACCTGCGCGTCGGCCTGTCGCTGAAGCTGACCGATCCGAAGGCGCAGGAATACCTGACGCAGCACATGCCGGAGCTGCGCAGCCGGATTCTGCTCGCGCTGTCGAACAAGCATCCCGAGCAGCTCGCGACGCTCGAAGGCAAGCACGCGCTCGCCGACGAGCTGAAGACGCTGATCGAGCAGCCGACCCAGCCGGGCAATCAGAGCGCACGCGTCGACGACGTGCTGTTCACCGAGTTCGTCGTCCAATAACGCCGCCGGCAAAGGAGCGCGCATGGGCCACGAAGAATTCATGTCCCAGGAGGAGGTGGATGCACTCCTCAAGGGCGTCACGGGCGAAGACGACTCGGCCGACGAACCGGCCGAGGCGTCGGGCATTCGCCCCTACAACATCGCGACGCAGGAACGGATCGTTCGCGGCCGGATGCCCGGCCTCGAAATCATCAACGATCGCTTCGCGCGCCTCTTGCGGATCGGCATCTTCAACTTCATGCGGCGCACGGCGGAAATCTCCGTGAGCCAGGTGAAGGTGCAGAAGTACAGCGAGTTCACGCGCAACCTGCCGATCCCGACCAATCTGAACCTCGTGCACGTGAAGCCGCTGCGCGGCACGTCGCTGTTCGTGTTTGATCCGAACCTCGTGTTCTTCGTCGTCGACAACCTGTTCGGCGGCGACGGGCGTTTCCACACGCGCGTCGAAGGGCGCGACTTCACGGCGACCGAACAGCGGATCATCGGCAAGCTGCTCAATCTCGTGTTCGAGCACTACGCGAGCGCGTGGAAGAGCGTGCGGCCGTTGCAGTTCGAGTTCGTGCGCTCGGAGATGCACACGCAGTTCGCGAACGTCGCGACGCCGAACGAGATCGTGATCGCCACCCAGTTCTCGATCGAGTTCGGGCCGACGGGCGGCACGCTGCACATCTGCATGCCCTACTCGATGATCGAGCCGATCCGCGACGTGCTGAGCTCGCCGATCCAGGGCGAGGCGCTCGAGGTGGACCGCCGCTGGGTGCGCGTGCTGTCGCAGCAGGTGCAGTCGGCGGAAGTGGAACTGGTCGCGGATCTCGCCGAGGTCCCGACGACGTTCGAGAAGATTCTCAACCTGCGCACGGGCGACGTGCTGCCGCTCGACATCACGGATTCGATCACCGCGAAGGTCGACGGCGTGCCGGTGATGGAGTGCGGATACGGCATTTTCAATGGCCAGTACGCGTTGCGCGTGCAGAGGATGATCAGCGCAAGCGACACGATGAAGGAAGGTGGATATGACTGAGTTGAACTCGACCCCCGAGGCCGACGGCATCGACGAGCCGGCGTTTGCGGACACCGCGATGAGCGCTGCCGCGGCCGGGAACGCGGCGGGTGCCGCGCCGCAGGAGGAAATGGCGATGGACGACTGGGCCGCCGCGCTCGCCGAGCAGAATCAGCAGCCGATCGAGACGGGCGCGACGGGCGCCGGCGTGTTCCGGCCGCTGTCGAAGGCCACGGCGAGCTCGACGCACAACGACATCGACCTGATTCTCGACATCCCGGTCAAGATGACGGTCGAGCTCGGCCGCACGAAGATCGCGATCCGCAACCTGCTGCAGCTCGCGCAGGGCTCGGTGGTCGAGCTCGACGGGCTCGCCGGCGAGCCGATGGACGTGCTCGTCAACGGCTGCCTGATCGCGCAGGGCGAAGTGGTGGTCGTCAACGACAAGTTCGGCATCCGGCTCACCGACATCATCACGCCGTCCGAACGCATCCGGAAGCTGAACCGATGAAACCGCGCTTCGCGCCGCTCGCCGCGCGGGCTGTTCCGGTGTGCGTTCCGGCGTTCCTTTCGCCGCGCCGGGCAGCCGAACGCGCGCCGCGCGGCAGGCGTCGCGCGCCGGCGGCGCTCGCCGCGCTGGCGAGCGGCACGGCGGCGCTGCCCGTCTCGGCCGCCGACATGAACGCGGTGAATCACGCGGCGTCGCTCGCATCGGGCGTCGTCGTCGGCTCGGCCGCGCCGTCGCTCGGCGTGGGCGCGGTGTTGCAGACGCTCGTCGGGCTCGCGGTCGTGATCGGCCTCGTGTTCGGCTGCGCGTGGCTCGCGCGGCGCTTCGGCTTGCAGCCGCAACGGCGCGGCGGCGCGCTGAAGATCGTCGCGAGCGTCGCGGTGGGCGGCAAGGAAAGCGCGACCGTCGTCGAGATCGGCGATACCTGGCTCGTGCTCGGCGTCGCCCCCGGCAACGTGCGCCTGCTGCACACGCTGCCCGCCGGCTCGGCGGGCGTGATCGGCGCGCCCGCGGGCGGCGGCCTGACTCGCTCGCCCGGCGCGCCGGGCGGCACGGCGATGTCCGGCCCGTTGCCCGAGGGCGCTTCCTTCGGGGCGCGCTTTCGCGACGCCATGCTCGGCGAGGCCGCGAAGCGCTTCAAGCGCGACGGCGGCAAGGATCGCTGACATGCCGTGCCTTCGTTTCGTCGCGCCGCGCGCGGATGCCGCCGCGTGCGCGCCTTCCGACAGTCGTTCGATGAAAACCGCTTGCCTGCGCGGCGCGGCGCGCTGGCTGCCCGCGATCCTGATCGGCCTCGCGCCCGCGCTCGCGTGCGCGCAGGCGGCCGGGCTGCCTGCGTTCAACTCGGCGCCGGGCCCGAACGGCGGCACGACCTATTCGTTGAGCGTGCAGACGATGCTGCTGCTCACGATGCTGTCGTTCCTGCCGGCGATGCTGCTGATGATGACGTGACCTGCCCCCTACAAACAGGGCCAGCCGGAGTCTAGTAAAGTTCGTTTTCGGAGAAGAAGACGAACATGAAGAAGCGCTTTACGGAACAGCAAATCATCGGGTTTCTGAAGGAAGCCGAGGCCGGTATGCCGGTCAAGGAACTGTGCAGGAAGCATGGGTTCAGTGACGCGTCGTTCTACACCTGGCGCGCGAAGTTCGGCGGCATGGAAGTCTCGGAAGCCCGCCGGCTCAAGGGCCTCGAGGTGGAGAATGCCCGACTGAAGAAACTGCTGGCCGAAGCAATGCTCGATATGGAAGCGTTGAAGGTTGTCGTCAAGGGAAAGCCCTGAGCCCGCAAGCCAAACGCGAAGCAGTGTTGGCGATTCGGGAGAAGGTCAACATCTCCGAGCGCCGCGCCTGCCGGCTTGTCGGGCTTTCTCGCAGCGTGCTGCATTACGACGCGAAGCCGGACCACGAGAATGAGGTGCTCGCGGCGCGTCTGGTGAAGTTGGCGCACGAACGTCGTCGATTCGGCTACCGCCGACTGCACGCCCTGGTGGAACGCGAAGGCACGCACGCCAATCACAAGCGCATCTATCGCCTGTACCGTGAGGCAGGGCTGGCTGTGCGGCGCCGTCGCAAGCGCCACGGCGTCATGATTGAGCGCGAGCAACTGGCATTGCCGGGCGCACCCAACGAGGTATGGTCAATCGATTTCGTGATGGATGCGCTTTCCAACGGCCGGCGCGTGAAGTGCCTGACCGTCGTCGACGATTTCACGAAAGAGGCTGTCGACATCGTCGTCGACCATGGCATCTCAGGTTTGTATGTCGCTCGGGCATTGGACCGTGCAGCTCGCTTCCGTGGCTATCCCAAGGCGGTGCGAACAGACCAGGGACCCGAATTTACGAGCCGCGCGCTTGACCAGTGGGCGTATGCGAACGGCGTCACGCTGAAGTTGATTCAGGCGGGCAAGCCCACGCAGAATGCGTACATCGAATCGTTCAACGGCAAGTTCCGCGACGAATGCCTTAACGAGCACTGGTTCACGACGCTCGCGCACGCTCGGGCAGTCATCGCGGCATGGCGTCAGGACTACAACGAGCAAAGGCCGCACAGCGCACTGAACTACCTTGCGCCGTCAGAGTTTGCGGCGAAACATCGGGCAACCGCGGACGCTCCTGCCGCTTTCCAGGAGTTGGTTTAAAGGGACTTTGCTAGAAGCCCATTGGCCCTATCGAAGGGGGCAGGTCAGGGACGCGAGCGTCCCGGACGGCCGTCCCGACCGGCAGAACGGAGCATCGACATGTTGATCAAGAAAACGCTGCGCGCGGCGCTTGCCGGCGACGACATCCCGCGCAGCGAAATCACGCCGCGAGCGGTGTTCGAGCATCGCCGCCGCATCCTGCAGGCGGCGGGCGCCGCCGCGGCGGGCGGACTCGTCGGCGCGCACGGGCTCGCGCTCGCCGCGTACGCATCGCCGGATGCGACGGCGCGCAAGCTTGCGGCGCCGGCCAATCCGAAGTTCGTCGTCCCGGAGAAGGTGACGTCGTTCAAGGACATCACGACCTATAACAACTTCTACGAATTCGGCACCGACAAGAGCGATCCCGCGCGCCGTGCCGGCACGCTGCGGCCGCATCCGTGGCGCGTGTCGGTCGAAGGAGAAGTCAGGAACCCGAAGGTGTACGACATCGACGCGCTGCTGAAGCTCGCGCCGCTCGAGGAGCGCGTGTACCGGCTGCGCTGCGTCGAAGGCTGGTCGATGGTGATTCCGTGGATCGGCTTTCCGCTGGCGGAGCTCATCAAGCGCGTCGAGCCGACCGCCAACGCGAAGTACGTGCAGTTCGTCACGCTCGCGGACCCGTCGCAGATGCCGGGGCTGTCCGCGCCGATCCTCGACTGGCCGTATTCGGAAGGCCTGCGGATGGACGAGGCGATGAATCCGCTGACGCTGCTCACGATAGGCGTCTACGGGCAGGTGCTGCCCAATCAGAACGGCGCGCCCGTGCGGGTGATCGTGCCGTGGAAGTACGGCTTCAAGAGCGCGAAATCGATCGTGAAGATCCGCTTCGTCGACCGGCAGCCGCCGACGAGCTGGAACACGTATGCGCCGAACGAATACGGCTTCTATTCGAACGTCAACCCGAACGTCGACCATCCGCGCTGGAGCCAGGCGACCGAGCGGCGCATCGGCGAGGACGGCTTCTTCACGCCGAAGCGCAAGACGCTGATGTTCAACGGCTATGGCGATTGGGTCGCGTCGATGTATCGCGGGATGGATCTGAAGAAATACTTCTGAGTACGACAGATGGAGAACGACATGCAATCCTCGACATTTGCCGGCTCGGCAAGCCCGGGCGCCGGCGCGCGCGGCCGCGCACCGCGCCGGGATGCCGGCCGCGCGGGCGGCGCGCCCGGCTGGCTCGCGCCCGTGAAGATCGCCGCGTTCGTCGCGGCGCTGTATCCGCTCGCGCGTATCGTGTTCTTCGGCGTGACGGACCGGCTCGGCGCGAACCCGATCGAGTTCGTCACGCGCTCGACGGGGCTCTGGACGCTCGTGTTCCTGTGCATCACGCTCGCCGTCACGCCGCTGCGCCGGCTGACGGGCATCAACGCGCTGCTGCGGTTGCGGCGCATGCTCGGGCTCTACGCATTCTTCTACGCGGTGCTGCACTTCACGACCTACATCTGGTTCGACAAGTGGTTCGATGTGGTGGAGATCGCGAAGGACGTCGTGAAGCGTCCGTTCATCACCGTCGGCTTCGCCGCGTTCGTGCTGCTGATTCCGCTTGCCGCGACGTCGCCGCGCGCGATCGCGAGGCGGCTCGGCCGGCACTGGCAGACGCTGCACAAGGCGATCTATGCGATCGCCGCGTTCGGCATCCTGCATTTCTGGTGGATGAGGGCGGGCAAGCACGATCTCGCACTGCCGAAGCTGTACGGCGCGATCGTGCTCGTGCTGCTCGGCTGGCGCGTGCTCGTATGGGCGCGGCAACGCTGGGGCGCAGCGGCGGCGGGCGGACGCGCGTCGTAGCGCGAGGGGCGGGCGCGCTCGGGGCGCGCGCGTTGCACGATGTGGTTACGGCTGCGGCTGCGGCTGCGGCGCGGGTTGGCCCGGCCGCGTTGGCCGCCTGTACGGCATGTGCCGCCTATGTCGCGTCGAGCGACGCGCAAACGAAAAGGCGATGTCCACTTGTTGGACATCGCCTTTTTTGATCGGGCCCGCCGGTTTGTCGAATGATCGAATTGCCGGCGGCTGCCGATGCGTCGTGTGAGCGCCGCGTGCCGGCGCTTACCGGCCTTCGGGCAGGATCGTTTCGTGCTCGAACAGGCTTTCGACCGTCTCGCGCGGCCGTACCAGATGCGCGTTCGCGCCATCGACGATCACTTCCGCCGCGCGCGGCCGCGTATTGTAGTTCGAGCTCATCGTGAAGCCATACGCGCCCGCCGAGCGGATCGCGAGCAGATCGCCGGGCGCGATCGCGAGCGAGCGCTCGCGCCCAAGCCAGTCGCCGCTCTCGCAGACGGGACCGACGATGTCGTACACCGCGGCCGCGACGTCCGTGCGCGGCGCAACCGGCACGATCGCGTGAAACGCCTGGTACATCGCGGGGCGCGCGAGGTCGTTCATCGCCGCGTCGACGATCGCGAAGTTCTTCTCTTCGCCCTGCTTCAGGAATTCGACGCGCGTGAGCAGAATGCCGGCGTTGCCCGTCAGCGAGCGGCCCGGCTCGAACCAGATTTCGCGCTGGCCGTGGCCGCGCGCATCGATGCGCGCGAGCACCGCGCGCACGTAGGCGCCGATGTCGGGCGGCGTTTCGTCGTCATACGTGATGCCGAGCCCGCCGCCGACGTCGACGTGATGGATCTGCACGCCGTCCGCCTCGATCCGCTCGACGAGATCGAGCAGCTTGTCGATCGCGTCGAGGTACGGGCTCAGCTCGGTGATCTGCGAGCCGATGTGGCAGTCGATGCCGACGACTTCGAGGTTCGGCAGCGCGGCGGCCGCGCGGTACGTCGCGCGCGCGTCGTCGAACGCGATACCGAACTTGTTTGCCTTCAGCCCCGTCGAGATGTACGGATGCGTCTTCGGGTCGACGTCCGGATTCACCCGCAGCGACACGGGCGCGCGCTTGCCGAGCGATGCCGCGACGGCGTTCAGCCGGTCGAGCTCCGGGATCGATTCGACGTTGAAGCACTTCACGCCTGCTTCGAGTGCGACGCGCATTTCGTCGGCGCTCTTGCCGACGCCCGAGAACACGACGTCCCGCGCGCGGCCGCCCGCCGCGAGCACGCGCGCGAGCTCGCCGCCCGACACGATGTCGAAGCCCGCGCCGAGACGCGCGAACACGTTCAGCACGCCGAGGTTGCTGTTCGCCTTCACGGCGACGTGAATCGACGCGCGGCGGCCGGCGCAGGCTTTCGCGTAGGCCTCGTAGGCCGCGGTGAGCGCGGCGCGCGAATAGACGAAGAGCGGGGTGCCGAAACGCTCGGCGAGCTCGACGGTGCTCACGCGCTCGGCGTGGAGCGTGCCGTCGACGTAGTCGAATGCAGCTTGAGTCATGCAGGATCGGTCATTGGGCGGAGGAAGCGCCGGACGCGGGCGCGGCCTTCGGCATGCGTTGCGTCGACAGGTCGGGCGACAGCGTGAGCGGCGCGTCGGCGGCGCCCGAGGCGCCGTCGTCGCGCGCCGAAGCCGTTTCCGCGTCGGGCGTCACGTCCGACGGCGGCGGCTGCGTCTGTTCAGTCGGCTTGGGCGGCAGCGGCGGCACGACCGGCATGTAGAGCGGCCCGCGTTGGCCGCAGCCCGCGAGCGCCAAAGCCGCTACAATCGCGCTCATCTGCAAAACGATACGCATGACCGTCCCTAAACAGTTGAATCAATAGAGTTTAGCATGTCCGACACCGATTACCTGACCCGGGCCGAAGCCGTGCTGGCAGCCGTCGAGCGTTCGGTCGACGCCGCCAACGACGGCGACGCCGACATCGATCTCGAGCGCAACGGCAGCGTGCTCACGCTCACGTTCGAGAACGGCTCGAAGATCATCGTGAACCTGCAGCCGCCGATGAAGGAAGTGTGGATTGCCGCGAAGGCGGGTGGCTTCCATTACCGGTTCGTCGACGGCGCATGGCGCGATACGCGCAGCGGCGACGAGTTCTTCGCGGCGCTGACGGGATACGCCACGCAGCAGGCAGGCATGCCGATCGCGTTCAGCGCGTGACGCCCGCCTTCGGCGGGCGGCGCTCGCGCGCAGCGCGCCGCGGGCGCCGCCCAGCCGAGCTCCCTATGACAAAAGCGGCCTTTCGGCCGCTTCAGATTGCTGACAAACCCTCGCCAAGTGGGGGATTTTTGTTTTTTAATGGCGTGATGCTGAAGACGCCCATGCCCACGCAGCACGAACTCGAGATGGTGACGCTCGAGGAACTCGTGCCGAAGGACCACCTGCTGCGCCAGATCGATGCGGCGGTGGATTTCGAGTTCATCCGCGCGAAGGTGGCGCATCTGTATTGCGCGGACAACGGGCGGCCGGCGCTCGATCCCGTGGTGATGTTCAAGCTGTTGTTCATCGGCTACCTGTTCGGGGTGCGCAGCGAGCGGCAACTGATGCGTGAGGTCCAGGTCAACGTCGCCTATCGCTGGTTCGCCCGGTTCCGGCTGACCGACAAGGTGCCGGATGCGTCAACGTTCTCGCAGAATCGCCGCCGACGCTTCACGGACACGACGGTGTATCAGGAGATCTTCGACGAGATCGTGCGGCAGGCGATCAAGCGCGGGCTGGTCGACGGTCGGGTGCTGTACACGGACAGCACGCACCTGAAGGCGAACGCGAACAAAGGCAAGTTCGATGTGGTGAAGCTGGAGCAGACGCCGGCCGCCTACACGGAGGCATTGAACGCGGCAGTGGATGCGGACCGGGCCGCGCATGGCAGGAAGCCGCTGGATCGCGACGACGATGAGCCGCCGTCTAGCAAGGACACCAAGCTCAGCCGGACCGATCCGGACAGCGGCTACATGGTGCGGGACGACAAGCCGAAGGGGTTCTTCTATCTGGACCACCGCACGGTGGATGCCAAGCACGCGATCATCACCGATACGCATGTGACGCCGGCCTCGGTGCATGACAGCCAGCCGTATCTGGATCGGCTGGATCGCCAGCGCGAGCGCTTTGAGTTCAAGGTCGAGGCGGTGGGGCTGGATGCGGGCTACTTCACGCCGGCGGTGTGCCAGGGGCTGGAGGAGCGAGGGATTGCCGGGGTGATGGGCTATCGCACGCCGAACCACAAGCCGGGCATGTTCTACAAACGGCAGTTCAAGTACGACGCGTATCGCAACGAATACGTGTGCCCGCAGGGGCAGGCCCTGCCGTACAGCACGACCAATCGGCTCGGCTATCGGGAATACAAATCCAATGCGCAGATCTGCGGGCGCTGCCCGGTACGATCGCAGTGCACGAACAGTGCGATCGCGGTGAAGGTGGTAACGCGCCACGTGTGGGAGCGCGCCAAGGAGCGGGTGGACGCGCGGCGCTTGACCGAATGGGGCCAACGCATTTACGCGCGGCGCAAGCAGACGGTGGAGCGCAGCTTCGCCGATGCCAAGCAGCTGCATGGGCACCGTTATGCCCGTATGCGTGGGCTACGCAAGGTGGCCGAGCAGTGCTTGCTGGCCGCGGCGGCACAGAACATCAAGAAGATTGCGATGCTGCTGGCGCGGAAGCGGAAAAAGGGGCCAGCGGGTCCCGATTGGCGCTTCGTGCGCATGCTGCTGCGTCTGGTGAGCGGTTTGCGCTGCAGCTTCGACTACCCGCTCGCGGCGAACCCGCAATCCTGATCCCAGAAAGACAAAACCCCACGCTCACAAAAACGTGGGGTTCGTCAGCAGTCTGAGCCCGCTGGTTTCAGCGGGTTTTTTCTTTTCGCGTACGGGGCGCTCAGTTGCCGCCGCGGAACAGGTTCATGATGTCCTGCTTTTCCTGCTCGTCGACGTGCCCGGGCACGTCGCTTGCCGAGTTGGGCGGCGCGGCCGCCAGATTCACGCCGACCGTCGCGACGAAACCGCGGCCCGGCATGAACTGGTCGAAGTACAGTTCGCCGCCGAGCGTCGTGACACCGTCGGGCATCGGCATCTTGTATTCCGGCACGTTCTTGAGCGCGGGGCCCATGTAGTCGATCCACACGGGCAGCGCGAGGCCGCCGCCGGTTTCGCGGTCGCCGAGGCTGCGCGGGCTGTCGTAGCCGATCCACGCGATCGCCGCGAGCGTGTGCTGATAGCCGCCGAACCACGCGTCGCGCGAATCGTTCGTCGTGCCCGTCTTGCCGGCGAGATCGGTGCGTTTGAGCACGTTCGAGCGCGCGCCCGTGCCGCGCTGCGCGACGCTCTGCAGCAGGCTGTTCATCACGTATGCGTTGCGCGGGTCGATCGCGCGCGGCGCATTCTGCTCGGCGACGAGCGGCTGCGCGCGCGCGACGACGTTGCCGCTCGGGTCGGTCACTTCGGCGATCAGATACGGATTGATCCGATAGCCGCCGTTCGCGAACACCGAGAACGCGCCCGCCATCTGCAGCGGCGTGACGAGGCCCGCGCCGAGCGCCATCGGCAGATAGGCCGGGTGGCGATCCGCGTCGAAGCCGAAGCGTGTGATGTATTGCTGCGCGTATTTCGGGCCGATGTGGTTCAGGATGCGGATCGACACCAGGTTGCGCGAACGCTGCAGCGCGACGCGCATCGACATCGGGCCCTCGAAGCCGCCGCCGTAGTTTTTCGGCTCCCACGGCTGGCCGCCCGTTTCGGCGGCGCTGAAGTAGAGCGGGCCGTCGTTGATGATCGTCGCGGGGCCGAGCCCCTTGTCGAGCGACGCCGAATAGATGAACGGCTTGAACGACGAGCCGGGCTGCCGCCACGCCTGCGTCACGTGGTTGAACTTGTTCTTGTTGAAGTCGAAGCCGCCGATCAGCGAGCGGATCGCGCCGTCCTGCGGGACGATCGAAATGAATGCGCCCTCGATCTGCGGCAGTTGCCCGATCGCCCACGAGCCGTCGTCGTTCTTGAACACGCGCACGATCGCGCCGGGGCGGATCCGCTTGTTCGGCTGCGCGTTCGACGACAGCGAACTCGCGGCGAACCGCAGATCGTCGCCGCTCACTGTGGCGTCGCTACCGTTCGGGAATACGACGCGAATCTGGCGCGCGCTCGCCTCGGTGACGACGGCCGCGATCAATTCGCCGTTGTCCGGATGATCGACGAGCGCGTCGTCGATCGCCTGCTCGCGGTCGTCCGCGTTCGCGGGCAGCTCGATGAAACCTTCCGGGCCGCGATAGCCGTGGCGCCTGTCGTACGTCATCAGGCCCTTGCGCAGCGCGCGGTACGCGAGCGTCTGGTCGGCGGAGTCGATCGTCGTGACGACATTCAGCCCGCGCGTGTACGCCTCGTCCTTGTACTGCGCATACATCATCTGCCGCACCATTTCGGCGACGTACTCCGCGTGCACGCTGTATTCCCGGCTCGGACTCTTGACGACGAGCGGCTCGGCGAGCGCCTCGTCGTACTGCTCGCGCGTGATGAAATTCAGCTCGAGCATCCGCTGCAGGATGTATTGCTGCCGGACCTTCGCGCGCTTCGGATTGGCGACCGGGTTGTACGCGGACGGCGCCTTCGGCAGGCCCGCGAGCATCGCGGCTTCGGCGAGCGTGATGTCCTTCAGATCCTTGTTGAAGTACGCGTGCGCGGCGGCCGCGAAGCCGTAGGCGCGCTGGCCCAGATAGATCTGATTCATGTAGACCTCGAGAATCTGATCTTTCGTGAGCGCGCGCTCGATTCGGTACGCGAGCAGCATCTCGTAGATCTTGCGCGTGTACGTTTTCTCGCTCGACAGGAAGAAATTGCGCGCGACCTGCATCGTGATCGTGCTCGCGCCCTGCGTCGCGTGGCCGTTCGTCAGCGCGACGATGCCGGCGCGGATGATGCCCGTCAGATCGACGCCGCCGTGTTCGTAGAACCGCGCGTCCTCGATCGCGAGCACCGCTTTCTTCAGTGAATCGGGCACGTCCTGCAGGCGGACGATGTCCCGGCGCTCCTCGCCGAATTCGCCGATCAGCACGTGATCCGCCGTATAGATGCGCAGCGGCACCTTCGGGCGGTAGTCGGTCAGCGCGTCGAGCGACGGCATGTTCGGCGACGCGACGACGAGCGCGTAGCCGAGCACGAGCCCGATGCTGACCGCGAGCGCCACGCACACGCCTGCCACGCCGAGCACGAGCTTCAGCCACAGCGGGCGGCGGCGCGGCTCGGGCGGAGGAGGCGGGGACGTAGGATTCGTGGATTGCATAGACACACCAGAAAAACAGTCCCGCGATTATAGCTGCCCGGTTTTGCCGGACTCCGGAAGGGGGCCGGACGGGAAACCGGCGCGTCGCGGCCGGTGCGGCGCGCCGATGACTCACTGTAGCGCGCCGGCGGCCGGACGGCGCACGCGTTGGCCGTTCGGCAGACTCCCGGCGCGCCGGCCGGCTTCGCAAAATGGCTCCATATCGTGCCTCGACGGGAGGCGCGCTCATGGAGGACTGAGATGCAACGACGTTCGTGGTGGTCGGTCGGCCGGCGTTTCGCGGCGGGGATCGACGTGAACCGGCGCACGGTGCGGATTGCGGTGCTGAGCCGACGGGCCCGGGGCGGCGCGGTCCGGCTCGAGGCGCTCGACGCGGAGCCCTTGCCGGCCGGCGCGTTCGACGAGCCGGCCGACGCCGACTGGGCGGCCGCGATGGCGGCGGCGCTCGGACGCGTGCCGCCGATGCGGCCGGCGGGGTGGGTGCGGCGGACGATGGCGGGCGTGATGGCGTTGCCGGCCGGCGCGTTCTCGAGCGCGACGCTTGCGTGGCCGCGGGCGGACGCGGCGGCAGCCGTCGAGCCGGCGGTGCGCGCGGCGGCCGAGCGGCTCACCGGACTCGCGCGCGACGCGCTCGCGGTCGACTGGTGCGTGAACGACGCGGGCGCGGCATCGGAGCTGGTATTCGCGACCGCAGCGCACGTGCATCTCGACGTGCGGATCGAGGCGGCTGCGTCGGCGGGTGTCGAGCTTGTCGCGATCGACGGCGAGCCGCCCGCCGCCTTGCGGGCGATACGCCATGTCGCCGCGCGCGAAGTCGACTCGGGCGAGCCGTATCTCGGCGTCTGGATCGGCGAGAGCGGCGTGCACGGCTGGCTCGTGTCGGCCGATGCGGTTGCCGCGCAGATCCGCTATCCGGCGCCCGAGCATGCGGATCTGGCCGATGCGCTGCGCGAGCTCGCGCGTGCCGGCGCGCCGCGCTGCGCGTTTGTCGCGGGCGACCCGGAATGGCTCGGTGGCGCCCGGATTTCGCTCGCCGACGTCGGCGATCTGCTCGGCTGCATCGTCTTGCCGTTCGAATGCGCGGCGTGCGGCCCGCTCGGCGCGGTCGACGACGGGCTCGCCCATTCGCCCGGTTTCGCGGTCGCGTTCGGGCTCGCGCTGCGCGGGGTGTTCGAATGATGCGCGTGGTGGCGGGCCGTGCGGTGCCGCGCGACGCGCGAATGCGGCGCGCGTGGCTGGGCGGGTTCAATCTGTTGCCGTACCGTGCGCGCGACGCGCGCCGGGCGCGGCGGCGTGTCCTCGGCGAACTGGCGGCCGCGGCGTGCGCGGGGTTGGCGGGCGTCGCGCTTTGGCGCGTCGGGCGCATGTTCGAGCGCGAGCGCTTCGATGCGCAGCGGGCGCTGATGGAGCGCCGGCTCGCCGCGTGGGCGCCGCAGCTGAAAGCCGCCGAGCAGGCCGCGCGGCTGCGCGATGCCGCGCGCGAGCGCGCGGCGCTGGCCGCCGAACGCGCCGGGCCGCGCGAACGGACGGTCGATTTGTTCGATACGTTGCGGCAATTGCGCTACGACGGTGTGCGGCTGCGGTCGATACGCTGCGACGGTCGCGATGCGTTACTCGAAGCGAGCGCGCTCGATCCCGCATCGGCTGAGCGATGGCTGCGCGCGCTCGATGCCGCGCAGCGCGGCTGGACGATGGAGGTCGCGGGTTGGCAGGCTGCGCGAACTTCGTGGGGGCGAGACGCGGGCAGTGGTCGATCGCTGTCGTTCTCGGTGTGGATTCGTTGGCCCGCGGGCGCTCGGGGGCGCGGCGCGAGCATGGTGGCGCATGCGGCGGCGGCTGCACGGGAGGGGGCGTGAGCGGAGCGGTCGAACGTGCAGCAGGGCGGCGCGCATGGGCGAGATGGGCCGATTCGCGCCGCATGTCGGGCGCCGGCTGGCGAATGGCGATGCGCGCGGCGTTCGCGTGCGGCGTGTTCGTCTGCGGCGTATACGCGGGCCGCGACGCCGATTGGGGCGGCGTCGAGCGCGGCAGAGCGGCGCTCGAATCGGTCGCGGCGCGCGAGGCGCGCGCGCGGCGGCTCCTCGCCGCGGCGTCCGGCCGGTCGGCGCCGTCGGCGGGCGCCGAACGCTCGCCGGCTCAGCCGCAAACCCCTTCCGATTGGGCGATGCGCCTGGCCGGCCACGCGGGCGCGAGCGGGCTGCGGGTGCGCAAGCTCGAGCGGCTCGGCGGCGAACGCGCGGGCGAGCGGGGCGACGTTGGGGCCGATGAGAGGGCGACCAGGGCGACTAAGACGACGAATAAGGCGGCGCATGGGAGCGGCAATCAGGCAGCCAACGAGGCGGCCGACTACGTGTTCGCCATTAGCGCGGAAGGCGACTTCGATGCGCTGTACCGCTTCCTCTCCGGGCTCGCCGCGCTGCCTGCGCTCGTGGTGCCGGTGACCTCGAATGTGAAGCGCGACGACGGCGCGACCCTGCTGGAGGCCCGGCTCGACGTCTGGCCCGCGTTGCCCGGGGCCGAAGCGGACGGGCCGCCGCCCGCCGACGCACGTGCGGTTCCCGTCGCCGATCCCTTCTCCGCGATGCCGATGCAGGCAATCGACGATGCGGCCGGCGCCGCACGGCTCGTCGGCGTGATTCGCGACCGGCTCAGCGGGCTCGCGCTGTTCGAGCGCGGCAGCGATGCGTGGTCGGTCGCGCCGGGGCAGACGGTGGACGGCGCGCGTGTCGCGCGAATCCGGGCGGCAGGTGTGACGCTCGCGACGCACGGCGGCGGCCGGCGCGTGATGACCGTCGGGGGAGCGACGGGATGAGGCGCGGGCTCGTTCGATTCTTGCTGGGATGCGCGCTCGGAGCGGCGGGCGAGGCAGTTGCATCGTTGCCGCCGCTGCCCGTCGGCGCCCCGTTCGGTTGGTCGGCGTCCGCTTCGGTCGGCGCAGCGGGGCGTGCGCCGTTGCCGGAGGCGGCCGCGCCGCAATGGCGATTCGATTCGGCGCGCGACCCGGTTGCCGGCGCACCTTCGCCGGATGTGGACGGCGGGGCGCCAGCGGCTGAATTCGCCGGCGAGGCCATGCCCGAACGCATGCCGGCGGCCCCAACGGCGGAACCGGCCCGCTCGACGTCCGCCGACGCCGGAACGTCGAGCGCAGTGGCATCGGCGGGGTTGCAAGCGCAGGAGGCCGCGCTGGAGGGGCCGCCCGTGCCGCTCGCGCCGGCGCAACGCATGAGCGACGAGAGCGACGAGCATCGTTCGTCGCCGCCGGCCGCCGGCGCCGTATCGACCGCGAGCGTCGCCGGCACCGGCACCGAGACGGGCGATCCATCCGGCGACAATCGCCCGATCTCCATCAATCTGCAACAGGCGAGCCTCGCCGCGGTCTTCGATGCATTCGCGCGTTTCACGGGCCTCAATATCGTGGTCAGCGAGCGGGTGCGCGGCACGGTGTCGTTGCGTCTGAACAATGTCCGCTGGCGCAGTGCGTTCGATGCGCTGCTGGACGCCCACGGCCTCGCGATGGCGCGGCGCGGCAGCGTGATATGGGTGGCGCCCGTCGCGGAACTCGCCGAGCGCGAGCGCCAGCGTTTCGATGCGCATGCGCGCGCCGCCCAGCTCGAGCCGCTCGCGAGCCGCGGCTTCGTGCTGCGCTACGCGCGCGCGGCCGACGTGCAGCGTCTGCTCGCAGGCTCGGCCGGCCAGCGCATCCTGTCCAAGCGCGGCTCGGTGTTGGCCGATCCTCGGACGAATCTGCTGTTCGTCACCGATCTGTCCGGACGCCTCGCGCAGATCGCCGATCTGATCGGCAAGCTCGATACGCCGTCGCGGCAGGTATTGATCGAAGCGAGGATCGTCGAGGGCGATCGCGGGTTCTCGCGCAATCTCGGCGCGCGCCTCGCGCTGCGCGCGCCCGATGCGGGCGAACGCGCGACGGGCATCGTCGCCGGCCGCAACGGCACGCTGGCGGAGCTCGCCGCCAGGCCGATCAGCGGCTTCGACGCGGCGACGGCCGGCCTCACGCTGTTCGCCGCGCGCGCGAGCCGCCTGCTCGACGTCGAGTTGAGCGCGCTCGAGGCCGAGGGCCGGGGCCAGATCGTGTCGAGCCCGCGCGTCGTGACGGCGGACCGGACCAAGGCCGTCGTCGAGCAGGGCGCCGAGCTGCCGTACCAGGCGAAGGTCGGCAACGGCGTATCCGGCGTCCAGTTCCGGCGCGCGACCTTGAAGCTCGAGGTCGAGCCGCAGATCACGCCCGACGGGCGTGTGATTCTCGATCTCGACGTCGCGAAGGATAGCGTCGGCGAGGAAACCGCGTCCGGCCCCGCGATTCATACGAAGCATGTGCAGACGCGAGTGGAAGTCGAAAACGGCGGAACGGTGTCGATCGGCGGGATTTTCGAGAGCGACGACCGCGACGATGTGACTCGCGTGCCGCTCTTGGGCAAAATACCGGTGTTGGGGGCGCTTTTCAGGCATCGCGCGCAGCGTGCGCAGCGCAGCGAGCTCGTCGTCTACATCACGCCGACCGTCGTGATCGGGCCCTGACGCCCGTGGGAGCCAGGCTCGACAAGGCGGGCGCTTTGCCAGTAAGCTGCGCGACACACTCACTGAAGCAGAGGAAGCCGTTGCAAGCGCGGGACCCACACGTGAACGTAATTTTCGTCGGGCTCATGGGGGCGGGTAAGACCACCGTGGGCCGGGCGGTCGCGCGCCGGCTCGACAGACCCTTCTTCGATTCGGATCACGAGATCGAGGCGCGCACCGGCGCGCGCATTCCGGTCATCTTCGAACTCGAGGGCGAAGCGGGCTTCCGTGACCGCGAGGCGCAGATGATCGCCGAGCTCACGCAGCGCGAGAACATCGTGCTGGCGACGGGCGGCGGCGCGATCCTGCGCCCCGAGAACCGCAAGCTGCTTCACGAACGGGGCCTCGTCGTCTATCTGCGCGCGAATCCGCACGATCTCTGGCTGCGCACCCGCAAGGACAAGAATCGCCCGCTGTTGCAGACCGACGATCCGAAAGCCAAGCTCGAAGCGCTGTACGAAGCGCGCGATCCGCTCTACCGCGAATGCGCGCACTTCGTCATCGAAACCGGGCGGCCGTCCGTCAACGGGCTCGTCAACATGGTGCTGATGCAGCTCGAAATGGCGGGCATCGTCGCCAAGCCACTCCAAGCATGATTACCGTCAACGTCGACCTGGGCGAGCGCGCCTATCCGATCCACATCGGCGCCGATCTGATCGGCCGCACCGAGCTGTTCGCGCCGCACATCGCGGGCGCATCCGTCACGATCGTCACGAACACCACCGTCGAGCCGCTCTACGGCGACACGCTGCGCGCCGCGCTCGCGCCGCTCGGCAAGCGCGTGTCGACCGTCGTCCTGCCCGACGGCGAAGCGTACAAGAACTGGGAAACGCTCAATCTGATCTTCGATGGCCTGCTCGAGCAGCACGCCGATCGCAAGACGACGCTGATCGCGCTCGGCGGCGGCGTGATCGGCGACATGACGGGCTTCGCGGCCGCATGCTACATGCGCGGCGTGCCGTTCATCCAGGTGCCGACGACGCTCCTGTCGCAGGTTGATTCGTCGGTCGGCGGCAAGACGGGCATCAACCATCCGCTCGGCAAGAACATGATCGGCGCGTTCTATCAGCCGCAGGCGGTGATCGCCGATATCGGCGCGCTGTCGACGCTGCCCGATCGCGAGCTTGCCGCGGGCGTCGCCGAGATCGTCAAGACGGGCGCGATCGCCGATGCCGCGTTCTTCGACTGGATCGAGGCGAACGTGGGCGCGCTCACTCGCCGCGATCCCGACGCGCTCGCGCACGCGGTCAAGCGCTCGTGCGAGATCAAGGCGGGCGTCGTCGCGGCGGACGAGCGCGAGGGCGGTCTGCGCGCGATCCTCAATTTTGGCCATACGTTCGGGCACGCGATCGAAGCGGGGCTCGGCTACGGCGAGTGGCTGCACGGCGAGGCGGTGGGCTGCGGCATGGTGATGGCGGCCGACCTGTCGGTGCGAACCGGCCATCTCGACGAAGCGTCGCGCGCGCGGCTGTGCCGCGTCGTCGAGGCCGCGCATCTGCCGACGCGCGCGCCGGATCTCGGCGACGCGCGTTATGTCGAGCTGATGCGCGTCGACAAGAAGGCCGAGGCGGGCGCGATCAAGTTCATACTGCTCAAACGCTTCGGCGAAACGATCATCACTCCGGCGCCCGACGACGCCGTTCTCGCGACACTGGCGGCAACCACCCGGTAAACGCGATACGGGCCGATCCGGCGCAATTGACGTGGAGGACACGACACGGTGAGCGAAATACCCGGCGGCGGCATCCCGCGCGAAACCCGCGACGCGCGCGTCTCGAATGCGGGCGACGGGCAGGCGATTCCCGTCGCCGCGCCGACCACCGCAGCGCTCGAAGCGCATCTCGCGCCGTACGCGGCGCACGCGTCGCGCTCGCGCGGGCGGCGCCATCCGGAGCCGCCGCCCGCGGCGCGCACCGAATTCCAGCGCGATCGCGACCGCATCGTGCACTCCACCGCATTCAGGCGCCTCGAATACAAGACGCAAGTCTTCGTGAATCATGAAGGCGACCTGTTCCGCACGCGTCTCACGCACAGCCTCGAGGTCGCGCAGATCGCCCGGTCCGTCGCGCGCAACCTGCGCCTGAACGAAGACCTCGTCGAGGCGATCTCGCTCGCGCACGACCTCGGCCATACGCCGTTCGGCCACGCCGGGCAGGACGCGCTCAACGCGTGCATGCGCGACTACGGCGGCTTCGAGCACAATCTGCAGAGCCTCGCCGTCGTCGACGAGCTCGAAGAGCATTACGGCGCGTTCAATGGGCTGAACCTGTGCTTCGAGACGCGCGAAGGCATCCTCAAGCACTGCTCGCGCGAGAACGCGCGCAAGCTCGGCGAGCTCGGCGAGCGATTCCTGCAAGGCCGCCAGCCGTCGCTCGAAGCGCAGCTCACGAACATCGCGGACGAAATCGCGTACAACAATCACGACGTCGACGACGGCCTGCGCTCGGGCCTCATCACGATCGAGCAGCTCGCCGAGGTCGAGCTGTGGCAGCGCCATTACGAAGCGGCGCTCGCCGAGTATCCGCATCTCGAGGGCCGCCGGCTCGTGCACGAGACGGTGCGCCGGATCATCAACACGCTGATCGTCGATCTGATCGACGCGACGACGCGCAATCTCGCGCGCCACGGGCCGACCTCGCTCGACGACGTGCGCGCGGCGCCGCCCCTCGTCGCGCACGGCGAGCCGATCGCCACGCAGGCGGCGGCGCTCAAGCGTTTCCTGTACAAGAACCTGTATCGCCACTACCGCGTGATGCGCATGGCGAGCAAGGCGCAGCGGGTCGTCACCGGCCTCTTCAACGCGTTCACGGGCGACCCGCGCCTCTTGCCGCCCGACTATCAGGCGGCCGACGCCGCGCATCAGCCGCGGCTCGTCGCGCATTACATCGCCGGCATGACCGATCGTTTCGCACTGAAAGAGTATCAACGCTTGTTTGTCATGGACGAAAACTAAACTGTCCGGCTCGCCGCATCCGGCACGGATGCCGTGACGGTGCGGCGCGCGTTGCCCGGACCGAGGAGAAAAGGAGAGAGGTCGATGAAATACAAGATGCTGGTTCGTTCGCTCGCGTTCGGGGGCGCGCTTTGGTTCGGCGCGCAGCAGGCGGCGTGCGCTGCCACCGAGATCCAGTTCTGGCATGCGATGGAGGCGGCGCTCGGCGAGCGCGTGAACGAGATCGCCGCGCAGTTCAATGCGTCGCAAAGCGACTACAAGATCGTGCCGGTCTTCAAAGGCACCTACGATCAGGCGCTTGCGGCGGGCATCGCCGCGTACCGCAGCGGCAACGCGCCGGCGATCCTGCAGGTGTACGAAGTGGGCACGGCGACGATGATGCAGGCAAAGAAGGCGGTGCTGCCCGTATCCGACGTGTTCCGCCAGGCGGGCGTGCCGCTCGACGAGAAGGCGTTCGTGCCGACGATCGCGAGCTACTACAGCGATGCGAGGACGGGCCGCCTCGTATCGATGCCGTTCAACAGCTCGACGCCCGTGCTGTACTACAACAAGGACGCGTTCAGGAAGGCGGGGCTCGATCCGAACCAGCCGCCGAAAACGTGGGCCGACGTGAAGGCCGACGCGGAAAAGCTGAAGAAGGCGGGCTACGCGTGCGGCTACACGACGGGCTGGCAGGGCTGGATCCAGCTCGAGAACTACAGCGCGTGGCATGGCCTGCCGTTCGCGACGCGCAACAACGGCTTCGACGGCGCCGATGCGACGCTCGAGTTCAACAAGCCGCAGCAGATCGCGCACATCCAGTTCCTGCAGGACATGGCGAAGGACGGCACGTTTACGTACGTCGGCCGCAAGGACGAGGCGAGCGCGAAGTTCTACAGCGGCGATTGCGCGATCATGACGACGTCGTCGGGCGCGCTCGCGACGATCCACAAGTACGCGAAGTTCGATTTCGGCACCGGAATGATGCCGTACGATGCGGGCGTGAAGGGTGCGCCGCAGAACGCGATCATCGGCGGCGCGAGCCTGTGGGTGCTCGCGGGCAAGGATCCGGCCACGTACAAGGGCGTCGCGAAGTTCCTCGCCTATCTGAGCTCGCCCGCCGTCGCCGCGAAGTGGCACGAGGACACGGGCTATCTGCCGGTGACGACGGCCGCATACGATCTCGCGCGCGAGCAGGGCTTCTATGCGAAGCACCCGGGCGCGGACACGGCGATCAAGCAGATGATGAACAAACCGCCGCTGCCGTACACGAAGGGGCTGCGGCTCGGCAACATGCCGCAGATCCGCACGATCGTCGACGAGGAGCTCGAGCAGGTGTGGGCGCAGAAGAAGACGCCGAAGGCGGCGCTCGATTCCGCCGCCGCGCGCGGCGACGAACTGCTGCGCCGCTTCGAGAAATCGGGCGGCTGAGCCCGCGCCGCCGGCGTGCGGCTCGGCCGGCGCGGCCTTTTCGCGCATGCGGTTGCGCGAGCAAACGGGCTGCGCGGCCCGCCGCGCCCGGCGGCATTCGTCAGACGTTAGTCCGTTCGGAATCCTGCCGATGACACCCCATTCCCGTTTCGGCGCGAGCGTGCTGCCGTACCTGCTCGTCGCGCCGCAGCTCGCGATCACCGCGATCTTTTTCCTCTGGCCGGCGGGCGTCGCGCTCTGGCAGTCGACGCAAATGCAGGACGCGTTCGGCACGTCGAGCGAGTTCGTCGGCTTCGCGAACTTCGCGCATCTGTTCGCCGATCCGCTCTACGTCGATTCGTTCAGGACGACGCTCGTGTTCAGCGCGAGCGTGACCGTCTGCGGGCTCGTCGTATCGCTCCTGCTCGCCGCGTGCGCGGATCGCGTGGTCCGCGGCGCGCGCGCTTACCGCACGCTGCTCATCTGGCCGTACGCGGTCGCGCCGACGATCGCCGCGGTGCTGTGGGCGTTCCTGTTCAATCCGAGCATCGGCGTGATCACGTACGCGCTCGCGCGCTTCGGCATCGTCTGGAATCATGCGCTCAACGGCGGGCAGGCGATGCTGCTCGTCGTGATCGCATCGGTCTGGAAGCAGGTCAGCTACAACTTCCTGTTCTTTTACGCAGGACTGCAGGCGATTCCGCGCTCGCTGATCGAGGCGGCCGCGATCGACGGCGCGGGCCCCGTGCGGCGCTTCCTTCACATCGCGCTGCCGCTGCTGTCGCCAACGAGCTTTTTCCTGCTGGTCGTCAATCTCGTCTACGCGTTCTTCGACACGTTTCCGGTGATCGACGCCGCGACCGCGGGCGGCCCCGGCCAAAGCACGAAGACGCTGATCTACAAGATCTACGCGGAAGGCTTCCAGGGCCTCGACATCGGCAGCTCGGGCGCGCAATCGGTCGTGCTGATGGTGATCGTCGTCGCGCTGACGGTCGTCCAGTTCCGTTTCGTCGAGCGCAGGGTGCAATACGCATGATCGAGAATCGCAAGGGCTTCGACCTGTTCTGCCACGCGGTGCTGATCGCGGGCATCGCGGTCATCGTGTTCCCGGTGTACGTCGGGTTCTGCGCGGCGACGATGAACGCGCGCGAAGTGTTCACGGTGCCGCTGTCGCTCGTGCCGAGCACGCATCTGTTCGAGAACGTCGCCGCGATCTGGCGGCGCGGCAGCGGCGGCATGACGACGCCGTTCGGCACGCTGCTCGTCAACAGCGTCGTGATGGCGCTCGTGATCGCGGCGGGCAAGATCTCGGCGTCGATCCTGTCCGCTTACGCAATCGTGTACTTCCGCTTTCCGCTGCGCAATACGGCGTTCTGGCTGATCTTCGTCACGCTGATGCTGCCCGTCGAAGTGCGGATCTTTCCGACCGTGCAGGTGGTGTCGACGCTGCATCTGACGAACAGCTACGCGGGGCTCACGCTGCCGCTCATCGCGTCGGCGACGGCGACCTTCCTGTTCCGGCAGTTCTTCATGACGCTGCCCGACGAGCTCGTCGACGCGGCGCGCATCGACGGCGCGGGGCCGCTGCGTTTCTTCTGGGACGTCGTGCTGCCGCTGTCGAAGACGAGCATCGCCGCGCTGTTCGTGATCACGTTCATCTACGGCTGGAACCAGTATCTGTGGCCGATCCTGATCACGACCGACGCGTCGCTGACGACGGCCGTGGTCGGCATCAAATCGATGATCGCGAGCGGCGACGCCGCGACCGAATGGCATCTCGTGATGGCGGCGACGCTCGTCGCGATGCTGCCGCCGCTCGTCGTCGTGCTCGCGATGCAGCGCTGGTTCGTGCGCGGCCTCGTCGATTCGGAAAAGTGAAACGCAACCTGGAGGAAGTCCAAGCATGGCCGCGCTGAGCTTGAAGGGCGTCAAGAAAAGTTACGGCGGCGCGCAGTACGTGCTGCACGGGATCGACGTCGATATCGCCGACGGCGAGTTCGTCGTGCTCGTCGGCCCGTCGGGCTGCGGGAAATCGACGCTGTTGCGGATGATCGCCGGCCTCGAGACGGTGACGGAAGGCGAGATCGCGATCGGCGGACGCATCGTCAACGCGCTCGAGCCGAAGGATCGCGACATCGCGATGGTGTTCCAGAACTACGCGCTGTATCCGCACATGACGGTTGCGCAGAACATGGGATACGGGCTGAAGATTCGCGGTGTCGAGCGCGCGCTGATCGACGCGCGCGTGCAGGCGGCCGCGCAGATCCTCGAGCTCGGGCCGCTGCTCGCGCGGCGCCCGCGCGAGCTGTCGGGCGGCCAGCGGCAGCGCGTCGCGATGGGGCGCGCGATCGTTCGCGAGCCGTCGGTGTTCCTGTTCGACGAGCCGCTGTCGAACCTCGATGCGAAGCTGCGCGTGCAGATGCGCCTCGAAATCCAGCGGCTGCACGCGCGGCTCGCGACGACGAGCGTCTATGTGACGCACGACCAGATCGAGGCGATGACGCTCGCGCAGCGCGTGATCGTGATGAATCGCGGCGATGCGGAACAGATCGGCGCGCCCGTCGACGTGTACGAGAAACCGGCGACGACGTTCGTCGCGAGCTTCATCGGTTCGCCGGCGATGAACCTGCTGCATGGGCGGCTGTCGGAAGACGGCGCGGCGTTCGACGTCGCCGACGGTCCGCGGCTGCCCGTGGCGGGCGCGGCGGGCGCCGGCCGCGGGATCGCGCCCGGGCGCGAATGGATCCTCGGCGTGCGGCCCGAGCACATGACGCCGCAGCCCGGCGAGGCGTTCGCGACGCTTGCCGTCGATTCGTGCGAGCTGCTCGGCGCCGACAATCTCGCGCACGGCCGCTGGGGCGCGCACGACGTCGCGGTGCGTCTGCCGCACGCGATGCGCCCGACGCGCGGCGAGACGCTGCCCGTCGCGCTGCCCGCGCGGCACCTGCACTTCTTCGATCCGGCGACGGGCAAGCGCGCCGGCTGATTCGAGTCCCCGAGCCCCGGCTCGCGGTTTCCGACGAGAGAGCGATGACGAACCTGCAAACCTGGCCTTATCCGCGCGTGGTCGCGCACCGCGGCGGCGGCGCGCTGGCTCCCGAGAACACGCTCGCCGCGCTCGACGCCGGCGCGCACTACGGGCACAAGATGGTCGAATTCGATGCGAAGCTGTCGGCGGACGGCGTCGCGTTCCTGCTGCACGACGACACGGTCGAGCGCACGTCGAACGGCGCGGGTGCCGCGCGCGACATGCGCTACGCGGCGCTCGAGGCGCTCGACGCCGGCGCGTGGTATGACGCGCGCTTCTCGGGCGAGCGGATGCCGACGCTCGCGCAGGCGGCGGCGCGCTGCCTCGCGCTCGGCCTCGCGGCGAACGTCGAGATCAAGCCGTGCCCGGAGCGCGATGCGGAAACGGGCAGCGTCGTCGCGGCGCTGGCGGCCGAGCTCTGGCGCGACGCCGCCGTGCCGCCGCTGCTGTCGTCGTTTTCGGCCGCCGCGCTCGACGCGGCGCGCGAGGCCGCGCCGGCGCTGCCGCGCGGGATGCTGTACGAGGAGATTCCGGCCGGCTGGCTGGAACAGACGCAACGGCTCGGCTGCGTGTCGCTGCACGCGCACCATGCGCAATTCAACGCGGCGCTCGTGCGCGACTTGAAGGCGTCGGGGTTGCGCCTTCTCGCGTACACGGTGAACGACCCCGTTCGCGCGCGCGAACTCGCCGATTGGGGCGTGGACCTCATTTGCACGGACCGGATCGACCTGATCGGCGCGGATTTCGCCGATCGGGAAGGATGAAACCGGCGTTTTGCGCGGCGAGCGGGAACGAAATCGCTCCGGCGGGCTGCCGCCGGAGCACGAGGCGACGAGCGCCTCGTAACCTCAGGAAAATTCCGCTACAAATTGCAGCGGAATTAACCATTCCCCAAATATTCGACTACGCTTAGAAACGGTAGCCGATGTTCAGGTAGGTCACGATCGGATTCAGCGTGATCTTCGCTTGCGAGGTCTGCGTGACGTTGCCGATCGGCGTCGGGCGCTGCGTCGTCAGCGTGGCCGTCAGGCTGACGGGGATGTACGACACCGACAGCCCGCCGAACCAGTGATCGGTGAAGTTGTACGTGAAGCCCGCGTTGAGGACGGGCGCCCACTGATTGCTGGTCTGCACGCTGGTCGGCCCGCCGAGCGCGCCGCGCTCGAATGCGGTGTTCGTGATCTTCGCGCCGGTGAACCAGATATACGAGGCGCCGATGCCGACGTAGGGCCGGAATTTCGCCTTCGCGTCGTTGAAGTAATACTTGAGGAGGAGCGCCGGGCTCCATTGATAAGCATGACCGAGCACGCCGAATTGCTCGAGCGAGCCTTTGCCGTTCAGATTGAACCTTGGCGGGATCCCGGCGACCAATTCAGTGGCGATGTGATCCGTCAGGAAGTAGCCGGCGGCGAGGCCGATGGTGTCCGCATTGTCGATGCCCGCGCCCGTGTTGGGCACCTCGTGATTCACCGGCGAGCCGCCGACGTTCATGATCTTCAGCGGATCGCTGCTGTCCTGAGGGGCGAGATGGAACCAGCCGGTCGTCACATAGAAGCTGCCTGCGGATTGCGCGTGCGCACCCGTCGCGGCTGCCGCGAAAGCGAGCGCAACGGCCCCCGTAATGGCCATTTTTTGTTTCATCCTTTGTCTCCTCCGATAAAAGGGCGTGCTCATTATGACTACGGTGTTTCAAACAGAACAGAGTTGTAAGCTAGAACATTTTCCCTAGAATTCGCACGACCGTGCGTATTCCCGCACCGCGGCGGGCTTTGACGCGGACGCACTTGTACGGGCCTTCGGGTATTTCCTAACGCGATCAAACGGACATTCAGCATGGCACGGCTAGCACGACTTTACGTTCCCGATCAGCCGCAGCACGTGATTTTACGCGGCCTCGATCAGCAACCGGCGTTCGTCGACGACCAGGATTACGAATTATTCATCGATTGCCTGAAGGCGGCGGCGCGCGATCATCATCTGGCGGTGCATGCCTACGTGCTGCTGCCGCGCCAGGTCCAGCTCCTCGTGACGCCAAGCGACGAGGCAAGCCTGCCGAAGGCGATGCAGGCCGTCGGCCGCCGCTACGTCGCGCATTTCAACCGGCGCTACTCGCGGCGCGGCACGCTGTGGGAAGGGCGCTATCGCGCGACCGTCATCGAGGGCGAGCGCTACTTCCTGCTCGCGAGCCGCGTCGTCGAGATGAGCCCCGTGCGCGCGCAACTCGTGACGAGCGCGGATGCGTACCGCTGGTCGAGCTATCGGCATCACGTCGGCCTCACCGTCGACAGCCTGATTACCGACCATCCGCTCTACTGGGCGCTCGGCAACACGCCGTTCGAGCGGCAGCGCGCGTACAAGGAGCTGTGCGAGCAGCCGCTCGACGAGCGCCAGGCCGACCAGCTCCAGCAGGCGACGCTCAAGGGCTGGGTGCTGGGCGGCGAGACCTACCGCGAGTGGGCGGCGCGCACGGCGAACCGGCGCGTCTCGCCGCTGCCGCGCGGGCGGCCGCGCAAGGTGCGCGAAAACACGCCGCCCATTCAGCAGTGAGCGCGCCGGCGGCGGGCGCGAGGCGGCATCCGCGGATGCCGCTTGTTTTTGCCCCATTTTGATGCAGCCCCAATAAATCGCGATAATCGTGCACCAACTTGGAAATTGGGGATCGATCATCGGGATTTATTTGCTATTCCCTTGATTCGTCGCGTATATTCCGAATTCCGGCGGTCGCAGGCTCACCCGCACCTGCCCGGCCGGCCACGTCGCGATCCACACGAAGGGGGACGACGGGCAACAAGCAAATGGTTTCAACGGCCGCGAGGCCCCTTTCCGACGGTGTCCCCATGATCGACCACCAGCAGCCGAAGAGCGCGCTTCCTGCCGCGCAGGGTCTGTACGACCCGCAGAACGAGCACGACGCCTGCGGCGTCGGCTTCGTCGCTCACATCAAGGGCAAGAAGAGCCACGAAATCATCGAGCAGGGCCTGAAGATCCTCGAGAACCTCGATCACCGCGGCGCGGTCGGCGCCGATCCGCTGATGGGCGACGGCGCGGGCATCCTGATCCAGATTCCGGACGCGTTCTACCGCGAGGAGATGGCCAGGCAGGACGTGACGCTGCCGCCTGCCGGCGAATATGGGGTCGGGATGATCTTCCTGCCGAAGGAAAGCGCGTCGCGGATCGCGTGCGAGCAGGAGCTCGAGCGCACGGTGAAGGCCGAAGGTCAGGTCGTGCTCGGCTGGCGCGACGTGCCGGTCGATCATGCGATGCCGATCTCGCCCGCGGTGAAGGCGAGCGAGCCCGTGATCCGCCAGATCTTCATCGGCCGCGGCAAGGACGTGATGGTGACGGACGCGCTGGAGCGCAAGCTCTACGTGATCCGCAAGACGGCGAGCCACCGGATCCAGGCGCTCAAGCTCAAGCACGGCAAGGAATACTTCGTGCCGTCGATGTCGGCGCGCACGGTCGTCTACAAGGGGCTGCTGCTCGCGGGCCAGGTCGGCGTGTACTACCGCGACCTGCAGGACGCGCGCACCGTGTCGGCGCTCGCGCTCGTGCACCAGCGCTTCTCGACGAACACGTTCCCCGCGTGGGAGCTCGCGCACCCGTACCGGATGATCGCGCACAACGGCGAAATCAACACGGTCAAGGGCAACGTCAACTGGCTGAACGCGCGCACCGGCGCAATCGCGTCGCACGTGCTCGGCGACGATCTGCCTAAGCTCTGGCCGCTCATCTACCCCGGCCAGTCGGATACGGCATCGTTCGACAACTGCCTCGAGCTGCTCGTGATGGCGGGCTACCCGCTCGTGCACGCGGTGATGATGATGATTCCCGAGGCGTGGGAGCAGCACACGCTGATGGACGACAACCGCCGCGCGTTCTACGAATACCACGCCGCGATGATGGAGCCGTGGGACGGCCCCGCCGCGATCGCGTTTACCGACGGCCGGCAGATCGGCGCGACGCTCGACCGCAACGGCCTGCGCCCGGCGCGCTACGTCATTACCGACGACGATCTCGTGATCATGGCCTCGGAAGCGGGCGTGCTGCCGATTCCCGAATCGAAGATCGTCAAGAAATGGCGCCTGCAGCCGGGCAAGATGTTCCTGATCGACATGGAGCACGGCCGGATCATCGACGACAAGGAGCTGAAGGACAACCTCGCGAACGCGAAGCCGTACAAGAGCTGGATCGACGCGGTGCGCATCAAGCTCGACGAGATCGAGCCGGAGGGCGAGGACGTCGCCGCCGAGCGCCGTTCGGCGGCCGCGCTGCTCGATCGCCAGCAGGCGTTCGGCTACACGCAGGAGGACGTGAAGTTCCTGATGGCGCCGATGGCGCAGCAGGGTGAGGAGGCGGTCGGCTCGATGGGCAACGATTCGCCGCTCGCGGTGATGTCGAACAAGAACAAGACGCTCTACCACTACTTCAAGCAACTGTTCGCGCAGGTCACGAATCCGCCGATCGATCCGATCCGCGAGAACATGGTGATGTCGCTCGTGTCGTTCATCGGCCCGAAGCCGAACCTGCTCGACACGAACAACATCAACCCGCCGATGCGCCTCGAGGTGTCGCAGCCCGTGCTCGACTTCAAGGACATCGCGAAGATCCGCTCGATCGATCGCTACACGGGCGGCAAGTTCAGCGCGTACGAGCTGAACATCTGCTATCCGGTCGCATGGGGCAAGGAAGGCATCGAGGCGCGCCTCGCGTCGCTGTGCGCGGAGGCCGTCGACGCGGTGAAGTCGGGCTACAACATCCTGATCGTGTCCGATCGCAAGACGGACGCGGAGAACGTCGCGATTCCCGCGCTGCTCGCGACGTCGGCGATCCACACGCACCTCGTGCAGCAGGGCCTGCGCACGAGCACGGGCCTCGTCGTCGAGACGGGCTCCGCGCGCGAGACGCACCACTTCGCGCTGCTCGCGGGCTACGGCGCGGAAGCCGTGCACCCGTACCTCGCGATGGAAACGCTCGCGAAGATGGCGCACGGGCTGCCGGGCGACCTGTCGCCGGAGAAGGCGATCTACAACTTCACGAAGGCGGTCGGCAAGGGCTTGCAGAAGGTGATGTCGAAGATGGGCATCTCCACGTACATGTCGTACACCGGCGCGCAGATCTTCGAGGCGCTCGGCCTCGCGACCGATCTCGTCGAGAAGTACTTCAAGGGCACCGCGTCGAAGGTGGGCGGCATCGGCCTGTTCGAGGTGGCCGAGGAGGCGATCCGCCTGCACCGCGACGCGTTCGGCGAGAACCCCGTGCTCGCCGACATGCTCGACGCGGGCGGCGAGTACGCGTTCCGCGTGCGCGGCGAAGACCACATGTGGACGCCCGATTCGATCGCGAAGCTGCAGCATGCGACGCGCGGCAACTCGTACCAGACGTACAAGGAATATGCCCACCTGATCAATGATCAGACGAAGCGCCACATGACGCTGCGCGGCCTGTTCGAGTTCAGGGTCGACCCGGCGAAGGCGATTCCGATCGACGAAGTCGAGCCGGCGAAGGAGATCGTCAAGCGCTTCGCGACGGGCGCGATGTCGCTCGGCTCGATCAGCACCGAGGCGCATACGACGCTCGCGATCGCGATGAACCGCATCGGCGGCAAGTCGAACACGGGCGAAGGCGGCGAGGACGAGAACCGCTATCGCAACGAGCTGCGCGGCATTCCGATCAAGGTCGGCGACACGCTGAAATCGGTGATCGGCGACGAGATCGTGCGCGACATCCCGCTGAAGGAAGGCGATTCGCTGCGCTCGAAGATCAAGCAGGTCGCATCGGGCCGCTTCGGTGTGACGGCCGAGTATCTCGCGTCGGCCGACCAGATCCAGATCAAGATGGCGCAGGGCGCGAAGCCGGGCGAAGGCGGCCAACTGCCGGGCCACAAGGTGTCCGAATACATCGGCAAGCTGCGCTACTCGGTGCCGGGCGTCGGCCTCATCTCGCCGCCGCCGCACCATGACATCTATTCGATCGAGGATCTCGCGCAACTGATCCACGATCTGAAGAACGTCAATCCGGTCGCGAGCATCTCGGTGAAGCTCGTGTCGGAGGTGGGCGTCGGCACGGTGGCGGCGGGCGTCGCGAAGGCGAAGGCCGATCACGTCGTGATCGCGGGCCACGACGGCGGCACGGGCGCTTCGCCGCTGTCGTCGGTCAAGCACGCGGGTACGCCGTGGGAGCTCGGCCTCGCCGAGACGCAGCAGACGCTCGTGCTGAACCGCCTGCGCGGGCGCATTCGCGTGCAAGCCGACGGCCAGATGAAGACGGGCCGCGACATCGTGATCGGCGCGCTGCTCGGCGCGGACGAATTCGGCTTCGCGACGGCGCCGCTCGTCGTCGAAGGCTGCATCATGATGCGCAAGTGCCATCTGAACACGTGCCCGGTCGGCGTCGCGACGCAGGACCCGGTGCTGCGCGCGAAGTTCTCGGGTCAGCCCGAGCACGTCGTCAACTACTTCTTCTTCGTCGCCGAGGAGGCGCGCGAGATCATGGCGCAGCTCGGCATCGCGAAGTTCGACGATCTGGTCGGCCGCGCCGATCTGCTCGACATGCGTCGCGGCGTCGAGCACTGGAAGGCGAAGGGCCTCGATTTCTCGCGCGTGTTCTACCAGCCGGAAGGCTGCGAAGGCATCGCGCGCCGCCACGTCGAATCGCAGGACCACGGCCTCGAGCGCGCGCTCGACCACACGCTGATCGAGAAGGCGAAGGCCGCGATCGAGAACGGCGAGCACGTGTCGTTCATCCAGCCGGTGCGCAACGTGAACCGCACGGTCGGCGCGATGCTCTCCGGCGCGATCGCGAAGAAGCACGGCCACGACGGCCTGGCCGACGACGCGGTTCACATCCAGTTGAAGGGCACGGCGGGCCAGAGCTTCGGCGCGTTCCTCGCGAAGGGCGTGACGCTCGACCTCGTCGGCGACGGCAACGATTACGTCGGCAAGGGCCTGTCGGGCGGCCGGATCATCATTCGCCCGACCAACGATTTCCGCGGCAAGTCCGAGGAAAACATCATCTGCGGCAACACGGTGATGTACGGCGCGCTCGAAGGCGAGGCGTTCTTCCGCGGCGTCGCGGGCGAGCGCTTTTGCGTGCGCAACTCGGGCGCGACGGCGGTCGTCGAGGGCACGGGCGATCACGGCTGCGAATACATGACGGGCGGCACGGTCGTCGTGCTCGGCGAGACGGGCCGCAACTTCGCGGCCGGCATGTCGGGCGGGATCGCATACGTGTACGACGCGGACGGCACGTTCGCCGCGAAGTGCAACAAGTCGATGGTCGCGCTCGATCCGGTGCTGCAGCAGGCCGAGCAGGAGCGCACGGTCGATCCCGCGCTCTGGCATGCCGGCACGACGGACGAAGCGCTGCTCAAGGGGCTTGTCGAGCGCCACTTCCAGTTCACCGGCTCGCCGCGCGCGAAGTCGCTGCTCGAGAACTGGGATGCGGCGCGCCGCCAGTTCGTGAAGGTGTTCCCGCACGAATACAAGCGCGCGCTCGGCGAGATCGGCGCGAAGAAGAAAGCGGGCGAGGTGCTCGCCGCCTGACGCAACGCGGCTCGACGACATAGCGAACGCGCCCGTCCGATGGGCGGGCGCGGGTCCCCCTTACCCGATTCAACAGATTCAGAAGAGAACCTCATGGGCAAGATCACCGGTTTTCTGGAGTACGAGCGCCGTCACGAGGCGTACGAGGCGCCGCTCACGCGCGTGAAGCACTACAAGGAGTTCGTCGCGGCGCTGACCGACGCGGACGCGAAGATCCAGGGCGCACGCTGCATGGATTGCGGCATTCCGTTTTGCAACAACGGCTGCCCCGTCAACAACATCATTCCGGACTTCAACGATCTCGTGTATCGCCAGGAATGGCGTCAGGCGATCGACGTGCTGCACTCGACGAACAACTTCCCGGAGTTCACGGGCCGCATCTGCCCGGCGCCGTGCGAAGCGGCGTGCACGCTCGGCATCCATGACGATCCGGTCGGCATCAAGTCGATCGAGCACGCGATCATCGACAAGGCATGGGCGCAGGGCTGGGTCGCGCCGCAGCCCGCTGCGCACAAGACGGGCAAGAAGGTCGCGGTGGTCGGCTCGGGCCCCGCGGGCCTTGCCGCCGCGCAGCAGCTCGCGCGCGCGGGCCACGACGTGACGGTGTTCGAGAAGAGCGACCGGATCGGCGGCCTGCTGCGTTACGGGATTCCCGATTTCAAGCTCGAGAAGTGGCTGATCGACCGCCGGATGCGCCAGATGGAAGCGGAAGGCGTGACGTTCCGCACGAGCGTGTTCGTCGGCCGCGATCCGCTGCCCGAGACGATCGGCAACATGGCGAAGGAGACGATTTCGCCCGAGACGCTGAAGGACGAGTTCGACGCGGTCGTGATCGCGGGCGGCTCGGAGACGCCGCGCGATCTGCCGGTGCCGGGGCGCGAGCTCGCCGGCATCCATTTCGCGATGGAGTTCCTGCCGCAGCAGAACCGCGTGAACGCGGGCGACAAGCTGGCCGATCAACTGCTCGCGAAGGGCAAGCACGTCGTCGTGATCGGCGGCGGCGACACGGGTTCGGATTGCGTCGGCACGTCGAACCGCCACGGCGCGAAGCACGTCACGCAGTTCGAGCTGCTGCCGCAGCCGCCCGAGGCGGAGAACAAGCCGCTCGTGTGGCCGTACTGGCCGATCAAGCTGCGCACGTCGTCGTCGCACGAGGAAGGCTGCGAGCGCGACTGGGCGGTGGCGACGAAACGTTTCGAAGGCAGGAACAGCAAGGTCGAGAAGCTGATCGCGGCGCGCGTCGCGTGGGTCGACGGCAAGATGCAGGAAGTGCCGGATTCCGAGTTCGAGATCAAGGCCGACCTCGTGCTGCTCGCGATGGGTTTCACGCAGCCGGCCGCGCCCGTGCTCGAGGCGTTCGGCGTCGCGAAGGACGCGCGCGGCAACGCGCGCGCGGGCACCGACGGCGATCGCGCGTACTACACGTCGGTCGACAAGGTGTTCGCCGCAGGCGACATGCGCCGCGGCCAGTCGCTCGTCGTCTGGGCGATCCGCGAAGGCCGCCAGTGCGCGCGCTCGGTCGACGCGTACCTGATGGGCAGCTCTGAGTTGCCGCGCTGAGCGGACGGCAGTCGCCAGAGCGCCGTTTCGACAAACCGGGCGTCCCGCGGGCGCCCGGTTTTTTTTATACGCGGCCGCTTTGCCGCGGCGCGCATCGCGCGCGTGGCGCGGTACGCGGGGGCGGCATGAGCGGCGCGCGCCGTCTTCGGTCCATTTCTTTCATCTTTCTCCACGAAAATTTCATTTTGTAAGAGTCGGTGCAACCTATCATATCGTGTCGACCCTCGGCCGGCTATGACCGGAATCAATACATAATCCGACCCCAAATAAGGAGATGATGGATGGAAGGCTTTGTGCATGCGTTGATCGACGGGATCAACGGCATTCTCTGGAATTACGTGCTGATTGCGCTGCTGCTCGGCGCGGGCGCGTGGTTCACGCTGCGCTTCAGGATGATTCAGCTGCGCGCGCTGTTTCTCAGCATGCGCCTCGTCGGCAGCAAGGGCGAGCCGGGCAGCATCTCGTCGTTCCAGGCGTTCGCGACCGGGCTCGCGAGCCGCGTCGGCACGGGCAACATCGCGGGCGTCGCGGTTGCGATGACGGTGGGCGGGCCGGGCGCGATCTTCTGGATGTGGATGACGGCGCTCGTCGGGATGTCGTCCGCGTTCGTCGAGGCGACGCTCGCGCAAATCTTCAAGGTGTCGCATCATGACGGCACGTATCGCGGCGGCCCCGCGTATTACATCCAGATCGGGCTGCGCTCGCGCGGTTTCGGCGTGCTGTTCTCGCTGTCGCTGATCCTCGCGTTCGGCTTCGTGTTCAACGCGGTGCAGGCGAACGCGATCGCCGAGGCGTTCAACACGTCGTTCGGCGTGAGCCGCGCCGCCGTCGGGCTCGCACTCGTCGCGCTGACGGCGCCGATCATCTTCGGCGGGATTCGGCGGATCGCGCACGTCGCGCAGGTGATCGTGCCCGTGATGGCGATCGGCTATCTCGCGCTCGCGGTCTATGCGGTCGCGACGCACGTCGCGCTCGTGCCGGACATGATCGTGCTGATCGTGAAGAGCGCGTTCGGCCTCGAGCAAGCGGCGGGCGGCCTGTCCGGCTACGCGGTGAGCCAGGCGGTGTCGATCGGCGTGAAACGCGGCCTGTTCTCGAACGAGGCCGGCATGGGCAGCGCGCCGAACGCGGCCGCGACCGCGAGCACGCGGCATCCGGTCACGCAGGGGCTGATCCAGATGCTCGGCGTGTTCGTCGACACGATCGTGATCTGCAGCGCGACCGCGTTCGTGATCCTGTTGTCGGGGCAGTACGAGCCGGGCACGTCGATGGCCGGCGCGGCGCTCACGCAGCGCGCGATCTCGAGCCACGTCGGCGACTGGGGAGGCATCTACATGGCGGTGGCGATCTTCTTCCTCGCGTTTTCTTCGGTGATCGGCAACTACGCGTATGCGGAAGGCAACGTCGGCTTCGTCACGAGCCGGCGCGGCGCGTTGCTGGTGTTCCGGCTCGCGGTGCTCGGCATGGTGATGTTCGGCAGCGTCGGGCAACTGCCGCTCGTGTGGGCAATGGCTGATACCAGCATGGGGCTGATGGCGCTCATCAATCTGGTCGCGATCCTGCTGCTTGGCAAGTACGCGCTCGCCGCATGGCGCGATTATCAGCGCCAGCGCGCAGCGGGCGTGGCCGACCCGGTGTTCACCCGCCAGACGATTCCCGCGCTCGCGAAGGTGCTCCCGGACGACGTGTGGGGCGAGCACGGGCCGTTGCCGCAAGGCGACAAGCTCGCGGCGGGGCGCGCCTCGGGTGCCGACGCGGCACGGGCGGCGGGGCCGGTCGGCTCCGCGCGATGACGATGGCGGGCGACCGGTTGCGCTGCTTCGTCGCGCTGACGCTCGATCGGGCGTCGCGCGACGCGCTGGCCGCGCTGCCCGTCGCCGCCGGCGCGCGGCGCACGCCGCGCGACCAACTGCACGTGACGATCGCGTTCCTCGGCGCGATCGAGCGCGCGAAGAGCGAACTGCTCGGCGCGCGCATCCCCGCGCTCGCGGCGGCCGGCGCGGTGCCGCCCGTCGACGTCGAGCGCGTCGTCTGCTGGCCGAGCACCGCGCATGCGCGGCTCGTCGTCGCGGAGCTCGCGCCGCAGCCGTCGTTGCTCGCGCTCGGCGAGCGGGTGGGCGGCGCGCTGCGCGCGCTCGGCCTGCCGCCCGACAGCCGTGCGTTCAAGCCGCACGTGACGATCGCGCGGTTTCCTCGCGACGCGCATCGCGTGACGATTGACGGCGCGTGCGGCGCCGAGCGCCGCACGCCGCTCGCGTTGCGGTTCGAAACGCTCACGCTCTACGAGAGCGTCCTCACGCGCATGGGCGCCGAGCATCGGGTGCTCGCGGCAGCGGCGCTGCCGGCATAAGCACGGCGCGGGGGGCGGCGGGCCGCTCGCGCGCGGCTTCAGCGCGGCTTCATCCCCGCTGCGCGCATGCGGCCTCGCCGACGAGCGGCCCGGTGAGACGGGCCACCGGGCGCGCATCCTGTCGCCCGGCGAGCAACAGCGCCTCGCGGCAAGCGCCGTGCCGATTCCCGATTCCCGATTCCCGATTCCCGATTCCCGATTCCCGATTCCCGATTCCCGATTCCCGAGCCAGTGCCAGTGCCAGTGCCCGGCGCGCCACTCACGCGGCAACCCGCGCCTCGTCGCGGCGCACGTCGAGCGTCTGCTGATGGAACGATGCGACCGATTCGCGATGCGCGATGCTGACGATCGCCGCCTTCGGCAGCCGCTCGTCGAAGAGCCGATAGAGGCGCGCTTCGTTGTCGGCATCGAGCGCGCTCGTCGCTTCGTCGAGGAACAGGTAGTCGGGCTTGTGCAGCAGCACGCGCGCGCCCGCGAGGCGCTGTTGCTCGCCGGGCGACAGGATGCGCGTCCAGTGGCCCGTCTCGCCGAGCCGCTCGACGTAGTCGGCGAGGCCGCACGCGCGCAGCGCTTCGCTGCACGCGTCGTCGCTGAACGTATCGGTGGCCGACGGATACGCGAGCGCCGCCTTCAGCGTGCCGATCGGCAAGTAGCTCTGCTGCGGAACGAACATCATCCGCGCGTCGACGGGCGCGTCGATCGCGCCGTCGCCGAACGGCCAGAGGCCCGCGAGCGCGCGCATCAGCGTGCTCTTGCCGGAGCCGGACGGTCCGCGTACGAGCCAGCGCGAGCCGGGCTCGATCGCGACGTCGCCGATCGACGCGAGCGCCGCGCCGTTCGGCAGCGCGAGCTTCAGGCCCGACGTCGTGATCTGCCGCGCGTCGACGTAATGCAGGTTGATGCCGCCGTGCTCGGTGGCGGGCGACATCGTTTCCTTCAGGTGCGACGCGCCCATCACGCGCTTGAATTCGCGCAGACGGTTGACGGTCGCGCGCCACTCGGCGAGCGTGCCGTAACTGTTGATGAACCACGAAAACGAATCGCTGACGGTGCCGAACGCGCGGCTGATCTGCATCAGCACGCCGAACGTGAACGCGCCCGCGAAGTAGCGCGGCGCGGCGACCGCGATCGGAAAGAGGCTCGCGAGCTGCGCGTAGAAGTTCAGCACGAACGTGAGCCGCTTCGTGTAGCGCATCACGCGCCACCAGTTTTCGCGGATGCGCTGGAACAGGCCCTGCTCGTGCGCGGTCTCGACGGGCTCGCCGTTGTAGAACGCGATCTGCTCGGCGTTCTCGCGGATGCGGATCAGGCTGAAGCGGAAGTCCGCCTCGACGCGCTGCTGCTGGTAGTTGATCGACACGAGCGGATGGCCGAAGCGGTGCATCACGTACGAGCCCGCGATCGCATAGATCATCGCGACCCACACCATGTAGCCGGGAATCGTGATCGCGTGGCCGCCGAGCGAGATCGTCGCCGCGCCGGCGATCGACCAGAGGATCGTCGCGAACGAGATCAGCGTGACGACCGTCGACAGCAGGTCGAGCGACAGCGACAGCGTCGTCGACGCGAGCGACTGCAAGTCGTCCGCGATCCGCTGGTCGGGGTTGTCGGCGAGCCGGTCGCGCTCGATCCGGTAGAAGTTGCGATCGCCGAGCCATTCGTTCAGGAAGCGCGTCGTGAGCCACTGCCGCCAGCGGAACCCGAGCATCTGCCGCAGATAGAGGCCGTACACCGCGAGGATGATGAACGCGAACGCGAGCACGGCGAACGTGATCAGCAGGCTCGGGAAGTCGCGCACGTCCTTCGATTGCAGCGCGTTGTAGAACGACGCGCTCCACGAGTTGATCCGTACGTTGATCCATACGAGCGTGAGATTGATCGCGACGATCGTGACGAGCAATCCCCACGCGACCTTCCATTCCTCGGAGACCCAATAGGGCTTGATGAGGCTCCACGTGGATACCGAGGGCTGGGGTTGCGTCGGGTCGTCCGGGGCGGGGGCTGAGGCTTGCATCGATTGAGTCATGAGCTTCCTGATGTGAGGCCGGCGACGTGAGGCGGGCGGCGCCGCGCGCGGCATGAATGCCGCGGATTCTGGCGAGCATGCCTTAAACGGCGCTTAATGCGGGAACGGCGCGGGCTCGTGCGCGCGGCGACGATGCCGCCCGCGCGCCGATTCCCAGCGGCATTGTGCCAGCGCCGCCGCGCGCCGGGCGAATTTGCCGCAGCGCGAGGTTTGCGGCCGTTTCCGCTTTTATGGTCTAATGACCGCCGACGAAACAGGGGTGCTTCGCGCGTCCCCGGCCTGCCGAGTCGGCACGGCCGGATGCGCGACGAGGCTGAGAGAGACCCTTCGCACCCGATCCGGGTAATACCGGCGCGGGAAGTTTCCGATCCCGCCGGGCCATGCCCGCCGCCGTCGTTTGGGCGAGCTGCGCGCATCACGGCCCCGGCCGGCCTCAGTCGCCGGTTTCGTCCTTTTGGGTGCGCAACTTCGCGCGTGACGGAAGGTATCGATGACCGTGCAATCTTCAGTTCTTTTGCGTCGCTGCGAGCCGTCGGCCGCCGCGGCTTCCCCGGCTCCCGCAGCGAGCCGCTTCCCGATGACGGACATGACGGACGGATGCGATGAACATGCGTGCGTCTGAATCCGATTTCGCGGTGCTGGGCGGCGGCCTCGTCGGCCGCCTGATCGCGTGGCGCCTCGCGGGCGCGGGATACCGCGTGTCGCTCTACGAGCGCGGCGACGCGGCGGGCTCGGGCTCGGCCGCATGGGTCGCGGCCGCGATGCTCGCGCCGCTCGCCGAAGCCGCGAGCGCCGAGCGCCTCATCACCGATCTCGGCGTCGCGTCGTTCGATCTGTGGCCGAGCTGGCTTGCCGAGCTGCCGGAGCCCGTCTACTTCCAGCGCAACGGCACGCTTGTCGTCTGGCATCACGCGGACCGCGCGGAAGCGCCGCTCTTCAAGCGCCGCGTGCGCGCGAACGCGAGCGCCGAGCTGCTCGACGGCGGCCTCATCGCGCTCGCGGGCGCGCAGCTCGACGCGGCCGAGCCGGCGCTCGCCGGCCGCTTCGCGCGCGGCCTGCTGCTGCCGCGCGAAGGCCAGCTCGACAATCGCCAGGCGCTGCGCGCGCTCGCCGCGGGCTTGGCCGAGCGCGGTGTCGACGTGCACTGGAATGCCGCCGTCGCGCCCGACGCCGCGCCCGCCGCGCGCATCACGATCGACTGCCGCGGGCTCGGCGCGAAGGCGCAGATGCCGGCGCTGCGCGGGATTCGCGGCGAAGTCGCGCGCGTGCACGCGCCCGGCATCGGCCTCACGCGCCCCGTGCGACTCTTGCATCCGCGCTATCCGCTGTACGTCGCGCCGAAGGAGAACGATCTCTACGTGATCGGCGCGACCGAGATCGAGGGCGAGGACATGTCGCCCGTCAGCGTGCGCTCCGCGCTCGAATTGCTGAGCGCCGCGTTCTCCGTGCACCCGGCGTTCGGCGAGGCGCGTATTCTTGAACTGAACACGCAATGCCGGCCGACGCTGCCCGACCATCGTCCGGCGCTCGTGTGGGACGGCGGCGCGACGCTCGCGGTCAACGGCCTGTACCGGCACGGCTTCATGATCGCGCCGGAAATCGCCGATGCCGCGGCCCGTTTCGCGCAGGCGCTCGTCGAGCGTACCGTGAAGGATGCCGATACGTTCGCCGCGTGGCGGCGCGACGCGCGCTGGCCGGCGCTGCTGCAGCAGCGCGCGGCGCACGCGTCCGCGTGAGCGCCGGACGAGCCGGCCAATTCCGATCAATCGACATCGACAGCCATCATGGACATCCAGGTCAACCAACAGACGTTCTCGCTGCCCGACGGCGCGACGGTGGCCGACGCGCTCGCCGCATACGGCGCGCGACCGCCGTTCGCGGTCGCGGTCAACGGCGCGTTCGTCGCGCGCACGCAGCATGCGGCGCGTGCGCTCGCCGCGGGCGACAAGCTCGACATCGTGCATCCGGTCGCGGGCGGCTGACGCGCCGCCGCGCGCGCCTCGCCCCCGCTCCCCGTTCCCACAGGATCTTCCGATGACGCCTCTTTCTTCCGCCGATACGCTCACGCTGCACGGCCAAACCTTCGCGAGCCGCGTGCTGCTCGGCACGTCGCGCTATCCGTCGCTGCAATCGCTGTCCGATTCGATCGCGGCCGCGCGCCCGGGCATGGTGACGGTCGCGCTGCGTCGCCAGATGAACGCCGGCGCGGCCGAGGCCGGTTTCTTCGAGCTGCTCAAGCGCCACGACGTGCCGCTCTTGCCAAACACGGCGGGCTGCCAGACGATCGCCGAGGCGGTGACGACCGCACAGATGGCGCGCGAGGTATTCGAGACCGACTGGATCAAGCTCGAGCTGATCGGCGACGACTACACGTTGCAGCCGGACCCGGTCGGCTTGATCGAAGCGGCGACGCTGCTCGTGAAGGACGGCTTCAAGGTGCTGCCGTATTGCACCGAGGATCTCGTGATCGCCCGGCGCCTGCTCGACGCCGGCTGCGAGGCGCTGATGCCGTGGGGCGCGCCGATCGGCACCGGCAAGGGCATCGTGAATCCGTACGGGCTGCGCGTGCTGCGCGAGCGGCTGCCGGACGTGCCGCTCATCGTTGACGCGGGGCTCGGCGTGCCGTCGCACGCGTGCCAGGTGATGGAGTGGGGCTTCGACGGCGTGTTGCTGAACACGGCCGTGTCGCAGGCGACGCATCCGGAAATCATGGCGCGCGCGTTCGCACGGGGCGTCGAGGCGGGGCGCGCCGCGTATCTCGCGGGGCCGATGGATGCGCGCGAGAGCGCGCACGCGAGCACGCCCGTCGTCGGCATGCCGTTCTGGCACCAGGACGGGAGCCACGCATGAGCGCCGCGTTGCCCGACGCGTTCTGGCCGCCCGCCGACGAGCTTACCGAGGCCGCCGAGCGGATTCGCGCGACGCTCGGTGCGTGGCCGCGGCCGGCCGTGCGCACGCGGATCTGTCTCGCGCCGCCGGAGCAGCCGCGCGCGGCCGACCTGTGGGTCGCCATCGCGGGCGACGCCGGCGCGCACGCCGCGCACATCGCGCGGCTGAACGCGGCGGGCGCGCGGGCGATCGTCATCGACGATGCATCGGCCACGCTCCACACGGGCGCGGCGCGCCATGCGCTCGCGTCGCGCGCGCCGCTCGCCGACGACTGGATCGCGGCGCTCGCGGCGTTTCTCGATTGCGGCTTCGCCGCGTCCGACGCGCTCGTGCTCGCGCTCGCATGGCGCGACGGCGACGAGGCGCGCGGCGGCGATCCGTGGCCCGTCGATCCGGCACGCTTTCCGCGCGTGCTCGGCCTGCCCGCCGCGCCCGAACCGGCGTTTGCGCCGTGCCCGCAGCGGCTCGGCCTGTATCCGGTGCTGCCGAGCGCCGAATGGGTCGAGCGCGTGCTCGATTGCGGCGTGCGGACCGTGCAACTGCGCGTGAAGGACGCCTCGCCCGACGCGCTGCGCGCGGAGATCGAGCGGGCCGTTGCCGCGGGCCGCCGCCATCCGGACGCGCGCGTGTTCATCAACGATCACTGGCGGCTCGCGCTCGACGCGGGCGCATACGGCGTGCACCTCGGCCAGGAGGATCTGGAGACCGCCGATCTCGGCGCGATCGCGCGGGCGGGCGCGCGGCTCGGCCTGTCGAGCCACGGGTATTACGAAATGCTCGTCGCGCTGCAGTTCAAGCCGAGCTATCTCGCGCTCGGCCCGGTGTTCGCGACCGCGACGAAGGCGGTTGCCGCGCCGCCGCAAGGCCTCGCGCGGCTTGCGCGCTACGTGCGCTTCGCCGGGCCGCAGGCGCCGCTCGTCGCGATCGGCGGAATCGCGCCCGACACGCTCGGCGCGGTGCTGGCGGCGGGCGTCGGCAGCGCGGCCGTCGTCAGCGCAATCACGGCGGCGGCCGATTACCGGGAAGCGATTGTTGCATTGCAGCAAAACTTCGGACGATAATTTGACAATCTCTGACTGGAGCGCCTGAGCGGCCTTTGCGGCATCATTCCGATGCAGGCCCTATAATTCGGCGTTCTGCGTATAAGGATTGTCCGCTCCGTGAGCTCCTCCTCCGAGTCCCTGCTAGAGCTTCGCGACGTCGATTTCGGCTACGGCGAGCGTCTCGTCCTGTCGAACCTGAACATGCGCTTCGCGCGCGGCCAGGTGGTCGCGGTGATGGGCGGTTCCGGTTGCGGCAAGACCACCGTGCTGCGCCTGATCGGCGGGCTCGTGCGCGCGCGCCGCGGCCAGGTGCTGTTCGACGGCGCCGACGTCGGCGCGCAGACGCGCGACGGCCTCTACGCGCTGCGCCGCAAGATGGGCATGCTGTTCCAGTTCGGCGCACTCTTCACCGACATGTCGGTGTACGACAACGTCGCGTTCGCGCTGCGCGAGCACACGGATCTGCCTGAAGCGCTGATCCGCGATCTCGTGCTGATGAAGCTCAACGCGGTCGGCCTGCGCGGCGCGCGCGAGCTGATGCCGTCCGAGGTGTCGGGCGGGATGGCGCGGCGCATCGCGCTCGCGCGGGCGATCGCGCTCGATCCGCAGCTCATCATGTACGACGAGCCGTTCGCGGGCCTCGACCCGATTTCCCTGGGCATCACCGCAAACCTGATCCGCACGCTGAATCACGCGCTCGGCGCGACGTCGATCCTCGTCACGCACGATGTGCCGGAATCGTTCGCGATCGCGGATTACGTGTACTTCCTCGCGAACGGCGGCGTATTGGCCGAGGGCACGCCGGACGCGCTGCGCGCGTCGACCGATCCGAGCGTGCGCCAGTTCATCGACGGCGCGCCGGACGGCCCGTTCAAATTTCACTACATGAGCCAGCCGCTCGCGGCGGACTTCGGACTGGGCGGAGGGCGCAGATGATCAGCGCGATCGGGCGTTTCGTGATCGGCGGACTCGAGCGCACGGGCTATGCGACCCGGATGTTCGTGCGCGTCGTGCTCGAATTCTTCTCGCTGTTGCGGCGGCCGCGGCTCGTCACGAAGCAGATCCATTTTCTCGGCAATTATTCGTTCGTGATCATCGCCGTGTCGGGCCTGTTCGTCGGCTTCGTGCTCGGCCTGCAGGGCTACTACACGCTGAACCGCTACGGCTCCGAGCAGGCGTTGGGCCTACTCGTCGCGCTGTCGCTCGTGCGCGAGCTCGGCCCCGTCGTGTCGGCGCTGCTGTTCGCCGGCCGCGCGGGCACGTCGCTCACGGCCGAGATCGGCCTGATGAAGGCGGGCGAGCAACTGACCGCGCTCGAGATGATGGCCGTCGATCCGCTGAAGAACGTGATCGCGCCGCGGATGTGGGCGGGCGTCATCGCGATGCCGCTGCTCGCGGCGATCTTCAGCGCGGTCGGCGTGCTCGGCGGCTATGTCGTCGGCGTGCTGCTGATCGGCGTCGATCCCGGCGCGTTCTGGTCGCAGATGCAAGGCGGCGTCGAAGTGTGGGCCGACGTCGGCAACGGCGTGATCAAGAGCGTCGTGTTCGGCTTCGCCGTCACGTTTATCGCGCTGTTTCAGGGTTACGAAGCGAAGCCGACACCCGAGGGCGTGTCGCACGCGACGACCAAGACTGTCGTGTATGCGTCGCTCGCCGTACTCGGCCTCGATTTTCTGCTGACCGCGTTGATGTTCAGCTAAGCCTTTTCTGGGATGACGATGAAAAAGACTGCTCTCGACTTCTGGGTCGGCCTCTTCGTAGTGTTGGGCTTTCTCGCGTTGCTGTTCCTCGCGCTGAAGGTCGGCAACATGAGCTCGCTGTCGTTTCAGCCGACTTACGCGGTGAAGATGAAATTCGACAACATCGGCGGCCTGAAGCCGCGCGCGGCCGTCAAGAGCGCGGGCGTCGTGGTCGGGCGCGTGAAGACCATCGGCTTCGACACGAACACCTACCAGGCGCTCGTCACGATCGAGCTCGACAAGCAGTACCCGTTCCCGAAGGATTCGTCGGCGAAGATCCTGACCTCGGGTCTGCTCGGCGAGCAGTACATCGGCCTCGATCCGGGCGGCGACACGGAAATGCTGAAGGCGGGCGATACGATCACGATGACGCAGTCGGCGATCGTGCTCGAGAACCTGATCGGCCAGTTCCTGTACAGCAAGGCCGCGGACGCGGGCGGCGCGAAGCCGGGCGCCGCCGCATCGGGCGCGCCGGCGCCCGCGCCGGTGGCGGCATCTGCGGCATCTGCGGCATCGGGCGCGGCGGCACAGTGAACGCCGCGCAAGCGGCATACGAGAGAAGAAAAGAGGGGAAGAACATCATGCAGACGATCCGCATCAGCCCAGCGGTGCTGGCGATCACGGCCGCCGCGGCATTGAGCGGTTGCGCGACAGTCCAGACGCCGACCAAGGGCGACCCGTTCGAAGGCTTCAACCGGACGATGTACACGTTCAACGACAAGGTCGACCAGTACGCGCTCAAGCCGGTCGCGCGCGGCTATCAGTGGGCGGTGCCGCAGCCGATGCGCGACAGCGTGACGAACTTCTTCTCGAACATCGGCGACGTCTACATCGCCGCGAACAACCTCGTGCAGCTGAAGATCGCCGACGGCGTCGGCGACATCATGCGGATCGTGATCAACACGGTGTTCGGCGTGGGCGGCCTGTTCGACGTCGCGACGCTCGCGAAGCTGCCGAAACACGCGAACGACTTCGGCGTGACGCTCGGCCACTACGGCGTGCCGAGCGGCCCGTACCTCGTGCTGCCGCTGCTCGGCCCGAGCACCGTGCGCGACACGGCGGGCCTCGCCGTCGACTACGCGGGCAACCCGCTTACCTATGTACGGCCCGACGGCGTGAGCTGGGGCCTGTTCGGGCTGAACCTCGTGAACACGCGCGCGAACCTGCTCGGCGCGGGCGACGTGCTCGAGGCAGCCGCGATCGACAAGTATTCGTTCGTGAGCAACGCGTACCTGCAGCGCCGCCAGGCACTGATCGGCGGCGCCACGGGCGCGCAGTCGAACCTGCCGGATTACGGCAACGAGGCGCCGCCGCCGAATTACGAGATGCCGGAAGAGGGCGCCGCGGCGCCCGCGAGCGGCGCGGCATCGGCGCCGGCCGCCGCTTCCGCGCCCACGGCGGCGTCCGGTGCGGCGCCGGGCGCGGCCGAGCCCGCATCGGCCGCGGCGCCGAATCCGAGCAGCGCGACGAACGTGCCCGCTCAGCAGGTCGTGCCGCCGTCGCCGGGCGGCATCCGTTTCCCGAGCATCCGGCTGCACTGACCCGACACTTACATCGGTTACAGCCGGAAACGATTCTGACGGCGGCCGGCGCGAACTTGCGCCGGCGTCGACGGTTCCAAGTCTGGCATCGACTCATACAAGCAGGTCATACCTATGAAGAAACTGTTCCTGATCCCCGTCCTTGCCGCGCTGTTCTCGTTCGGCGCGGCCGCCGCTCACGCGGAAGTCGATCAATCGAATCCGCAGGCGCTCATCAAGTCCGCGACGCAGCAGGTGCTCGACGAAGTGCGCACGCAGACGATCAAGCAGGGCGATACCGCCCGCATCATGACGATCGTCAACAAGGACATCCTGCCGTACACCGATTTCCGCCGCACGACGCAGCTCGCGATGGGCCGCAACTGGCGCACCGCGACGCCTGCCCAGCAGCAGCAGGTGATCGAGCAGTTCAAGCAACTGCTGATCCGCACCTACTCGGGCGCGCTCGCGCAACTGAAGCCGGACCAGCAGATCCAGTATCCGCCGTTTCGCGCGGACGCCGACGCCACCGACGTCGTCGTGCGCACGGTCGCGATGAACAACGGCCAGCCGGTGCAGATCGACTACCGCCTGTACAAGACGGCGCAGGGCTGGCGCGTCTACGACCTGAACGTGCTGGGTGCCTGGCTGATCCAGACCTACCAGCAGCAGTTCAGCGAGAAGATCCAGCAAAGCGGCGTGGATGGGCTGATCCAGTTCCTGACCGAACGCAACCAGCAGCTTGCCTCGGGCAAGCAGGCATCGTGAGCCGCTTCGACTCGGGCGCCACGCTGACCCACGCGAGCGCGAAAGCCGCGCTCGCCCAAGGGCTCGCGCGCATCGAGGCGGGCGCCACCGCCGTCGACTGCGGCGCGCTCGCGCAATTCGATTCGTCGGCGCTCGCGGTGCTGCTCGCCTGGCAGCGCGCCGCGCGCGCGCGCGGCGTGACGCTAGACATCGAGAACCTGCCGCCGAAGCTCGCGAGCCTCGCGCAGGCGTACGGGATCGACACGCTTCTCTCCGGGCGACATTGACGCCCGCGTCCGGGCTCGCCCACGGCCGTCGCGCCCGTGGGCGAGCCGCTGCCTTTCCGTTGATCAACAGGGCCCGCGCCGGCCGGGCCGGGCGCGGCCGATGCACGAAGCGCGCGGCGCGACGCATGCGCGGCGCACGCCGCGCGTGCGGGCGTCGACTCCGGGTCCGCGCGCCGGCCGGCCTGGCCGGTTTGCCCTATAATCAACCGTTTTGCGGGGCTGCCGAACGGTCCCCATTTCCCCCTTTCGCATCGAGCATAAAGAAGGCGCTGCGGCCGTCGTGCCGCGCTCAGTCATGTCAGCCATAGAAATCCGTCACGTCAAGAAGCGCTACAAATCGCTTCAGGCGCTCAAGGGCGTCAGCCTGTCGGTCGAGGAAGGCGAGTTTTTCGGTCTGCTCGGCCCGAACGGCGCAGGCAAGACCACACTCATCAGCATTTTCGCCGGCCTCGCGCGCGCCGACGAAGGCACCATCGCGGTGCGCGGCCACGACGTCGTCAAGGATTTCCGGGCGGCGCGGCGCGCGCTCGGCGTCGTGCCGCAGGAGCTCGTGTTCGATCCGTTCTTCACGGTGCGCGAAACGCTGCGGATCCAGTCCGGCTATTTCGGGCTGCACCGCAACGACGACTGGATCGACGAAGTGATGGCGAACCTCGATCTCACCGACAAGGCCGACGCGAACATGCGCGCGCTGTCGGGCGGGATGAAGCGGCGCGTGCTCGTCGCGCAGGCGCTCGTGCACCGGCTGCCCGTGATCGTGCTCGACGAGCCGACGGCGGGCGTCGACGTCGAGCTGCGCCAGACGCTGTGGAAGTTCATCTCGCGCCTGAACCGCGAAGGCCACACGATCGTGCTGACCACTCACTATCTCGAGGAAGCCGAATCGCTCTGCGACCGCATCGCGATGCTCCGGCGCGGCGAAGTGGTCGCGCTCGACCACACGCGCACGCTGCTGCAGCGCTTCTCGGGGTTGCAACTGTTCGTGCGGCTGTCGCACGGCGCGCTGCCCGCCGAGCTGCGCTCGCTCGAGGCCGAGCCGGCGCCCGCCGCGCAGCCCGAGCATCTGTTGCGGATCACCGATTACGACGAGGTCGAGCGGATCCTGTCGCTGTGCCGCGCGGCCGGCTGCGGCTTCGACGAGATCGAGATCCGCAAGGCCGATCTGGAGGATGTGTTCGTGCAGGTGATGAACGGCGCCGATGTGATCGAGGGGTTGGCATGAGCGGGTTCCGCACGCTGTTCTACAAGGAAATTCTGCGGTTCTGGAAGGTGTCGTTCCAGACGGTGCTCGCGCCCGTCGTCACCGCGCTGCTCTACCTGACGATCTTCGGCCATGCGCTCACGGGCCGCGTCAACGTGTATCCGGGCGTCGAGTACGTGAGCTTTCTCGTGCCCGGCCTCGTGATGATGAGCGTGCTGCAGAATGCGTTCGCGAACAGCTCGTCGTCGCTGATCCAGTCGAAGATCACGGGCAACCTCGTGTTCATGCTGCTGCCGCCGCTGTCGTCCGCGGACATCTTCGGCGCGTACGTGCTCGCGTCCGTCGTGCGCGGGCTCGCGGTCGGCGCGGGCGTGTTCGTCGTCACGGTGTGGTTCATTCCGATGAGCTTCGCGGCGCCCCTGTACATCGTCGCGTTCGCGCTGTTCGGCTCGGCGATTCTCGGCACGCTGGGCCTCATCGCCGGGATCTGGGCCGAGAAGTTCGATCAGCTCGCCGCGTTCCAGAACTTCCTCATCATGCCGCTCACGTTCCTCTCGGGCGTGTTCTATTCGACGCATTCGCTGCCGCCCGTGTGGCGCGAGGTGTCGCGGCTCAACCCGTTCTTCTACATGATCGACGGTTTTCGCTACGGGTTCTTCGGCATCGCCGACGTGAACCCGCTCGCGAGCCTTTCGGTCGTCGCCGGCTTCTTCGTGCTGCTCGCGCTGATCGCGATGCGGCTCCTCGCCACCGGCTACAAACTGCGTCATTGATATGAAGCGACGGCCGCCCGCCGCGTTCGCCGCCGCTTCGCGGCGCGCGCCCGGGCGGCCTGGCGCGTACTGACAGGAGCATTTCATGTTGCCGACTCCCGAACTGGTCAAGCAATACATCGAGGCAGGCCTTGCCTGCACGCATCTGGAAGTCGAAGGCGACGGCCAGCATTTCTTCGCGACGATCGTGTCGTCCGCGTTCGAGGGCAAGCGGCCGATCCAGCGGCATCAGCTCGTCTATGCGGCGCTCGGCGACCGCATGAAGCAGGAAATCCACGCGCTCAGCATGAAGACGCTGACGCCCGCCGAATGGCAGAACGCATAAACGGAAATAGTCAGTGCAAGTCACCGTCAACGAACACGACGCCGTCGAGTGCGTCGCCACGGCAACCCCGGCCGGCAATCGGGAAGCGCACGCGCACGGTACGGACAAGCTCGCGATCGAGGGCGGCCGGCGCCTCGCCGGCGAGATCGCCGTGTCGGGCGCGAAGAACGCCGCGCTGCCGATCCTCTGCGCGGGCCTGCTGAGCGCCGAGCCGGTGCGCCTCGATAACGTGCCGGACCTGAAGGACGTGCGCACGACGCTCGCGCTGCTCGGCCAGATGGGCATGCGCGAGGAAACGGACGGCGCGCGGGTCGTGCTCGACGCGTCGCGCGTCGACAATCCGGTCGCGCCGTACGAGCTCGTGAAGACGATGCGCGCGTCGATCCTCGTGCTCGGCCCGCTCCTCGCGCGCTTCGGCTACGCGAAGGTGTCGCTGCCGGGCGGCTGCGCGATCGGCGCGCGGCCCGTCGACCAGCACATCAAGGGCCTGCAGGCGATGGGCGCCGAGATCCACATCGAGCATGGCTACATCGAGGCGCGCGCGAAGCGCCTTTCGGGCGCGCGCATCGTCACCGACATGATCACCGTGACGGGCACCGAGAACCTGCTGATGGCGGCGACGCTCGCCGACGGCGAGACGGTGATCGAGAACGCCGCGCGCGAGCCGGAAGTGACGGATCTCGCGCATCTGCTCGTCGCGATGGGCGCGAAGATCGACGGGATCGGCACCGACCGGCTCGTGATCCAGGGCGTCGAGCGCCTGCACGGCGCGACGCACGCGGTGATTCCGGACCGGATCGAGGCGGGCACGTTCCTGTGCGCGGTCGCGGCGGCGGGCGGCGACGTGACGCTCACCGGCATGCGCGCGCACATCCTCGACGCGGTGATCGACAAGCTGCGCGAAGCGGGCGCGACGATCGACGAAGGCGTCGACACGCTGCGCGTGCGCATGGACGGCCGGCCGAGCGCGGTCGCGATCCGCACGTCCGAATACCCGGCGTTCCCGACCGACATG